>JAFYGE010000002.1 GCA_017543335.1 Ruminococcus sp.
GAGCAGCCGGTTTAACCTCAGGTTTAGCAGTCTGAGCTGGAGCCGGAGCAGCCGGTTTAACTTCTGGTTTAGCGTTCTGAGCTGGAGCCGGAGCAGCCGGTTTTACCTCAGGTTTAGCAGTCTGAGCCGGAGCCGGAGCAGCTGGTTTTACCTCAGGCTTAGCAGTCTGAGCCGGAGCCGGAGCAGCTGGTTTAACCTCAGGTTTAGCGACCTGAGCCGGAGTCGGAGCAGCTGGTTTTACCTCAGGTTTAGCGTTCTGAGCCGGAGCCGTAGCAGCCGGTTTTACCTCAGGTTTAGCGTTCTGAGCCGGAGCCGGAGCAGCCGGTTTTACCTCAGGTTTAGCAGTCTGAGTCTGAGCCGGAGCAGCTGGTTTAACTTCCGGATTAATTTTAACTTCCGGTTTTAACTCTGGCTTCTTTTCGGTGACTGATGTCACTTTCATGGCAGGTTTCAGCTCCTCAACAGGTGCTGACTTTACCTCAACTTTATCTTCTGTCACTTTTACCGGAGTTATTTCCGGAGCTAACTCCTTGACTGATTTTGCAGCGGTTTTAACTGCATTTTCGTTCTCATGACGACGACCGACATGAGCAACAATAACTCTCTTTTTGACTTTAATATTTTCTTTTTTTGATAGTCTTATTGCTTTTTCAACTATAAAGGGTTCTCCGCAAGCCGGACAGATCCAAGCGTCTTTTTCACTTTTTACCTGAACCGGTTCTTCGCAATAATAACATTTTACATTCACTAAGCTCATAACTGTCCCCCTATAAGAATACTTTGCATAAAAATTATACCATTTATATCCAGATATGTCAAGACAATGAGATGAAATGTCACGTTTTATACATAGAATGTTTTAAATTTTTGTTATATCTACCAATTCTACGTCGTTGATAGTTCTGCCTGACTCTAAAACTTTTGCAAGTGCTTTTGCAGTATCTATAGCAGTCAGACTGCATATAGACCTCTCTATTGATTTACGTCTCATTTTAACGCTGTCACGCTCAGGGAGTCTGCCCTTTGCGGAGGTCGATATTACATAGTGTATCTTTCCGCTTTCAAGGAGTGTTACTGCATTTGGTTCACCTTCAGATATTTTGCGGACAAGATGTGCTGCTATCATATTTCTGTGGAGCACTGACTGCGTACCTGACGTTGCGTAAAGTTCAAATCCCATACGCTCGAATTTATCAGCGATAGGGAGTATCTCCTGCTTATCCGTATCACGTACTGATATGAGGACTCCGCCCTCTTTCTTTAGGTCAAAACCAGCGGCGATAAGTCCCTTTAATAGAGCGTCTTCAAGGTTTCTGCCTATACCAAGACACTCACCTGTGGACTTCATTTCAGGTCCGAGCATAGTATCAACGTCTGTGAGCTTTTCAAAGCTGAATACAGGAACTTTAACAGCTACATAGTCGCCAGCCGGATAAAGTCCGCTTTCATAGCCCATATCTTTAAGCTTTGCACCGAACATGATCTTTGTTGCTATGTCTACCATTGGTATTCCTGTTACCTTGCTGATGTAAGGTACTGTTCTTGATGAACGTGGGTTTACCTCGATGACATAAACCTCATGATTGTAAACAACGTACTGGATGTTGACAAGTCCGATAACGTTGAGTTCTTTTGCGAGCAGACGTGTATACTCAACGATTATACGCTTTATACGGTCTGAGAGATGCTGTGCAGGGTATATTGAAATGGAGTCTCCGGAATGAACTCCGGCTCTTTCGATATGCTCCATGATACCCGGGATAAGGAAGTCCTCGCCGTCACATATAGCATCAACTTCTACCTCAGTACCCATCATGTACTTATCGATGAGAACAGGGTTTTCTATCATATGACTTGTGATGATGCCCATGTACTCGATAACATCAGCCTTTGAGTGAGCGATTATCATATTCTGTCCGCCAAGAACGTATGAAGGGCGGAGAAGTACAGGATAGCCGAGGTCCTCAGCAGCTGCGATAGCCTCATCAGTAGTCATAACAGTATGTCCCTTTGGACGTGGAATACCGCACTTTTCAAGTATTTCATCAAAACGCTCTCTGTCCTCAGCGGCATCGATCATGTCAGCTGATGTACCGAGTATCTTTACACCCATATCAGAGAGGTGTCTTGTGAGCTTGATAGCGGTCTGTCCGCCGAACTGAACTACAACTCCGTAAGGCTTTTCAGTCTCGATTATAGCTTCAACGTCCTCTTTGGTGAGAGGGTCGAAATAAAGTCTGTCACCGGTATCAAAGTCGGTAGAAACAGTTTCAGGGTTATTGTTGCAGATAACAGCTTCGTAGCCGAGTTCTTTAAGAGTCCATACGCAGTGAACCGAACAGTAGTCGAACTCGATACCCTGACCGATACGAATAGGTCCGGAACCAAATACTATGACCTTTTTCTTGCCTGAATCAGTACGCTCGATGAACTGCTGAGCTTCATTCTCGTCATCGAAAGTTGAGTAGAAGTAAGGTGTCTCAGCTTTGAACTCTCCGGCACAGGTATCAACCATTTTGAATACAGCACTCTTGTGCTTAGGGCATTTCTGTCCGGACATACGCTCTATTGTGGAGTCAAGGTAGCCGTACTGCTTGGCAATATCGTACTTTTCTTCTGTGAGCTCGCCCTCTGCAAGCCATTTTTCAAGTTCAACAAGGTTGAGGAGTTTATACAGGAACCAATTGTCTATCATGGTTATCTCATGTATTTCCTCCGGAGTTATTCCACGTTTCAGAGCTTCAAATACTACAAATGAACGCTCATCGTCGATAACGTGGAGTTTCTCTCTTATTTCCTCAGTAGAGAGCTTTGCAAGCTTTTTGAGGTTCATGGAGTCAAGACCGAGTTCGATAGAACGCACTGCCTTCATCATTGCCTGTTCAAAGCTTGTACCGATAGCCATTACCTCACCGGTAGCTTTCATCTGAGTTCCGAGAGTACGCTTTGCATATACGAATTTATCGAAAGCCCACTTAGGGAACTTGATAACAACATAGTCCAAAGCAGGCTCGAAGCAAGCATAAGTCTTACCTGTTACCTGATTTATTATTTCGTCAAGAGTATAGCCTATAGCTATCTTTGCAGCAGTTTTTGCTATCGGGTAACCTGTTGCTTTTGAAGCAAGTGCGGAAGAACGTGAAACTCTTGGGTTTACCTCGATAACAGCATACTCAAAGCTTGTAGGGTGGAGTGCGAACTGACAGTTGCATCCGCCCTCGACTTTAAGTTCCTTGATGATATTTATAGCAGCAGTACGCAGCATCTGATACTCTCTGTCGCTGAGTGTAACAGCCGGAGCGATAACGATACTGTCGCCGGTATGAACACCTACAGGGTCGAAGTTTTCCATAGAGCAGACAGTTATAACGTTTCCTTTAGCATCACGGATGACCTCAAATTCAATTTCCTTCCATCCGCTGATGCACTTTTCAACAAGTATCTGTGTAATAGGTGAAAGTCTGAGTCCGTTTGTAGCTATCTCGTGGAGTTCTTCCTCGTTATTTGCGATACCGCCGCCTGTACCTCCGAGAGTGAATGCAGGACGAACAATAACAGGATAGCTTATGACTTTAGCGAAATCCAAAGCGTCCTCTACATTCTCAACGACCTTAGAAGGGATGCAAGGTTCGCCGATTTTCTCCATTGTATCCTTGAAAGCCTGTCTGTCCTCAGCTTTGTGGATAGTTTCAGGGTCAGCACCGAGAAGCTTTACATTGTGGGATTCGAGGAATCCTTCTTCTGCAAGCTGCATGGAAAGAGTAAGACCTGTCTGACCGCCGAGTGTTGAAAGGAGGCTGTCAGGCTTTTCCATTTCGATTATACGCTTGATAACATCGAGTGTAAGAGGCTCTATATAGACTTTATCAGCCATAGCCTTATCAGTCATTATTGTAGCAGGGTTTGAGTTTACGAGGACGACCTCAAGTCCCTCCTGTTTCAATGCACGGCAAGCCTGAGTTCCGGCATAGTCGAACTCAGCAGCCTGTCCGATAACGATAGGACCTGAACCAATTACGAGTACCTTTTTTATATCACTTCTCAGCGGCATATCAGTCACGCTCCTTTTCCATTGTTTCTACAAATTCATCAAAGAGATAAGAAGTATCCAGCGGACCTCCGTGAGCTTCCGGATGGAACTGTACTGTAAAGGCGTTTACAGCGGTATAGCGAATTCCCTCACAGGTCTTATCGTTAGCATTGATATGAGAAACGTGTCCGACAGAAGCATCGATGCTGTCACCGATAACAGCATATCCGTGATTCTGGCTGGTAACATAGGTAAGACCGCTTTCAAGGTCTATAACAGGCTGGTTAGCACCTCTGTGACCGTACTTCAGCTTTTCTGTTTTGCCGCCGTTTGCAAGAGCCATAAGCTGATGTCCGAGACAGATACCGAATATCGGTATGCCAAGCTTTTCAATTTCCTTGATATTTTCAATTATTTCAACATTTTCAGCCGGGTCTCCCGGTCCGTTTGAGAACATTATACCGTCCGGAGCGAGCTCTTTTACCTTGTCGGCTTTGGTATCAGCCGGTACTACTACAACTTCGCACCCACGTTTTACAAGTTCCTTACGGATATTGCGTTTATAGCCAAAATCGAAAAGAACTACACGATATTTCTTTTCTTCCGGCTCATAAGTAAGAGTCTCGTTATTTGTGACGGCTTTTACAGCGTCTTTTACTGTAAAAGCGTTTATTTTCTCAAGAAGTTCATCCTTCTTTGAGTAAACATCTTCAGTTGTGATAACTCCGTTCATAACTCCGACTTCACGTATTATACGTGTAAGGCGGCGGGTATCGATACCGTTGATACCGACTATGTTATGATCTTTAAGAAAATCGTTGATATTTCCTTCGCAGCGGAAATTTGAAGGTGCATTGCACCACTCACGGACAATATATCCTGTAACATATGATTTTGCGGACTCATTATCCTGTGAATTTACTCCATAATTTCCTATAAGCGGGAAGGTCTGAGTAACTATCTGACCGTAATAGCTTGGGTCGGTAAGAGTCTCCTGATAACCGGTAAGACCTGTAGTGAAAACTACCTCACCGATGACAGTACCCTTTGCACCGAAGCTCCAGCCTTCAAATACCTGTCCGTTTGCAAGCATAAGATAGGCTTTTTCAGAATGATTGAAAAGTGACATTTTATATTCCTCCTTAATATCGACAGAGGTCGGATGGTTGGTATTAATTGCTTCTACGCACCCCATTGTACGCAAAAGTTAATATCAGCTTTTAATGAATGCCTGTATGCGGGACTTTGTCCCGCACCCTACAAGGGCTTTCAGCACTTGAACTTGATCAAAGATTGATATACTGACAAATATCGTCTCTCATGCGGATGACTTCACGTCTTGCAGCTTTAGCGAAGTCTCTCTCATCGCAGCCTTCCTTCTTGTAAGCACACATAACAGCTCTTGAAGAATTTACGATAGCACCGAGACCCTTCTCGTCAAATCCGCCTTTAAGACCTTCTGCACCGCCGCCCTGTGCACCGTAACCCGGAACAAGGAACATTGTGTGAGGAAGTCTCTTTCTGAGTTCAGTAAGCATTTCCGGATATGTAGCTCCTACAACAGCACCTACAGCGGAATAGCCATATTTACCTATAGTATCTTCTCCCCACTTCTCGCACATATCGCCCATTGTCTCGTAGATAGTGCGTCCGTCAGCGAGCTTCATATCCTGAAGTTCACCGGAAGAAGGGTTAGAGGTCTTAACGAGTACATATATACCTTTGTCTCTCTCTTTGCAGACTTTAAGGAGAGGGGAGATACCGTCTGTACCGAGATAGCCGTTGACTGTAAGAGCATCAGCAGCAAAAGGCTCTATTTCACTGTCTCCGATAGTAACTGCACCGAGGTGAGCGTTTGTGTAAGCCTCCATAGTAGCACCGATATCGTTTCTTTTTCCGTCAGTGATGACGAACATTCCGTTGAGCTTTGCATAGCGGATAGTCTTTTCAAGAGTTCTTATACCATAGTGACCATACATCTCGTAGTAAGCAGCCTGAGGCTTGATAGCAGGTACAATATCGTGGATCTCATCGATAATGGCCTGATTGAAGTCGAAGATAGCTTTTGCAGCAGCTTTGAGAGTCCAGCCGTAGGTATCGAGGTAGCGACGCTGAATGTACTCAGATACATATTCAAGCTTAGGGTCAAGACCTACAACTGTAGGGTTTTTCAGTTCGATTATTTTTTCAATAAGTCTGTCAAATGCCATAAAATTTTCCTCCTTAGATTCATGGGGGTGTTATTGATCGTTTCTTATGTCGTAACGTATCTCGCCTTCGGAGATAGTAACGAGAGTTTTTCCCGTAAGGGTCATACCTTTGAAAACGGTATTATGTGATTTTGAATGGAGCTTTTCCGGCTCTACAGTCCATTTCTTATTTATATCAGCAATAAGAAGGTCAGCCGGTTTTCCTTTTTCGATTGCAGGAACTTCAAGTCCGAGGATACGTCTTGGGTTAACGCACATAAGCTCGACAACTTTATTAAGAGTTATCTCGCCTGTATGGTAAAGAGCAGTAAGAGTAGCTGCGAGAGAAGTTTCAAGTCCGACTACTCCGTTAGGAGCTTTTTCAAAATCAGCTTTTTCCTCAGCAGCGTGAGGAGCGTGGTCAGTGATGATGCAGTCTATAGTACCGTCCTTGATAGCCTCAATGATAGCTTTAACATCGGAAGGAGTCCTGAGAGGCGGATTCATTCTGTAATCGGCATCACGCTTTTCGAGCAGTTCATCAGTGAGCATGAAATAATGCGGAGCTGTTTCGCAGGTTACTTTAACTCCTCTTGACTTAGCAAAACGTATCATTGCAGCACTTCCCTCAGTGCTCACATGACAAATATGTATCCTTGCATCTACTGATGAAGCGAGTATCATCTCACGGGCAGTTATATAGTCTTCTGAAGCTCTGTCCATGCCTTTTACGCCGAGCTTTTCGGAAGTTTTGCCTTTGTTCATGATACCGCCGTTGATGATGCTGAGGTCTTCGCAATGAGAAGCTACGAGGAGTCCGTTTTCGTTTGATAACTCCAGGGCTTTTCTCATCATCTCTGCATTTTCAACAGGTCTTCCGTCGTCAGAGATACAAATGCATCCGGCTTTTTTAAGGGCATCATAGTCGCAGAGACCATTTCCGCTCATTCCGCCTGTGATGCATCCTACAGGGTAAACTTTAACTCCGGTACCCTCTGCTTTTTCTATTATATAGCGGATAGTTTCGGGAGAATCGCATGGCGGTTTTGTATTCGGCATAGCAAGTACACCTGTAACTCCGCCTGCAAGAGCAGCAGCACATCCGGTTTTAATATCCTCCTTATGAGTCTGACCGGGGTCACGGAAATGTACGTGCATATCAAAAATAGACGGCATGAGTACAAGGTCAGTACCGTCAATGGTCTGATCCGCACTGACATTAAGAGAGACTCCAACATCAGCAATTACACCGCCGTCTATGTATATATCAGTAAATTTGTCATTTTTTGCGTCGATCGCACGTATATTTTTGATAAGTATCGATTTAGCCATATTTACCTCCTTTTGTATCATGTATTGATTATTGCAACGCTGTCAGAGCCGTCAAGCTCTGAAACGAAAACACGCACTTTTTCATTATGGGAAGTAGGAAGGTTCTTGCCTACGTAATCCGGACGTATAGGCAGTTCTCTGTGTCCCCTGTCTATAAGCACCGCAAGTTGTATGCTTTTAGGTCTTCCACGTTTTATCAGAGCATCTATAGCCGCTCTTGCACTTCTGCCTGTAAAGACCACATCATCAACTATGACGACATTGCGTTCATGGATATCAAATGGTATATCAGTCAGCTCGCTTGTCTCTTCATTGCGGACATCATCTCTGTAAGGAGTTATATCGAGTTCACCGAAAGGGACATCAACGTTTTCGAGTTCAGAAAGTTTTAAAGCTATACGTCTGCCAAGCGGGACTCCCCTTGAACGTATTCCGACTATACAGATATTCTCTGCACCTTTGTTATGCTCAATTATCTCATAGGATATTCTTGCGATAGCTCTCTGCATTGCCTGAGCGTCCATAATAAGGTGGCTGTTTTCCATACATCCTCTCCTTTCAACAAAAAATGCTCCCTGCAAGGCAAGGAGCATACTTATAGTTATGACTATGATCCGGCTGTAAATATAGTTCATACCAGTCGGATAAGTATCTTCCACTCGCCTTGCCGACCTCTCTGGATCGAATTAAAGGGTTGTTTCATAAACTTTAATAATTATAGCACACAAAGAAATAAATGTCCAGTATTTTAGGAAATTTTATTTTTAATCGACTAATTGCATAAAAGGTTGTCAGCTTACTTTTTCTTTTTATGATTCTTTCCATAAAGCTTTCGCTTCAAAGCCCACACAGCTAAACCTGTTGCAGTCATTGCAGCATTTTTGACAACATTTACTTTATATTCTTTAGTATTTACCTTCGGAGCTTCAACAGCCTTATCGAGAGTTCCTGAACCGGCAGTTTTAGTGCAGCCGAAACCAAAGCTGAAATTACCTGATTTTTTCTCGTATTCCATTATTTAATCCTCCGTTACAGGTTCGGCGATAAGAAATTTGATCTTCTTTCCTTCCTCGGTGAACATATTCTCATGTTCGGTCACGAAATTTTCATACGGACTTTCCGCATGAAGGTCAAAAGTTTTATATTTTATGCGGTAGCCGGCTTCTGCGAAATACTCAAAGGACTCCTCAAAAAGCTCATCGTCATCGGTTTTGAACCAGAGTTCGCCTTTAAGGAATTTCTTATAATTCAGAAGCTGTCTTGTGTGAGTAAGACGGCGTTTCTTATGTTTTTTCTTAGGCCACGGATTGCAGAAATTGATATATATTCTGTCAGCATGGTCATTTTCGTCCCAAGCAAGTTCAAGACGCTCGATATTCTGTATAGCTATCCTTACGTTGTCCGGAGCAGTTCCTTTTTCCTGATAAGCCTGTTCGAGCTTTCTTTTAGCGAGTACGAGCATTTCATTTTTGATGTCCATAGCGATGAAATTAACTTCCGGATGTGCAGGTGCAGCCTGAGAGATGAAACCTCCCTTACCGCAGCCAAGCTCCACATACAGAGGCTTTTCAGGCTCATCGAAAAGATCTTTCCAGTGACCTTTCTGCTCCTGCGGCTCATTTATATAGAACGGGCAGGCTTCGAGTTCCGGCTTTGCCCAAGGTTTATGACGTATTCTCATTAGATACCTCCGAATAAGATATGATGTAACTATTATACCATATTTATCTTCTGATTCCAATATCTTTTTAAAAAAATTTTTTCATCCTGATGAATAATAAAATGCGAGCGGGAAATGATATTCACAGACCTTAATGGTCAAATACTTTTAAGGAGATCGTTCACATGAAAGATCAGAAGAAAAATGATAACATTAAATGTTCCGTTTCACAGTGTAAACATAACATGGTAACTGAGGATTACTGCTCACTCGACTGCATCTCAGTAGGTACTCATGAGGACAACCCGACTGTTCCGGAATGTACCGACTGCAACTCTTTCGTAAAGCGTACAGGCTGCTGCGATTAAAAGCTTCTGCCCTATACGGGCAGTACATATTCTTTGTGCAGCTTCAACAAAACAAGCAGCTGTTTACGGTCATTTTGTAAAAAATCCCGTCACTTCCTTGCAATAATTCTTTTTTTATAGTATAATATGTTTAAGCTTCTCGGATCGTCTATTTGAGTTCCATACGAAGTAATCCACATTCAGGAGGCTGATAATAATGTTCGATAAAACTATGACTTTTTCAGTGAACGAGGACAAAGAAGCAGAGCTGAAAAAGAATCTCACTATAATTTATGATGCTCTTGTACAAAAGGGCTATAATCCTATAAATCAGATCGTTGGTTATATACTCTCGGAAGACCCGACCTACATAACCACATATAATAACGCAAGAAGTCTCATCCGCCATATCGACCGTGACGAGCTTCTTCAGGTACTTGTAAGGTCTTATCTTAATTCATAAACAGTACTGTAATTACTAATACGTCTTACTAAAAGCATCGGCAAGTTCCGGTGCTTTTTTGTATAAATGCAGTGTACTTATAGATTTTACCTATAAGCAACTATATCTAATTCGTATAAGAGCAATTAGAAAAATCTATTGCTTTTGATTCAGCAATAGGTTATAATATCATTATCAGTTATTATTGCTCCCCCAACTAAACCTTGCCAACCAATGCTCGTCATAAAGAAAATTTCTCAGCGTCAGAAAAACTTGAAATGCACAAGCATTCCTGCGTTTTCCTTCCTTGATAAATTTCTTTTCTGCCTTTGCCTTTTTGGCAAAGTTTAATTGAGGGAGCAATAAACACTTAACTGAAAAGAGGATGTGTTTTAAAGCTATCTGCTCCAGGAAGGAGCTCGATTCAACGGGTTACTACAGCTGCGTTTGTGACCTGATAAACAGTAATGAACTGGCAAAGCTTAAAGACATTACTCACCATATTTCAACTACACGTTTTCAGCATTGTCTTAATGTATCATACTACTCTTGGCTGGTCTGCCGGAAATTTCACCTTAATGCCCGCTCAGCAGCCAGAGCCGGTCTGCTCCATGACCTTTTCTACTACGACAGAAAAGAGTATAATGCTTCAAGAAATAAATGGCAACCTTCTCACAGTGCCATGCACGCTCAGCTTGCTGCCGAAAATGCCGAAGCACTCACGTATATCACAAATCTCGAAAGAGATATGATAGAAAAGCATATGTGGCCGATGACAAAGCAGCTCCCGAAATATAAGGAGACCTACGTCATAACTATGATAGACAAATACTGTGCAGTTCTTGAATTTTGTGTACCAATAATAAAAAATGCCGTACATCGTACGGAAAAATAACATCTCAGGAGGATAATTATGAAAATCGAAACAAAATGCCTTCATTCAGGCTATACACCAAAGAATACCGAGCCACGAGTTGTGCCAATAGTTCAGAGTACTACTTATGTTTATGACTCAACTGACGATGTAGCTGCTGTTTTCGATGACCCTACAAAAAGTCTCATCTACTCACGTTTTGAAAACCCTACAGTTATGGCTGTTGAAGAGAAGATAAACGCTCTCGAAGGCGGTATCGGTGCTATGTGTACATCAAGCGGACAGGCTGCTTCTCTGCTTTCACTCCTCAACATATTAAAAGCAGGCGACAGCTTTATCTCAGCTGCTACTATCTATGGCGGTACTGTTAACCTTTTCGCTTATACACTCAAAAAGCTTGGCATAGAGTGCATTTTCGTTAACGCTGATGCTTCCGAGGACGAGATAAGATTCGCTTTCAAGCCTAATACTAAGGCTGTTTTCGGCGAAACTCTTGCTAACCCTGCACTCGCTGTTTTCGATATTGAAAAGTTCGCTAAGATAGCTCACGAAAACGGTGTGCCGCTCATCATTGACAATACTTTCCCTACTCCTGTTCTTTGCAGACCTTTTGAGTACGGTGCTGACATAGTTATCCACTCTACAACAAAGTATATGGACGGTCATGCTGTTCAGGGCGGCGGTGTAATTGTTGACTCCGGTAACTTTGACTGGACAAACGGCAAATTCCCGGAATTCACAGAACCTGACGAAAGCTATCACGGTACTATCTATACAAAGGCTTACGGCAAAGCTGCATATATCGTAAAGGCAAGAATGCAGCTCATGAGAGATTTCGGCTGCTATCCTTCAGCACAGTCCGCATTCTATCTCAATCTCGGACTTGAAACACTTCCTATACGTATGAAGCAGTACTGCGAAAACGCTAAGATCGTTTCAGAGTTCCTTGAAGCAAATGACAAGGTAGAGTCAGTTAATTATCCGGGACTTGCAAGCGATAAGTACCACGACCTGCTTCTAAGTATCTCCCTGACGGCTGTTCCGGTGTTATCTCATTTGTTATCAAGGGCGGCAAGGACGCTGCTATCAAGTTTATGGATTCACTTAAACTTGCTTCAAACGAGGTACACGTTGCTGATATACGCACCTGCGTACTTCATCCGGCAAGTGCAACACACCGTCAGCTCACAGAAGAGCAGCTTGTTGCCTGCGGAATCAGCGGCGGTCTTATCAGACTTTCTGTTGGTCTTGAAAATGTTGAAGATATACTTGACGACCTCAAGCAGGGATTCGCAGCTATCGACTGATAATACATCATTAATTGTAAAAAAAGTCCTTTCGGTTATTCCGAAAGGACTTTTTTATATACAGTAGTCATCGCCGAGTACATTTACATTTTTATCGATTATATCCTGAAGAGTTATATTGTTAAGGTAATCTGCTATGACCTTATACAGCCCCTCCCAGACAAATAAAGTTGAGCATGAAGCTACTCTCGGGCACTCATTAGGCTCATAATCAAGACAAGCTACCGGAGCTATACTTCCTTCTGTAGCTCTCAGAACATCACCAACTGTATATTCGGATGCTTTTTTAGCAAGCATATATCCGCCCTTGTTTCCACGGTTTGTTCTGAGTATCCCTTCTTTGTTTAAAAGAGGGACTATCTGTTCGAGATATTTTTTGGATATATTCTGACGTTCAGCGATATCTTTTAAAGAGATAAATCCTTCTTCCTGGTGCAGTGCGAGGTCATACATCATTCTAAGAGCGTATCTTCCTTTTGTTGATATTTTCATATCTGCACTCCTTTCGCAAGTAATACGTCTATTATACCATAGGTTAAGTAGGTTTTCAAGTCCTAAAAAATATATTTAGGTACTATTTTTTTGACCAAAAATTGCGGTCTTTGTGATAGCTTGAAAAAATATTGCTGTCTTATTCATTTTTTATTAACATCCGCTTATACAATGTGCTATAATATATTCGTAAAAATCCGAAAAACATTGTGTTATTGATGAATTTCAAAACACAAATATAATCAGGACCTGTTTTTTATTATCATTTTTTGGTAATTTTTTAAGGTTGCTTTAAGGTTAGGGGAATACAATGATAAAAAGCAATACGAAAGGAGTGTGAAGCTCCGGACGGAACCCCCGTTTCGGAGGAATTATGGCTATCAATACTTTTGCCCGCAAGGAAATCAAATTTCTGCTGAATATGGATCAGTATCATGGCCTTATGGATGTTATAAACGAGTACATGAACCCGGATAAGTACTGCGTAGGCGGAAAAGAATATGGCATCTATAATATCTACTACGATACACCTGACGACTACCTTATAAGAGAATCCCTTTCAAAACCTTATTACAAGGAAAAGATCAGGCTTCGCAGCTATTATTCACCGGCTGCTCCTGATGATACAGTATTTCTTGAAATAAAGAAAAAGATCGGCGGGATCGTGACAAAACGCCGTGTATCTATGACCCTTGCTGAGTCCGATGCATACCTTGCTGACAGGACTAAACCTGAAATTAACAAATACATAACTGAACAGGTATTTCGTGAGCTGGATGCTTTCCTCGACCACTATCCGATAGCTCCGAAACAGTATATCAGCTATCAGCGTGAAGCTTTCTTTGGTAAGGATAACAACGATTTCAGACTTACATTCGACAGAAAGATAACTGAACGCAGATACGACCTCGGTCTTGACCATGAAAGTTACGGAAATTATATCATCGGTGCAGACCAGCGTCTTATGGAAGTTAAGGTATCAGATGCTATACCGGAATGGCTCGTAAAAAAACTTTCAGAGCTGAAGATATTCAAAACCAGCTTCTCTAAATACGGAAGAGCATATACGAATTTCGTAAAAGAGCAGGTCGAGAATTCTTCCAGCAAGCATATTTATGTATCCGGAATATCAATGTTAAATAATAGTATATTAATGAACAGGAGTGTATGATTTATGTTTCCTAATGGATTTTTTGGCAATGTCCTCTCAAGATACTCTGAGGACTCAGATTTAGATTCAGTTTTAAACGGTTCAAGTCCTATTCTCGCAGAGATAAAAGCAGGTGAATTTTTCCTCTGTATACTCTCAGCACTTGTAATAGGATTTCTCATCAGTGTAATTTATATGATAACACACAGAAAAGAGGGCTACTCACAGAGCTATGTCATGACAATGATAATGCTCCCCACAATCGTAGCACTTATACTTCTTGTTATCAACTCAACAGCCGGTGCTATAAGCGTTGCCGGAGCTTTCAGCCTTGTAAGATTCAGGAGCGTCGCCGGTGACCCTAAAGATATTTCCTATATCTTCTTTGCAATGGCACTCGGTGTTTCATGCGGTATCGGTTATGTAGGATTTTCTATTGTATTCTTCCTGATACTCGCAGCAGTTATGTTCGTAATTGCATTTTTCAACTTCGGCGGAACAAAACGCAGAAATATGACTCTCAAAATTACAATTCCTGAAAACCTTGATTATCAGGGAGTTTTTGAGCCGGTACTCAAAAGATATACCGAATTCCACAAGCTCCGCAGAGTCAAGACAACAAACTTCGGCACTCTCTTTGAACTTATCTACAGCGTTAATGTGTATGAAGATATGAACCAGAAAAAGTTCATCGACGAACTTCGTGCTCTTAACGGCAATATGACTATAAATCTTGTATTCTTCAAGTACGACGACAAGATTTATGAAAACTGATCTTGCAGGTACACTAATTATTAGATTTTCCCTCTCTTAATTACATGATCCCCATAGAGTGGTCACACAAAATGTGTGAAGGCTCTATGAGGATCGATTTTTTATAGGCAATACCGTACAAACCGCAAGGTGTGCTTTGTGCGGTATTGCTTATATGTATGCATTCTTTTTCAGCAATGCTGTAACTGTTCTGCCTATGATAGTAAAATAGCTTATATCTGCTACCGACCATTTCTTGAATCTGCCGATATAGCAGAATGAGATCATACCTTTGATTATGTTGTCCTCAGTCATGATACACTGTACAGCTCCGCCGATATTTTGTCCGGTTAGCTGAGAAAACGCATTATCGTCTCTGCCTTCGAGCTCATTTACGTTGTCGATGACAAATACACCGTCGCCGGAAAAACGTTCGGTATAATTATTCTCGAAAAAGTAAGCCGCATTTTTGGACTGTGCATTTCCGCAGCTTAATATGAGCTCCATACCGCTTCCGGCGAAAATGCATATATCGTCTATCTCGAACTGACTGCGTATCTGCTCCAGCAGGACTGAAATGTCCGGCATTCTGCCGAGCACGAGGTTTTCAGCAAGCTGTCCGACAAAATTGAGCTTCTCGGAAGCAGCGTCTTTTGCACCAAGAAAAACTATCTTGTTTTCAATATCCTTTTCAACCGGACCGTGCTTGTCTATGTCGTATATAACGTACCTGTTTTTTCCCTTTTGCTGAGCTATATACAGAGCTTTGTCAGCCTGCATGAAGAGCTCATCGAAGTCTTTGCTGTCGACAGGATAGGTAGAGACTCCCATTGAACAGGTGAGGCGGAAATTCTCGAAGCGGTCATTAAAAGCGAATTCTGTGTTAGTTCTGATTGCTCTCAGTATGCCTCTCAGGTCTTCCTCGTCACGGGTATCTTCAAGAACAATAAGGAAGCTGCTTCCGCTTATTCTTCCGGCTATACCTCTTGTGCCGATCTCCTGTTTGACTATTCCGGCAACTGTATGGATGACCTCATCACCAAAAAGGTGACCATAGCCGCTGTTTATCTCATTGAAATTATCGATGTCCAGAATAACGATGTTAACGTTTTCAGATGGATCACCGGAGATGAGTTCCTTTGCGAATCCACTTACAGCTCTTTTATTGAGAAGACCAGAAAGAGAGTCCTTGTTAGCTTCGATAGCAAGGTTGACATCCTTGCTTTTCTGCCGTGAGCTTACAACAGAAATAATTCCGGTAACTTTTTTATTATCGGGGTCATCATATCTTGTAATGCCTCTGAAAAGGCACATTTCACGAGTTCTTCCTGCTGTAAGTATAGATGATTCGAGCTCATAGTCGAAGCGATATACGCCGTTTTTTATATCACGGCAAAGGCAGTTGAAAGTCTCGATATAACGTGAAAGAACATATCCGGAATCTATTGAGGACTGTCTCCAGTTTTCAAGCTCTTTATCAACAAGGACTATCTCACGGAAGCAGTCAAACATATATATTCTTATTCTTTTTGTCTCGAAAGAGTACTCAAATGCGAGGTCGTTCACAAGACTGAGGATATGTCTGTATTCCGCTATTCCACGCTGACGGCTGTATGAAAGTCTTTCAAGTGAAAAAATATCACTGAAAGAGATACTGTATAACTGTTCTTCTTCATTTTTTTCTGGCAGTTTCCTTATTGCTGCGAGTATCCAGCGTATTTTTCCGTTTATCCCCTTCATACGTATGACAGTACGCTGAACACTTTTGTCCTCGGAAGCGTCTAAGCATTCGATAATGCGAGGATGATCTTCGTCGGCTATAGTTCTTCTTATGGAGTAAGTAACATCGTTACCGAAATAGCTGAAAAAAGCCTCGTCCGCACTCTGTGTATGAAGACTTTTATCAACAACAACTCTGCCCACACTGTACATCTTCTCGTTAAATAAATCATATCTTTCACCCAATTGGATCACTCCTTTGAATCCAGTTGTTTTTTCTTTATTATATCATGTAAATCTGCATTGGTCAAGAATTCAATATTTCGCCAAATTCATAAAAAATTAACAATATTTTTCTTGTCATTATCACATATATATTATATAATATCCTTATTAATTTATATAGGAGGTTGTCCGGAACATTCCGGAATTGGGGTCATGGAAAAAAAGGAAATAAAAAGATACCTGTTTATTGCAGCTCTTGCGATAGTTTCGTGTGTTATTGTTAAACATTTTTCAGTGTTTGCGACACTGTTTATTATGTCGTTAGGAGCTTTAAGACCGGTACTGATAGGCTGTTCTCTCGCTTATATCTTCAATATAATAATGAATTTCTTTGAAAAGCATTATTTTCCAAACAAGGACACAAAAGCTATAAATTCGTCACGGCGGCCGGTCTGCCTGATATTCTCATTTGGTATAACTATCGCCATAATTTTGCTGATACTAAAAATTATAATCCCGGAAACGGTAAACGCTTTCAAGCTGATGTATTCCGAGATACCGCCGCTGTTTATCAAAGGTCGGGACTTCGTACTTGACAAGCTCAAAGAATATCCTGAACTTAGAAAAGAACTTGAACATATCGAGATAGATAAATCAAAGCTGGTTGAAAAAGTTACGAACAGTGCTTTCGGACTTTTTGGCTCAGTTCTTTCGATAATCGGTGCGGTTACTTCAACTGTGACAAATATCGTTATCGGCATCATCTTTGCGATATATATACTTCTCCGCAAGGATAAGCTTTTTGTCGACGTTAACCGTATAATGCGTATTGCTTTCAGTGAAGAAAAGAACGCTAAGATAAAAAGATTCTTCGCTATGGCTCACGAGACTTTCACAAGCTTCTTTATCGGTCAGTTCAGTGACGCATTTCTGCTTGGTTCACTTACCGCTATAGGAGCATATCTGTTAAAGCTCCCATACGCAGTAATGTGCGGTACTATAATCGGAGTTACAGCACTTATTCCAATAGTCGGAGCTCTTATCGGTGCTGCACTTAGTGCACTTATAATCTGCACTGTAGACCCTATGCAGGCTGTTGTTTTCGTTATCTTCCTTGTTATACTCCAGCAGTTTGATAACAATGTGCTCTATCCTAAGGTAGTAGGTTCTTCTGTCGGACTTCCGGGAATATGGGTACTCGCTGCCGTAACAGTCGGAGGAAGTCTATTCGGAGTTATGGGAATGATCCTCGGAGTTCCGCTCGCAGCAACTATCTACAAGCTCTACAATGAGGACCTTGAAGCTAAAGAAAAAGAGCTTGGTCTTGAACCAATCACGGTGCCGGAAAGACCTGCCATAAAGAAAAAGCTCAAGGAAAAAGCTGAGAAAAAAGTAAAGACTAAGGTCAATTCAAAGACTAAAAAGAAGTAAATTCATAAAATTTGCAGAGTGTTTAACGCTCTGCAATTTTTATTTATAAAAAATCTGGACATTCCATCGATTGCGTGGTATAATATTCCTATCAATCAACGAGGTGTTTAAGATGTCAGATGAGATAAGAGCCGAGGAGCTTGCTCAGCTTCCGGCTGAAAAATACGTGGTAATAGATATACGTGACCCTGCTGCTTTTGAGTACGGTCACATAAATGATTCTGTCAACATACCGCAGGACAAGGTGCTCGATTCGGAGCTTCCGGCGGATAAAACTCTGATAATATGCTGCAAAAGCGGTATAATAAGTTCAGACATAGCGGAGCAGCTCAGGGAAAGAGGACTTGATGCAGTAAATCTCGCCGGAGGTTACGCTGACTGGCTGAGGATAAAACTCGCCAACAGACAAATAACCGAAGAGGTTGAAAAAAGTCTTAGAAAAAAATTCAAGAAGAGTATCTGGTGTAAGTTCACAAAGGCTATAAACGAGTATCAGCTCGTACAGCCGGGGGACAAGATCGCAGTCTGTATATCAGGCGGTAAGGACTCGATGCTCATGGCAAAGCTCTTTCAGGAGCTTAAACGTCACGATAAATTCCCATTTGAGGTCGTTTTTCTTGTTATGGACCCCGGATACAGTCCGGAAAACCGTCGTGTTATCGAAAACAATGCAAGTTCGATGTCGATACCGATAACAGTTTTTGAGTCTGATATATTTGACTCTGTATTCAACATCGAGAAAAGTCCGTGTTATATATGTGCGAGGATGAGGCGAGGCTACCTCTACAGCAGAGCAAAGGAGCTCGGATGCAATAAGATAGCTCTTGGTCACCATTTTGACGACGTTATCGAGACTATACTTATGGGGATGCTCTACGGCGGTCAGGTACAGACCATGATGCCAAAGCTCCACAGTACAAATTTCGAGGGCATGGAGCTGATACGTCCTATGTATCTTATCCGTGAAAGCGAAATAAAGCACTGGAGAGACTATAATGACCTTCATTTCATACAGTGTGCCTGCAAGTTCACGGATACCTGCACTACCTGCGACCCTGATACAAGGTCGGTATCCAAGAGAATGGTGGTAAAGGACCTCATTGCTGAACTAAGCAAAAAAGATCCTCAGATAGAAAAAAACATTTTCAGAAGCGTTGAGAATGTCAATCTCAGCACCATTATTGCATACAAGCAGCACGGAGAGGTACATCATTTCCTTGATACATATGATGAATGAAAAAAGCGGCTCATTGAGCCGCTTTAGTATTAATAGTAAAAATCCGCATCGTAAGTCTGTTCCTGAGCTTTGGGTTTGTTTTTTATGGTAAATCCGATTATAGTTACAGCCAATGATGCTAAAACAGGGATAAAAAGTCCATAAGTAATATTTATTTCATATTTGATCGATAAGAAGCTGCCTATGGTTTTTTTAATGAAGTCCTTCATGAAATCCGTCGTTTTTGAGCAATAGATGAGTCCGCTTATCGACGAAGCAGCGAATGCTAAAGTTGAAAGAAGCGAAGCTATCGTCATTGCTTTTTTGTTGATGAAAACAAATACCAGAGTACAAGCGAGCAGAACAAAACCAGTAAGTGCGGAATATCTCATAACATTGTAGGAATTACGTATAGTATCGTATTCTTTTTCTGATGCTATCTGTGACAATCCGCTGCCATATGAATCGAGTCTTTTGCCGTATTTGGTATAGTCCTCATCAGCCTTCATTAGATCGGTGAAATCGAGAGTTTCCTCCTTTGAAGAGCAAGCGACTGTAGCTTTTACATTCAGCCACGGCAGCCATATAGTTGTAAAAGCGAGTATTATGAATACTATTGCTGCTATATATGGAGTATTTTCTTGATTTCCGTATCTTGTACTGAGCATTTTTGCCTCCTTTCTATAAGTATACTTTTATAGTACGACAATTTTTAACATTTTATTACAATGATATGTATATACTGTGTGAGAATGGTGAATAATTGGTGAAATACATTTGTGATGTTCACATTTATTACCACAAATATTTTATTAAAGCTGTGCAATAATACTATCACGGCATCAATAATTTATTTGCAAAGGAGACAATTGATATGTCAAACAGTAATGGTAATAACAACGGCGAAATGACACAGAAGGGCAGAGAGGCTCTTGAGAGATTCAAGATGGAGTCTGCAAGCGAGCTTGGTGTAAACCTCAAGCAGGGTTACAATGGTGACCTCACTTCAAGAGAAGCTGGTTCTATCGGCGGACGTATGGTCCAGAAGATGATCAATTCTTATAAGATGCAGTAACAGAAAAGCGGATGTCGTATCAATTACGGCATCCGCTTGTTTTTTATTCAGTTTCAGGAAGTGTTATTGTTCCTATCAGAGCTTTCTGCACTGAGAGAGCATCTTTAGATGTAAGGCTTGAACCCGGATCATAGCAGTCCGCATTCTTGTATCCATCTGGAGTTAGTGCAGATTCAGCAGTTCCTCCTACATCATACAGATCAGGGTTAGCAACAGCCTGCATGATAAGAACAGCATCGTTCATTTTAACATCACCGCTGCAGTTTGCATCGCCGTAAAGAATGGTTTTAGGAGCTTCTGTAGTAGTTGTAGGTTCTGTTGTTGGAGTAGTTGGCTCAACCTTTGGTCCGGAAGAACCCTTGTAGTAATCGGAAAGTGATATACCGTTTCCGCTCTTACCCATTGGAACCTGATGATCGAGACTTATGAACTTACCATTCTCGTCCTGCCAGAGAGCCGGCTTAACGAGTGCATACTTATCCTCATCCCATTTTTGGAAATCGTTTGTGAGAAGTCCGCCTGTATCGCCGGAGTTCTCATTGAAGCACCAGAAAGTATGGTGGATACGCTTTTCGATCATATAGTCACGGAGTATAGTCATCCATTTTGTATTATCGCCGGTCGGATCATGTTCTTTGTCGATAAATCCGCCCCATTCGCCCATGAGGAGAGGAGATATTTTTTCTTCGATAAGGTAAGCCCATGAATCACGCCAGTAGTCGTCAAGGAGAGTTTCTCTTGTAAAGTCCTTCTTGAACCAATCCTGCTCCCATACGAGCGGACCGTAGTCATGCGGAGAATATACGAGCTGGCTCTGATATTTTCCAAGGTTTACAGGATATTTTCTTGCACCACGGAAGTTACCGCCCCACCAAGCACCGTAGAATGGGCTCCACGGGTAACGTGCATAGTCTACAGGCTGAGAATCCCAGTCCTCGCCTTCTTCAAACTTAGGATAAACTTCTATACCCTCAACCATTACGAGAAGATTAGGGTTAGCACTTAAAACGGCATTTGCTCCACGTTCAGCAGCATATTTCCAGTTATTGTCATCCTTTGAATCATCCCACTTAGCCATGCCCTGACCGTCATTCTTGCCGTGAGGCTCATTTTTCAGGTCGATAGCAATGATAGTATCGTCATCCTTGTAGTAATCAGCTACCCAGTTAAGAGCTTCAAGCCAGTCATCGTAGCTGTAATTGCTGTCGTACCAAAGCGGATACTGGTGACCGTTGGAAGCTGTTGTAGCACAGTGGATATCGATCATGATCTTGATACCGTTTTCTCTGCACCATTCTACGGCCTGATTCCAGATATCGAAGCTGTACTTAGGCTTACCGCCCTCAATACCCTCTACGGTAAGCTCAGGGTTTTTCCACTCGTTGATCTTGACCATGTAAGGGTCCGGATCATGATTCTTCCACTGGAGAAGAATCTGTGTGGACATAGGTACACGCATAAGGTTGAATCCATGATCTGCCATTTCGTTCAGCATCTCATGCATATTTCTCGACCAAACGCCGTCAAAACACTGTGTTGTAACGTTGTAGCCGAACCAGTTACAGCCTGTCATCCATACCGGATTGCCGTACATATCAACGATCTCAGCATTTTCATTGACATGGAGCCAGTCATCATGGTATGAATCCGGTGCATTATCAGCACTGTTGGCTGTTGCCGCAGGTAATGAAGCATTTCCGGGCACTATCATCATAGTCATTGCTCCAGCTGCAGCAAGTAATTTTTTCATTATTGCTTTTGCCATGTTTTTTCCCTCTCTCTGATAATATTATAGTGTAATTATTATACATCTATATTAATAATTTGTCAATATCTTAGGGAAAAAGCCGCATAAAATGATCATATCACCTTGAAAAGTTCATCTCTGACCGGATCAAGACGGCTATCAGAAAGACCGAAGTCCATAGCCTTATAGCTCCATGCACTGCGGCTGATACCGTACTTCTCGAACACGGAGTTTATAGTCTGATACCATTTGAGAGTTTCCTCCGGACTAACAACGTCGATAACGCCGTATTCTCCGCAGTAAAGCTCAGTGTTGTACTTTTTAGCCTTTTCGATAGCAGTAGAAAAAAGCTTCTCAAAAAGCTCGGGAGTGATATTCATTTCGTCGCAAGTATATCTTTCGGACTGAACTATATCGTTTGTCCAGTAAGCACCCTGATGAGTAAATTTAAGAGGCTCATAGCAGTGCATATTGTATATTACTTTGTCATCATAAGGCTCATCGAGGAGATAGACCATGTCTGCACTGTTGTTATGACAGCTTCCGACAAGTATCATAGTATCGGGAGCATAAGCACGTATTCTTTTTATGCACTCTCTTACTATTCTGTTCCATGAATCCATAAATTCAATATCTGTAACTTCGTTGAGAAGTTCAAATACTACATTTTCAGACATTTTTCCATAGCGGCGAGCCATTTCCTCCCACAGACGGTAGAATCTTTCCTGATACTCTGCACTGTCAAAGAAACCGCTTTCACTTTCAGAATAGTAGTCGAACGAAAAACCGGCAGTTTTGTGAAGGTCAAGGACAATATTAAGACCGTTTTTGCGGCAGTTTTCAACAGCTTTGTCGATCCTTGCGAATCCGTTTTCGTTAAAAGAGCCGTCGTTATTTTCGAGAATATTATAATCAAAAGGAATACGGATGTGGTCTGCACCCCAGCTTGCAGCTACAGCATAGTCCTCATCTTTAATAAAATTGTTCATATGCTCTTCTGAGTAATCGCACTGTGAAAGCCAGCCTCCGAAATTTATACCTTTATAAAAACCTTTTTCTTTAAGCATAAAACAAAACTCCTTTTCAATTAGTTGGTATGACTAAATATTATCATATCTTACTTTGTATTTATACCATTTTCATGCTCATTCCGGTAATTTGTTGACATTATACACTGACAGAAAAAAGCCTCCGGAGAAACCGAAGGCTTTTACATTATTCATATAAAATGTTCATATCAACATCGCCGGCGATACCGGGTATTCTGCCGCAGCTGCTCTGCTGCCATATGTAGAAGTCGCCGTCGTAGTCGGTATCTTCAACATAGTGAGCAAGCCATACCGGTCCGAGAGCTTTTGTTGATTCGTCCCAGACATCACGCAGGAAATTCTTGCTGCTGTAGAGCATCGTATCGTAGCCATATCCAGCCATTTCGTCTCTGAACGCACGGTATATCTCGTTTATATCGTGCATATTCATGCCGTACTGCTGGAAATTGTTGAACTCCTCCCAGTCAAATGCGACCGGCAGGTCAGTAGGAGCACCTTCAAGAAGCTCGGCGAGCCATTTTGCGTGTTCACGTACTCCTTCTATGGTATTGTCGGTAGTGTAGAAATAAACGCTGACGTTAAGTCCGGCAGCACGAGCACCCTCTATATTGGCATAGAAATGGTCGTCCAATACAACGTGGTCATAGTAATATCCTGCTCTTATAATAACGTAGTCGCAGCCTGCATCACGTACTGCATTAAAGTCAATATCACCCTGCCATGTGGAAATATCGAGTCCGAGTCTTTTTCCGTCACCGCCGTAAGCTGCGGCAAAATCTTCAAACGGAACTCTTTCTCTGTCATCCGGCGGCACAGGTACGTCGTTGACCACTGATATAGTAACGTCCCATTCAAGCACATTTCCTGAGCTGTCAGTAACTATAGCGTGAAGCGGATAGTCGCCGGCAGTATTCGGGTCTATATCACCGGTAAAAGTCAGAGATGGCTTCCTGTCGTAGTTATCGACAAATCCGACATAGTTACCAAGGTCAAATGCTTTCCCCGTCTTATGGTAAGGATTCCAGCCGGAATTCAGAAGCAGGGGAGGCGTTGTATCCTCTACGATATAGCTCATCTTCTGAGTGAATTCATTGCCGTTATATCGGTATTTAACGTCGATTTCGTACTCTCCGGTATCTTCGGTATTCAGGTAGACATCACCGTTAAGAATTTCGACATTCGTATCGGTAATATACTGACCTATAGTCATTTCGCTGTAGACCTCAATATTGCCGGAGCCGGAAAGTTTAAGGTCTGCCAGCGGCTGAGGTGCGGTAGTAGTCACAGTAGTAGTGACTGCTGATGTAGTAGTAACTGCGGAAGTTGAGACTTTTTTGGAAGTCTCGGGAACTTCGGAAATTCTCTCTGTCGGAGTGACCTCTGCTTTAAGCACAGGGTCGGAAGCCGATGTTTTATTTCCGCATCCGACAGAAAGAAGTGTAAATAGCGTAAAAAGCAATACCGCTGAATTTTTTTTCATATAAACTCCTGTATTTTATTGCTCCCAAAACTAAAACTTGCCAATCAATGCTCGTCATAAAGAAAATTTCTCAGCGTCAAAAAAACTTGAAATGCGTAAGCATTCCTGCATTTTTCTTCCTTTGCCTTTTGGGCAAAGTTTAATTGGGGGAGCAATATAATTTTTTCAATGACAAAATTATATCATATTTTGACTTTATTGTAAAGGCAATACATGACTGATTATTTTTATTGCAGCAGACCTTGTATGCCGTCCTCTTTGAATTTTCTTTTATAATTTACAAGTTCGTCCTGAATTATATCGTCAATGACGTTCATTCCAAGCAGTTCAACGGGAGCTTTATCATCGGTCAGGATATGGTTTCCGGCATCATATGGTTCGATGTTTCTGATAACTGTTCCCATCATAGTTGAGAAAGAAAGGTCTTCGAGTTTTTCGGAATTTGATTTAAGTGTACTTAACATTTCAGGATTATCAGAAGCGAAAAGCTCACGGTTAGTCGCACCGCTTACGTCGACAGTATAGACGTTGTCAAAAACGCTTGATATCGTATCTGAGAGCCAGTTATTTATACCGTCGGAGCTGTCTGAACGCATATTCATATTTACTACCATTACACCGTCGTCTTTAAGATGTTCTTTTACAAGCTTAAAAAATTCCACAGACGACATCTGGAATGGGATTGTAATATCCTGATAAGCATCGACCATTATGACATCGTATTTTTTATCGCTGACATTCAGAAAGGCTCTTCCGTCGTAGGTAGTGACCTTAACTTCTTCCGGAAGCTCAAAATACTCATGTGCGAGGTCTGTTATACGCTCATCGATCTCAACGCCCTCAGCATTGACATTGGGTAGGTAATTCAGACATTGTTTAGCGTAAGTGCCTGTACCCATTCCGAGTATGAGTATATCCTTTTCGCTGTCAACAGTTCCGGACATTAGCGGAGCTGCCATTGCATAGTCGTAATACATTCCTGATAGCTTACCTGATTTTACATATACGGACTGAACTCCGAAAAGGACATTTGTAGAGAGCGAGGTAGTCTCATCGTCACTTTTTACCTGAAGATAGTTATATACTGATTCGCCCTCATAAACGAGTCCTTTGTCCCAGAAAGCGAAACCCATAAGATTTGAAAGGACACAGCAGGCGAGAAAGAGTGCCGATGTGACTCCGCATCGTACACTGCCACGTTTATTGAAAATAAAGTATACGAGTCCGAGTATCAGCAGTATTCCTGAGAAAATGAGAAAAGTCGCAGCAGTTCCGACAGCAGGTATAGAAATAAAAGTTGGTATGAACGTACCTATTATACTTCCGATAGTGTTGAATGCACCGAGTGTACCGACGGTCTTTCCGCTGTCATCAAGGCTGTCCACGGTGTATTTTACAAGTGAAGGTGTAACAGTTCCGAGCAGGAAGAGCGGAAATACAAAAACGACCATACAGGTTATAAATGCAGCCCATATCAGAAAATTGGTATTGATAGTCACTATCAGCAGAGCTGATATGCCGAGTATTACGAATTTGCCAAAGAACGGTATAGCAGCTATCCAGACGGCAGCGGTCAGTATTCTTTTATAAAGTTTATCCGGATCCGGGTTCTTGTCGGCACTTTTTCCGCCGTAGATATTACCGAGTGCCATAGCTATCATGATCGTACCGATTATAATGGTCCATACGATCTGAGATGAGCTGAAATAAGGTGCGAGAAGACGGCTTGCACCGAGTTCAACAGCCATAACAGACATACCGGCAAAGAACTCTGTAAGATAAAGATACCATTTATTTCCGAGAAGACCGCCTGATGATTTTTTGTTTTCAATAATATTATTTTTTAACTCTGGCATTATATCACCCTTAAAATTTTTTCTTTAATTATACCATAGATGAAATTGAATGTAAAGGCGATACGGCACAATCTTTGTTTGGTATTGTCAGAAGCAAAAAAAGAAAGAACCGGCGAGGTCATCGCCGGCTCTTCCTATCTGAAAAGGTGTGTGATTATGGACTTCATCCGGTGTGCGGCGGATGAAGCTGGATAAACGCCTGGAGGTATAGAAGGCGTTGAAACGGTTGAAGAATATATATATCTTTCTCTTGCTGTGATTATATTATAGCTCAGAATAACGAAAAATACAATAACAGGACAGTCTCAGATAAGCAACAGTTTGACTATATTTTTATTACGGAATGATTTTTTCAGTTACATAATATTGACAATAGTGACAATACTATTGCCTGAACTTTACTTTTGAGGGAACAGTATATGCAGCAATACTAAAAAATGTGAATGACTGTAAAAAATTACATAGTTTCATTTCCGGAGATATTGCATAGAATAATATAAGCAGCAGAACGATATATGCTGCGGCAAAGTGGGAGATAACTCCCTGTGAATAGCTTTGCTGCGTGAGCATATCGCTTAGCGGAAGAGGCAGTCCTGCCGCTTCATCGGAGGGCTGCTTTGATATAGAAAAAGAGCTGCTTTGCATAATGCATTGCAGCTCTTGAAATATCAGTTATTTTTCAGAATCTATACTTATATCTGTTCCGTCTGTAGAAGCAATGATCTTACCGTTGAAGCAGGTAGCGTAAGTAGTTATATCCTTATCGTTCAGCAGTTTTTTAGTTTTTGACGAGAACTCGTCAGCCGAAGTACATACTATAGCACAGTCAGGGTCGGTGTTATCAAGAAATTCACCGAGATTGTCTATATTTCGACCGTGATAAGGGACTTTCAGCAGATTGCATTTGCCAATATCCATTACTTCTTCCAGACGCTGCTCCATAGCGTCACCGGTAAACAGGAAAGTCATATCATGGTATTGCATTTTGGTTATCAGCGAGAAATCATTTTCATTTTCTTCACCGTAGAAAGTCTGTTCAGGAGCTGATACAGTATAGTTTACATCATCGAGTGTAAAAGAGTAATCACTTGTAAGAAGCTGAGGAGTTATATTGTGCTCTGTTATAGCTTTATTGTATTTTTCCATTTCTTCGCTTGACTTATCATAGTCGGGAGCAAGAATGTTTTTGACTTCAAGCTTGTTTATGACCTTTGCAGCTCCGCCGACGTGGTCTTTATCATAGTGAGTTAAAATGAGGTAGTCCACAGAAGAGACACCTTCATTTTCGAGCATACTTACTATTTCCTTGCCGTCACCCTTTTCTCCGCAGTCGATGATAACAGTGCTGTTTTGAGACCTTATAACCATAGCGTCAGCTTTGCCTACATTGAGGAAAGTTACTTTTACTTCCGGATATGCTTGTTTTTTAACTTCTTCTTCCGAGTCCTTTTTTTTATCGCCGCAAGAAAAAACGGATAAGCAGGTGAGAACAGCAGCAGCGACAGCAGCAGTGAATTTTCGTGGATCAATCATTGGATATTCTCCTTTCGGACAGCAAGTTTTCTATAACTTTAAAATATGAAGCTTAAAATAATCTTAAAGCAAAGTAAACACCGTACAATTACCGCCTGACGGCTATGTGTGCGGTATTTTCTAAAGTATATCATTTATGGAAGAATATGTCAATTGTTTACCTGCATAATTTTTGGACTTTTTTGTGATGCTGCGTTTTGCGGCACCTCTGCTTATAATCCAGCCAATTCGGCAAATGAGTTCTTTAGCTGAGGATAGATCTTTCTGTAAAGCTGATAATATTTTTCATATTCAGGGATATTTTCAGCTTTGGGAGTTTGTGTCTTATCTATTTTGACTATTTCACTGCAAGCTTCGGTAACGTTTGAATATATTCCTGAGCCGACACTTGCGAGTATTGCAGCTCCAAGTGCAGGTCCTTCTTTGGAGCTGACTGTTTTTACCGGACATCCATATACATCTGCGAGCATACTTCTCCATAGAGGTGACGAGCCTCCGCCTCCGCAAGCCATCATGTCGTTAACCTTAACATTCATCTCACGGAAAACCTCTATACAGTCACGGAGCGAATAAGTTACTCCCTCCATGACAGCTCGGAGCATATTGCTCCTGTTATGTTTTGCGGACAATCCAAAGAAAACACCTCTTGCATCGGGGTCAAGATGAGGTGTACGCTCACCCATAAGATAAGGCAAATATAATAGCTTATCAGCTCCGATGCTTACTTTTTCGGCAGCCTTATCCATAAGGCAGTATTCATCTGTACCCATAAGTCTGGCAGTTTCTTTTTCGGTCATGCAGAAATTATCCCTGAACCATTTTAGTGAAAGACCAGCTCCCTGAGTTACTCCCATGAGGTGCCATGTATTAGGTACTGCTGCACAGCAAGTATGTACCCTTCCGAGTTTATCGATCGATATTTCAGATGTATGAGCAAATACTACACCGGACGTACCTATTGTAGTGAATGCTTTTCCGTCTTCGACCACTCCTGTACCAACTGCCGCAGCGGCATTATCTCCCGCACCGCCGACTACTATTGTTTTCTCGGAAAGTCCGAGTTCATTTGCCATTTTCTTTGTCAGCTGACCGGTCACTTCACAGGATTCATAGACCTTGCCAAGCCAGTTTTTATCTATTTCAAAAGCAGAAAGCAGCTCGTCCGACCAGCATCTGCGAGGTACATCAAGCAGCTGCATTCCGGATGCATCGCTGACTTCTGTTGCGTATTCACCTGTCAGGATAAATCTGAGGTAGTCCTTTGGCAGAAGTATGTGAGCAATTTTGGAATAGATATCAGGTTCGTTATTCTTTACCCATAGTATTTTAGCTGCCGTCCAGCCTGTGAGTGCAGGATTAGCTGTTATTTCAACAAGTCTGTCACGACCGACTATGCGATCCATTTCCTCGACTTCTGCCGCAGTTCTCTGGTCGCACCATATAATGCTTCTACGGAGTACATTATTATCCTTATCGAGCAAAACAAGTCCGTGCATTTGTCCCGATATTCCGATACCTTTTACATCATCACGACTGACACCGCTTGTATTCATTACTGATTTTATAGTATCTATCATAGCGTCAGCCCAGTCTTTCGGCTCCTGTTCAGCATAACCGTTTTTAGGCTGATACATTGGATATTCTATTGTTTTTGAAGCAATTACTGTACCTTTTTCGTCAAATAGAACTGTTTTAGTACCGCTTGTTCCGCAGTCTACACCTATTAAATATGACATTATCTCACTCCCGATAATCCTCTAATATTTGTCTTAATTTATTACATGAATCAACTAACCATAAAAATTGATTCTCCCAATCTTCGGTATCTGAAGGATTCATTTGCTTCTTAACAATTAGAGACATATTTTTATCTTCACGCCATTGTACTTCTTCGCTTTCACTAAAACATGAATCTATATGCTTTTTATGTTCTTTCATATTAAAATAATCTTCATGTTCTTTAGAATTGAAATATATTAGTGACCTGACTTGTTTCTTTTGTAAACTAATTGATACCCAAAGAATAACTTTGCTTTTCTTAAATTTTATACCTATTCCCCGCCTTGGTAATATTTTTGATGTGCTAAAGAAATACTTGTTATAATTTTCTTTTAGATAATTTGAAAAATTTTCCCAATATTCCAGATAAAAGGCTTTATTTCCAGTATTTTCGCCAATTGTTATGGCTTTATCGTTTTTTACAAAATCGTTAGGTGCAACAATAATGCTGAATTTAGGTGCAACCTGTGAATCACCTATTTTCCATAGTTCTATTTCAAGTAAATAAAAACCGATATTTTCATCTGTTTTTTCATTAAGCCATTCTATCGCTTGTTTATGTTCATCACGAGCTTTTTTTACTATCCATATTATGATTTCAGCATTTTTTACAGAAGCATAGGTTATTATCTTGCCTAAATGGTCGTGATTAGTTGGTTCAAGTTGATTTTCTATTACAATTTTTCTTCCTGTTCCGGATTCTTCTGCAAGAATATCTATTGAAAAAGCTCCTGCGGCTTCCTCTCTCCCTATCAATTCAATATCAATTCCAAGAGTATCTCCAAGAAGAGAAAGATTTTCATCTTTAGCGAGCCAAACTGTAAAATCTGTTGCTTCATTTTCCCATACTGAACGAAGATCCTCTATTTTTTCAAGTTTACCAAGTGTTAATTTCATATTGTACTCCTTAAAATTTGCAGCATATACAATACCCCCGAACACCTCACCGCTCATAGGTAACGTGTCCGGAAGCTTGATTTTACAGACTGAACATTATATTATTCATTATGGATTCGAGCATTTCCTGTCTTCCGCTGCCGAGAGAGTCAGTGACTTCGCCCTTTTCAAGTGCGTATTTTTTGAGCTCTTCAAATCCGACCTTACCGTCGATGATGTCCTTTCCGATACCTGTATTCCATGAGGAATATCTTTCCTCGACAAACTTATCTATCCTTCCGTCCTCGATCATCTTTATAGCTATACGCAAGCCGAGAGCAAATGTGTCCATACCGGCAATATAGCTGAGGAATATATCTTCCGGAGTATATGAACCACGACGAGCTTTTGCATCAAAATTAAGTCCGCCGTTTGTGAAACCTCCGGCTTTCAGCACTTCGTACATACAAAGTGCAGCGTCGTAGACATTTGTAGGGAACTGGTCGGTGTCCCAGCCGAGTAGAGTATCTCCCTGATTAGCGTCGATAGAGCCGAAAGCGTTGTTATCACGAGCCATTCTGAGTTCATGCTGGAAAGTGTGCTGAGCCAGAGTTGCGTGGTTAGCTTCGATGTTCATTTTGAAGTCGTTTTCAAGACCGTATTTGCGTAAAAAACCGAGGACTGTTGCAGTGTCGAAATCGTACTGATGCTTTGTAGGCTCTTTAGGTTTCGGCTCGATGTAGAAGTCGCCGGTATATCCGATAGAACGAGCGTATTTGACAGCCATTTTCATAAGTCGTGCCATATTGTCGAGTTCAAGGGCAGTATTGGTGTTGAGGAGTGTTTCATAACCCTCACGTCCGCCCCAGAAAACGTAGCCGTTACCGCCGAGTTTTACTGTAGCTTCTATAGCTTTTTTTATCTGTGCGGCTGTGAACGCAAAAACGTCAGCGGACGGTGAAGTTCCTGCACCGTGCATATATCTTGGATGCTCAAAGCACTTTGCAGTTCCCCATAGGAGCTTTTTGCCTGTCTGAGACTGTTTTTCCTTGATATAGTCAGTTATTTCGTCCAGCTTAGCGTTTGTTTCTGAGAGACTTCCGTATTCCGGAGAAAGGTCACGGTCATGGAAGCAGAAGTAGTCTATCGAGAGTTTGTCCATTATTTCAAAAGCGGCATCGACTTTGGCTTTAGCTCTTGATTCGGAAGTACACTCGCCCCACGTCTTATCGGCAGTACCGACACCGAACATATCAGTTCCGTCGCCGCCCATTGTATGCCACCATGAAAGTGCAAATTTAAGGTGTTCACGCATAGGTTTACCTGCGATCACTTCATCAGGATCATAATATTTGAATGCGAGGGGATTTGTAGAATTTTTGCCCTCATATGGTATCTTTCCGATACCTTTGAAAAACTCGCTCATACAGTCACTCCTTTGGTTATAATGATCTCAGCAGTCTTGCTGACTGTGGAGACTTTATAGTATTATAACACAAACTCGGAATAAATGCAACAAATAACACAAAAAGCACCATAACTTTAAAGAGCAAATTCTTTTTTATGTTTTCAAATATTTTCAACACTATAGGTAATCGGAAATTTATGAGAGTTCAGATGATATTTCTTGATTTTGATATCTGACTGCTGTATAATTAATTTAGACTTTGAAGTGAAAATAATTAAAATAAAAAAATAATATTAAAACTGTAACACTTGCAGCTGAAAAGCGGAATAGATAAAGTGAAAGCCGCCGGTAAGCTTTTTATAGAAAAGAAGGTGAGATTATGACACATGATGAATTTCGTAAAATTTCAAAAAGCTCCTTGGAAAAAGCTCAGCGAATGCTGTTCGATGAATACTTCAACTATGTATACACGATAGTTTTCAGCAGACTGCGAAGCTGTGCAAGCCGTGAGGATATAGAGGAATGTGTGGGTGACATATTTGCAGATGTGTATATGTACTACGATGATAAAAAAGAACTGAGCGGCGATATATCGGGATTTATAGGTGCGGTAGCGAGAAGAAAATCAGCTGACGTATACAGAAGACTGACCAAAAAAAGTTTTGGCAGGATATCCATTGACGATGAGGAAGCTGAACAATTTGAAGCTCCCGACAACACCGAAGATACCATTGAAAAAAAGGAACTGAGAGGAAATCTTATAAAATGTATAGAGCGTCTCGGAGAACCGGATTCTACTATAATACTACATAAATACTTCTTCATGCGAAGCTCACGAGAGATAGCTGAGCAACTGTCACTAACTCCCGAAGCTGTCCGGACAAGATGCAGCCGTGCACTTAAAAAGCTGAAGGAAAAGCTCACCGAAATGAACATTTCACTTTAAGGAGGTACAGTTATGAACGATAAGGATATTGATCTTAGGGTGCTTGAAAATGCCGATGATGATACAATAAGAAAAATTGCGGCAGACTGTCCTTCTTCCGATGAAGCAAAGGAGAGAATGTTTGCAATGAGCAGAAAAATATATAACAGCAGAACTAATGAAAGAGAATATAATAAAGAGACAGAAGTCTCAGGCGTAGAGATATACCGCAAACCGAAATGGCATAAGTTTACAGCTGTGGCAGCAGCTCTCCTGATAGTGACCGGTGTTACAGCCGGAGGAGTAATGCTGACCAGAAACAAAGGCGATCATAAAATAGTTAATTCTGAAATAGAAGCGAGTACATCTCCTTTCGGAGACCTTTCGGACTTCCGTGTAAGGATAATGTCCACAGCAACAGCTCCTTCTGTATTTGAACCGGGTACAGATAAAAAACTTGCTCTCACAGAGGCACTTAACAACGCAGAATGGAATGAGCTATCAGCAGATACTCCGGTACCTGACGGCGAGCGTCAGATAATATATTTCAAAAAAGGTGATGAAACATTCTCGCTGATCGTCTGCACAGACGGTACTATATATTACAGCAGCAACAGTAATGAGGAAAGATATCAGATCGACGATGAGACTCAGAATGTGATATATCAGGCTCTCAAGTATGAGCCTGAATCCGGCGATAAGCTTATATCGCTCGACTCTGATTCAGTTGATGACATTGATATGATATGGCAGGATGCTACAGAACCGGAAGTGACGACAGAACCTGAGATAAATACTGAACCTGTGACGAATGCAGAAAAAAATGATGATATGTCAGAGGTTTACTTCCCGCCTTTAAACAAAACTGTAAAAGTGCCGACCAATAAATGCAGTTTCTTTACAGGCGAATGGGACGAAAAAACTGCCTTTTCATGCGAAAATGTTCCGGAACTTATTGAAGCGTTCGGCAAAGTTAAATGGAATAAAAGAACAGATATCCCAACTGGTGAATATATTGTAACTGCCTCTTTCAGATGTTCGGATGATAAGTATATCTATAGCTATGATATTTACTCTAATGACTACATTGTTCTGAAATATGAGGACATAGTTAGCGGTGAGATGACAACAGAGATTTATTCTACATCCACTGATGACGACGTGACACTGTATTCTGCATTCAGAGAGGCAGAAGAAAAAATAACATCACAGATGCTGCCGGATGAATGGTTCACTCACGAAATACCAAATAATTCTTTTATCAGCCGCAAAGACGAAATTGGCGTAATAACTCCTATGGATGAGACTGATGAAAAAGAGTTTGTAAACGCATTGACCTCAGCTTCATGGGAGAAACTTCCCGATGAAACTGTAACAGGAGAATGTATTTATAAACTCAGGTTCTTTGCACATAATAGTGAGCTAAACTTAAACATATACAATGACGGCACGGCTTATATTGAACAGTATAGCAAATATAGAATATCCGAAAGTCTTGTAGAAGATTTGGCAAGAATATCAGATAATGTCTGGGCAAAGATATCTCCGGAGAATTATACCGATAAAATGCCTGCAAATAAAGAAGAAGTTTTTAACAAGGCAAAGGAATTCTATGATAAAGCTCTGAAATATTATTATAATTTTGGTCCGGAAGGCTGCTTAAATCTTGAAATAGCTGAAGGTATTGCTCAGCAATTTGAAGATGGCAGTGCAGGCTGGCTCATAAAAAATGTAAACAGTATCGATGAGATAAACGATATGTATCATGAATTTTTCAGCGACCGTTATCCAGAGAATGATATAAGAAAAAGTAATTATGTTTTTGAAAAGGACGGTCACGTATATATGCGGCCGAGCGGAAAAGGTTCAAATATTTTATTCCAGAGTACAGAATTATCTGACGTTCTTTATCAGAAAGATGACGAGATATTCTTCACAGTCAACAATAATTACAGTGAAGTTGAGTTTGGTGGTAATACAACATGGACCGAAAAATTACTGTTCTCAGTTGTGATACAGCCTGACGGCTCATGGAAAGTCGGAAAAATCACTTGTCCGTGGTGATGATGTCAGAATTGCTGACCGCACACACACGAAAGAAGTACTCTCTGAGAGTATAAAGCAATAATATCAAGTAAGGGAGCATCATTAGAGGTGCTCCCTTTAGTATTGCGGAGCTGTCGTATCAGAGTTTCCGGATACAAGATATTTTGATAAGTATTGAAAATCGGCAGCAGTTATGATATAATGAATGCAAAAGCATTCATTATAAATAATTTCAAAGCCCTTGCAGATACGCAGATCGCTGATCTGCTCCCTGCAATCGGGCAATTATATCATAACGCTTCGCTTTTATGATATAATGTGATTAATTAAAGGAAATACCGCATAAAGGAGGTTGACTGTATGCCTTTCAGGATCATCAGAAACGATATAACAAAGGTCAAGGCTGATGCGATAGTTAATGCTGCAAATTCATCGTTGCTCGGCGGCGGAGGAGTTGACGGTGCTATACATCATGCAGCAGGTCCGGAACTTCTAAAGGAGTGCAGAACTCTCGGAGGCTGTAAAACAGGTGAAGCCAAACTCACAAAGGGTTATTCACTTGATTGTAAATATATCATACATACTGTTGGACCGGTATGGCACGGCGGAGATCGTGGAGAAGAAGAACTTTTGCGTTCATGTTATAAGAATTCACTTGAGATCGCAAAGGCAAATGACTGCGAAACCGTAGCTTTTCCGCTTATATCATCAGGTATATACGGCTATCCGAAGGATAAAGCACTTGATGCTGCTGTTTCGGAATTCAGAAGATTCCTTGAAGAAAATGACATGGAGATAATCCTTGTAATATTCGACAGGGATTCATTTGAGGTAAGCTCAGGCATTGTCGGCGAGATAAGGCAGTATATAAGCGATGCATATGCAAGAGAATGTGCAAAACGTGATATAAGAAACAGAAGTATTACTATGGCTGCCGAAATGGGACAGTTTGTCGGATCAAAGCCAAAAGGGAAACTCAGCGGTCTATTAGGCAGAAAAAAAGAAAGTGCTGCTGCACCTCCCGAAGAATCAGCCGACTTCTGTTTTGAAGCAAATGCAGAGCTTGAAGGACTGCTTGATTCTCATGACGAATCTTTCTCCGAATCACTGCTCAGACTCATAGATGAAAAGGGAATGACAGATGTAGAGACATACAAAAAGGCTAATATCGACCGCAAGCTTTTTTCCAAGATACGCAGTGATAAAAACTACAAACCAAAAAAGCAGACAGCTGTTGCGTTTGCTATAGCTCTCGAACTTGACCTGAGCGAAACAGAAGCTCTTTTGGAAAAAGCAGGCTTTGCTCTTTCCGGAAGTCTGAAATTTGACCTTATAATCCGCTATTTTATTGAGCACAGCAATTATAATATATACGAAATCAATGAAGCTCTGTTCGCATTCGACCAGAGTCTTATAGGTTCATGATTTGTCGCTTTTAAAGCGACCAAAACACCTCCGTAATGATTTATACTGTAATTACAGTAAAGGAAACGTTAAAACGGTTCCGAAATAACATCAAAACGGAGGTATTATTATGAAAAAGAATTTGACTGAACTCGTATTCATCCTTGACGAGAGCGGCTCTATGAGCGGACTTACTGCTGATACTATCGGCGGATTCAATTCACTTATTGCAAAACAGAAAAATGAAGAAGGTGAAGCTTTCGTTTCTACCGTTTTTTTCAGCAATGATTCAAAAGTAATTCACGACCGCATAAATATCAATGATGTTCCGGAGCTTACTAATAAGGAGTATGTTCCGGCAGGATGTACTGCTCTTCTTGATGCAGTAGGGGATGCTGTCCGTCATATTTCAAATATCCATAAATATGCAAGAGCGGAGGATGTTCCCGAAAAAACATTATTCGTCATAACAACTGACGGAATGGAGAATGCAAGCAGAAAATACACTCATAAGGAAGTAAAAAGGCTGATAGAAAAAGCTCAGAAAGAAAAAGGCTGGGACTTTATCTTCCTCGGAGCTAATATAGATGCTGCGGAAACAGCCGGGTCGATTGGCATAAAAGCTGAAAATGCTGTTGATTATCACGCTGACTGCTGCGGTACAGAAGTTCTTTATGAGGCTGTAGGATGTGCTGTAAGCAGCGTGAGGTCAAAAAAAGGAATAGGCAGAGCGTGGAAATGCTCCGTAGAAGCTGATAACAAACGCAGAGAAGCAGCTCAGAATAAATGATGATTAATTGTTCTTAATTTGCTATTGCTCCCCAAATTAAACTTTGCATTTTGGCAAGGTTTGGTTGGGGAGCAATATAATTTTAAAAGTTCTCGCAGTCACTTTCAAAATGTTATCCGTCACTCTGTCAGCATACTTATATCTTTTTCTGCATAAAATGTACAAAAATTCAAAGGAGTATGCTATTATGAAAATAAAGAGGAAACTGATAAGCGGTGGGATACTTTCGATTTGCAGCTTGTTTGCTGTTATGGCCGGAGCTCATCTCTCTCAAAAGGCTAACGACAAGGCGATTCCGGTATCAGTCGGACAATTCGAGGAAACTCCGGTCATTATCCTTGATGCAGGACATGGCGGCTCAACTTGATCTAAGTTCATTTTCCGGATCCGATGATACAGCGTTTAATAAGAACGATATAAAGAAGAGTTGAATTTATGTCTATGACGACAGTAACAATTTTCTTTTAAACGCAGTCAACCCTTGATTTTTTCATGGAGATAGGGTATAATCTATACATACTTTAGTATATAAAGGGGGAGCTATATGACAACAAGTGAAATGCAGGAGCAATTTCTGAAGGAACAAAATGAACTGCGGGACAGGATAGTTACTTCTGATACTTTTGATCCTTGTTCGCTCAGACTTGTCGCAGGCGTTGACCTTGCATACTGGAAAAACGGTGACGATGAATTTGCGGTTTGCTGCATTGTGGTGATTGATATAGACACTCATGAGATTGTTGAAAAAAGACATTGCAGCGGTAAGATCGAAGTGCCATATATGCCGGGATTCCTTGCTTTCAGGGAACTTCCGCTCATTCTGAAGACTGCGAAGATGCTGGATAATGTTCCTGATATTTACATATTCGACGGAAATGGATACCTTCATCCAAGACACATGGGCATTGCAACTCATTCGTCATTTTATCTGAATAAGCCAACTATCGGTATTGCAAAGACGTATTTCCGTGTCGATAAAAAGACTGATTATACAGAGCCGCAAAACGAAGCCGGAAGCTACACTGATATCGTTATAGACGGAGAAGTTTACGGCAGAGCTTTGAGGACACATAAGGATGTGAAGCCGATATTCATATCAGTCGGCAACAATATATCTCTTGATACAGCCTGTTCCCTTGCTCTGAAGCTGACCGATAAGGAAAGTCATATACCTATCCCGACCAGATTTGCTGATCTTGAAACTCATATTGAAAGAGAAGCGGCAAAAAGTGCAGGAATGTAAAATATGAAAATCAAACGCTGACGTTAATGCTTCTTGCTTGGAATGTTCATTTTGTAAGCTGCAAGACGTACATAGAGAGTAATAATTACATTCTATTCTGATCGTAATTTCACAGAACGGTGTATAATAAAGAAAGGCTGCTCTTATGAGCGATGCTGATATAGAAGTTTTATGCCATAGTATTTCTGATATGAGGTCAGAAGTAATATGGCGTTTCTATTGACAGTGCGGCAATTATGTGATATACTTGTTACTAAAATAAATCGGAATTTATCAAGCTATCTGCTAAAGAAAGGATGAGGCAGTGACTATGATTGAGATTTCCTATCTACAGATGTTTTTTTTTATAACTCTCATTTGGATAATTGTGCGATTCATAATTGCGATCAGATTCAAGAAGTTTTCGGTAAAACGAGAACTACAGATGCTTCTTGTATACATATGCCTTGTAGTTATTGCAAGATTTGTATACTTCCCGTTACATTTTGTTGATGGAAAAATAGGTACACTAACGATTGGATTTTCAGAGACAC
>JAFYGE010000061.1 GCA_017543335.1 Ruminococcus sp.
AAAAACAGTCCACCGGACTGTTTTTGAATTCACCCCTTGCGGAGCGTTTTACAGCTATATGCGGGGCTTTGCCCCACACCCCACAAGGGCTGTCAGCCCTTGACCTGACCAAAGGGATAATAATCCCTTTGGAATCCCATTATTATGGTTATCCTTTTATTTTATAGTTTTTCGACACTATAAAAGCCGGACTTTTGGTCCGGCTTTCATATTTTATTATCTTATCCAAGAACAACGATTATCTCGTTTGTATCAGCGAGCTTATCAGCAGGAACGTAATTTTTCTCAAGTTTTTCACCGTTGAGAGTAACGCTCTTTACACCGCTCTGTACGTGAGCAGAGTTATCGAAAGTGATATTGAGTTTCTTTCCACGGAAGTTCTTAGTGATCTTGAAACCGTCCCATGAAGAAGGGATAGAAGGATCGATAAGGAGTCCGCCGAGGTCAGGTCTCATACCGCAGATACCCTCTACGCAGCCGACCATAACAGTTGAAGCTGTACCGGTGAGCCAGTGAACGTGTGAGCGTCCCTCGTAAGGAGAAGCCTTAGACTCAGTGAACTGACCGTGAACATAAGGTTCCATAACTCTTATCTCAGCCTTATCGTTCATAGCAGCAGGTGAGCTTTCGAGGAAGTACTCAAAAGCACGATCGCCGTGACCGAGAAGAGCTTCTGCAAGAATGAGCCAGCCCTGTGACTGTGAGAAGATACCGCCGTTTTCCTTTGTATCGAGGTTGAATACCTGCATGAGAGCACCCTCGAAGTGGTGGTACTTATATGGCGGATCGAGAAGCTTAGCACCGTAAGGTGTATTGAGTATATCGTGAACGCTGTTCATAGCCTTTTCAGCCTGATCTTCAGAAGCAAAGCGTGAGATCACTGACCAGCTCTGTGGGTTGAGCCACATATTAGCTTCAGGGTCTTTCTTTGCACCAACTACAACGCCGTCCTCACGGATACCACGGATGAATCTGTCCTCATCCCAGCACTTATCGAGTGCAGCTGCGAGCTTGGACTTAGCTTCATCGAGGTACTTGATATAATCGTTATCGCTGCGAAGAACTGCGAGTTCATGCATAACGTTCATAGCGTAGTAGAGCTGGAATGCAACGAAAGTAGATTCGCCCTGAGCTCCGAGACGGAGACAGTCGTTCCAGTCAGCGTGGAGACCGGCAGGCATATCGTGACTGCCCAGACGCTCCATAGAGAAGCGGATAGCATTCTTGAGATGCTCGTATACAGTAGCTTCACCGCCGCCTTCTTCAGCGTAAGTGATAACTTCGTCAAGGAAGCCCTTGTTTCCGCTTTCACCGAGGTACTTCATGATAGTCGGGAAGAGCCAGAGTGCATCATCAGCACGATAAGAAGGGTGACCTGTTTCTTTAGCATAAACACTGTGCTCATCGTTTTCGTCAGGACAAGTCTCGTGACCTGCATTGTGATCGAACTTAACAAGTGGGAGTCCGCCGCCGTTGCTTACCTGAGCGGAGAGCATGAAGCGTATCTTTTCAGCAGCCATTTCAGGGTCAAGGTGGATGATACCCTGTATATCCTGAACTGTATCACGGTAGCCGTAGCCGTTGCGGAGTCCGCAGTATATGAATGAAGCAGCTCTTGACCAGATGAATGTGATAAAGCACTGGTAAGCGTTCCATACGTTTATCATGTTGTTGAACTCTGGTGAAGGAGTCTCTATCTGGAAGTTTGAGAGCTGACCATGCCAGTAGTCTTTGAGCTGTTTAACTTCTGCATCAACTTTTCCGTCAGCCTTATACTCGTCGAGTATAGCAGCAGCTTCTGCACTGTTACGCTGACCCATGATATAGATGAATTCCTTAGTCTCGCCCGGTTTGAGAGTTATATCGCTCTGGAGAGCACCGCAGGAATTGGAGTTGAAGTTCATAACGTTATCGCATTTGCCCTTTTCAACAGCGATAGGGTTTGAGAAAGTTCTGTAAGGACCGATAAAGCTGCTGAGAGAACCGTTATAAGCAGATATAGGCTGACCTACCATACCGAAGAAACGCTCTTTATTGTTTGAGCCGGTTTCATCGAAGCCGGTATTCTCGTTCATGTGCTGGATGATTCTGTTTTCTTCAAAGCTTGTGCGAGTGATGAAGAGGGTATACTGAAGATTTACCTGATCCTGTTCATAGTTAGGTTCGTTGGTGAATTCAACAAAACCGAATACAGAGAGCTTTCTTTCCTTGTCTGAATTATTTGTTATCTTAGTACGCCATACCTCATAGGTCTTGCCGTAAGGAACATAGTAAGTTGTTTCAGACTTTATATTTTTATACTCAGCGGATATAACAGTATAAGCTGTACCGTGGCGGCACTCGGACTTATACTGGTCGAGAGGCTTGCCTACAGGCTGCCATGAAGCAGACCAGTAATCAGCGTCGTCATTATCACGGATGTAGATATAGCGTCCTGGAAGAGCCATATCGGAGTTAAAGCGGAAACGTGAGATACGTCCGTTAGCTCCTGATTTTACGAAGCTGTATCCGGCAGCGTTGTTAGAGATCATAGCACCGTATTCCGGGTCGCCGAGATAATTTGCCCATGGAGCGGGAGTTGCGGGGTCAGTGATCACATACTCTTTGTTTTCAAGGTCAAAGTGTCCGTACTGCATAATTAATTCATTCTCCTTTGCCGCTAAGGGGCGGATTGTGCCGGATGCCTGCCCGATAGCAAAATATTACCTTTATTATATCATGTATTCAAAATACTTTCAAGGGGGTGACCGCACATTTGTACAAATTCTACCTCTTGTATAAAACAAACCCTGCATACTTGTTGAAATGGCGGCATAATTCTGATAATATTGAATATACATTAATATTCTGAACCATGAAATATGTATGATCGTATGTATGATCGAAAATTTCCGGAAAAAATTTTCTCAAAACACTTGATTTTTCCGGAAACCAGTGATATAATATTTATGATGATAGTTTAAGCTAAAGACCGGAACCTTCCGGTCTTTCGTTTATATATGGACTATTGCGATTTATCGAAAGGAGACGCAGATCAATTGAAATTCAAAAAGTTCGGCGGTACTGAACAGAAGGTTTACGACCTTATAAAGCCTATCACTGATGAGCTTGGTTACTACCTTTGGGATGTCTGCTATGAAAAAGAGGGTGCGATGTGGTATCTCCGGGTCTTCATAGATCAGGACGAGGGCATAAGTATTGATGACTGTGAAAGAGCAACTGCTCCGATAAACCAGATACTCGATGAAAAAGATCCTATACCTCAGAGCTATATGCTGGAGGTAGGTTCAGCAGGTCTGGAAAGAGAGCTTCTTAAAGAGGAGCACTTTGAAGTGTGTCAGGGTGATAAAGTAAGGATACGCTTCATAAGAGCAATAGACGGTGAAAAGGAGATCACCGCTGAACTTGTGTCAGCTGATAAGGACGGCGTTTCGGTAATTACCGAAAACAGTGAGGAAAAGAAGTTCCCTCTCGCTGACATAGCTTTCGTTAAGCTTTATATGGAATTTGAATAAAAAGTTCTAAACCAAATATACTGGAGGAATAAACAGAAATGAACAAGAATAATGACTTTTTCAAGGCACTTGAATCCCTTGGAGAGGAAAACAGCGTAGAGACAGCTCTGCTTATAGAGAAGGTAAAGTCCGCAATGCTCAAGGCTGCAAGAAAGGCTTATCCGCACAGCGAGGAGAATATCCGTGTTGAGATAGACCCTGTAACTAAGAAGTTCGAGATGTATATCGTTCAGGAAGTCATCGACGATTATCCTATCGATGAGAACGAGGTAAATATCGATGTTGCAAAGACTATCGATCCTAACGCTTATGTCGGCGGTACTATCCTCAAGGAAATAGATATTTCAAAGCTCGGACGTATGGCAGCTCTTTCCGCAAAGCAGTCCATAAAGGGCGACCTCAGAGAGATCAACCGTGAGCAGATGCTCAACCGCTTTGAGTCTAAGGAGCATGAGTGCATCACTGCTAAGGTTTCTCAGATAGAGCCGGGCAGAGGCACTGTTACTGTTGATTATCAGGGCACAGAGCTCTACCTCTTCAGAAATGAGCAGATACCGGGCGAAGTCCTTCAGGAAGGTCAGAGCGTAAAGGTATACATCACAGGTATCGTTGGCAAGACAAGAAAGCCTATCGTTAAAATATCACGTACTCACAAAGACCTCGTAAAGAGACTCTTTGAGATCGAGGTCCCTGAGATATACGACGGCACTGTAGAAGTAAAATCTATCTCCCGTGAGGCTGGTTCAAGAACTAAGATAGCTGTATGGTCAAAAGACCCTAACGTTGACGCAGTTGGTGCCTGCATAGGTGCAAAGCGTTCAAGAATAACAGCAGTAGTAAATGAGCTCAGCGGTGAAAAGATAGACATCATCCCTTGGAGCGAAGTTACTGAGGAATTCATTGCAAGAGCTCTTGCTCCGGCAGAAGTTTTAAAGACTGTTATTACATCTGCTGAAGAAAAGACCTGCACTGTTATCGTGCCAAACAATCAGCTCTCACTTGCTATCGGCAACAAGGGTCAGAATGCAAAGCTCGCAGCTAAGCTCACAGGCTTCAAGATCGACATAAAGCCTCAGTTCGATACTGTAACTAATGAGGAAGCTCCTGAACTCAGCCCTGAGTTCAAAGCACCTGAGACATCTGCTGCTCCTGCTGAGGAAAACGAAGAGCCTGAGCTCATCTCAGAAGAGCCGGCTGTTACTGCTGATGCAGCTGCTGAAGAAACAGAAGCTCCTGTTGCTGAGGAGAACGCTCCGGCAGAAGAGGAATGAGCATGAAGCCAAAAAAAATACCTATGAGAATGTGTCTCGGATGCGGCGAGATGAAGCCTAAAAAGGAGCTTATACGTGTAGTCAGGTCTCCGGAGGGCGAAATAAGTCTCGATTTTGTCGGAAAAAAATCCGGCAGAGGTGCTTATATATGCCGCAGTACAGCCTGCTTTGAAAAGGCGAGAAAAGGCAGAAGATTCGAGAAATCATTCTCGTGCAAGATAGAGGAAAGCGTTTATGAGGTGATGGCTGATGAACTCGGAAAAGAAACGGAAAACATCTGACCTGCTCAGCATATGTATTAAAGCAGGGAAGACGGTAAAAGGGTTCGACAGCATGAAGGAAGCTGTTATAAAAGGTACGGCTGCCTGCGTGCTGACCGCTTCTGACGCTTCGGATAAGACAGTCAAGGAGACTGAATTTATCTGCGGAAAATATAATTTACCCGTTCTGAAAACGGAACTTACAAAGTCGGATATCGGAAGGCTCTGCGGAAAAGATACTGCTGTTCTGGCAGTTTGCGACAAGGGCTTTGCCGGCGGCTTTGAAAAAATTATTTCTCATTGATCACAGCTTTCTGTGTTGATATAGATCGGAATAATACAAACGCCGTAAATGTTTACGGCAGGACTAAATGGAGGTATATACAGCCTATGGCAAAAAAGATAAAATTAAGCGACGCTGCAAAAGATCTCAGCGTTACCTCACAGGAACTTATTGATTACTTCGCTGAAAAAGGTGATACAAAGAAAAAATCAGGTTCTTCACTTACTGAGGACGAAATGAACACACTGCTCGAACACTATACAAAACTTCATGAGGTAAATTCATTCGACGAATACTTTGCTTCTGCAAACGATCCAAAGCCTGCTAAGCAGGAAGCTCCTAAGGCTGCTGAGAAGAAACCGGAGCCTAAGAAGGAAGCTCCGAAGCCGGTAGAGAAGAAGCCTGAGCCTAAAAAGGAAGCTCCGAAGCCGGTCGAGAAGAAGCCTGAGCCTAAGAAGGAAGCTCCAAAGCCGGTCGAGAAGAAGCCTGAGCCAAAGCAGGAAGCTCCGAAGTCGGTCGAGAAGAAGCCGGAACCAAAGCAGGAAGCTCCGAAGCCGGTCGAGAAGAAGCCGGAACCAAAGCAGGAAGCTCCAAAGCCGGCTGAGACTAAGCCGGAGCCAAAGCAGGAAGCTCCAAAGCCAGCCGAGACTAAGCCGGAACCAAAACAGGAAGCTCCAAAGCCGGCTGCTCCTAAGCCTTCCGACAAAAAGTCAAAGAAGCAGGAAAAGAAAAAGGAGCAGGCAAAGGCTCAGGACAGAGGTGAGCGTACAAAGTTCAACGCTTCATTCAGCTCTGAAACTGCTCAGACCTCTACTCAGCGTAGAACAGTAGATACAAGAGGAAGCTATGTCGATCTCGATAAGTACAACGAAAGATACGATCAGATGGCTACTTCCAATAAGCATAAGAATGATAACTATTCTTCAAAGAAGCAGAAGATAAATCAGAAGTCAGCTCAGAGAAACCGTCAGCAGTTCTCCAAGAAAGAGAGCGAGGCTGAAAAGCTCAAGAGACTTGAGCTTGAGCGTGCAAGAAAACAGCAGCTCAAGGTCCTCATCCCTGACAGCATTACCGTAGGTGAGCTTGCTACTCGTCTTAAAGCAACTGCTACAGAGGTCATCAAGCAGCTCATGAAGCTCGGTGTAATGGCTTCTATCAATCAGGAAATAGACTTCGATACAGCTTCTCTCGTTGCTGACGAGATGGGTGCAAAGGTTGAAAAGGAAGTTATCGTAACTATCGAGGAGCGTCTTATCGATGATACTGATGACGACGATACAAACCTCCAGCCACGCTGCCCTGTAGTTGTTGTTATGGGACACGTTGACCACGGTAAGACTTCTATACTCGACCGTATCAGAGATGCTCACGTTGCCTCCGGAGAAGCAGGCGGTATCACACAGCATATCGGTGCTTATCAGGTAAATATCAACGGACAGGACATCACTTTCCTCGATACTCCGGGACACGAAGCTTTCACTTCTATGAGAGCAAGAGGTGCTAATATCACTGATATCGCTATCCTCGTAGTTGCCGCTGATGACGGTATCATGCCTCAGACTGTTGAGTCTATCAACCACGCTAAGGCTGCCGGAGTTTCCATAATCGTTGCTATCAACAAAATGGATAAGGAGGGTGCTAACCCTGACCGTATCAAGGAAGAACTCACAAAGTACGACCTCGTTTGCGAGGACTGGGGCGGTGACGTTATCTGTGTTCCTGTATCCGCTAAAACCGGCGAGGGTATTGATGAACTTCTCGAAAACGTTCTCCTCGTTGCAGAAGTCAAGGAGCTTAAAGCTAATCCTGACAGACTTGCAAAGGGTACTGTTATCGAGGCTCGTCTTGATAAGGGCAGAGGTCCTATCGCTACACTTCTCGTACAGAATGGTACTCTTAAACAGGGCGATGTACTCATTGCCGGAACAGCTGTAGGAAGAGTTCGTGTAATGACTAACGATAAGGGCAGAACTGTAAAATCCGCAGGTCCTTCTGTACCTGTCGAGATAACAGGTCTTGCAGAAGTTCCGAGTGCAGGCGATATCTTCAACGCTGTTGAGGATGAGAGACTTGCCCGTGAACTCGTTGACCAGAGAAAGCATGAGCAGAAACAGGAGCAGTTCAATGCTTACCGCAAGGTAACTCTCGATAATCTGTTCAGCCAGATCGCTGAGGGCGAGATCAAGGAGCTTCCTATTATAGTAAAGGCTGACGTACAGGGTTCTGTAGAAGCTGTAAAGCAGTCTCTTGAAAAGCTTTCAAATAACGAAGTAAGAGTAAGAGTTATCCACGGTGCTGTTGGTGCAGTAAAGGAGAGCGACGTTATGCTCGCAAGTGCATCAAACGCTATCATCGTAGGCTTCAACGTAAGACCAGACCCTGTTGCAGCTGAAAATGCTGCCCGTGACGGTGTTGATATTCGTCTGTATCGTATCATCTATGATGCTATCGAGGAAATATCTACCGCTATGAAGGGTATGCTCGCACCTAAGTTCAGAGATGTTGAGCTCGGAAGAGTTGAAGTGCGTCAGGTATACAAAATATCTAACGTTGGTATGGTTGCCGGAAGCTATGTTCTCAGCGGTAAGGTAACAAGAGGATGCCAGGTGCGTGTAGTTCGTGACGGTATCATCATCGCTGATGACAAGATCGCCGGTCTTAAACGTTTCAAGGACGATGTAAAGGATGTCGCAGAAGGATATGAGTGCGGTATCAGCCTTGAAAAGTTCAGCGATGTCAAGGAAGGCGATATCTTCGAGACATATACTGTAGAGGAATACAGGGAAGACTAATTGTCTTACCTGTAAAAGATAAACGGAAATAAAAATAAGGGGGTCAGATCACAATGGACAACAGCAGAATGAGTACAGCAGATATGCTGCAATATTGCAACGAAGCTCTGGCATGGGACGATTTCGGACCAATTGATATTTTCTTCTTTGAATCTGTCAAAAAGATACTTCTCGGTCAGTGCAGTGCGTTTGAAGAACCAGAAGAAGTTATAGATGACCTTATGGGTATCGAAAGACCGGTAAGAGACGTGGAACTTGAACCGGATTACGGTCTTTATGCCGATATTTATTACGGCGAAGAGGGCGATGACGATATACCGGATTACAGTCACAGTGCCGAGGACGAAGCTTTCAGTTCAGCCGTATTTGCCGGAGGCTTCTTTGATGAAAGCAGCGAAGACGACGAAGAAGAGTCCGTAAGTGATGAAATGACTCCGGACACAGCTGAAGATACAACAGAGGAAAATGCTGAAGCAGATGAAGCGGAAAATCCTGAAGATGAAAACGACGGAAATGCAAATAGCTTCACTGTCAATCTTTGATAACTGACATTTAACCCACCGTTCATATAACGGATAGAAAGGAACAAAATGCCGAATTTTAAAAACAGCCGTATGGCTGAGGATATAAAAAGAGAAATGACTGCTATCCTCCGTGAACTCAAAGACCCGAGGATAGACAAGATGCTGACGATCGTAAGAGCCGATCTTTCAGGAGATATGTCAAACTGCAAGATATACGTTTCAAGCTTTGAGGGCATGGAGCGTACTGTAGAATCCGTTAAGGGGCTGAAAAATGCCTCCGGATTCGTTCGCAGGGAGCTCTTTCACAGACTGAAAATGCGTAAGTCTCCTGAGCTTACTTTCGTTGCTGATAATTCTATCGAAAGAAGTGCAGAGATAAGCCGTAAGCTCAATGACCTCAACAGCGGAGCAGTCAGCGAAGAAAATGAGGAGGAATAATTATGTTCGTCGATTTCAGCGAAACTGAGAAATTCCTCAGAAATTGCAAGGACGCTGTGATAATAACTCACCGCAGTCCGGACGGAGACTGTATAGGTGCAGGATTCGGTCTTAAAGATATTCTTGAACAGCTCGGAGTACGCAGCAGAGTAGTGTGCCATGACGTTTTTCCGGCAAGATATTCTTTCCTTACTGAAAACGGTGCAGGAGAGGATTTCGAGCCGCAGTCCATTATCGCTGTCGATATTGCGGACGTAAAGCTCATGGGCAGATATGAGGAGATATACGGCGGAAAAGTACAGCTCTGTATAGACCACCATATCTCCAATAAAAATTACGCTGAAAAAACTCTGCTCAGAGCCGATGCCACTGCTGCCTGCGAGATAATCTACGACCTTGCAAAATATATGGGCGTAACAATTACAAAGCACTGTGCGACCTGCCTTTATACAGGTATTGCTACAGATTCAGGCTGCTTCAAGTATGACTGCACCACTCCGAGAGCTCATGAGATAGCTGCTGAGATGATGCGGAAATATGATATTAATTTCGCAAGGATAAACCGCTATATGTTCGATGTAAAGTCAGAGGGCAGAATGAGACTCGAAGGCAAGATAGCTGAACTTATGGAGCTCTATCTTGACGGAAAACTCGCTATAGTTGCCATAACTCAGGACATGATGAAGGACATGGGTGTCGAGATAGATGAGCTTGAAGGCTTTGCTCCGATAACCATTCAGCTTGAAACTACAGAAGTCGGTATCCTTATGAGACAGCGTGAGGACGGTGTGTTCAAATGCTCATTCCGCTCTGCAAACGATGTTAATGTATCTGAGATATGTCAGAGCATAGGCGGAGGCGGTCACGCTAAAGCTGCCGGATGCACTATTGATGCTGACCTTGACTCGGCTAAGAAAATGCTCATAGAAGCTGTTGAAAGGGCCTTGAACTGATGAACGGTATACTTTGTGTCAATAAACCGCAGGACTTTACCTCTTTTGACGTTGTTGCAAAGCTCCGGGGAATATTGCAGATGAAAAGGCTCGGACACGGCGGTACTCTCGACCCTATGGCAACAGGTGTGCTTCCGGTTTTTGTGGGAAATGCGACAAAAGCCTGCGATATTATGCCGGTCAACGCAAAAAGCTACCTTGCCGGATTCCGTCTTGGCTGTACTTCTGATACTCAGGATATATGGGGAGAAGTAAAAACTGTGTCGGATAAGGCTGTGAGCAGAGAAGAACTGCTTGCTGTGCTCCCCGAATTCACAGGTAAGATAATGCAGCTTCCGCCGATGTATTCAGCAGTTCAGGTCAACGGAAAGAGACTCTATGACCTTGCAAGACAGGGAATAGAGGTCGAGCGTACTCCCCGTGAAATAGAGGTAAACTCGCTCAATATATCTGAGTACGATCCGGTGACCCGTGAGGGAAAGATCGAAATAGACTGCGGAAAGGGTACTTATATCCGCACCATTATTCACGATATCGGTGAAAAGCTCGGCTGCGGAGGTATTATGACCTCTCTCGTCAGGACAAGCTCCGGAGGATTTACACTCAGCGATTGCCATACACTTGATGAGATACAGCAGGCACGGGATGAGAACAGGCTCGAAGAGCTGATACTCCCTATCGACCGTGTCTTTATAACTCTGCCTGAACTCAGATTGGGCGAGGCTCAGACAAGAATGTACCGCAACGGTGTTAAGCTCGATATGGCAAGAGTAAGAGGCATAAGCAGTGAATACGATACTTACAGGGTATACGGTTCAGACGGAAAATTTATCGGAACTGCCGAAACAGACCGTGAAAACGGTATACTTCGTGTCGGAAAGAATATGGGGTGAGACCGTGGAACAGAAACGGGCTGTAGCCCTCGGACTTTTTGACGGAGTTCATCTCGGACACAGGGCAGTCATAAAAAAGCCGGCAGAGCTTAAGGAAAACGGCTTCATACCGGCAGTATTCACTTTTGATAATACATCTCTTGTCCGCAAACAGGGCAGGAGCATAGAATATATATATACCGACAGCTATAAGCATCGTCTGATATGTTCGCTCGGTATAGAAGAGGTATTCAGCGAGGACTTTCAGTCACTTAAAAGCCTTTCCGGTGAAGAATTTGCTAAAAATATCCTTGCCGGTAAACTCAGAGCAGCTCATGTATTCTGCGGACGTGATTTCCGCTTTGGCAGAAACGCTTCATGTGGGATAGATGAACTGTCGGAGCTCGGTGAAAAGTACGGATTTACTGCTGTTCTGGCTGATGACGTAAAAGCTGACGGAGAAAATATCTCCTCATGCCGCATAAGAGAACTTCTCACTGAGGGCCGTCCGGATAAAGCAGAAGAGCTCCTCGGTGAGCCTTATACTGTCTCCGGCGAGGCTGTATACGGCAATCAGATAGGAAGAACTATCGACTTCCCTACTGTGAATCAGCTTTTCGCTGACGGACAGCTCGTGCCACGATTCGGAGTATACTCCGCTGAGCTGATTTTAGACGGTCAGCAGTACAGAGCGGTCACAAATATAGGCGTAAAGCCTACCATAGCCGGAGAACGTTCACCGCTTGCTGAAACTCATATCCTCGGTTACAGCGGCGAACTTTACGGGGAATACCTCGAAATAAGAATAAGACGCTTTATAAGAAGCGAGCGGAAATTCAGCTCGCTTGATGAGCTTAAAGCTCAGATAACTGAGGATATACGGACAGCTGAAACTGACATATAATATTCAGTCCGCTTTCACTATGCTGTCACATACAGGAATTACTATAATATAGGTAATTTCTGAATATATTCATTTTAACTTCTAAAAGGAGGAACACCAATGATAGAGGTTAAACATCTGACTAAGAAATACGGCGATAAACTTGCTGTAAATGATATAAGCTTCAAGGTAGAGAAGGGCGAGATACTCGGCTTCCTCGGTCCTAACGGTGCGGGCAAGTCAACTACTATGAATATGCTCACCGGATATATCTCATCAACTTCCGGACAAGTACTCATAAACGGTGCAGATATTCTTGAAGAGCCAAAAAAAGCAAAGGCAAATATCGGCTATCTCCCTGAGATACCGCCGCTTTATCTTGACATGACTGTTGACGCTTACCTGAGCTTCATGTTCGACCTTAAAAAGTGCAAGCTTCCAAGAAAAGCTCACCTTAAAGACGTTTGTGACCTTTGCAAGATAAGCGATGTAAGACACAGAATAATCAAGAACCTCTCAAAAGGTTATAAGCAGAGAGTAGGTCTTGCTCAGGCACTTATAAATAATCCGCCTGTGCTGATACTTGATGAGCCTACAGTTGGTCTTGACCCTAACCAGATAATCGAGATAAGATCACTTATCAAGAAGCTCGGTAAAAGACATACTGTTATCCTTTCTTCACATATTCTCCCGGAGATACAGGCTGTATGTGACAGGATAATAATTATCAACAAGGGTGTTGTTGCCGCTGACGGTACTGCTGACGATATCGCTAAGAATATCACAAATGAACATAAGATGACTCTTCGTATAGAAGGTCAGAACCACTCCAAAGACGATAAGGAAGAGATCGTTTCAGAGCTCAGAAAGATCGACGGCATCAAGTATGTACGTGCTGATATGGAGCGTGAAAAAGGTATCTACGACTATGATGTAGAGACTGACGGCAAGACCGATGTCCGCAGAGCTATAAACAAACTCTGTGCTGAAAAAGGCTGGAACATTCTCATGCTTCAGCTCTCTGACCTCACTCTTGAGGACATCTTCCTCAAGATCACTATGGGCGACGGAATCGATGCTGATAGTGATAAAAAGGCTCAGGATAAAAAGCCTGTAAGGATAAACCTTATGACTGAGGCAGAGGAAAAAGCTGCTATGGAAGCTGCAAAAGAAGCTGCCGCAGATAAAGATAATGAAGGAGGCGAGGAATAATGGGTGCTATTTACAGACGTGAAATGAGCTCATTCTTCACATCCGGTCTGGGCTATGTTTTTCTGACTGTTTTTTATGCTGTTTCAGGCTACTATTTCTACGATAAGGTGATTGAATCCGGACTTTCCGATACATCGCCTATGTTTGAATCAATGCTTATCATGTTCGTTTTTCTTGTACCTATCCTCACTATGAGACTTATCAGTGAAGAAAAGAAAAACAGAACAGATCAGGGAATACTTACAGCTCCAATAAGTCTTTGGGAACTTGTTCTCGGTAAGTATTTTGCCGCAATGACACTTTTCGTTATTGCAGAGAGCATAATCTTTGTGTATGCAATTATAATACGCTATCTTGGAGATGTGGTATGGTCTACTCTCCTCGGAAACTATTTCGCAATGCTCATCCTCGGAGGAGCTTTCATTGCTATAGGTCTTTTCGTATCATCCCTTACAGAAAATCAGATGACATCAGCTGTTGTAAGCCTTGTTATCATGCTCATCCTCTATTACTATGATGAGACTCTTCTTGAAAAGATACAGAGCGATTCTATAGTCAAGGTAGCAGCAATGGCTGCGGCATTCTTTATAGTTTATCGTATCGTTTCAGTGGTTTCAGGAAATTATGCGATCTCTACCGCTTCAGGTGCCGGAGCTGCCGGAGTTGTTTTTGCTGTATTCCATTTTGCAATAAAGGAAATAAGCGTAGATAAAATACAGCGTTTCCTTTCAGAATTTTCATTCCACACAAGATATGTTGAGTTCACAAAGGGCGTGTTCAGCGTTCCAAGCATACTCTTCTTCATCAGTACAGCCTTCCTCTTTAACTTCTTTACAATAAGAGTTTTAGAGAAGAGACGCTGGAGCTGATGACCATAACGGAAAGGAAGGTATGTAAGCAATGCAGAATAAAATTACGGAAGAAAATAAAGCTTCCGAACCAGTTAACAGTAAAAAGTCCGCAATGGCAAAACAATTGAAGTACGGCTCTATGTCTATGATAACATTGATACTTGTGGTAGCTATAGTAGTTGTCATAAATATCATGGTATCAGTTATGGATAAGCGTACTCCGATGAAAATAGATCTTACTCCCGATAAGAGATATGATCTCAGTGATGAGACTATAGATGTGCTCAAAGGTCTTGATAAGGATGTTGAGATACTGATAACTATGCCTCGTACAACATTTACTGATATGTCAGCTTATTATGAGTATCAGTTTAAGAGAATGTTTGCACAGGCTGGAAAAACAGCTCCGCCTATTGAGTTCCCATACGATATGATACCTGTAATACTTGATAAGTATGAAATGTATTCAAAGCAGGGAAGCGGTAAGGGCACTATATCAGTAAGATACGTCGATCTTAATACAGACCCTGATGCTATCTCAAAGTATAGCAAGAACTATAACGGAGAAATCTCCAAGGGCAGTATGGTATTCAGCTCAGGCGACAATGTAAGAGTTCTTAGTGAAGCTGATATACAGAATATGATCATGCCGGATCAGAGCACTGTAAAGAGCGGTGTATACTCCCTTGTATTTGCCGGCGAGAGCACGATCACATCAAATATCATGAACGTTATCGATTCACATATCGTTAATGTCGCTTTCGTGCAGACTATGAACGGCGAGTCTATCTATAGAAATGACTACGCTGATCCGGTATCTACTCTCAAAAATGAGCTTCTTTCCAAGAACGGCTATGTTTGCACAGATGTCGATATAGCAACAGATGAGCTCGATACAGAAAAGTATGATATGATCGTTCTTCCTATGCCGATGAACGATTTCAGTGAAGAGATAATCAGCAAGCTCGGAGACTTCCTCTACAATGATGAAAAGTACGGCAAGAATATGCTGTATATCCCTGACCTTGCTGCAATAAACCTTACTAATATCGATGAATTTCTTGCTGACTGGAGTATAAAGGTAGAGCCTTGGGTACTTGCAGATCAGAAAAATATTATCGGAAACAGTCCTACAAATATCCTGCTCTCTATAGCTGATAAGGAGTCTGTAGGTGCACTTCCTAATGAGTCGCTTCCTATAGTAGCTCCATACACAAGAGAAGTATCTGTTCTTACAAAGAACAACCAGAGCGTTGTAAAAGAGGTTCTGAAATCTTCTGATGAATCCGGTCCATACAGTATTCTTGATGAGGAAGCTGAACTGCCGGAGGCTAAGCTCGGAGCAAGAAACGTAGGTGTCAAGTCAAGTAAGGAACACGCAGTACAGCTCGATGTTTACAGAAGCAGTATCTTCGTGCTCGGAAGTTCATTCTTCACAAACAGCGAATATATTGCACGTACAAGCACATATAATAACGCTAACGTGCTTCTCAATATCCTCAATACTATGACAGGCAAAGAGAACGGTGCTGTTATACCTGAGAAAGCTCTTCAGAGTGCTGTTATAGCACCTACAAAGGAGCAGGATAACGGAATAAAGGCAATAATCATTGCTATCCCTGCACTTGTAGCTGCTGTTGGCCTTGTTGTATTGATAAGGAGACGAAATCGATGAAAAAACAGCTCAAAGGTATAATTGGTCTGGGTGCTGTACTTGCAGTGCTCGGAGGCGGTCTTGGATACCTTAAATATACTGATAATACGGATGACACAAGCAGCGAAGAAGAGGTTGTTGTAAGTCCGGATGAGGCGGCAAGAGGTGCAGGTATAATACTTGTTGAAAACAGCAATAATTTACCTGTTCCGGCAGATCAGGCTCCTAAAGAGGGCGAGCATATGCATTACGCTGAGGGCACTGTAAAGTCCATCCACGTAAAGAACAGAGATGCCGAGTACGACGTTAAGATGTTCGCTAAACCGGAGGGAAATATCGGTGCAAGATATACGCTGGAAGGTTTTGAAGACCTTCCGGTGGATACCGGAATCGTGGCAACATTGGTAAATAATATCAACGGAGTTGCTTCGGCTTCAGTAATACAGGAAAACTGTACTGATTTTGCTAAGTATGGTCTTGAAGATCCGGATATAACTGCTGAGATGACATATGAGTCCGGCGTAGTAAAAAAATACTATGTTGGTATAAAGAATCCTGCTTCTCCGACAGAAAGCTATTTCAGACTTGAAGGCAGTGATACGGTATATACTATATCGAATTCAAAGGTAGCGAATTATTATAAAACTCCAAAGGAGTTTCTGAAAAAGACTATCCTTGAAAAACCTGCTGACGATGCAATGCCGGTAGTTAAAGAGCTTGATATCGAGCGTAAGGATATAGACTATAACTTCGTTATCAAGTATGGCGAGAACAGCGATGATAAGGGTTCGGGAGGAACTTCTGCAAATCATGTTCTTGTAGAGCCTGTAAGTGCATATCTTACAGTAGAGAAGTCATCGGATATAACAAATGGTATGTTCGGACTTTCCGGTGATGATGTATACGCATATCACTGCAAGGATGATGACATTAAAAAAGCAGGTCTTAACGACCCTTTCTGTAAAGTAACTATGCAGTGCGGTGACGGTAATACCTATAAGCTGCTGCTCAGCGAGGTGTTTACAGAAAACGAAAAAGACCGCAAGTGCTATGCAATGCTTGAAGGCAGCAATATGATATATATTCTCGCAGAGAGCAATGCAAAGTGGCTGAATGTCAAGCCTATTGATATCGCATCAAGACTTATGATCGCAAACTATGTATGGAATATCAGCGAGCTCAGCATAAAGACTTCTGACGGCAAGAGTGAGGAGTTCAAGATAGTTCCTAAGGATAAGTCTAAGGAGCTCTATGGCAGTACTGCTGAGGATTTTGATGTTACTAAAAACGGTAAGCCTTACAATGCAGAGCGTTACAGACAGTTCTATTCTTTTCTGCTGAAAGCAAATGCAGAGGACTTTGCTCTTGATGCTGAAAAGCCGGAAGGTGAGCCGGTCGCAGTTATCGAGTTCAAGGATATACACCTTGGAGAGGATTATAAATTTGAGATATATAATAATTCAGCTATGACAACACTTATCATGGTTGATGGTAAACCTAAATTCCTTGGAAGCCGTTCTTATGCAGATACGCTGCTGAAGAATATCGGACTTCTTGATGGTGATGATGAATTTATAACAACATGGAAATAAACAGGAGTGCATTGCCCAGCATTTGCAGCTTCGGAAACGGAGGTAAATAATGAACGACAAGTTTTATATGTACAAAGGTTATCCGCTGGTAAGGAAGGGAAATGAACTTTACTACGGATATATGTCAGATCCATTTGTAATATGGATACAAATAACCGACACAAAAGAAGACAGTTCCGCAAAGAAGGTAAGAGTTACTCAGATGGCAACAAAAGTTTCTGATCCTATGAAGGCATTCGTGAAGAATACTGAAAAGGAATGCGGACTTTATGAGGCACTGGATATTGCTAATGTATGGCTTGAAAAGGCTCTTAGCAACTGATGAAAAAAGGCTTCCGGAGAATTTTCCGGAAGCCTTTTAGTGTATCGAAAAACGATAAAATAAAGTGGTAACCATAATAATGGGATTCCAAAGGGTTTTCAACCCTTTGGTCAGGTCAAGGGCTGACAGCCCTTGTGGGGCGTGGGGCAAAGCCCCACATAAAGCCGCAAAACGCTCCGCAAGGGGTGAATTCAAAAACAGTCCGGTGGACTGTTTTTGAAGAGGTGGACGCCCTGCACGAGAGGGCGTCCCCTAAAGAATTAATACTTTTTCGACAAGTAGAAAAGCTTCTGGATATTTTTCCGGAAGCCTTTTATATTTTATTGACGAATTTGCTTTCTTGAATTTTCAATAGTAAGTGAAAGGGCAGTAAAAAAGACTGTCATTCATAGACAGTCGTCATGTTAATCAGGATATTTTGAATCAACGTTAAGGTATTCTTCAAGGCTGATTCCTCTTTCATAAATATCTGTAGCTACCTTGGAACCTACATAACGTATATGCCATGGTTCGTATTTATAACCTGTAATGTTTTCTTTTCCCTTTGGATAGCGAATTATGAATCCGTATTCGTGAGCGTGTTCTGCAAGCCATGCAGCTTCTTTGGTTTCTCCGAAAGCATCGTTTATGGTGTTTACATCAATTACAAGACCTGTCTGATGTTCTGAGTATCCCGGACGTGCGGAATAGGTGTCTGCTTTTTCTTTGCCGTCTGTTTCAACATAGCTGTTATAGACCAGAACCTGATCTTTATATGAACGATACCCTGAACCGAGGTATATATCAAGTCCTTCTTTTTTTGCATCTTCGGTTAGCTTTTTGAAATACTCCTCGCATATTGGTTCAAGACCGGGATTAAAATCTTCCGGCATACTATAGGTTTTGTTTGCTAACAATATACCCTCTTTGTAGGTCAGACCTTTTATATCATCATGTATCGGAGGTGCAGGTGCCTCAGCAAGCTGCTGAGGCGACTCTGTAGTATCTTCTTTTTTCTCCGATGTTTGTTCGATAGAACCATTTGGATCAGCTACTTTAACCTTTATCTGAACTTCCTGCTCAGGATCAGCAGCTGACTGAAGTGTGATGTAGCATTCACCAGCACTTACACCGGTTATATGACCATATGCATCAACTGTTGCGATCTTATCATCGCTTGATGACCAGCGTTCATCTTCTTCACTGGAACCGTCTGGATATTCCTGTACCAATGCTAAATCAGTCTGTCCGATGTCAAGCAGGATCGTATATTTATCCAATTTGAATCCGCTTGAATCAGGATTGAATGTTGTTACGACGGTGGTCGTAGTAAGTGGTGCGGTCATTTCCGGACCAGAGGTGTTTGTAACTATAGTTGTCACTGTGGTGTTTACCTTACTGTTAGAGCTGCTTGAATCATCTTTATCTTTTGAGCAAGCTTTAGCGATAACGATCACAATGATGAGGACTATGAGGGAAATAACACAAAGAGCGATTATCTGCCGTTTTCGGGCAAGCTCTTTGGATATCCGTTTCCTCGGCCTCTGGGGAGAATCATTTCTTGGAGGTCTCTGTGGACTTCCATTAGGTCTGTTGGGGTAATTGTTGTCCATTTTGATCTATCCCTTTCTTTATACTATTTGAAAAAGGCTGAAAAAACACCTTATAAATATTATATCACAAGTAAATAACTTTGTCACGTACTTTTACAGTTATTTTGCAAATTTATAGTACTTGAACAGATAGCGAGTATATTTTTTGTTAGTTTTTACAATCTGAATAAAAAGTATAAAAAAGAACTGCAAAGCAGCTCTTTTTTATACTAATTGAATTTCTGGATCTCTTTGTCGATGATTCCGGTAAGGGAATCACGCATTTTTACCCAAGAATCGACGCTTGTACTGCCTTCGAGCAGAGTAGATGTGAGGTTATTCATAACGCCTCTTGTTTCGTAAGTATACTGACCGTCGCCGTACATTGCATCTCCCATACCGTAACCAAAATCAAAGATAGGAGATATAACGGACGGGTCTTTATAAGTTTGCAGGGCATCATATTGTTCCTCAGTAATTTTACTTTTGAGAACTCCGCCGGCAGTTCTGTCCTCAATGAGAGCCTTTGCCTTTGCGGCTTCAATGTAGGTATCTTCTACAGCGGCAAGTCTTTCGCACTTGATGTAATTAGCTACAGCCTCGCCGTGTTCAGAGCCTTTTACGAGCATCTTTGCACCATAGTTGCAGCTTAGGTAATAATTCTTAGCATCAGGAGCTTTCGGGAATGGAACTATCATAAGGTCCATATCCTCATTTTTAGCATTGGACTCGCCCAGTGCCCAATCTGCCATAGCGAAGAACAGGGTAGAATGGTCATCCGGGAAATAGCCAACCCACTCATTGCGGTAGAGTTTTTTCTTAGCAATATCCTGCATAAGCAGTTCAGCTTTTTCTATTTCGGGGTCGTTGATATTATTTATGAATTTCTGACCGTCATAGTTTACAACTGTATGACCTGTAGACATCATAAGTGCCTGACCGAACCAACCGTTTATACCGTATCTTGTGTATCCTTCCGGAGTGTTTGCAACGAATTTCTCCATCATATCCATGAATGTATTCCAGTCCCACTTGCCCTCTTTGTAGAGAGTATAAGGGTCACCAAGACCTTCGGACTGCATGATCTTTCTGCTGTAGGTAATAATGAGCGGATCAGATACTGAATAAGGAATCACATAGTGCTGACCGTTATACTTGAACATATCGATAGCATCGGACATATCGCTCCAGAGGTCGGAATCTATTTCCATAGTATCGAAATATGGGTCGAGCGGGTCGAACTGTTCTTTCATTACACCGCTTGGGATATTTTCCCATTCAAAAGGGAACATATCGACTTTATCACCGGCAAGCAGCATCTCGGAAAGAGCGTTGAACTTGTTGCCGGAGTCGGTGTATATATAATTTACTTGACCGCCATAATAGTCCTCAAAAAGAGCAAGTGCGACCGGACGGTCGTTGTTGCCGGACGGATTTATGTCATAATATGACAGCCAGTTTATAGTCATATTCGGGTCTGTGCCTTTTCCTTTAGGCTGAGCATCAGAAGTGTCTTCAACAGCGTCAAGATCGACGCTGACATCGTCTGAACCCTTCCATTCTTCATCAGAGGAAGAAGAATCGCTGCTGCTGTCCTTTTTGCTGCTGCATGAAGCGACAGTTGAAAACAAAGCGGATACAGCGAGTATGCAGGCAAGGATCTTCTTGTGATCTTTCATATAATAACTCCTTTCATAGCGGAAGATAAATTCTCTTAACCGCAATTTAGGTCAATAATATTATACAATAATTTTAAGAGCATTGTCAATGCATTTTTTATATATTACGCAACATATTTACTTTAGAATTGTAATGTTATTGCTTTGTATAACAGAAAATTTGATGATACTATTGTAAATCACGGAAAAGTGTGGTATAATTATATGGAAAGCGATACCTGATTACAATAAGGAGTGATAATATGGTAAATTTTGAAAATCATATCGGAAAAATAACTGTATCAGAAAATTACCTTACAGAAATAGTAAAGCACGCAGTTACTGGTTGTTTCGGAGTTGCTGGTGTTTGCAGTGTTAATACATTACACTCTGCTGCTGCTGCTCTTACTTTTGGCAGAGCTTACAAAAAGCAAAAGGGTGTTGCTATACGTACAGATAAAAACGGAGGTCTTATCATTGATCTTCATATAAAAGTAACTTACGGCACAAATATAACTGCTGCCGTTAGCAGTATAATCCATAAGGTCACATTTACTGTTGAGGAAGCAATAGGATCTAAGGTACGCAAAGTAAATGTTTACGTGGATGAAATGACTGCTTAAAGATCTGACGGAATATAGAAAACTTTTCTGAATCAGAATTACAGAAATTATGAATTGGAGGACAATACTGTGATAAACGGTGCTATGCTGAGAGACGCCATTATTTCGGCTGCCATAACCATTAATAACAGAAAACGTGAAGTTGATGAACTTAATGTATATCCGGTACCAGACGGCGATACTGGTACAAATATGTCCATGACTATAGGCAATTCTGTTGCAGAATTAAAGAGACTTGACGATAAGGTAACTGCATCTGAGGTCGCTTCAACTGCTGCATCAGCATTTTTAAGAGGTGCAAGAGGTAATTCAGGTGTTATTCTCTCACTCATATTCAGAGGTATCTCAAAGGGACTTTCAGGCTGCGAAGAAGCAGGCTGTGAGGACTTTGCAAATGCTTTGCAGTTCGGTGTTGAAGCCGCTTATAAGGCTGTAATGAAGCCGGTAGAGGGTACTATTCTTACAGTAGTAAAAGCTGCTGCTGCAAAGGCAAAGGAAGCTGCTATAGATACAAGTGACGATGTTCTCTTCTGGAACGATGTCTGTGCTGAGGCAGAGGCTATGCTCGAAAAGACTACAGAAATGCTCCCACAGCTTAAAAAAGCCGGAGTTGTCGATGCCGGAGGAAAAGGTCTTGTTATCATATTCCGTGCTATGACAGCTGTTTTTGAGGGCGGTGCAATTGCTGAACCGGAGGAAAGTGCAGCTCAGGAAGCTGCTGTTGATTCGTTCCGTACCGCTGTAAGTGAGTACGATGAGGAGATAAACTACACTTATTGTACAGAGTTCATGCTCGAAAAAAATGAGAATTGTCCGGATGTGTTCATGCTCAGAGCTTATCTTGAAACTATCGGTGACTGCGTTGTTGTCGTTGACGATGATGAGATAATCAAAGTTCATGTACATACAGACAGTCCCGGTCTGGCACTTCAGAAAGGTCTGGAATTCGGAAGATTTATAAATGATCCAAGACCTAAGATCGAGAATATGCGTATACAGCATGAAAATAAAGTCAAGGAGGCAAAAGCTGCTGAGGAAGAGGGATTTGCTCTGGCTGAACCTGAAAAGGAATTCGGATTCGTTGCGGTCGCTGCCGGTCACGGACTTGAAGCTATGTTCAAGGACCTCGGTGCTGATGTTGTCGTAAGGGGCGGTCAGACAATGAATCCGTCTACTGACGATATACTCAAGGCTATTTTAAAAACTCCTGCAAAGACAATTTTCGTGCTCCCTAATAATAAAAACATCATTATGGCAGCAGAACAGGCTGTTAAGCTCACTGACCGCAAGGTATGCGTGCTCCAGACAAGAACTATACCTCAGGGTATTTCTGCGATGCTCGCTTTTGACGAGTCTCAGGGACTTGCAGAGAACCGTATAAATATGACTCGTGCATTCGAGAGAGTTTCAACCGGTCTTATCACTTTCGCTGCAAGAAATTCAGAGTTCGAGGGTCACTCTATCAAGGAGGGCGAGATACTTGCTCTTGATAACGGAAAGCTCTCATTCACCGAAAAGGATATAAATAAGGCTACCTATAAGCTTGCAAAGAAGCTTGCAAAGGGCGATGTCAGCTATATAACTCTTATCCACGGTGCGGATGTTACTGAGGAGAATGCAGAAGAACTCCAGAAGTTCATACAGTCAAAGCTTGGTGATAAGGTAGAAGTAATGCTTGCAAACGGCGGTCAGCCGGTATACTACTATATAATTTCAGCAGAATAAAAAATTGCAGCTCCTGATTTGCAGGAGCTGTTTTTTGTAAAAAAATGAGCGGTATATGCCGCTCATTTTGCATTTTATTCGATTTCGTTTGAGGAGTTCTTTTCTGGCATAAGCTTCTTAACACGGCACATTTCTATGCGGTGGTGTTTAACTTCCAGAATCTCGATGTGCAGATCATCGGTATCAAGAATATCCTGAGTACCATTTTTAGGTATATGACCGAGTTCAGCTATAACATATCCGCCGAAGGTATCATATTTATCTGCCGGAAGCTCCATATCGAGTTCCTCATTTACCTCGTTTAGCGAGGTTATACCAGGAATGCTCCAGATATTATCCTCGATCAATTCAAGTCTTGCAGAAGGAGCATCATTTTCGTCATCAGCGAAGTCGCCGACAAGCTCCTCAACGAGGTCAGTTATAGTTATAATGCCGCTCATTCCGCCGTATTCATCTACAACAACAGCGAAGTGATCTGCACCTTTTTGTTTCATTTGTTCAAATAGGCGGTCAGCCTTCATATTTTCGTGAACGAAATAAGGTTCGCTGACTGCATTTTTCATTATATTGTCACGGCTTTTATCGTCAAGACGGAAATAGTCCTTAGCGTCAAGAACACCGATAACATCGTCAACGCTTTCGCCGCATACGGGGAAAAACGAATGTCTTGTACGGTGGATAGTTTCCTCCCATACATCGGTGCTGTCTTCACTCCACAGAACGAAAACATCAGGTCGGTGAGTACAGACCTGATCTGCCGTAAGGTCATCAAAAGCGAAAACGTTCTTGATGATGCGGTTCTCGTCCTCATCGATAGTACCTTTTTCAGCACCGGCATCAGACATCATGAGTATCTCTTCTTCTGTTACAGTATCCTCTGCTGCTTTCGGGTCGATGCCGAGCAGTTTTAGTATGCCGGAAGAAAAGATATTTGCCGATGCAAAGAGCGGAGTGAATACCGCAGTCGAAAAAGCTGCGAAACCGCTGAGTCTCAGAGCATATTTCTCTGGATCTTTAGCTGCTATACCACGGGGAACAAGTCTGCCGACAGATAAGATCAGCAGCACAGCTATAAGAGCTATTATCACTGCGGAAGCAGCGTAAATTGTTCCAAAGGATATATCGGTATCAGCTTTTTGGATCAGAACTGCAAGTTTTCCTGCAAAGAAAATTGCTGAAAGAGCAGTTATAACTGCTGAAAAAAGTGCCGCAGCAGACCTTATCCCGCCAAGAAATCTTGACGGGGCAGAGGTCATTTTTTTTAGTCTCAGAGCTTTTTTATCTCCTCCTGAGGCTAATTTTTCGAGTTTATTGTCGTTAATGGCGATAACAGCCGACTCAGTAAGGTTGAGCAGAGCATATAAAGCCAAAAGACATAACAATATCAAAAATTTAGTCGTCATGTTGTCCCCTCCGTATGGTTGGGGATAGAATTAAGTGAACTGCCGTCCGGGACGCCGTCCATTTAAATAAACACCTCCAGGGAGCAAGCTTTACTTAGCTTTTGTGAAATTTAATGTTTTATCTTTAGAATCTTCCTCTGAAGCATCAGCTTCAGAATCAGCTGCTTTAGGAGTTAAAGAGAGCTTATCACCGTCAACAGAGAATTTGAACTCAGCTTCATTCTGATCCTCATCAGTAAGAGTATGTGTAGGGTCAGTTACCTTTACAGTGTCATCGCCTGTAATCTCGTAAGTACCGATCTTGTTTGTCTGGATGAGTAAGTTCTCGCCGTCGACAACGATTTCAGTTTTCTCTGCATCTAAATCTTCAAGCATTGACTCGAAGAGCATACCGCCTTCGGGAGTATAAACGCCGTCGTAGTTATCGCCCTTGCTTTCCTTACGCTTCATGGACAAAAGGTCGTAGCCGTTATATGAAACGCTGATCACATCATCTTCAACCTTAACGCTTTCTTCACCAAGAGAGCTGCCGTCAGCGATGCAGTCCTTGTCCTTGAAGTGGATCATTTCACTGAGATCCATATTGAAATCAAGATTTCCGTCGTCTAAGATCAAAGATCCGCCGATCTCATCTTCGTCTTCAATATTCCATGTGCCTGAGAGAACGTCCTTCTTTTTGCTTTCACTGCCGCTGGTGCTGTCATCTTTTCCGCATGAAGCGAGAGCAGATACTGCCATTGTGCAAGCCATAAGTAAAGCTGTTAACTTTTTCATTATAGTATTCCTTTCGGTTTTAATTACTTAACTTTAGTAAGATTTGTTACTGTGCCGTCTGGATCTGTAAGAGTGAGCTTATCGCCCTTGAGCTCGAACTTAGAAGCGAGGTCATCGTAGTTGCCGAAGAGCTTATCAGGAGTATTCTTCATCTTTAAGATGCCGTCTTCGATAGTGTATGTAGTAACATCGTTCATAGCGATATATGATCTTTCGCCGTCAACGATGATAGTCATATCCTGATTTGGATACTGCTTGTCGATAGTGTCCTTGAGAACACCGCCGTTGATAGTATACTCTCCGTCGTAAGAATCTGCACTTCCGCTCTTCTTAGTCATGAGCATAACATCGGAACCGTTGTTGCTGATGTTGAACTTCTTGCCGTCGAACTCAGTGAAAGAAGTAACATCTGTGCTGCTGATGTATACCTTATCTCCCTTAACGCTGAAGTACTGTGACCAGTCAACGAGAAGAGTGAACTTACCGTCTTCCTTGAATACGAAGCGTTCGATGATGTTGCCGCTTACAGTAGTCTCCCATGTACCGAGGAGCTGCTCTTCTACATCAGAGCTGCTAAGGCTGGAGTCGTCATCATCGTCTTCATCATCGCTGTCTTTTTCATCGTCGGAAGATTTAGTTTCTTTTTCCTTTTCCTCGTCGTCTTCGTCATCGGAGTCTTTATCGTTATCCTCGTCTTCGTCGTCGCTGTCCTTGTCCTTGTCTTTAGTATCTTTAGCGTCCTTCTCTTCATCTTCGGACTCATCTTCGTCCTCGTCTTCGTCTTCGTCCTCGTCGTCAGCAACAGCGGAGCTGCTTGTCTTGGATTTTTTGCTGCTGTCGTCGTCGTCGTCCTTGTCGCCGCAAGAAGCGAAAGCGAATGTGAGCATAGAGCAGCAAGCGAGTAATGCAATAAGTTTTTTCATGGTTTTTCCTCCAAAAAATTATATATAAATTTTATTTTAAACTTTTATTTTACACGTTTTAATTCTACAGGTTTATTATCTGATTTACGGTAAAGGATGAGTGAATCACCTGAAACGGAATATTCACAGCTTCCCTCTCCGATATCATCGAATAAAGACGAGCTTCCGTTTATGTTAAGGGTAGAGCCCTTTGTTGAGAAAGAGAAAACATTTTTAACGCTTATACTAAACTCTTCTCCTTTGATAGTAGCAGAAATGTCAACATCGGAAATACTGCTAAAAGATGCGGAAAGACCGGAAGCTAATGCATCGCCTAACATTCCGCCTTCTACAGTATATTCACCGTCAAGGGTCGACTTATCAGAACCGTCTTTTCTTTTGAGTACGAGAAGAGATGCTTCTTCTTCGTTATAGAGTTCCTGTAATTCTTTTGATAATTCAACTTTTACAGTTTTGCCGTCATTTTTAACGGTTTCTTTCGGCAGTTCCATTCCGCTCATATAGAACTTTCCGTCTTTTGTGAAATGCATCATTTCTGTAGCGGATACAATTATGTCTGCCTGACCATTTTCAAGGAATGATATCCAGTAAGTTTCGCCACCCTTCTCGAATGACCATTTACCGATAATATCTCCGCCGACAGCTTCTTCCGGAGCATCAGCATCGGAGTTCTTTTTATTGTCTTTCTTGATCTTTTTTGTGGTTATCTCGATCTCTTCCTCGTCGGTAGTCGGCTCAGGATCCTCGGAATCTTTAGACTTCTTTTTCTTAGAAGATTTAGTGGTTACTTCCTCGTCGTCCTCATCATCTTCGTCC
>JAFYGE010000062.1 GCA_017543335.1 Ruminococcus sp.
AATAGTAATGGAAAATATAACTGTTAAAATCAACGGTGTTGAATTAGAAGTACCTAAGGGCACCACTGTTCTTGAGGCTGCTCACATGGCTGGCTTTGAAATTCCTACACTTTGCTATATGAAAGAGATCAACGAGATCGGTGCTTGCCGTATCTGCGTTACAGAAGTAAACGAAGGCAGAGGTTTCCGCCTCGTTGCAGGATGTGTATACCCATGTTCAAATAACATGGAGATACTTACAAATTCTCCAAAGGTTATCCAGTCAAGAAAGAGAACTCTTGAACTCATCCTTTCAACTCACGACAGAAAGTGTCTCTCATGCGTAAGAAGCGGTAACTGTGAACTTCAGAAGCTCGCTAAGGACTACGGTGTAGAAGATGCATCTGTTTACGACGGAATCAAGAATGAGTACGAAGTAGATAATTCTGCTGCTCATATGTATCGTGATAACAATAAGTGTATCCTTTGCCGCCGCTGCGTAGCAGTATGTTCAAAGACACAGGGTATCGGCGTTATCGGTGCTAACGAGAGAGGTTTCAAGACATATATCGGTTCTGCATTCGATATGGGACTTGGTGAAACAAGCTGTGTATCATGCGGACAGTGTATCGCTGTATGTCCTGTAGGTGCTATTGCTGAAAAGGATTATACAAAAGAAGTTATGGCTGCTATTGCTGATCCTGAGAAGACTGTTCTTGTACAGACAGCTCCTGCTGTACGTGCTGGTCTTGGTGAAGCATTCGGTCTTCCGATCGGTACAAATGTAGAAGGAAAGATGGCTGCTGCTCTCAGACGCCTTGGTTTCGATAAGGTATTTGATACAGACTTCGCTGCTGACCTTACTATCATGGAAGAAGCTAACGAGTTTATCGAGCGTGTTCAGAACGGCGGTACTCTCCCACTTATCACATCATGTTCACCAGGATGGGTCAAGTTCTGTGAGCACTATTATCCAGATCTTCTTGATCACCTTTCAAGCTGTAAGTCACCACAGCAGATGTTCGGTGCAACTGCTAAGACATATTACGCTGAGAAGATGGGTCTTGATCCTAAGAATATCGTTATGGTATCTATCATGCCATGTACAGCTAAGAAGTTCGAGATCGGCAGAGAAGATCAGAGTGCAGCAGGTGTACCTGATGTTGATTATTCACTCACAACTCGTGAGCTCGGCAGAATGATCGAGCGTGCTGGTATCAACTTCCTCGGACTCGCTGATGAGAAGTTTGATGATCCACTCGGAATTTCAACTGGTGCTGGTGTTATCTTTGGTGCTACCGGCGGTGTTATGGAGGCTGCTCTCAGAACAGCTGTAAATACACTCACAGGTCAGAATGTAACTGATCTCCCAGAGGTTCGTGGTACAGACGGAATCAAGGAAGCTGAGTATGCTGTTGGCGATCTCAATGTTAAGGTTAAGGTTGCAAGCGGACTTTCAAATGCTCGTAAGATCCTTGATGACATCAGAGCTGGCAAGTGCGATGCTCAGTTCATCGAGATCATGGCTTGCCCAGGCGGTTGTGTAAACGGCGGCGGTCAGCCACAGGTACCTATGGGAGTTAGAAACTTCGTTGACATCAGAGCTGAAAGAGCTAAGGTTCTTTATGATCTTGATAAGTCTATGCCTCTCAGACAGTCTCATGAAAATCCGGCTATCAAGCAGGTTTACGAGGAATACTTCGGTAAGCCAGGCAGTCACAAGGCTCATGAGGTTCTCCACACATCTTATGTGAAGAGAAAGGTTAACGAAATATAATTAATTTTGCTGGAACGGTTAAAGAGCGGACTTTTGTCCGCTCTTTTTATATAAAGGAGTTATAATGTTTTTTAGGAATACTTTAAATACAAGACCGATAATAGAAGGAAATCTTAAATTTATTCGCAGTGATGTTCCACAGCATCTCGATAATGATGAGATCGAGTGGCTGAAAAAGAATCATATCACAACAATAGTTGATTTAAGACAGCCTGATGAATGTTGTAGAAAACAATGTTTTCTTGTAAAGGAAAGTGGTTTTGATTACTACAATTTTCCTGTTTCTGGTGGCGATATAGTACCGGAATCTCCTGACATGGTTTCTGAGTCTTATTTTGCTATGGTTGATGAGAATATGGATAAAATAGTCGATTTCATAATGTCTTGTGAGAAGAACGTTCTGTTCTTCTGTAATGCCGGAAAAGACCGTACAGGTGTTGTTTCTGCAATAATTCTTCATAAGCTTGGTTACGATGATGAATATATTATAGGCGACTACTTGAAGTCAGGGAATAATCTTATGGAAATGCTGACGGAGTACGCAGCTTTAAACAGCAATATCGATATAAATGTTATTATTCCAAATCGAAGATACATGGCTGAATTCCTTGATAAATACCGAAAGCGTATAAAAAGGTAAAAAATGAGCATAATACAGTTAAAAGGAGGCTGATATTATGCAGAATAATTTATGTGAAAGTCAGACAAAGATAAATCTTATGCGAGCATTTGCCGGAGAGTGTCAATCCAGACAGAGATACTATCAGGCAGCACTTATAGCTCAGCAGCAGAATTATGTTGGACTCGAGCGAATGTTCAGATTTACGGCAGAGCAAGAGGAGCGTCACGCAAAGCAGTTTTTTGAGAAATTGAAGGAATGTGCAGGCGAGACTATCGAGATACAGGCGACCTATCCTGCATCCGTTTTCAGTGATTTAGGTGAGCTTCTTGACGCATCTGCGAAAGAAGAATACCACGAGTTTTCTGAGGTATATCCAGAGTTTTCATCTGTTGCAAAGCAGGAAGGTTTCACGGACATTGCTTCCGAGTTTGATATGATTGCGAAGATAGAGGAGTCGCATCATAAAAGGTTTGACTACTATCTAAAGCTTTGGAAAGAGGATATGCTTTTAAGGTCTGAAAGCAGTGATGAGTTATGGATGTGTCTTAACTGCGGTCATATCCACAAGGGCAGTGAGCCGCCGAGGGAGTGTCCGGTATGCGGAGCTCAGCAGGGGTATTTCATCAGAGAAGCAGAGGCACCGTTTACGGACTGCAATATGTTAAACTAAAAAAATCCGGTCATTTCGTTTTGAAATGACCGGATTTTACTATTAACATAAGTTGACATAAGTGAATATAATATTATCAGACATTAGCAATATTCATAACAACACCAGCAGGTGAAATATCGATATGACCGAATGAAGGTGCATATTCATCTCTGGGACATGAACAGCTGCCGGGGTTCATAATATGGAATCCGTCCTCATATTTCATACATCTTACGTGTGTATGACCAAAGAGGATTATATCGCATCCTTTTTCTTCAGCGAGCATTTTCAGACGCTCTACGGAGCATCTTACTCCGTACTTATGACCGTGAGTCGCAAGTATTTTGTGACCTTCAGTTACCGGCAGTATACAGACATCTTCAGACAGACTGTCATAGTCGCAGTTGCCGGCAACATGGATTATCTTTGGAGCAATAGCAGGGTGAGTAATAATCAATCTATCAAGTTCACGTTCACCGTCACCGAGATGAAAGATCCAGTCGGCATCGGTATTTCTCATAATAACTTTTTCAAGAGCAAAATAGTCTCCATGGGAGTCTGACAAAACAATGATTCTCATAGCATCACCTTTAAAAATATTATACTCTAATTATATCATAATTGACAAAAAAAATCAATATATATTTATAAGAACTTATGAATTATTAAGGAGGAACATATGGATAGACAGAGTATCGACCCTAAAAAAGCAAACGGACTTATAAATGCTATCAGCAAAAAAATAGGAGTATCACCGGAAAAATTAAAAAGTGAGCTTGAAGCCGGTAAATTTGACAGTACTTTATCAGCTATGGATAAGAAAGATGCGGCAAAGTTCCAGAGAGCATTAAATGACCCTAAGTTAGTCGAGCGACTGATGAGTACTCCGCAAGCTCAGGCATTATATAATAAATTATCCGGGAAAAAGTAAATATCGGAGGAGAAATGGAAGATATCATTGCAAAACTTGGAGAGATATTATCTGATGAAGAGAGTGTAAAACAGCTTTCCGAGCTTGCTCAGATGCTTGAAACAGAAAACGATAATGGCGAAAAACAGACAAAAGATGATAAAACAGAAGAATCATCGATTGATATGGAAAAGATACTAAAGCTAACGGGGATGCTAAGTAGTATTTCCGAAAAGGACAAAAATGCTGAACTTCTGCTCGCACTCAGACCACATCTGAAAGAGGAAAAGCAAAAGAGAGTAGATAAGGCAATAAAGCTCCTCAAAATAATTGCTATTTGGAATATGGCAAAGGAGAACGGACTGTTGAACGATATACTATAAAAGGAGATGGGGACTTATTGAACTGCGTGATAACAGGCGAATAAGACAAATACAGCAGGACGCTATAAGTCGGTCACAGGAGAATTTCAGCAGACCTTCAATAAGTCCTGCACCTATGTTAGTCGACAAGAAAAGAGCAGAAACGCATCAAAGCGAGGATAAGCTCAAAAAGATGCTTGATGATATAATTGACGGCAGTCTTGATGCTGATAAGTTGCTTATAGCGGCACTTCTCATACTTATGCTTCATGAGGGAGCTGATATAAAGCTTATCCTTGCTTTGGGTTACATACTGATATGAGGTGGAAATAAATGGAAAAAACACTATTCTACGGAATATGTGCTTTATCGGCAGCGATAATGTTAATATACTATGCTACACGAAAAAATCGACTGAGCAGTCTTGTAAAGGGGAGTATATTAGGTCTTGCTGCACTTTTTATTCTTGAAAGATTCGGAGAAAAATATGGTATAAATATGCCTTTAAATATAATGAATGTATCAGGGAGTGCATTACTTGGAGTTCCGTATCTTATTTGTGTTGTTTTATTGAAAATATTGTGAGATACTGAATAATTTTTTTAGAAAACTCTTGAAATTTTGTGTCAAATATGGTAAAATATATATATCAATAATAGGAGGTGGAGTATGAACGCTATTGATATAATTAACAAAACCAAAAGATCTGTCATTCTTTCCGATGACGAGATAAACTGGCTTGTTAAAAGCTATACAGAAGGGGACATCCCTGATTATCAGATGTCAGCATGGCTCATGGCTGTCAGACTTAACGGCCTTACAGAGCAGGAGACTATCTCACTTACGTATGCTATGCGTGACAGCGGTGACATAATGAGACTGAACGTGGGCAAGACAGCTGACAAGCATAGTACAGGTGGTGTTGGTGATAAGACAAGTCTTATTATCGGACCTATAGTTGCGTCCTGCGGAGTATGTATGGCAAAGATGTCGGGCAGGGGACTTGGACATACCGGCGGTACTATCGATAAGCTTGAAAGTATCAGCGGCTTTCGTACTGAACTGCCTATATCTGAATTTGAGGAAATACTCCGGGAGAATAAGTTTGCCATTATATCTCAGAGCGGAGAATTATGTCCTGCTGACAAAAAAATGTATGATCTGAGAAATGCTACAGGAACAGTGGACAGTATCCCTTTGATCGCCGCAAGTATAATGAGCAAAAAACTGTCGGTTAATGCGGATTATCTTCTTCTGGACGTGAAATACGGTTCGGGAGCTTTTATGAAAACTAAAGATGAAGCCGAAAAGCTGGCTGCTATTATGGAGAAAATCGGTATAGCTGCCGGAAAGAAGTGCAAAGCGATAGTCACTGATATGGACACGCCTCTTGGCAGAAATATCGGAAACTCACTTGAAGTCAGGGAGGCTATCGAGATCTTGCAGGGAAAGTATAAGGGTAAGCTCTATGACCTTTGTATAGAGCTTTCTGCTGAGATACTCAGACTGGCTGACAAAGGTGACTATCAGGAGTGCGTTGCAATGGCAGAGGAAGCTGTATCATCCGGAAAAGCACTTGAGGTCTTTAGAAATACTATCAGACTTCAGGGCGGTGACCCTAAGGTTTGTGATGATGTAGAGCTGCTTCCGCAGGCAAGGTCAAAGTATGAAGTAAGAACAGTTCAGGATATGGAAATATTGAAGATAAACTGTGAAGAGATCGGAATGACTTCGCTTTTGTTAGGTGCAGGACGTATAAATAAAGGCGATCCTATCGATATGAGTGCAGGAGTTGTAATGAATATTGAACCCGGTGACAAAGTCTCTGCCGGAGATACCCTGCTGACCTTGTATTCCTCTGTATGCAGCGATTTTTCAGATGCTGCTGTAAGAGCTTTGAATGCTATAGATTTTGAATCGCTTAATTGTCATAAACCCTTGACTTAAAAGGATATTTATGATAAAATATAAAAAAATGAACCGTAAGGAGGTCGTTATTATGGGATTTATGGATTCAGTAAAAGGCTTTGCCGAGAAGGTCGGAGGAAGTCTTGAAAGCGGAGTTAACAGTGTAAAAGACACAACTAAGAAAATGAGCGAAAAGAATAAGGTCAAAAGCGAGATCAACAAACTTGAAGGTGAGATCAAAGAGGCTTATCTCTCTATAGGAAAGAAGTATTTTGAACAACATTCTTCAGATCCCGAAGCTGAGTACGCTTCTTCTGTTGAGGAAATCGTTTCAAAGACAGAGCGTGTTGAGAAGTTTAAACAGCTGCTCGCTTCTTTTGACGACAAACAGGCTTGTACCAACTGCGGTGCAGAGGTTTCAAGAGGACAGAAATTCTGCGATAAGTGCGGTACTAAAGTAGAATTTGTTGAAGCTCCAGTGATTGAAGGCTTTAACGACACTCCTGTAGAGAATCCTTTCCAGCAATTTGATAAGAGTGAAGGTGCTGCTGAGGCACCAGAAGCAGTTGCAGAACCAGCTCCCGAAGCCCCTGTAACTAAAAAGTTCTGTACAAAGTGCGGTGCAGCTTACGAGGAAGGACAGAAATTCTGCGATAAGTGCGGTAATCCATTAGACTAATTAGAACTTTTATGTCATAAAATAAGCAAAGCGGCTGAGTATTTATCTTAAGCCGCTTATTGTTTTGAGATGTTTTATTGCAAAATAGCTTGCATTTTTAAATCCCATGTAGTATAATTAAAGAGTAATTTTTTTAAAGGGAGAATCAGAAATGAGCAAAGTAAATATTGGTTTTATCGGAGCAGGCAATATGGGAAGTGCTATAATGAAAGGCATTGCCGGCAGCTCTGCATCTGAAAATATAGCTTTATTCGCATTTGATCCGGATACTTCAAAACTTGAAGCTCTTGCTGCATCCGGAGTAAAAGCTTGTTCAAGCGAGGCTGAACTTGTATCAGTATGCAAGTACGTATTCCTCGCAGTTAAGCCTCAGATAATTGAGGGAGTTCTTGAAGCTGCTGCACCAGCTGCTACAGCCGAAACAGTCTTCGTTTCGATCGCAGCAGGCATTACTGATGAGTTTGTTGCAAGAAAAACTCTTCCGGAGACTAAGGTAATACTCGTTATGCCAAATACTCCTCTTCTTCTTGGAGAAGGTGCGTCTGCACTTTCAAGAAACGACAAAGTTTCAGACGAAGAATTTGAGCTTATTCTTGGTATTTTCAGATTATGCGGAAAAGCTGCTGTTATATCAAAGGATAAGATGAAGGAGATAATTGCTATAAACGGAAGCAGTCCTGCATTTATCTATCTTTACGCAAAGGGCTTTATAGACTACGCTGAGTCAGTTGGTATCGATAAGAATGCAGCAGAGGAGCTTTTCGCTCAGAGCCTTATCGGTTCAGCTAAAATGATAACTGATTCCGGCTATACTATAGACGAGCTTATTAAAATGGTATCATCTCCGGGAGGTACAACACTTGCTGGACTTGATAAGCTTTATGAGGACAATCTTACTGATACAGTAAAGAAGTGCTGCGAGAGCTGTACAAACAGAGCTTACGAGCTTTCAAAGTAAAGTACTAAATGCATAGTCATCTGCATATCTTTTAATGTGATCGATAAAAGAGAGGATGATGCAGATGCAGCATATTCAATATGTAGCAGGACGTGGAAAAAAGGTGCATATTTACCTTCTTGGTATAGCAGTGCTGTCCGGATTGATAACAGGTTCGGTTTATCAGGCATTGAAGGCACCTTATCCGTCCGCTTTGATACATCAGTTTTTTGCACCGGTTTACAACAGCATGAAAATATCAGATTATGTCTGGGACAGTTTTATGCAGTCGGTTATCTTACTTGCAGTAATGTTCCTTCTGGGATTTTTCGCTCTTGGACAACCTTTCGGAGTTCTGCTCCTTTTTTACAGAGGATTTGGCATAGGAGCTTCTTCCGCAATGATTTATGAGCTGTTCGGCATAAAAGGTGCTGTAAGCATTGTATTTCTTGTGGTACCAAAAGCGAGTGCAATTATACTGATGACCATGCTTGGTGCAAGAGAGCTCATCCGATCCTCGAATTATACTCTTTCCTGTTGGACGAGCCATACAGAGCCGAACGTAAACGACAATATATTTCGTTTGTACTGTATCAAATTTCTTGTACTTATGATATCTGCCGCTGTAATATCCGGAATTGATGCGGCGGTCAATCTGGTCTATGTAAAGATCGGATGATAAAATAAACGGAGGACGTATAAATTGGCATTATTTGATTACGAAAGTGCCGGATCCGGAATATCAAAAAACGCTCCCAAGAAAAAGGGACTAAAGTTGTTCTTTGATATTTTTTTCCGTAAATTCTGGCAGCTTTTTGAAGTAAATTTCCTTTATTCATTATTTTTCTTGCCGCTGCTGCTTATAATAACGGCGATAAGTGTATTGGAGAATTACACACTGATACTCATAATAAGCGTTTTTCTTCTTCTTGTATTCACCATTGTCATCGGACCTGCAACTGCCGGTATGACCAAGATAATGCGGTGTTACATGATAGAAAAACACACTTTTATCGTAAGGGACTTTTTCAGAACGTTCCGAAGAAATTTTAAGAAAGCATCTATCATAGGTTTTCTTGACTGCCTGATTATTTTTTCTGTATTTGCGTCATTCAGAGTATATCCGGCTATGGCATCTCATTATAATATGCCGATACTTTATGCACCGATGACGCTGACGCTGAGTATAGCACTGATTGTAATGATGATGAATTATTACATATATATCATGCTTGTGGCGACAAATCTATCATTGAAGAATCTTATAAAGAATTCATTTGTACTCACTTTCATCGGACTTAAAAAGAATATCATAACATTTGTTGTGACTTGTGTTACTCTTTATCTGATGTTCTTGTTATTCAATTATCTTATGCCGCTCTTCATGATAATACTCCCATTCTTCCCGGCAGCATTCCTGTGCTTTGTATCATGTTTCAACAGCTATCCGCTTATACAGAAATATGTTATAAATCCGTACTATACAAGCAGAGGCGAGATAAATCCAGAGCTTGCCGGCGATGATTCCGATGAGGAAACTATCTTTGAAGATAAAGGCGGAGAAGAAAAGCCTATAGAGAAGCGTAAAAAAGGTAAAGGAAAAAGAATATCATAGTATCAGTCTTTAGGTCTGAGAAATTTGAATTTCCTTTTAGAAATAGTCAGTACTCCAGCGTTTTTCAGTTTTGATATTTCACGCTGGAGGGCACTGCGGTTAACACATAAATAATCCGACAAAGCTGTTGTTGAGAAAGGTATCTGCGGAGTTTTACCGTCCGGAGTTTTATCCTCTATTATCTCAAGACAGCTTATTAATTTATCTTCGATTGAACGCTGACTGAGTACTTCTATTCTTTCGCTGAGCGATATAGTTTTTTCGGACATTAATGCTAATAGATTCTCAACGACCTTCGAGTGGCACTGGCAGGCTTTTTCACATCGTTTGGTTATTTCCGAACGGCGTACAAACATTATTTCGCAGTCAGTTTCGCTGACTATCTCGATAGTGTTCCTCTTTGAAATATTAAAAGTAAAAAATGCACCGAAAATGCTTTGTTCCTCAAGTGATTCAATGATCGTCCTGACACCGTTTATGTCATACCGCACCATTACTGCTCTGCCGCTGAGGACAATGCCGATTTTATCGTTGTATTCATCGTAATTAGCGATACAGCTTCCGGACTTGTATCGCCTGATATCGGCATTAAAGCAGGTTATCATACGTTTGCAGTCCTCAGTATTTATATTTTTAAAAAGAATGTTATGTTCTGGTAACATTAAAATCACTCCCTTGTTGCAATTGCAACAGATTTTTTATACCTTTTATGATACAATATATATAAGCAAAAGTCAAGTGATTTTTGGTTTATTATAAACGAGAGGATGATCTTAATGAAGGTAAATGTTGTTGGTGGACAGATTTCTCAGGACGAGATAAATGCTTACATAGATTACGGTAAGAAGAAGTACCGCAACAGGGAAATTACTGAAATGACCGTAAAGATAGACGGCGAGTTTGTTGACCTTAAATATGAATTCGCTGATATTCCTTTCGATCGAATAAGACGAATTACAGGCTATCTTGTCGGAACTCTTGACAGATTCAATAACGGTAAAAGAGCTGAAGAACGTGACAGAGTAAAACACAGTGTATAATGCGTGAAACGTCGGAACAGGATGGAAATTTTTTGATTTCGTCGTTTGCATTAAAATATTAATATTATGGAGGTAATTAATAATGGCAAAATATGTATGTCCAGTATGCGGATACGTTCATGAGGGAAATGAGCCGCCGGAGAAATGTCCACAGTGCGGAGTTCCTGGCTCAAAGTTTATAAAGAAGGAAGCTGACGAAAAGCTCGTTTTTGCTTGTGAGCACGAAGTTGGAGTAGCTAAAGCAGTAACAGATCAGGAAATTATCGACGGACTTCGTTCAAACTTTACCGGTGAATGTACAGAAGTTGGTATGTACCTTGCAATGGCAAGAGTAGCTTACAGAGAGGGTTATCCTGAGATCGGTGCTTACTGGGAGAAGGCTGCTTTTGAAGAAGCTGAGCACGCTGCTAAGTTTGCAGAGCTTCTTGGTGAGGTGGTTTCACCTTCAACAAAGGAGAATCTCGAAAAGAGAGTTGCTGCTGAGCACGGTGCTACAGAGGGTAAACTCAATCTTGCAAAGAGAGCTAAGGAGCTCAACCTTGACGCTATCCATGATACAGTTCATGAAATGGCAAAGGATGAAGCTCGTCACGGTAAGGCTTTCGAGGGACTTCTCAAGAGATACTTTGGCTGATAAATGTATAAATAGAGCGTATCCGGTTTTACTGGATACGCTTTTTATTTGGAATATGTAATATTATTACTCCGGCAATTAAATTTTTATAAAATGACGAAGTCAGCAAAAAGGGATTCCAAAGGGTTTCCAACCATTTAGCGGGAAGGTGTGCGAGGTTACCCCTACCAGCGGTAGGGGATGTCAGCTTGCTGACAGGGGTGGCTGGACCCGATTAGGGTGGGCAGAGCCATTCCTAAGAAGCAGTACAGCGAGCAAAGCAACGCTGTACGGACTGTCCATATTTCTTTCCTCGGCTTGACCGACGTAAGTTTATCAACATCTTATTGCTGTATTAATTATTCTCAAATCAGTGCACAATTACCGCTGTTTCAGAATATAATACATTGAATCCAAAAAACAGGGGAGATGTACTATGAGAAAACATGGTAAGATGATGCAGTTTGAGAAGACATACTAAAAGAAAAGTAAACTCAAAAGGAGTTTTTATATTTGTATTTCTTGTGTTCACAATTTCTGCGGTAATATTCATTACTTCAAGGATCGACAGAGCAATACGTACTCCCGCACAGATGCGAGCAGAACAGTTTGCTGAGAAGACCGCAAACGAGGTTATCTACACGGCAGTTTCCGACTATCTTAGTAAGAACAACGTGTCCTATTCTGATTTCGCAGCTGTTTTGTATAACAATGGAAAAGTCAGTTCGATAGAGGCGATAACGCCTAATATCAACAAGATACAGTCAGAACTCACATTAGATATCGACCGTAAACTGCAAGAGTCCGCCGATTCATTCTGCACCATACCTATTGGCTCGTTATCTGACTCCTATCTGTTTGCAGGAAAAGGGCCTGAGCTGAAGATACGGATATGCCCTGCCGGACACGCATCAGTAAGATTAAAAAGCGACTTCACGTCAGCCGGCAATAATCAGACAAGCCACAGGATCTCCGCTATTATAGAAGCTGACATGATATCGTCCATACCACTTTATTCTTTCAGAACTAAAGTCAGCTTTGAGTTTGTGATAGCAGAAAATATCATAGTGGGAGATGTGCCGATGTTCAGCCACGCAGCGTGGAATTGTATCAGGTAGGACTTACTTGCGTCCCTCGGCACAAATCCATTTTTCTCCGGACTTTGTATGTATCTTTACGTCTGTAAATCCGGCATTTTCAAGAAGAATTCTGAATTCATCAGGAGTCGGATTGAAAAGGTCGAATTTTTTAATTCCCTCAATATCAGCTTCATCAAGCTCAGCACCGCCGTGAATGTCAGCTACTATCAGGAATATTCCTCCAGCAGAAAGAACTCTGAATACCTCTTTCAGATTTTCAGCAGGAGCAGGCCAGAAGTAAAAACTCTCGACAGTAATTATTTTGTCAAAGCTGTTATCAGGAAAGGGGAGGGCTTCAACAGAAGCTTCTATCACATCCATTTTTCCGGAGTTGATAATTCTTTCATTACGTTCTGTACTCATTTTTACGGAAAGTTCAGAATAATCAGCACCGGTAAGGTGACCGGATGTTACTTTTTCTGCCATTCTGTTGAGAGTTTCACCGCCGCCGCAGCCTATATCAAGGATGCGGTCGTTTTCATGTATATCGAGAAAATCGAGTGCCCAGCCTGTTACGGCATAGTGACGTTCATTCATGCCGTTTAGCATTTCGACTCCGGCTTCGCCATGAGGCTTTCTCGGATTTCCGAGTTCTGTTATGGATTTTTTCTCATTGCTCATAAATATCCTCCTTAAAAACAAACGAAAAAGCGGCGGATGACCGCCGCTTGATTTTATTCAACAGTTACACTCTTAGCAAGATTTCTCGGCTTATCAACATCGTAACCCTTTGCTACAGATACATAATATCCAAGGAGCTGGAGTGGTATAACTGCAAGACTTCCTGCGAAGTGGCTGTCAGTCTGAGGGATATATACTGTGAAATCAGCAGTATCCTCTATGCTGTAGTTACCGTAAGTAGTAAGACCCATAAGGGATGCACCACGGCTCTTTACTTCGACCATATTGCTTACGGTTTTTTCGTACAGGTCTTGCTGAGTAAGTACACTTATTACAAGTATACCGTCTTCAATAAGGCTTATCGGACCGTGCTTCAGCTCACCAGCAGCATATGCTTCGGAGTGGATATAGCTTATTTCCTTCATTTTAAGGCTGCCTTCGAGACTAATTGCGTAATCGATACCTCTACCGATGAAGAAAGCGTCCTTAGCATTTGCAAGCTTATTTGAGAACCACTGTATACGCTCTTTATCCTCAAGAATCTTCTCTATCTTATCAGGGATAGTGTAAAGCTCTTTGAGCATTTCTCCGCACTTTTCTTCTGTCATTTCACCTCTTGCGACTGCAAACTGCATAGCGAGGAGGTAGCCTGCTATAAGCTGAGTGCTGTAGGCTTTTGTAGTAGCAACAGAGATCTCAGGACCTGCAAGTGTATAGAATACATTATCAGCTTCACGAGCGATCGATGAACCAACAACATTTACGATACCAAGAGTTTTTATGCCTTTTTCTTTAGCTTCTCTGAGAGCTGCAAGGCTGTCAGCGGTCTCACCGGACTGGCTTATAATTATTACAAGACTGTCTTTTGCAAGCGACATTTTTCTGTATCGGAATTCAGAAGCAAGCTCAACTCTTACAGAGATAGAAGTAAGGTCCTCGATTACGTACTGAACAGCCATACCAACATGATAAGCTGAACCGCAGGCTACAATATATATCTGGTTGATATTCTTCATAGCTTCATCATCGAGACCAATCTCGCTGAAATCGATCTTACCATCCTTGACAACGGAGTTTATAGTATCTCTTACAACCTTTGGCTGCTCGTGGATCTCTTTGAGCATGAAATGTTCATAACCGCCTTTTTCGGCAGCTTCAGCATCCCATTTGATCTCAGTTAATTCTTTTTCTATTTCCTCACGGTCGATGTTATAGAATGTAGCTTTTCCCTTTTGGAGACGAGCTATCTCTCTATTGCCGATATAATAAACATTTCTTGTGTATTTAAGAATAGCCGGTACATCGGAAGCAACGTATGTTTCACCGTTAGTAATACCGATAATCATTGGGCTGTCCTTACGAGCTGTGTATATTTCGCCCGGATAATCCTTGAACATTACACAAAGAGCGTAAGAGCCTCTGATTCTTATCATAGCTCTTGCAATTGAGTCAACAGGACCAAGACCGTACTTCTTGAAATAGTAGTCTATAAGCTTTACAGCAACCTCAGTATCGGTCTGTGACTTGAATTCATAGCCGCTTTTTACAAGCTTTTCCTTGAGCTCCTGATAATTTTCGATAATACCGTTATGAACAGCTACTACGTTCTCATCGTCACTGCTGTGAGGATGAGCATTAAGCGTAGACGGCTCACCATGAGTTGCCCACCTTGTATGACCTATACCGCAGTCGCCGCTTACAGCATCTCCGTTGTTAGTCATTTCTTTAAGTACTTTGAGCTTGCCCTTAGCCTTTACTATCTCAGTATCGCCGTTACCGTCACGTACAGCGATACCGGCGGAGTCATATCCTCTGTATTCAAGCTTTGAAAGACCGTCAAGCAATATCGGAGCAGCCTGTGCAACTCCTGTAAAGCCAACTATTCCACACATATATTTTCCTCCAAATAAATTAGAATTATTATTGTTTACAATATTAAAAAAAGAACAATATAATTATACACTAAACAGTATATGATTGTCAATATGAATTATTTTAATTAAGAAGATCTTTTTGTTTTTTGAACTTCTTTTCTCAGGAAAGTATCTTCTGATATATTTAACTTGAAGCTGTTTTCTCTTTTATAATCAGAAGCCGTATTTTTCTGATGAACACTTTTTAGCTGTGCCCACATTGAACCAACTACAACGCCAGCAATAATCAGTCCTATGGCAATACAAATCAACACTGTCACTACAATGCCACCGCCTTTTTTTGAACTTTTTGAACTGTCAGAGTCTTCATTGCCTTTATCTTCGTCAACCTCGAACTCGTCAACTTTGTCAAATGCATCCTCGTCATCATAAAGGTAGTCATCTTCAAATAATTCATCGCAGTCGAGGTCTTCTTCGTAAACGGCACAAGATTTACTTATATCACATAATTTGCATTGTACTTCGCTTGAAAATAAAGGCACTGAAAACAAAAGTAATGCAGAAATAAATGAAATTGAGATTTTTTTGACATTCATCTCCGGGACCTCCTTACATCATACCGAATAAATATGATAAACCAAGGAGTACAGCTGTACTTATTGCAGCAGTTGCACAGAAATATTTAATGGCAGTGTTTTTATCAGCCGGAAGATTTCCGACCATTCTGCCTGTCTGACCATTCATGGCAAATGTATATTTATTGCCTTGCCATGTTGTGTTGAGTATCCATACAGGGTAGAGTACATATTTTACCTTGCCATTTTGCAGATTAATATTTTCAACTTCCGTATTGACCGTGTCATAGTTTTTTACTGTCTGTCGGAAAGTTTCTGAAACGCTTTTTTTCATTCTGTCGTTGGCTCTTGGAAGGCTGTCTTTATCGGAAACGTCGTATTTATCTGCAAGATATCCGGAAAGATATGCTGTTTTGAACTCCACAGCGTCCTTGAAATCGAAAGGCTCGATAGACTCCATAAGGTCATCAGGCATTTTTGACGAGCCGTCGACAGGCACGTTTTCAAAAGAGAGACTTCCTGCTCTTGCAACTGAATAGTAGCTTGATTCTACATAGTTATAAGAGCTGTCGCTCCATCTTTTTTTCTTTATAGCTTTGTAACGCATACTCGCATCTGCATCGGCATCAAAAAGCCATACCGGGACGTAAACTCCCTTTATTTCATCGATATGGTTTTCCTCACGGAAAACTTTAGGAAGGAGTTTTTTGCCGTCAAGGTGCTTATTATATGCGTTTTTAGCGGCTTTTTTGTCGAGCTTGAATGGAATTATGTAATCCGGTTTCAGATCGCCGGAAAAAGTTCCGGACATTACGATAGGAGCGTCGCAATAAGGGCAGCTCGAAGCACCTGTAGTAGCGTCAGCGATGATCTCGGCACCGCATGACTGACAGTGGTAAACGTTCATACCGTTAGTCTCGCCGGAAGCCCATTCTCCGCCGGCAGAAGCTTCAAGCTGACCATTTGCGGCGGATGCTGCTGCGAGTTCTTCGTTATACTTCTGGACAGTTTCTACATCAAATTCAGATTCACAAAACGGACACTTCATATTTTGAGTCCCGCTGTTAAATTCAAGCTTTCCAGCACAGCATGGGCATTTGTATTCAATTAATTCAGACATATTTTCACCCCTTGTGAAATATATAAAATTCGGTGCAGCTTCATCAGCCGACGAGCTGCACCGATATGAAAGTAATTACTTCACAATATCAGAATCATCAAAAGGATCTCCGCACTCAGCACAGAACTTAGGAGGATTAAATGGATCCTCAGGTTCCCAACCGCACTTATCGCAGCGATAGAGAGGAGCTCCTGCCGGCTTTGGTTTACCGCACTCAGCACAGAATTTACCCTTATTTATAGCACCGCATGAGCAAGCCCAACCTTCCGGAGCTGCATCAGCAGGCTTTGGTTTGCCGCAGTTATTACAGAACTTACCTGTATTATCTGCTCCGCACTGACACTTCCAGCTGTTAGCAGGTGCTGGCTTAGGCTTACCGCAGTTATTGCAGAATTTACCAGTGTTAGCAGTGCCGCACTCACAGTTCCAGCTTCCAGCTGTTGCAGCTGAAGCAGGATTTCCGGCAGCATTCGGAGATGTTGTAGCACCAACAGCTCCCTGCTGAGCTCCCATATTAAAGAGACCCTGAGCATTCATTCCGCCCATCTGATTTGCCATACCCATTCCGAATAATCCCATAGCAGCACCATTCGGATTGTTTGCAGCGTTCTGCATAGCCTGTGCCTGAGCTTCAACAAGAGTAGCAGCGGCATTAGTTGGATTTGTATTCCAAGCTCTGTCTTCAAATTCCTGAATACGCTTAGTATCTTCAGCGGAGATAGTAGCTGAATTGATAGCGACCTTTTCAAGCTGAAGACCTCTTCTGTCTTTCCAGTCAGAAGTAAGCTCAGTCTCTATAGCGTCCTTAACTTCTCTCTGTCTTCCGGGGAGTTCGTCGTATCTTATACCGCTTGCAGAGATCTTAGCGAAAGCAGGCTGGAGTGAATCAAGGAATTCACTCTTGAGCTGTCCGTCAAGCTCAGAACGAGAGTAGCTGGAAGATACGTTTCCGCAGACATTTGCGTAGAAAAGTACAGGGTCTGCAATCTTATATGAATAGATACCATTGCAGCGAACGCCTACAGTAAAGCTTCTGTTAAGGTCCTGATATGTAACTCTGAACGGGACAGGATTCTGTGTACCGAACTTGTTATCGAGGAGTTCCTTCATGTTGAAGTAATAGATCCTCTGATCCTTAGCAGCGTCGCCGCCGTGCTTGATACGATCCCACATTTCCTTAAATGTGTTCTTTAATCCTGCACCGAAAGTGCTGGAGAAAAGGCTTGGTGAAGTACCGGTGTCATATTTATATATACCTGGCTCAGTAGCGATCTCAGTAACAACGCCCTGATCGACCATGATCATTGCCTGTCCCTCGTGAACCACGATACTGCTTCCGTCAGAAATAACATTTTCGTTACCCTTTTTATTTGATGAATGTTTTCCGAGTTGTTTTTTTCCTCTTACTACGATAACATCAGCCGGAATAGAATCACAAACAAAGAATTCCTCCCATGTATCTGCAAGTGTAGTAGCTGCTCCGACAAGTGCTGCTCTTATAAGACCCATAACTAAGACTCCTTTCGGGATTATCCCTATAAAATGTAATTATCTGGAAATATTTTCCATGATATTATGCCGGTTCCCCACCGACACAATGTAATTATAACATATTTCGATAAAAAATGCATTACTTTTTCGGCATTTTTTATTCTTTTACAAATATTTTTTTGTTTTAACAATATTGAGCGTGTTGAATTATTCCCATTCTTTCCATATTTCAGGGCAATAGCCTATGGTTGCTTTTTTGCCGTTGCGGACTATAGGAGTTGCGATTATCTGAGGATTTTCGATAATTTTTTCTTCCTTATCGGATTCAGTAAGGTAATTCAGCAAAGTCAGCAGTTCCTTATCCTTAGCTTTTTCGTTTATCAGCTTATCACAGCCTCCGACAGCTTGCTTCACGCTGTTAAACTCACCTTTGCTCATGCCTTTTTCTTTCATATCGATAAACTGATACTTGACTCCACGTTCCTTGAAGTATCTCTCTGCTTTTTTTGTATCAAAGCACTTCTTAGTACCAAATATCTGTATATTCATCAGTTTTCCTCCTGTAAGAAGGCAATGTCAATATTATCAACAGCTTTATCGAGCTCAAATTTTATTTTATGCAGTTCAAGACCGTTCTGAGCGAAATATAGCCTTACAGCAGTGAAATGCGAGAAGATAGGAGCTCTCTTTGTTATTCCGACAGCTTCACCGTTTGTACCGTTCCATGTGTAAGTACCGGAAGCAGTTCCCATGAGGAAGAGTGTTACCGGTATCTGTGCGAGTTCGCTTGCATCAGAAGATGCTTCTATCTCGACATTGTACCAACCCGGTTTATTTACTTTCAGAGCAAAGCTGTAATTTTTGCCGATTTCACTTTTTACTCCGGAGAGGTCTAATTCAAGATTTCCGTCGAGGTCGTACCATGTAACATCATTGTCGTTATTTTCATCTTCCTCCGGACGGTTTATGACTTCGATCTCATCAGCGTCACCTATAAGACGCTTCATAGCTCTTGTTCTCAGAAGGAAGCTGAGTATATTTGAAGCATTTCTCTGTAATTCGGCACGGGTTAGGGTACCCGCTTCAAGCTCGGCAGCCAAAGTATCCTCATGTTCTGCACAATCGGCACATACCATATAAATATCGTTCTGAGCCTTTGCCATAGCCGCAAAGTGGTTTCTGTCCGGCTTTCCGCCACGCTCACTGATATTTGCCCACCAGTCGGTCATAACGATTCCGACGAAGTTCCAGTTTTCTCTCAATATTGTTGTACAGAGGTCGAAATTACCGGCTGTCCAGAGTCCGTTTACGGAGCCGTAGGTTGTCATTACAGAGTGAGCGTTACCGTCTCTTATTGCAATTTCAAAGCCTTTAAGGTAAATTTCCCTCAATGCTCTTTCGGATATAACTGCATCAACAAAATGACGGTTAGTCTCCTGATTATTTCCGCAGAAGTGTTTCAAGGTGCCTGTAACACCGTTTTTATGGAGACCTCTTATTTCGGCAGCAGCCATACTTCCTGTGAGGTACGGGTCTTCAGAGAAATACTCGAAGTTGCGTCCGTTGAGAGGGTGTCTGTGGATATTCATTCCCGGACCAAGCAGGCAGTCGACATTATTTGCAGCCATTTCAAGTCCGACGAATTCAAAAAGTTCACTTACAAGCTCTTTATTGAAAGTTGAAGCTATCATTGTACCATTTGGCAGACTGAAAGCTTTAGTGCCGCAGTCAAGTCTCATACCGGAAGGACCGTCTGAGCAGCAGGCAGCAGGTATACCGTACTCCACAAGCTTATCAGTAACTCCGCCGAAAGCAGAAGCAGTACCTGCTGTTACTCTCGGACTTCCCATACCTTCACCTCTGACTATACTCATAAGTTCCTCATCAGAGAGCTGTGCGAGAAATTCACGCATATTATTCTTGCGTTTGTAAACGTCTGTGAATTTTATTCCTTTGTCTCCGGTAAAAGGTATAGCCTTCGGAATTTTGAATTCACGGCGGCGTTTTTCGTCAACTTCACTGAGCGGTACATTCTCCATAACAGGAATGATGTCATCGCCGTCTTCAACAGCCTTTATCCTCTCGTACTCAAGAACAGGAGCCATACACTGTATGCAGCGTTTATAGAGTGAAGTCTGAGGCTGTTTTACTGAGAATCCGGAAGTGGCACTTCTGACATCACTTCCGACATAGAAAATGTCATTGCCAGCACAGTTTATCCAGCTATGAGCAAAACCTGATGCTCCGGAGTCGTCAAACGACATTATATCCGCAAGATTTATAACTATCTCTAACGACTGTGTCTCGCCCGGTTCAAGCTCCTTAGTCTTTTCAAATCCGCAAAGCACTCTTGAAGGTGTACCTATCTTGCCGTTAGGAGTATTCACATAGACCTGAACAACTTCCTTACCTTTGTATGAACCTGTATTTGTAACATTTACCATTATTGTAACGCTTTTTCCGTCACCTACAGTACGATATGGTTCTATTTCAAAAGTGGTGTATGAAAGTCCGAATCCGAAAGGATAGCGAACTTTATCCTTAGCAAAAGTCTCGAACCAGCGGTAGCCTACATAAATATCTTCAACATAGAAATTACGCTCTTTATTGCCAAAATACTTTGCTGAAGGGTAGTCTGAGATATTATATGCAATTGTGTCCGGAAGCTTACCTGAAGGGGAAACTTCGCCTGTAAGTACAGCAGCTGTACCTGTTCCGCCGGTCATACCGCCCTGCCATACATAGAGTACTGAGTCAGGGGAGTATTTATCAACAAAGCTCATGTCGATTATACCGCCGACATTGAGCAGTACTATCATTTTACCGAAGTTTTTGCGTACCTTTTCAAGCATATCGCATTCAACCGCTGTCAGAAGATATGAGCCTTCTTCCTCACGGGCATCCATTTCTTCTCCGGCAGTTCTGCCGATGATGACTATTGCTGTATCTCCGGCTTCGGCAGCTTTTTTTACAGTTTCATCGTCAAGAGGCATTTCCTTCTGTGACCAAGGTTCGCAGCCCCAGCCTGTACCGAGGTCATAAGGATTTTCCTCGTCCCATTTTTTATATACATCAAGTAGTTCTTCATTTAATTTAGCACCTGCTTCTTTAAGTCCGTCGATGATATTAGTAACTTTTGATACGTTTACCATACCGCCTGAACCTGTACCGCTCTTATAATAATGGAGCTGAATGCGTCCGAAAACGGATATTGTATCATCTTTATTCAAAGGCAAAGCATTATTGTCATTTTTAAGCATTACTATACCTTCAGCAACTGTTCTTGCAGCAGCTTCGAGGTATTGTTTCCAATCAAGTGTTTTTTTCATGAGGGTTCCTCCAATTCGGTTATATATTCTTATTATACCAAATTTTGAAATTTTTGCAAGTCTTTTTTATTAGTTTTCATGGATTATATTTTAATTTTAGTATTTTGTAACACTTTTTAATAATAAAAACAAATGACCTCCTACGGTTGTAATAAAACCGCAGAAGGTCGTATTTTATGCCGCAGTTACGGCAGCATATCTCTCCGAGGAGAGTATTTTGTTCATAACAGTCTCAGGCGAGCATTCTCCGCCTATGACCATATCAAATATCGCAGGTGAGTATCCGGAAACAAGTGCTGCACCAGTCTCTGAACGTGTAACGGGCACTGCATCACAGCGTGCGTTCACATTCCAGAAAATGATCTCAGGCATTATGTATCCGTAATTGTGGTAAAGCTTTTTCATTGCCTTGAACAGTACTTCGTTGTTTCCGCCGATTATACAGCTGTCAAACTGCATATCAGAGATTATGTAGAGCTTTGCCGGCATATCACTTGCTGCAACGTTGTTTTTTACTGCGGTCTTTAATATGAGCTTGAAAACTGCCTCTAAATTGGTATTTGCTATTTCGTTGAATGAACGGCAGTATGTCACCTTTTCGACGATATTGCTGCCCTTTATCTCAACAAGACGAGGAGTTTCAGAGAATGTGATGAAGTGATTTGCAAATGCACCTTTGTTGTGTTCAGCAAAGTATATACCAAGTGATAATGCTGCATCTATAGGACGTATAGTTCCGCAGCCGCAGGTCATTGAACCCGAACCGTCGATAACTGCAATTGCATTTTCACGCTTTGCAGCAGTCAGGTCAGGCAGAGACTTCCATGCAGCGTCAAGGGACATATTCTCCTCACGAGTTACGATACCAGCCATAGCTGCACGTACTATCTCGTATGGATACAATCTGTCAGCATTCATTTTAGTCTCACCGCTGTGAACTCTGTTCAGGTAGTCTATATAACGCTCGTTATCGTTGCGGATGAAAGCGTTGCGGTACTTGAACATTGCACATGAAGGCTGCACCTCATATCTGAAAGTGTAGTCACGCTCACGAAGGCGGTTCTCGATTATGTCGGTGTATCTGCGGAGTGCTGACAGAGTTTTTCTGTATTCACGCTCGCTCATACCGATCAAAGCTGCGATGCGTCTGCCCATATTTCTTGTCTCTTTTGAAGAAGCATTGACTGACGGCAGCCACTTTGCAAGCAATGAAGCAGGCTCTTTTGCATACATAGCTGCAATATCCGTGTGGAGCTGTGCGGTTATAACTCTAATTGCCTCGTCTTCTATTGGCGTTCCGAGCAATACGCACAAGTCGTCGAATCGTCCGTACTCAGCGAAAAGGGAAACATTTCTCTTTACAGCCTCAGGAGCTATCTTAACGAGTGCAGATATTGCTATGCGGAAGAAGCGTCTTTCACCAAGACCGCCTCTTGCGTCACGGGCAAAGAAAACTATCTTCATAGTCTTGTCGGGATCCTCAGCGTATGCACGGGTAACAGTATCTGCTATCTCTTCGGCTGTGGAGTTTCTCATCGCACCAGCCTTGAAGAACATATCCAGACAGAATGACTCTGCTGAACGGTAAGCCACACCGCCGTTTTCAGTATATGTTAAGTTGGATTCTTTCTTTAAAAAGTTAAGCATAATGATTACCTCTCTTTCAAGTCAGCGTTTTTCCATACGTTTCCGCAGGGCAGGATTTGAACCTGCAAAATGCCAATTTCTTTATGCTGTTGCTGACTTATGTTTCTGTAAGCTCTTCACTTCCTCGGCTCGTTTTTTCACTCAGCCCTTGTCGTTGCCAATGGTTTCTGAGTCCCCAGAACAAATGCTGTGAGAGCCGAAATTACAAGACGCATATTTTCATGTCCATATGAAATTATCAGCTGCTGGATGCGTCTTAGTGTTTTCAGCGTAACGCCGTACAAGGCACTTATTTATCTTGACAGGATAACGTTGATTGCTGTTTGTGCCTTAAATTATACCCCAGCGTTACGCCGGCTCGTCACTGTATGGTTTGAATGATCAGTTCAAATAAGATCCACTTTTTTGCTGTAAGTGACGAAATATCAACCTTTTATAACTCCGACTGTAAACAGCTGCTTTACAGGCTCGGTAAGGTCCTGCTGATTTGCCATGACATCGCTGATGTCCTTATATGCGAATCTGGATTCCTCTGCAACGTCAGATTTATTGTTCTTCGCAAGAACTACGTTCTGCTGCTTCAGGTCTACCATTACGGACTCGACTGAAAATTTGTCCATTGCTGCTGTACGTGAGTAAGCTCTGCCTGCACCGTGTGAAGAGGACATAAAGCTGTCGGCATTGCCTTTTCCACGGACTATGTAGCTATATGAGCCCATAGCTCCGGGGATTATTCCCATGTCTCCTTCACGGGCACGTATAGCACCCTTACGGTGAACCCATACGTTCTTTCCAAAGTGATTTTCAAGAGCGGCGTAGTTGTGGTGACAGTTTATCTCACCTGAAAATTCAGGCACTATACCGGTATGCTTTGAAACGTGTTTTGTGAATATCTCCTTGACTTTACGCAGCATTATCGCACGATTCTCATAGGCGAAATCCATACATAACTGCATCCATGCGAGGTATTTTTTTCCCTCTTCGGTGTCGACCGGCAGGAACGGCAGATTCCACTCGCCAGGTACTTGTGAGAACCACTTATCGTTAAGTTCGTGAGCAATTTTGTTGAAGTACTGACCGACTATATTTCCAAAGTGACGGCTGCCTGAATGGAGCATTATACCGCACATTCCGTTGTCGTCATGCTGGAGTTCAATGAAGTGATTCCCGCCGCCGAGAGTTCCTGCCTGATAGTAGCCTTCCTCAATCTGAGGGATAAGCTCCATATCGGATTCATAGCGGCTCATTTCAGCCTTTGCACGGTCAAGCACATCCGACTGCTGAGCTGTTTTATAATGAGCAAAACCTGTCGGGATATTTCTAAGGATATCTCCGCATATAGTCTGCACAAGATTACCGCTTCCTGTTATTGTGTCACGGAGCAGCGATACAGGTATATCTGTCTGCACGTAAGCCATTCCGCAGCCAATATCAACTCCGACTGCATTTGGTATCACAATGTCCTCGCAGGCGATGACTCCTCCTATCGGCATACCCTTTCCGGCATGAGTGTCAGGCATAAGTGCTATCCACTTATGTGCGAATGGGAGCTTTGCAAGGTGCTCCGCCTGTTCGATACATTTTTCACCGACAGCCTCAATATCTGTCTGCCATATCTTTATCGGGAGCATATTTTCATTCTTTTTGTAATGTACGAACATTTTCTTCACTTCTTTCGTTTTTATTTCTTTCCTTTAGCTTGATCTTAGTATATCACAGAAATTGGAAATAATCATATAAAATTTTCTGCACACACTCGTAACCGTATTGCAAAAGTGACTTTTTTCTGTTAATATATAAATGTAGAAAGGAAGTGTAAGAAAATGGCAGGTTTTTCCGAACTTATAAAAAATTTCGATAAGACCCGTGATTATGTCCGTGATTTTTTCATATACGGATGCAAGGTCAGAAGTGATTTTGACCGCAAGAGTATCCGCACATACGGCGATGAAAAAAGACGTGTCGAAAGCTGGATGGGAGACTATATGCGTTATGACGATTCTGTTCACGGAAGAAGTGTCTCGATTTCAGTGGACAGCGGTCATATTCCGGAAAATCCGCTGTATAATGCCTATTACTCAAAGAGCTTCACTGATAATGACATCCGTTTGCACTTCCTTATAACAGATATATTGAACGACGGACTTAGTCATACTCTTAAAGAGATAACTGATATTCTGAATACAGATTATGCCCAGCTTTTTGATGAGCAGACTGTCCGCAACAAGCTGAAAGAGTACGTTGAAGAGGGGATAGTTATTTCAGAAAAAAACGGTAAGACTCTTTATTATAAGCTCTCAGAAGACATGGCTGAGGACTATATAAGCAGTTATTCCGGACTTGATGATGCATTGATGTTCTTTTCTGAAACTCAGCATTTTGGTATTATAGGCAACAGCATACTCAAAATGCTCGGACTGAAAAATAGTCTTTTTTTCATCAAGCACAATTACATGATACATACTCTTGAAGATATACTTATACCTGAGATAATTTCTGCTATAAATGAAAAACGTCATATTTCCTTCCGTACATTCTCTGCTAAAAGGAACAAAGACGGAGATACATCAGGTACTGAAAATCAAGTAGTACCGATGAAAATCCTTGTTTCCGTACAGACCGGGAGACGCTATCTTGCGGCTTATATCCCGGGACTAAGAAGATTTTCTGCATTCAGACTGGATTATATGAAGTCGGTCAAAAAAGGTGATATTTGTGACGTATATGATGATATAAAAGTCAAATTTGACCGTAATATGGTCCATTGTTTCGGAGTTTCATTTGGTATGAGACGTGAAACGGGTACAGTAACTCCAATGAAGATAACATTTTTCGCTGACGAGGAAAAAGAACCTTATATTATTGATAGACTTGAACGTGAGAAACGCTGCTGTAGGCTTGAAAGAACCGGTGAACACCTTTATACACTGACAGCTGATGTTTTTGACCCTAATGAGCTGATGCACTGGGCTAAAACTTTTATTGGCAGGATAGTCAGTATTGAGGGAGGCTCGGATACAGTGAGGAAGCGTTTCTATGACGATATAGCAAGAATGAACAGAATTTACGGCGGTGATGAAGATGAACATATTCAGTGAAATATACGGAGCTTATTTCCGGACAGCAGCTAAACTGCTGAAAAATGAAATTACCGACGAAAAAACAGTTCGTGAAACCGTTCAGCAAGAGGGATTTCGTGATTCTGTACTTTTTCTGCCTCAGAAGCTTATTCCCGGCGATGATGACTGGGGACTTTTCAGCCGAACTCCGGACGGTAAACTGAAACGCATAACCAAAGTATCACCGGTAAATGTTCTGACAAAATTACAGAAAATGTGGCTTAAAGCAAAGCTCTCAGACCCAAGAATAAGACTTTTTATGGACGAGAAAACGCTCTCAGAGCTTAATGACAGATTAGCTGACGTTTCTCCGCTTTATAAAAACGAGCATTTCAGATATACTGACCGTTTTTCTGACAGCGATGATTTTTACAATGAGAACTATATAAAGAATTTTCGTATTGCTCTTGATGCGGTAAAAAACAGAAAAATAGTATACATCGAGTTCTTTTCCGGACATGGCAATAGAGTAAGCGGCAAGTTCGTTATGCTGAAAATGGAATATTCACCGAAGAACGATAAATTCCGTGCATACTGTTATTTGCTGAGGCACGACAAGATAAAGAAAAGCGGTATCATTAATATCGGTCGGATTACCAATATCATCGATACAGGACGTGTTTTTCGCACTCCTGTATCTATGGACGACTATTTTTCAAGCCGCAAATGCAGTTCACCAGCAGTAATCATCGTAAAGCCAGAGCGTAACGGTGTTGAGCGTTTTATGCTTGAGTTTGCGTCATATGAAAAGCATACAGTCAGGGACCTTGAAACCGGTCAATATAGGGTTGAGTTATGGTACGATAATCAGGACGAGACAGAGCTGCTGATACGTCTGCTGAGTTTTGGTCCGGTGATTGAGATACTTGGTCCTCAGAGTTTGAGGGAGCAGGCAAAATTCCGCATAAAAAGGCAGGCTGAACTTCTTGCAAAATACGGAGGTGAAAAAGATGTCTGAACTTGAAAATATACTGCTGAACGACGAAAAGCCGTCAGTTTATTTTGAGCAGATTCGGTCAACGGAGCTGCTGGGAACTTTATTTCCGGAGCTAAAAGCACTTATAGGTATACCTCAGAATCGTTTTCACCACCATGAGGGTGATGCTTGGACTCATACGATGATGGTGCTTGACGAAGCTGCGAAACGTCGTAAAATAGTGAAGGAGCCGTATGGCTTCATGCTTTCTGCACTTTGCCATGATTTAGGAAAGGCGGTGTGTACGACAGTTTCAGATGACGGGACAGTGCACTCGTATGAGCATGAAACTATCGGACTTCCAATAGTAAGGGCTTTTATGGAGCGTACCACTGATAATATAAAACTGATAGAATATGTGCTTAACATGACCGAGCTGCACATGGAGCCTAATGTCATGGCACACGCAAAGTCAAAAATGAAGAAGACAACTAAACTTTTTGATTCAGCTATTGAACCATTTGACCTTATTCAGCTGGCTGTTTGTGACGGACTTGGCAAGCTGCCGAAATGTGATGATACAGAGGGATTTCTCGTACAGAGATACGAGATGTACCGGAAGATAATGGAGCGTCCGTATCTTACTGAAAAAGACCTCATTGGAGCAGGTTTGAAGTCTGCTGAGAATTTATCAGAGATACTCATATATGCTCACAAACTCAGACTTGCCGGTCTTGATAAAGATGATCAGTTAAAACAAAGTCTTGCTTATGCGAGAAGCGTTTTGAAAATTAAATTTTGATTATTTAAGCTGAGGACACAGTATATCCGGATCCTCATTTAATTAATAATGGACAAATATGCTTTAATATGGTATAATAATTATTGCAGATAATTTATCACTGCGTAATTAATATTATTTTGAACGGAGGTAACGAAATATGAGCGATGCAAAAAAGCATATTACTATAGGTATCACTGCCCACGTTGACTCCGGAAAAACTACGCTTGCGGAGGCAATGCTCTACAAAAGCGGAAAAATAAGAAAGCTCGGACGAGTTGATAACGGCGATTCTGCTCTTGATACGGACTCTATTGAGCGTAACAGGGGAATTACTATTTTTGCTCATCAGGCTGAATTTGACATTGATGATACGCATATATCACTTCTTGATACTCCGGGACATATAGATTTTTCTGCTGAAACTGAACGTACAATGAGGGTGCTTGATTATGCTGTACTTGTCATAAGCGGTACTGACGGGATACAAAGTCATACAATGACACTCTGGAAGCTCCTAAGCAGATATGAAGTGCCGGTTTTTATTTTTATAAATAAAATGGACCTTATTGGTGCTGACAGAAAATCAGTTCTTGAAAAAATTCAGAACAGACTCTCAAATATGTGTACTGATTTCAGTGGAACAGAGGCTCAGATAATTGAAAACACTGCTATGTGCAGTGACGAATATATGGAGAAATATCTCTCTGAAGGCACTTTGAGTGACGATGATATTGTGCAAGCGATAAAACAGCGTCAGATTTTTCCGTGTTGTTTCGGCTCTGCACTGAAAATGGACGGTATCGATCGTTTTATGGAGCTTATCGGACGTTATACAACTGAACCTGAAAGAACAAGCGAGTTCGGGGCAATGGTCTATAAGATCTCATATGACCCAAAAGGAAGCCGACTTACACACTTAAAAGTAGTTAATGGTGAGCTGAAAATGCGTACTGAGCTTACATATACCGATCAGGACGGAAACGAACTAACCGGCAAAGTTAGCTCGCTCAGGATATACTCAGGAGAAAAATTCAGGAACGCAGAAAGTGCATCAGCAGGTGAAGTGTGTGCTGTGACCGGACTGCCTTCGACATTTGCAGGTCAGGGACTTGGCAGTATTAGAAACTCAGATAGGGCTCTTCTCGAACCTGTAATGACATATAATGTTGCCATACCGGATGAAATAAATATTCACGAAGCACTTAAAGATATGCGTCGGCTTGAAGATGAGGACCCTCAGCTGCATATACTATGGAACGAGCAGCTGAGAGAGATACACATACAGTTGATGGGAGCTGTACAGCTTGAAGTTCTCACAGAGATGATAAAACAGCGTTTTGGTTATAAAGTAGAATTCCTTAACGGTGCAATTGCTTACAAAGAGACTATTAAGAATATAGTTGAGGGAGTAGGGCACTACGAACCGCTCAAACATTATGCGGAGGTTCATGTTCTTCTTGAACCTCTTGAACGTGGAAGCGGAATAAAAATCGACACTATCGTACCAGAAGATGAACTCGACCGCAACTGGCAGAGACTTATACTCACTCATTTTGAGGAAAAAGAACATATCGGAGTACTTACGGGTTCTCCGATAACTGATATAAAAATTACACTTGCTGCCGGAAAAGCTCACGTAAAACATACTGAGGGAGGCGATTTCCGTCAGGCTACCTACAGGGCTATACGTCAGGGACTTCGCAATGCAGAAAGTATTTTGCTTGAACCGTATTATGATTATGAAATAGAGATACCTTCTGACTGCGTAGGCAGGGTGATCTCTGATCTTCAGCATATGTCGGCAGAGTTCAGCTCACCTGAGATAACAGGGGATATGGCAGTTATTTCCGGTACAGCACCTGTCTCGGAATTAAATGGATATCAGCAGGAACTTATTAGCTTCACAAAAGGACGTGGCAGACTCAGCTGCTCTGTTGGCGGATACTGTGAGTGTCATGATGCCGAAAGAGTCATCGAGCAGATTGGCTATGACTGTGACGGCGATACCGAAAACAGTGCGGATTCTATCTTTTGTTCACACGGAGCAGGCTATATGGTCAAATGGGATGAAGTTCCGGACTATATGCATATTCCTTCTTGCCTGAAAGACGACGATGAGCATGAGGATGAAGAAGTCAGAATAGGCAAAGCAAAGCGGTTTATAGAAAATGCAGTCTCAGAAAAGGAGCTAATGGAGATCTTTGAGCGAACATATGGCAAAATCAATGTAGAACCACGAAGAGCTTTCAAAAAGAGTAAGGCTGTGTCTATAGAAAATAAGCAGGTCAAGCTCCCGAATTATGAGGGACCGGACTACCTTCTTGTCGATGGTTACAACATTATTTTTGCTTGGGACGACCTGAAAAAAATCTCCGAAGAAAATCTTGATGCCGCAAGAGCAGAGCTGGTCAATATGATGTGTAATTATCAGGGATATGCCGGCTGTGAGCTGATACTCGTTTTTGACGCATATAAAGTCAAGGGTAAACACAGAGAAGTCGAGCGGCACTCAAATATCAATATCGTCTATACTAAGGAGTCCGAAACGGCAGATTCTTATATAGAACGTGTCACACACGAACTTTCAAAGAAGCATCGTGTGCGTGTTGCGACTTCTGACGGACAGGAGCAGATGATAATCCTCGGTAACGGAGCACTGCGTATCTCGGCAACGGATTTCCGAAAAAGATACGAATCAGCTATGGGTGCTATAAGAGAGTATATCGAGTCGATGAAATGACCGCAAATATTAACTTTGTAAATAATATGTTAAATTTGCGTAAGGGATATTGACAAGGTCTGAGTTGTGTGATATACTGAAGATGCTTTAAGGTGCAAGGGGTTAAATGCAGCTTTATAGCACAGGGAATTTTTAAGGGGATAATTAAATGTTTACAGTCAGAAAATCAGCAAATGTTTGTATATTTTTTAACAAGGGTAGTTATATCTGCCCGACAATTCTATATGGTAAAACAGCGTATTTTACAGGATAATTCTGTCCGGTGGAGTACGCTTTTTTATATTTAATTTTTTAAGGAGTGAAAATGATGAACAAGATTTTAAGAAAAACAGCAGCTGCTGTAATGGCACTAACTATCGTGGGAGGAACTTTACCACAGTATTCAGGCGGATTTGTTATTGCAAAGCCTGCTATTTCTGCTCATGCCTTTGACACCAGCTCGTTTGACACAACCTGGTATGATATCTCAGCCAAGACTCTTCATCTGAAAGGTGATATTGAGAACCTTTATTTATCAGATAATGAAAGACATGACGGAATAATTTTGCCAAAGGGCGTTGAAAAAAGTGATGTTGAAATAATAGTTGCTGAAAAAGGAACGGTATTTCCAGAAAACTGTGAAATATTATTTTCCGGATTTACTAATTTGAAGAAAATGGACCTTTCGCAAGCTGATACAATTAATGTTAAAAATATGAATCATATGTTTTCTGATTGTAACAAATTAACAGATTTAGATATCAGCAGTTTTGATACCTCAAATGTTACAGATATGCATTGTATGTTTAGAAATTGTTCAAGTTTAACTCGCGTTGATCTTAGCAGTTTTGATACCTCAAAAACGAAAGAGATGTACTTAATGTTTGGGGGATGCAGTTCACTGGAAGAACTTGATCTTAGCAGTTTTGATACTTCAAAAGTTACAGATATGGTCGGGATGTTTAAAGAATGCGGTTCATTGGAAATGATTGATCTTAGCAGTTTTAATACTTCAAAAGTTACAGATATGGACGAAATGTTTGAAAAGTGTAGTTCGTTGGAAGAACTTGATTTAAGTAACTTCAACACATCAAATGTTACATATATGCATAATATGTTTAGTGGTTGCAGAAGTTTAAGTGGACTTGATCTTAGTAATTTTAATACTTCAAGAGTTAGAACAATGGACGGAATGTTTGAAAAATGTAGTTCGTTGGAAGAACTTGATTTAAGTAGCTTCAATACATCAAATGTTCGTGATATGAGTAGTATGTTTGAGTATTGCCCATTAACTAAACTTGATATTAGCAGTTTTGATACATCAAATGTTGAAGATATGGAGTATATGTTTAATTGCTGTGAATATTTGGGAGAACTTGATTTGAGAAATTTTAATACCTCAAGTGTTTCAGATATGGAGCGTATGTTCTATTATTGTGCATCACTAACCAAACTTGATCTTAGTAGTTTTGATACTTCAAAAGTTACCGATATGAAATATATGTTTAATACCTGTAAAAATCTTAAAGCAATATATGTTTCAGATAAATTTGTTACAAATGCTGTAACTGACAGCAATGATATGTTTTATAATTGCTCAAAACTTGTTGGCGGCAATGGAACAAAGTTTGATTCAAATAAAACTGGATTAGAATATGCACGCATAGATAAGCCAGAACAGCCTGGATATTTCACAGATGCAAGAGTGCTTGATGAAAAAGCAGTCAGCAGAGCTAAGGGAGCAAGTATAACTCTTGACGGTAAAATTGGAGTGAATTTATATGTTACACTCAGTGACGATGTGGATCATGCAATTTTAAGCGGTCCTAATGGAGATATTACTCTTGACGCATATGAACTTTCAAAATTAAAGTATAGCTCAGATGATTTTACAGGCTATAAACTTAGCTATTATGTAGATTCAACTCAGTCTGACAAGAAGATAACTCTTAAATTCTTTGATGCTGATAATAATCAGCTCGATATTGCAAATGCGGATAATACATTCGACGCCGATAATACAATAGAGTATACAGTAAATACTTATATCAAAAACTATAAATATGGCAATAACGATGAAAAGCTTGATGACCTTGTATATTCACTCAGTAACTACTGTAAAGCTGCTGACAACTTTTTCAGCGGCAAGACAAATAATATTACCGGAATCAGCAATGTAACTGCAAGCTCGTTTAATAACTATAAAATTGTAAAGACAGAAGGCTTGAATGCTAAAATGTCACTTGTTCTCAACTCTGAGGTAAGCATCAGAATAAACTACGCCGGTGAGGAAACTGAGGCAATCCTTATTGACGGAGATAAGGAAACTACTCTTACAAAGGAAAACGGATATTTCATTATCTCTAATATATCAGCTGATAAACTTGCAAATACCTATACATTAAAGATAGGCTCAAACGAAATAAAGTTCAGTGCATTATCCTATGGATACGCAGTAATGAACGGCGGCAGCAATGATGCAAAACTTCAGACACTCGTAAAAGCACTTTATAAATACGCAGAAACAGCAAAAGCTTACAAAGCATAAAAAAGGAGAATTATCATGAAAGAAAAATATACAGTTCCGGAAGTAGAAATAATCACATTTGACAGCGAGGATGTTATCACACAGAGCCCGATAACACCAGAAATTGATGTATAATTGATTATAAGAGGCAGTCCGAAAGGTCTGCCTTTTGTATTTAAAGCAATATGAAAAAAAATATATAGCAGATATATAAAAGTTAAATGAAAAAAATTAAAAAAACAGTGGAAATTTTATTTCTAATATGTTATAATTAATTTTGATTGGTTTATTTTTGCAAAGGTGCAGTAAACCTTTATATGCTATCTATACATTAATATAGAAAAGTATAAGAACAATCTGCGATGCAGATACATTATGAGGAGGTTAGTTCATGAAAAAAGTTCAACTGACAGAAACTGTTCTTCGTGACGCCAATCAGTCATTGATGGCTACACGACTGCCTTATGCAGACTATGAGGGTATCCTTGCTGATATGGATAAGGCTGGCTACTATTCTATTGAGTGCTGGGGAGGAGCAACATTCGATTCTTGTCTCCGCTATCTTAACGAAGATCCGTGGGAGAGACTTCGTAATCTCAGAAAAAATCTTCCTAATACAAGACTTCAGATGCTTTTAAGAGGTCAGAATCTTCTTGGCTATAAGCATTATCATGACGACGTTGTAGAGAAGTTCATCGAGCTTTCTATCAAGAATGGTATCGACGTTATCCGTATTTTTGACGCTCTTAATGACTTCAGAAATATAGAGACTGCTCTCAATGCTACAAAGAAGTACGCTACAGCAAAGACTATAGCATCAGGCTGTATTTCATACACACAGAGCCCTGTACATACAGTAGATAAGTATATCGAAATGTGTAAAGAGCTCAAGACTATGGGATTTGACACTATCTGTCTCAAGGATATGGCCGGTACAATGTCACCATACGAAGCTGAGCACCTTATCAAGGGAATCAAGGACGCTATCGGTGATATGACACTTATCCTTCATACTCATTGTACTACCGGTATGGCATACATGACACTCACAAAGGCTATCGAGTCCGGTATCGATGTTATCGATACAGCTACATCATGCTTCTCAGGCGGTACTTCACAGCCTGCAACTGAGACAATGTTCTATGCTCTCCAGCAGTATGGCATCGAGTCAGGACTTAATGAGGACATAATAAACAAGGTAAATGACTATTTCAAGCCTGTTAAGCAGAAATATATCGACAATGGTCAGATAAATCCAAAGAGCCTTGCTACAGATGCTCAGGCACTTGTATACAAAGTACCCGGCGGTATGCTTTCAAATATGATCGCTAACCTTACTGATATGCACGCAATGGATAAGTTCGATGAAGCACTTGCTGAGATACCTAAGGTAAGAGCTGATATGGGTTATCCTCCGCTTGTAACTCCGCTTTCACAGATGGTAGGAAATCAGGCTGTTACAAACGTGCTCGTTGGCGAGAGATATAAGAACATCTCTAAGGAAATAAAGAATTACATCAAGGGTGAGTACGGTAATCCGCCTGCACCTATCGCTCAGGAACTTGTAGACAAGGTTCTTGGCGACAGCCAGCCTGTTGACTGCCGTATCGAAGACCAGAAACGTACAGGTGAAGAATTCAAGGCTTCTAAGGACGCTCTCGGTGACCTTTGCCGCAGCGAAGAAGATGTAATGAGCTATATCTGCTATCCGGATCAGACTATCAACTTCCTCAAGAATCGTAAAGCACAGGAAGAAAATGAAGCTGTTTACACTATCGAGGAAATGTAAGGAGGCAGCAATATTATGTTTGAAAAAATCACTCTTGCTGCTGAGGCTGCTACAGAAGCTGCTACTGAAGCATCATCAAAAGGTGACGAGCTCTCAATAGGCGATGCTGCGATAACTGCTATATTTGGATATGCTGTAGTATTTTTCGGACTTATTATACTTATGGCTGTACTTTACTGTACAGGTGCATATTTTAAATCTAAGGATGAAAAGGCGAAGAAAGCTGCTGAAGCAGCAAAGAAATCCGAGCCTGCCGCAGTTGAACCTGCTCCGGCAGCCGAGCAGAAACTCGCTCCTGGTTCAGCCGGACACGTAAAGCTCTTTGACGTTCCAGATAAAGAGGCTGCAATGATAATGGCTATCGTTGCCGACAAAATGCAGACTCCTCTTAATGAACTTCACTTTATTTCCATTAAGGAGGTCAAATAACAATGAAGTATAAAATAACACTCAACGGTAAGACATATGAGGTAGAGGTAGAAAAAGGCAAGGCAGTTTTGCTTGATGAATATGAGGCACTTGCTCCTGCACCAGCAGCAGCTCCAGCTGCTCCGGCAGCAGCCGCACCAGCACCAGCAGCCGCTCCTGCACCTGCAGCACCGGTAAATCTTGCAGCAGGCGAGACAGTTGCAGCTCCTATGCCGGGAAATATTATAAGAGTCGATGTAGCTCAGGGAGATACTGTAAAAGCTGGACAGATACTCGTTATCCTTGAAGCTATGAAGATGGAAAACGAAATAGTTGCTCCTAAAGACGGTACAGTCGCTCAGGTGGTAACAAGCAAGGGTGCAGTAGTTGATACAGGTGCACCACTGGTTGTTATAGCATAAGGAGGGCGGCATATGGATATTCTTGAAACCCTTGAGACCCTGTGGAACGGTTCCGGATTCAAGAGCCTTTTTACAGGTGACGGTTGGAAGAACATTATTATGATCGCTGTATCATGCGTTCTTCTCTATCTTGGAATCAAAAAGAAGTTTGAACCGCTTCTTCTTGTAGGTATCGCATTCGGATGTCTTCTTGTAAATCTCTCATACTTTGTTGGCGGAGACACAGCTGATGCTCTGTATCACCTTGATCTGTGGGATCATTTTCTTGATGAAAGTCATCCGGATTATCACAGTTACGGAGCAATAATGTCACACGGCGGTCTGCTCGATATACTTTACATAGGTGTTAAAGCAGGCGTATATCCTTCACTCATTTTTATGGGAGTCGGAGCTATGACAGACTTCGGTCCGCTTATATCAAATCCAAAGAGCCTTCTTCTTGGTGCAGCAGCACAGATGGGTGTATTTATGGCATTCTTCGGAGCTGTATGCTTAGGATTTACCGGACAGGAAGCAGCTTCTATCGGAATCATCGGCGGTGCTGATGGTCCTACAGCGATATTCCTTACAACAAAACTAGCTCCTCATCTTCTCGGAGCTATAGCTATCGCAGCTTACTCATACATGGCACTTATCCCTCTTATACAGCCTTTCTTCATGAATCTTCTTACCACTGAAAAGGAAAGAAAGATAAAGATGGAACAGGCAAGAACAGTATCAAAGACAGAGAAGATCATCTTCCCGATACTTGTTGCAATGTTTGTAATTCTTCTTCTCCCGTCAACAGCTCCGCTTGTAGGATGCCTCATGCTTGGTAACCTCTGGAGAGAGTGCGGAGTTACAGAAAGACTTTCCGACACAGTTCAGAATGCTCTTATGAACATCGTAACTGTATTCCTCGGAATCTCAGTTGGTGCAACAACTGCTGCTGACAGATTCCTTTCACCTGAAACTATCAAGATCATCGTTCTTGGACTTGCAGCATTCTGCTTCTCAACAATAGGCGGACTTCTTGTAGGTAAGCTTATGTGCAAGCTTTCAGGCGGAAAGATCAATCCGCTTATCGGTTCTGCCGGAGTTTCCGCAGTTCCTATGGCAGCAAGAGTGTCGCAGATGGAAGGTCAGAAAGCTAACCCTTCAAACTTCCTTCTCATGCACGCTATGGGACCGAATGTTGCAGGTGTTATCGGTTCAGCTATCGCAGCTGGATTCCTTCTTGCAGTATTCAAGTGATAAAAGACTTATATGTCAAAATAATATTATTTCTCCGGCAGAAACGACTGCCGGAGATTATTTTTTTGCTATAAAATATATGTTCTTGTTGTCTTACAAAATATGACTGTTAACTTTGTGCAATATGTAGAAATTTGGTTAACGGTTGACTTTTATCGGGAGAAGTATTATAATATAATACATAGAGATATAAAAAATTAATGTGTAGAATGAACAGAGAGAGGAAAAACAAAGCTGAAATGTGATATTTAAGAATCGGCGCAGCTGATTTCCTTTAAGTTCTAAATATTTTTTGAACAGATGCTTTATCTTCATCATACCGAGCGGTTACGGATGAGAACGTCTGATGAAATGTCGATGGGTACGGACAAGTGCAGCGATAATGACATTAGCGGAGGATAATTATATCATGGACAAAAAAATATCCGGAAATAACAGGGAATGCAGTGGCGTCTTTTGTTGTTTATCCAGAAAAATAAGTAGAAAAAAGAAACAAGACACAAAACACTCCGTGTACAAATCAAGAAAAATAAATGTGCACGGATAAGAACAAAAGAAATTTATCCGGCATAAATAAATTTGCTGATAAGTTGTTTTGAAAGCATCGTATTTCGGACTGCTTTAAGTCGTATAAACTGTACGGCAGGCAGCTCCGGAATGAAAGGAAAGTTCATGATACTTATGGACTTTCCCTTTAAAGATGTTTTCAGATAGCGTTTTTTTGTAGAGAACTGTAACGCTTCATTGCAAGAAGTTTTGCAGAGCTGCCAAATAGTGACAGCCGATAGTGAATATCGCACTGTGCAGAAAATATGCTTTCATCAGCTTTCGGAAAATAGTTTTCGCCGGAACTCAAAAGAAAGAGCACAAAACAAAAAAAGAAGCAAAATAAAGAAGCTTCACAAAAAAAGAAAAATAAAAACTCGTTTAATGTAGTAGAACAAGAAATTAAAAGAAATACTGGTACGCTTTTTGCGTACAACATTATGAGTCAGAGGATAGAAATAAATACCTTTGACTTTAATTTTGCAGTGTGACTGCAAAAATTAACCGGATCATACCGGATGTGTCAGAACAAAATCGGAGGATATGAAAATGGCGAAGAGAAGGATCAGATGGGGGCGTGTCCTTGCGGCTATGATAGGGCTCTCCTGCTCTATTTTTATAGCTGACGGAATAAAAAGAGATATGCACCGATCCAATACCAGCAATATAAAGGTTGAAGGCGATTTCGTCGGAGATCAGATATCTGACAAAAAAACTGATAAACAATCAGATGAAACATTACAACTTGGTCTTATTAACACAAAAATGCCGTCAACTACAACTGAAGGAGTTCAGAACCTCGGTTTTTCAGAGCTAAGTATTCCTGATTCAAAGCTTTCTACAGGTATGCTTGCTATCATTAATAACGAACATCCGGCAGGTACTTCTTCTGACCAGAAGAGAGTCAATCTGCTTAAATATAAGAACGAATTTTATAGTCTCGTAAGTGAAAATGTTAAGCTTAATGAGGAAGCAGCTGAAGCTTTAAACAATATGATGGCTGCTTATAATGAAGCTACTGGTCTTTCAGATTTCATTGTATATGGCACTAATGATACATATACAGGAGACGGTTCGTCCTGCCCGGAGTATTTCCCTGAATCAGCAGCTGGAAATACCATCGATCTTGCCTTGAATGCAGGTGGCAGTATCATTGCTTTTGACGGTTATGATACAGAAGGCTGGATCATTGATAATTGTGAAAAGTACGGATTTATCGTAAGGTATCCAAAGGAAAAGGAAGCAAAGACTAAACATGATTTTTGTCCGTGGCATCTGAGATATGTTGGCGGTGTTCATGCTGCTATAATGGATGAAAAGGATATGTGCCTTGAAGAATATATCGATTTCCTTAAAGGCTTTAGCTTTGACAAATCTTTTTCTTATGCTTATAATGGTGTTAACTACGAAATATACACTTCACCAGCTAAGAATAGTGCTGAACCAGCACGAGTTCCTGTTTCCGGTACATATACTGTCTCCGGAGATAATATCGGAACATTCATCATTACAACTGTAAAAAACTGAACGAGTGTTAAGTTATTTCAAGCAGCCTGCGGGCTGCTCTTTTTTTATTTATTTGTAATATGAGAATGTTATCCTGAATACTATCTTTATAGGAGGCGATGATATTGGATAAGAATCAGCTTGAACGTTATAAACGTGAGATGATGAATCTGTATGATAAGCGTATAACACCGGATAATACTGTGCCATCTGATGAAAATGTTGCAGAAAATAATGTAACAGCTCCCGATGAGGAAATTTTTACAGAAACTGAACCAACAGTTCCAAACTATTCAGTTGGTACGGCATGGGCTCCGCATAGTGAAAACGACAGTTCTGTTAGTGCAGATAATGAAGATGAATTTAACACACGGTATCCTGAGCCTGATCTTTCTGACCTTGACACTGATTTTGGAACACAAAGCTCAGATAATATATATCCTCCGGACTATGCTAACGAGGAAAGTCTTGGCGATTCAAGAGGGTATATACTTGTAAATGTCCGGACCGGTTATGAGTCCTCAGCTGTTGAAGGAGCAACAGTTATGGTCACTGCTATTGTTGACGGTACGAGACTTGTTCTTGCTTCCGGTTTAACAGATCAGAGCGGAACTACTCCAAAATTTTCTGTTCCTGTGCCCGATCTTTCACATTCTCAGCAGCCTTCTCCCGATAAGAGACCATACAATCTTTTTGACATAAGTGTTACAGCAGAGGGATTTTTTAATGCAAGGAGCGTAGATGTTCCTGTTTTTTCTGGTATTACATCGGTACAGAATTTCAGCATGATACCGGTACCGCTTTTAATGAACGGTTTTGATGAGACTGTAACCATATATAATCAAGAGCCTGATTATCGCTCGTCAAACGCTGAGGAGGTGTAGAATGCTTACAGGAACTCCTTTCATTCCGGAGTCTATTACGGTACATCTCGGTACGCCGGACTCCAATGCGGCAAATGTAACACTGAGTTTTCCTTCATATGTAAAAAATGTTGCTTCAAGCGAGATATTTCCTACTTGGCCGGAGGCTGCTCTGAGAGCGAATATATATGCTATCACCACTTTTGCTTTGAATAGAGTGTACACCGAGTGGTATCGTTCAAGAGGGTACGATTTCGATATAACCGCAACCACTCAGTTTGACCAGAAATTCATAAATGGCAGAGAGTACTTTCAGAATATAAGCTATCTTGTAGATGAGCTCTTTAATGACTATGTAAGAAGGCAGGGGAGTGTTGAGCCTCTGTTTACAGCCTTTTGTAACGGTACTACTACAACTTGTTCAGGACTTTCACAGTGGGGAACGGTTACACTGGCAAACAGAGGGTTGACTCCGTATGAGATATTGCAGTATTATTATGGCAGCGACATAGATATAGTAAAAAATGCACCGGTAAAGACGAATCTTCCGTCTTATCCGGGGATAGTACTCAGATCCGGGTCAGCCGGGAATGATGTGCGTTCTGTGCAGATCTACCTCAACCGCATATCAGGAAATTATCCGGCGATACCCAAAATTCCTTCTGCCGACGGTATTTTCGATCAGGAGACTGAAAATGCTGTAAGGAAATTTCAGGAGGTATTCGGACTTCAGGTCACAGGTGCTGTAGATCAGGCAACATGGTACAGGATAACCTATATCTACACAAGCGTCAAGCGTATTGCTGAACTTGATTCAGAGGGAGTACGCTACGATGAGATCGAAAATCAGTATACAGAGGACTTGAAAATTGGTATGCAAAGTATCGAAGTAAGTGTGCTTCAATACTATCTTGCTGTGATCGGAGCGTATTATGCTGCTGTTGAGCCTGTGGAGATAACCGGCTATTTTGGAGAAAAAACTGAAAGATCGGTAAAATCGTTTCAGCGAGTATTCGGACTTCCTCAGACCGGAGAAGTTGACCGTGCTACAAGAAATGACCTGTATCGGGCGTATCAAGGTATTGTTGACTCAGTGCCGCCTAAATATACCGCAGTTGCATTATATCCGGGGACTGTTCTGCGTGAGGGGGTCTCCGGTGAGTCTGTGAGAATAATACAGGAATATCTGACCTATATAAATCGTACATATAATAACATACCTGCTGTGAATAATACAGGCTATTTCGGTCCATTGACCAAACAATCGGTTATAGCCTTTCAGCGGCAGTTTGGAATAGATGCGACAGGAATAGTCGGTGCGGTCACATGGGATAAGATAGCGGAGGTATACTCAGATCTGCGTTATGGATTTGATAAGCGTCCGTATCAGAATCCGGGTTATACGATTACAGGTTAAGGAGGACAAAATGTCATATACTGATATTCAGAAGAAAGAACATATTTACGAGCTCCAGACATATCTTTATGCGATTTCGTTATTTAACAATAAAATACCGCAGGTTCTGCCTACAGGTGTATATAATAATGACACTTCATTAGCTGTAAGAGCTTTTCAGAGAGAGTATGGACTGCCGGAAACCGGTGATACTGACCCTGCTACATGGAACAGGATCATAAAAGTATACAAAGCATATCAGCATTCTTCACCGGATGCGTATCATGCATTTCCGTCGGCATCATATATTGTCCATGACGGCGACAAAGGTCCGCTTATTTATATAATACAGGCGATGCTGAATAATATTAGCAATAGTTATGATAATTTTCCGTTTTCAGATATATGCGGCAACTATAATCAGGACACGATAAAAGCGGTCAAACTTTTTCAAAAACAGGTCGGACTCGAAGAGACAGGCGATGTGAATAGCAATACATGGAATATGCTCGTTCATTGCTGTGAACATATCGACCATACTTTGCACTAAAAAATTTGTACTCTGAGGAGGCGACTTCATTCACCTGTTAATTAAAGAATATATTTAACAGAATGAGACCGCAAAATCCCGTTACAATTGTATCGGGATTTTTATTGTTCTATATGTAAATAAATTTACAACAATACGGTTTAGCGATTAAACTATTTTAAATAAAAGGAGTAAATAATTGTAAATTTTGTAATACATAGCATAACACTATACATAGTGCACAAAAAATCAATGTGAAAATTTTTTATTTATTTCAGCTAAAACACTTGAATATATGTAGATTATATGGTATAATAAGAAAGAAATATAACGAAATAAATAAGTTTAACTACAAGAGATCGGCAGTGGCTGTAAGGAGGATAAATTGCAAGAAATGACTGAAAACATTGATAACAGTGCTGCTCAGGAGGAAGTTCCGGAAGATATTCAGGAAGATAAAACGGAGAAGTCTGAGGAAGATGAGAAAAAGAAAAAAAAGTCTCCTATGGATCCGATCCAGCTTTTTCTGCTGAATTGCCTTATTATAGTAGCAGTTATATGGCTGATGTTCGGTTTTGTTTTAGGACTGATGCAAGCTCCTAATTCCGATATGTCTCCTAATATCAAAGCAAAAGATTTGATTTTATACTATAGGTTGAGCCGTGAGTTTCACGCTCAGGATGTAGTGGTGGTGGCAAAGAACAAAACTAATTACATAGGAAGGATAGTTGCAGTTCCCGGAGATACAGTTGATATAACTGATGCCGAGAAACTTGTCATAAATGGCAATACCATGATAGAATCCAATGTGTATACAGATACTCCGAGATATGAGGGCTTTTTGGAATACCCTGTAAAGCTTGGAAATGATGAGTATTTTATCCTTTGTGACCGCCGAACCGGTGGTGAAGACAGCCGATATTACGGAAGTGTTACCAAATCGGAGATCAAAGGTAAGGTCATCACCGCAGTGAGAAGAAACAATTTCTAACAGCAGTGGGGTGATGCTTTGAAACGAATCAATAAAGCAGCTTCTGTAGCAAACCGCATACTTATGGCATTTGTGCTGTTGGCAGCCTCGCTATTGTTCATGTATGGTATGTATGTGCTGTACGATATCTTTTACACAAATCAGTCTGCATTTACTTCTTACGATCTTCTTCAGTACCGTCCGGTTCAGAGCTATGACGATGAAGGTAACGTGAAGACTGAGGGATTTGATGAGCTGAAGGCGATAAATCCTGATACGGTTGGCTGGCTGGAGTTGTTCGATACTCACATTAACTATCCGGTAGTTCAGGGAAAAGACGATCTGGAATATCTCAATAAGGATATTTACGGTAACTCTACTCTGACTGGTTCGATTTACCTTTCAGCCGGAAACAGTGCCGGATTTGATGACTGGTACAATATAATTTACGGACATCATATGGATAATGGGGCAATGTTCGGAGATATAGACAAATATCTGGATAAGGAGTATTTCGATACCCATAAGCTTGGAATGCTCCAGACAGAGAACGGTACATATGATCTCAGAGTTTTTGCCTGTATATCCACTGATTCATATAACGGTACGGTATACAATACCGCTGCCGGAGCTGAAGAGCTTTATCCTGAACTGAAGAATTACATAAATGAACACGCTTTCAATACCTCGGTGCTTCCTGAGGAAAATGACGGCAGCCGAATCATTTGTCTTTCTACCTGTACAGATGCTGTCACTAACGGAAGAATAGTCCTTTTTGCAAGTCTTGAACCACATGATCCGGCAAATGATGCTCTTGCTGATTATTCCGGAAAAAAAGACAATAATTCAGTTGGAAACATCATTGCGAAGGCTATGAAGGCTGTAGGACATTATTCCGGCAGTACACATTGGGCATTTTTGAATCTTGTTTCACTTATACTTACAGTACTTACACTTCTTCCTCTGCTGTCATTACGCAAGAAGTACAGGCAGCTTGGTTACTCGAAACGTAAAGCAAACGAGATCAAGGAGAAGAAGGAAACTGATGAACACATAAAAGAAATATATGATGACCTCAGGAGTTTTGTGCGAAAGATGCGAGTCGGCATCATTCTTGAACTGCTGATAGCTGTCGCAGCTGTGGTGATTTTTATTTTCACCGAGGATATGTCGAAACGAGTGGTCGTCAGTGACAAATATACATGGATTATGGTAGCTGCAGAAGCAGCCGCACTTGTTGTCGACTTTATCTGTTTCCGCTACCGTGGCATAAGACCTGAAGAAGAGACATTACAGAAAAATGACGAAACTACAGCATCAGCGGCTAACTGCTGATCCTGCACTCATTTTAAGGTGAAGGAGGTGAGTGGATTGAGAACCCGATTATCACACATGAGAAAAATCGTTTCAAAGGCAGCGGTATTTCTTTTAAGCGTTATGGTACTGCTCTCAAGCGTGCCTATCGATAAAATGATCGTTGCAAAGGGAATATCTGAACCTGAGATCTCATCTGACGCAGATCAGTTGGAGTATCAGAGTATCAGTGCGTATCCAAGCGATGACGAGACTGAAAAAGTTGCTCTTGACGGTATGATGCCTACAGAGTCTGATCTGGTCGTCAGTCGAACAGGTGATTCTGTTTCCGATGATACATTATGCTCATATGATATATCAATAATGAACAACGGCAAGGAATATCAGCCTGACAGCAGTAATCCTATAACAGTATCGATAACAAATAATGCTATCGGAGAAGCAAATGCTGCTGAAAAGCCTATCTGTCTGTGGCATATCGGTGGTGACGGTTCAGTCACAGAGATCAAGGATTTCAGTATAAGCGGCAATACGATTTGTTTCAGTGCTTCCGGATTCTCAATTTACATCGTTTCGTCAGACGGTCAACCTCCTCTGTGTACATATGAATTTTATATACTCGATGAAATGGGCACACCTCAAAAATACTACTTCTCGTCAAGTACCGGAGATAAGATATGGCGTCAGACTGTTCAGAACGGTGAGAAACTCTCGATTCCTCAGTTGCCTTCAATAAAGGATAGTTCTACCTCAACATTCATGGGCTGGTATGTGTATGAAAACGGCTCGCTTGCATCTAAACCTCTGGATTTCGAGAACCTCCCACCTGTGACTGAAACCAAAACAGTGCAGTTGAGAGCAGTATTTGCACAGTGTGCATATGTTATCTTTCATGAGCAGTTTAACGGAGCTAACAACTCTTGGCCGATAGCTGCCACAAGACGTGGTGAGCTTAAAAACGGCAGTACACAAGTAAATATAGATGATATTACAGTTACTTATGACGACAGATCCAGCGATGAATCTGAACAGCAGAATAAATCTCCTCAGATGATATTCCGAGGCTGGTCAAAACAGAAAGTTACAGAACCCGGAAGAACGACGGATGACAATGGTGATCCGATCGTTATTGAGGAAAGCCCGATATCTATATCCTCTAATACGGATCTGTATCCGGTATTCTCAAACATCCGCTGGCTGACTTTCGTATCAGGCAGAACAGGTACAGGAGCTACTTATGTTTCTCCTAAGTATTATTATGTAGATGAAGGAGCTGCCGACCTTCCTGGAAAAGATACTGTCAAGAAGACAGGTTATGTATTCGACGGCTGGTTTACGGCTGAGGAAGGCGGTACAAGGATAACCGATGAAAATGGAAATATTGTTGCTCCGATAGGCACAATAGCTGGAACAGACCTCGAAGTTGCACAAGAAAATGGTCACAAAAAGCTTATTGTTAAAGAGGATTCTACTATCTACGGACATTGGCGTGAATCTGATGCTTCGTATACGGTTGTTATATGGAGACAGAAGGCTACAGATGATGTGAATGCAGAGGCAAACAGCATTGCGGCAGAAGCCAGTGGTGAGAAAAGAACAGAAGTATACGACTTTGCCGAGAGTATCACTGTTGATTCGACTACAGGTTCAGTCATCAGTCAGCCTGCTGCTGAGTACAGGAATAAAGCCGGAAGCACAGGCTATGAAGGATTCCATTATTCGCACTGCGATACTAATATAACTGTTAACGGTGACGGTACATCAGTTGTCAATGTTTACTATAACAGAAATATCCATACTTTTACATTTCGATATGATAATAAAACTGTTAAAACAATTAAGGAATTGTATGGGGCCAATCTTGTAAAGTATTTTCCTATTGTCGGAAATAATGGTACATCATACAATGGATATGACTGGACAGCGACAAACACTCAGGTTTACAGCTATGCAATGGCAACAATTGAAAAAATGCCAGATGCAGATGTTACATTCAACGGTAGATCACGTGGAACACAAAAAACTATTTATTATTACGCAGAGATCAATCCTGATCTTCCGTATATGTATACTGGTACACTTCGTACTTTTAATGGAAAAACTTACGAACTATACAAAACGGTAAAACATGATTTTAATTTTTTAACATACGATGAAGAGTATCACCCTATTGATGGATATACACGAAGCAGTACAAATGCTGATCCTCGATTCGGCAGCTATACTTATAATGGTCGAACCTATGCAGATAGGGCTAAAATAGGTTCTGGTAACACAAACTATCTGTACTATGACCGAGATGAATTTGAGATAGAATTCAGAAACTCAATAGATGCGACCGGAGCATCAAGTGATACCCTTATTGAGAAAAAAAGGGTTAAGTTCAGTGAACGTGTATCCGATTATTTGATAGACCTTCCGGAACCACCTCCCGGATATCAGTTTAAAGGTTGGTATGTGGATGCTGCTTGCTCAACGAAAGTTTTCTTCTCTGAACCTTCATATGAAGAGACTCATTATATTGATGACGACGGTATTGAAAAAGAGAGAAATTATCAAGTGTATGACAGAATGCCTGCAAATAACATACAGCTTTATGCCGGCTGGGAACCAAAATGGTACCGTATCGAGATCGATCCTAATGGAGGCGTTCTCGGTGAAGGACAGTCGACATGGTTCTGGAAAATTTATCATAGTGATGAAGTGCGTGAGTATTCTACAGTTACCAGAAATTATATCGAAGACCCCAAAGGTACATACTTCTACCACGTACTTGACAGAGAAGCTTACGGACTGGGCGATGAATGGGAGTCGAGAGAGGACGATATCAGTGACAGATCAGCCTACTATTCATCCGACCTTGATAATGCTGTAAACTATACAAGATACAAATATATGCCAGGTGCGTACAGATATGCAGGCTGGTATGAGGTCAATCCTGAAACCGGTGAGGAAACGCTGTATAAGTTCGGAACTCTTGTTACGGGAGATCTGAAACTGAGACTCCACTGGAAACAGGTAGGAACATACTACATTAATTACAATCCGCATGAGGGAGTTCTTGATAATAATGATAACAATGAGGACACCTTCAGGACACTTGATGATTCGGATTATGCCGATCACTCCAGTGTTGTAGTAACAAGAACTGCAATTCCTCCGATAGGCTATAACTTTATAGGTTGGACGATAAGAAATGACCCGTCCGGAAGAGTATACTATCCGGGTCAGGCATTTGAGTTCAACTCCGCTTTAACTAATGAAGTCATTGATGCGAATGGCAACAAAAAATACACAATATACCTTGATGCGGTATACCGCAAGATCGAGACAGCTTCTATCATCTATGATGCCAACGGCGGTACGATAGATGAGACTACTGTAGATTACGGTGATACACTTTTAGATCTCGAACCTGAGGATATGCATCCGAAGACCAGCTGCAATGGTTCTCAGGCAGTTATTGCAAGTCTTTATGACAATTCACCGATAAGACTTAGCAGCGGTGCAGGATTCAGCTATGGTGACTATGTATTCTGTGGCTGGAATACCGAGCCGGACGGAAGCGGTACTCAATTTGACCCTGATTCGATAAGTGCAGACCCGAATCTTCAGTCTTACGTTGATGTTGAAGAACCGGTAACGCTTTATGCGATGTGGAAAATAAAGGTATATTTTGACAAGAATAAGGATGCTGCGGCATGGGGCAGCGGCTGGACTGAACCCAAATATTATTATGATAGTGTCAAAGGACAGTATTATACTGAGATGCTGCTAAACGCTAAGCTTGAAGCTCCTGAGGGGATTCCTTATATCTCTGACCCAGATCAATTAGGACAGGGTGAAGCTAATACTTTCCGCTATTGGAGCCTTGGACGATATACTGATAATGAAAATAATGCTCCGCCGTATATTTTTGGTCAACCGGTAACAGGCACGATGACACTGTACGGTTTCTGGACTGGTGAGCTTGAAGTTCCGGTACACGCAGTTGATGCTTCCGAGAGGGAGCTTGTTATCAGAGACAGTGAATGGCTCAGAGCCGGCAAGGAAGTTATCTCTATCGGAAATGAAGAGGTCCCGTTCAGAAATAAAACGGACGCTGATGTGTATGCAGATGCACATGAAGGCAATGACAGAAACTACAGCTTTGAATTTGCTTGTGTATGTGACAAAAATTCAGCTCCGGAGAATATCTCTGAGGACAAAAAGATAGATTATCTCTATTATAATGTTTCAGAAATGAGCGTGTGGGTGCATTACAGCAACGGTGATGATAAGCCTTTGAAAGAAGATGAGGAAGTCTACCTCATATACTACAAAGATCCTTCAACAGTTCCTATAGGCTATAAGGATATGGCACCTTCGGGTGAACTGACAAATACAGCAAATGTAAACAGTCAGGCTCCGGTCGAAGCGGATATATATCAGACAACTTACGAAATGAAAAATTTTGTGACAAAGCCTCTTGAATGGGCAGGTAGGAAAAACAGTAATTATTACTACTCCTTTGCAATAGGCGAGCCTGAGCCGTATGTGACAGATGCTTCAAAGCTGCACTTTATAACACAGGCAGTAAACTCCGACAGTTCACTCCCTGATCTGCAAGTTAAGAATACATGGCGAGGTTACAAATACTCCCTTGACGGAGGGGATACATGGAACGATGCAGGCTATGACATACAGCTCTACGTTGTTTACTATCCTTCACAGCCAACTATCCTGACACTCAATGAGAAGACCATAGGTCTACCGGAGGATATGGATAAGAAATTTACTTATAAAGTTAAAATAACTGAAACAACTTCGACACAGACAGTAAGAAGATATTACACCAGAAGTGGATATTCATGGTCAGGATATACTTACAATTGGCATCATGACGGTCAACCGAGCAATACAACTATTGGAGAACCAATTCCAATTGGTGATGAGGTTATATATAATCTGTCTGACGGTATGTCAGAATCAATTACTTTGTTCCATTCAGAAAATCAAGTGTTTACTTCGGAATTTAGTGATAATAATAGGGAGAGAATTAATAATAATTGGTACTATTATCGTGATCAGAAGATAACCACCACCTCCCAGACAATAACAATAGTTCAGGAGTTTGATTCGAGATTTACTACAGATGTGGAAGAGAGCGATGGTTCACACAGCGGTCTGACCTACACATTTACCACAGATTCAACTCCAAAAGAGGTAAATGTGACCTATACCAACAGGCGTGAGCCGTACCGTAAGGTGCTCCATGCAGCTATTGCACAGTCTGGTGTATTCATTGAAGCAGATTCTATCAGAACAGAAGATGACAGCGTATATGCCAAGGATATGGCTCTCGGAGAGACATGGGACTTGACAGGAGTATCCGCAACTGAAATGCTTACGGCAGACGCAAGGGACAAATATGTGTTCGCCGGAATCATTGCAGGCAAACCAGACGAAAACGGAACTATAGAACTTAGCTATGACGGTATCGAAAAGCTTTGTTATAATGTTACTGACCCTGATGTAGACAATATCTACGATTTCTTCCTCGATGACAATGTCGAAAAGCTTCTGGAGGACAATGATATATATTTTCTGTATTTCAGAAAGCCAACGATAGTTTACGTTAAAGAGGATGCTGACGGAACGCTTACAGAGATAGATGAACCATTCTACAGAGGCGGAACAGTGCTTAGCACTCTGAA
>JAFYGE010000063.1 GCA_017543335.1 Ruminococcus sp.
AAAAAGTCACGCATAAAGCGTGACTTTTCTGCTTTTTATTCAACCCATAAGGAAATAATATAGCGTATATAAATTCAGAATATCACTTGACATTATAGAATTTTTGTGATATTATTAATACAGAAAGAAAATTAATCTTTCATTAATATTTGACAAAGGGCATCTGCAATAGTGGGTGCTTTTTATTTTGTCCCAAAAGGAACGAGCCCAGAGCATTAAACTCTGGGCTGAAAATTTTTTATGAGTTCCGTAGCTGTATTATATCCAGAAACCGCCTTTGTGGAAATTTTCATTGCCAAGCGGAACTGCAGTAAGTCTGAACATCACACAACCATCCGGACAGACAATAGTTTTGCTGTATTTGCTGTCACCGCCAAGATTTTCAAGGTCTCCGCCGCTTCTGACAGCCTCCATTAGAGGATAGAGCATCATCATCGTCTTGGAGCATATACCGCAGCCATCCTGATTTACCGGACAGCCATATGTACAAGTATATCTGTCGCCGATCTCTTCGCCGTTTCGACAGTAATTGACCGTACTTTCTCCACGCAGGAATCCTATTACTTCAATCGTGAACTCATACTCTTCGGCATACCACTTATTCATATAAGTTTCCTCTCATCACAGTATTCACATTCCAGAAGAGTGTGATCTCCGCTGTGGCGGAAGCTCTTAGGCAGATAATGCTCGTGATTAGTGATGCATCTCGGATTATCACAGCAAACACCAGAATATACCTTTCCTTTAAGTGTTTCAGAAGGCTTATTCTCTTTCAGTATCGTCAGGATCAGAGCCATACGAACGAATACACCATATTTAGCCTGAGTGAAATATTTAGCTCTCGGATCGTCATCGACCTCAACAGTAATTTCGTCAACACGAGGCAGGGGATGCATTACTATCATATCCTGTTTAGCAAGCTGCATCTTCTTTTTGTCAAGCACATATGTATTTTTCTGAGCGAGGTAATCTTCCTCACTTGCAAATCTTTCCTGCTGGATACGGGTCATATAAAGCACATCAAGCTTTCCTATCGCCTCTTCAAGGGTATCGACTTCTTCATAGGAAGAGCCGTTTGCCTTGATTATATCCTTTATATAAGCAGGCATTCTAAGCTCAGGAGTTGAAATGAAGACGAATTTATTATCCGGGAACATACTGAGAGCCTTGCAAAGAGAATGAACAGTTCTGCCGTTTATAAGATCTCCGCACATACCTACAGTCAGACCGGAAAGGGTTTTCTTTTCTATTTTAAGTGTCAGCAGATCAGTGAGAGTCTGTGTCGGGTGGAGGTGTCCTCCGTCACCAGCATTTATTACAGAGCAATCTGCTGTAAGTGAAGCGGCTTTTGCAGCTCCTGCAACAGGATGGCGAATAACGAGAACATCTGCATAGTTGCTGACTATCTTTGTTGTGTCCTTGATAGTTTCTCCCTTTGCCACAGATGAATTAGCCGGGTTATCAAATCCGATTATCTGTCCGCCAAGCCTTATCATAGCTGTCTGGAAGGACATCTGAGTGCGGGTGGAAGGCTCATAGAAAAGAGTAGCCATTACCTTTCCGCTGCACTCATGAGCGAAGCGGGCAGGGTCATTTTTGATCTCCTCGCCTAACTCAACGACTTTTTTCCACCATGCAACCGGATAATCACTCAAATCAATAAGGTGCTGATACTCTGAATGCATATTTTTTACCTCCGTTATTTTATTTGTACGCACAAAGTGCGGTAATTACAGGATCTTACTTCCGTTTATTATCATTTCAAACTGAATACCCAGGAAAGCAGATGCTCTTCTGCAAAGAAGCATACGCTCCATGAAGATCTCGAAGTATTCCATTACAGAAGAGATCTCCGTATCTATAGTAAGTTCGAGAATTATTGACTTGTTATCCTCGCTGAAGCTTACTTCTGAGCGTTCAACTGCGTAATTCACTCTATCGTGTATATCGAATGTAAGCAAATCGTTATTACGCACTCTGCTTCTGCGGACATCAGTCTTATCGCCGATTATAAGAGCAGCTGAGATCGGATCCAGCGGCAGACCGGTACTCTCGTCGTGATTTCCGATAGCGGAAATAACAGAACATATCTCAGACGCAGGCATACTAAGGTTATCGAGAAGCCTGAAAGCCATTACAGCACCGCTCTGTGCGTGATCTATGCGGTTGATAACATTACCTATATCGTGCATGATCGAGGCGATTCGTACAAGTTCTACAGTTCTCTCGTCGAATCCGAGAGTTGTCAGTATCATACTTGATGTTGCTGCCACACGCTCAACATGAGCAAAGGAGTGCTCAGTATAACCCTGAGCTTCCAGAGCTTTGTCAGCTCTGCGGATATACTCCATAATATCCGGATTTTGTTTTATATACTTATATGTCACTATACTTGGCATGATAACTCCTTAATATTCGCCATTATTTTCAAAATAGACCTTATACCATACAAGGAAGATGAAAACTGTCCAGATTTTTCGGCTGTTGTCAGCTTTGCCGTCACGATGATCGTCCAGAAGTCTGATGAGAGGAGCTGTATTGAAGAACATCTTTGCACTTTCGCTCTCAAATGAGCTGCGGACGATATTGTAGTACTTATCCTCTTTGAGCCAGACTCTGATAGGAACAGGGAAGCCCAGTTTCTTTTTAGCAGCAGTTTTAGCGGTCTGTTTAGGCGTATCCTTTTTAGCTGCGAGACGCATCGCATATTTGGTTATATATTTAGTTTCGTCTGTGCCTTTATCGTGAGTGACCCTGTACTTAGTAGGAATCTTTTCGGCCATAGCCATAATTTCCTTGTCCAGGAAGGGCACACGAAGCTCAAGAGAGTTTGCCATACTCATTTTATCTGCTTTAAGGAGAATATCTCCGGCCATCCACATATGAAGGTCCAGATACTGCATTTTGGTAACATCATCCTTACCCTTGACATTTTTATAGAAGGGTCTTGTGAGTTCTGTAGGCTCCGGAGCAGAAGTAGTGATCTTAAGCAGCTCTCTGCGCTGTTCAGGAGTGAACATATAGGCATTTCCGATAAAGCGCTCTTCAACATCACGGCCTTTTCTGACGAAGAAATTCACGCCTCTTTTAGCCGGGAGCTTTGCAGCTATATTTCCTATACCTCTTCTTACGAGGCGAGGCAGTTTATCATAGAGTGTACCATCGGGATCACTGTAGACATTATATCCGCCGAATATTTCATCAGCACCTTCACCTGAAAGAACTACCTTCAGCTTTTCGGAAGCAATATTGCAGACGAAATATAAAGCAACAGCTGAAGGATCAGCCAGAGGCTCATCCATATGGTACTGTATCATAGAGAGACTATTCCAGTAGTCCTCGGGAGAAATGACCTTGCTGGTATTTTCTTTGCCGATAGCCTTGGAGAAATTCTTTGCCCAGCCGATCTCATTGTACTTTTCATCAGTTCCGAAGCCGACTGTAAATGTCTTGTCTACATCTGCAACAGCGGCAACATAGCTTGAATCCACACCGCTCGAAAGGAATGAACCTACCTCAACATCGGCTATTTTATGAGCTTCAACAGAGTTGTGGAAGGTATCTGAAATTTTATTGACCCATTCCTTAAGAGAAGGTCCCTCATCAGCTTCAAAATGAACATCCCAGTATCTGGTTATGGACATTTTACCGTCTTTGAATTTAAAGTAATGAGCAGGAGGAAGCTTGTAAACATTTTTGAAAAATGTCTCAGAAGCAGGGGAGTACTGAAAGGTGAGATAATTCTCAAGAGCCGCAGTATTAAGTTCCTTTTTGAATTCAGGATGCGGAAGAAAGCTCTTTATTTCTGAGCCAAACATAAAAGTTTTTCCCATTAAAGCATAATACATCGGCTTTATACCGAAGAAATCACGAGCTCCGAAAAGCTCTTTTTTATTTTTATCCCAGATAACGAATGAGAACATACCTCTGAGTTTATCAAGCAGTTTCTCGCCGTATTCTTCATAGCCGTGAATAAGAACTTCAGTATCAGTATTTGTTTTGAATGTATGACCGGCACTGACAAGCTTTTCTCTTATTTCCTTATAATTGTATATTTCGCCGTTAAACACAATAACAAGTGATCCATCCTCATTAAAAATAGGCTGATCTCCCTGTGAGCTTATATCAATGATACTAAGCCTGCGATGACCGAGAGCAATATCTTCATCGATGTATTTTCCTTCAGCGTCAGGACCTCTGTGACGGATCCTGTCCATCATTTTCCCGAGCACAGCATCTGAATCGTTTATTTTATTTGTAAAGCCTACGATTCCGCACATATAATAAAAACCTCCGGTTAAAAAATATTGATCCCATATTAAATAACGGCATATCTTCTTTTTCTAATGCCTTAAATATTATACTACATCCTAAGCCATTTTGCAACACAAATCGAGAAAAATATAAGCAAATATTTTTAATTAAATCAGCAGGGGAGTTACTTCTCTTTCTTACCAGGCTTTACACCGGCAAGGGGATTCGATTCCACTGCATTTCTTACATTTTCATCATTCAGATGAGTATATATCTCTGTTGTAGATATATTTGCGTGACCAAGGAGTTCTTTAAGCTGAAGAATATCAGCATCGCCGTACTGGTACATCAGAGTTGCAGCTGTGTGCCTGAGCTTATGTGTAGTGATACCTTTACCATCAAGGCCGGCTTTTTCAAGCGTAGATTCAACGATCTGCTGTACACGCCGCTTTGAGATCCTGTGGTTCTGATTGCTTATAAAAAGCGCCGGTTCATCAGCGGCCTTTATATTGCTTCGTCTGTCTTCAAGATATCTGTTAAGAGCGTCTATACAAGCTTTATTCAGATATACAGTACGTTTCTTATTTCCCTTACCAAGAACTTCCATTCGATTCTCATAAAAATCGATATCTCTTATATTTATGCCAACGAGCTCGCTCAGACGCATACCGCAGTTAAGGAATAATGTTATGATACAATAATCACGTTTTGAGTCAGTGCTGTCTGAGGCTTTAAGTAAACGAAGACTTTCGTCAAGTGAAAGAAATTTTGGCCTTGCAGCTTTAGGAGTTCTTATATCAAGGTCTTTGCAAGGATCCTTGTCAATAAGATGTGCCACACGATCCATGTATTTGAAAAAGCTTCTCAGAGATGATATCTTGCGATAGCGTGATCGTTCGAGATTTTTTCTTTCGTCAGCTGTAAAGAAAATAAAACCATATATGTCAGATACGGTTATTTTTCTAATGTCGTCCGCAGTCATATTTCTTATATCGACTTCAGTGATATCATCTGCATTAGTATTATGTGACTGGTCGTATATGTATTTGAGAAACAATCTGGTATCCATGAAGTATTCTTCGATAGTTCGCTGAGAAAGCATTTTTACAACCTTTAAGTGCATTATATATTCATTCAGGAACTCAGGATTCTCTGAGCTGTTCAGATTAAGCATACCTGCCTCCTTTTTATCCAGTCTAAAGTTTCACCAAACTTCCATTTGGTGAAACTTTGTATATGTTTTCCACAGTATTAATTATATCACCTTTTCACGTTACGGTCAACAAATATCATTTCCTTATGAGCGGATGAGATATAATTTATGCATAGTAAGTGCTGCGAGAGTTCTCACCGTTCTAAGCTTTTTGTTCTTTGATCAAAAAACTCCTTGAATTTCTCAAGGAGTTTTTTATTATTTTATTCCAATGTATTTGTAACCAGCATCCTGAACAGCTTTTTTAATAGCTTTGAGATCTGATTTTCCATTTACTGTAATTACGGCGGTACCGGATGTATGGCTTGTTACTGCTTCTTCTACAAACGTGAGTTCTTCAAGAGCTTTCTTCACTCTGGCTTCACAGTGCTGGCACATCATTCCTTTAATATTTATGGTTATCTCAGACTGTTCCTGTGTCGATACATTTACTGTCCGATTAATTGTTTTATCTTTTGACGCATCATAAAGCTTGAAGAAATTCAGTCTTAAAGCATTTGTTACTACGCAGAAGCTTGAAAGGCTCATTGCAGCTGCGCCGAACATAGGATTTAGCTGCCAGCCGAATAATTTGATATAAACTCCGGCAGCAAGTGGTATTCCTATGATATTGTATATAAATGCCCAGAATAAATTTTCGTGGATGTTTTTTAGTGTGGCACGGCTTAGTCTTATAGCCGCAGGTACATCGGCAAGACTGCTCTTCATCAGAACAACATCAGCTGCATCGATCGCTACATCTGCGCCGGCACCTATAGCAATACCCATATCAGCACTTGTAAGAGCCGGTGCATCGTTTATACCGTCACCGACCATAGCAGTTTTTCCGGTTTTCTTTAATCTGCGTATAACTTCTTCTTTTCCGTCAGGTTTAACATCGGCGATCACTTCGTCCACACCGGCTTCTTTGCCGATAGCCTCAGCGGTACGGGAATTATCTCCGGTGAGCATTACTACACGGATCCCCATATTCCTTAGTTCACTGATTGCTTTCGGACTATCTTCTTTAATAACATCTGCTACAGCGATAACTCCTGCGAAAATGTTGTTTTCAGCGAAGAACAAGGGAGTCTTGCCTGCTTCTGAGAATTCATCTGCAAGATTCTTTACTTCATCCGGTACCTGCACAGCTGCACTTATGAAGCTGTAATTTCCGCCTATAAGTTTTTTGCCGTCAAGTGTACCGGTAAGTCCGTTTCCGGCAACAGCTTTAAAATCTGATACGTCAGCAGATTTGATTTTTTCTTCATCACCACGGAGTATAATTGCTTTTGCGAGTGGATGTTCACTTTTCTTTTCAAGAGAATATGCCAGTGAGAGAAGTTCTTTTTCTGTAAGCTCTCCATATGGCAGGATATCAGTGACACGGGGCTCACCTGAGGTTATGGTGCCGGTCTTGTCAAGAGCGACTACACTTACTTTTCCTGTTTCTTCAAGGGAAGAAGCGGTTTTAAAAAGAATTCCGTTTTTAGCTCCCATTCCATTACCGACCATAATTGCTACAGGGGTAGCAAGTCCGAGGGCACATGGACAGCTGATCACAAGAACTGATATTGCCCTTGCAAGAGAAAATCCGACTGTTCGGCCAATTATCATCCAGATTATAAAAGTTACTGCAGCGATGCCAATAACAGCCGGAACAAAGACTCCGGAAACTCTGTCAGCGACTTTTGCGATAGGAGCTTTGGTTGCTGCCGCATCACTTACCATTTTGATTATCTGGGAAAGGGTCGTATCTTCGCCAACTCTTGTGGCTTCACAGCGTATGAATCCAGACTGATTTATGGATGCAGAAGATACTGTGTCTCCGGCAGCTTTATCTACAGGAATGCTTTCTCCGGTAAGAGCCGATTCATTTACAGCACTTTCTCCCTCAATTATTATACCGTCTACAGGGATATTTTCGCCGGGACGAACAACAAAGATATCCCCTTTTTTTACCTGTTCGACGGGGAGAGTGACCTCCTCCCCTTTCCTGACAACGACCGCAGTCTTCGGAGCAAGCTTCATAAGACTTTTCAATGCGTCAGTTGTCTTTCCTTTAGAGCGGGCTTCAAGCATTTTCCCGACGGTTATAAGTGTCAGTATCATAGCCGCAGATTCAAAGTAGAATTCATGCATATAATTCATTACTGCATCATGGTCATTTTTCATCTGAGCGTCTGTCATTGCAAACAGAGCCCAGGTACTGTAGACAAATGATGCCATTGAACCCAATGCCACAAGAGTATCCATATTCGGTGCTTTGTGCAGCAGTCCTTTGAAGCCGTTTATAAAGAATTTCTGGTTGATGACCATAACTATTGAGGCAAGGATCATCTGGGTAAGTCCCATCATTACATGGTTTCCTTCCATGAAGGACGGCAGCGGCCAGTCCCACATCATGTGTCCCATGGAGATATACATCAGGACTATAAGAAATCCCAGTGAAGCGATAAGCCTTTTTTTCATAACAGGAGTTTCGGTGTCTTTGAGAGGTTCATCCTCTGCAGCTGAAGAGGTCTCCCCTCCTTTAAGTGAAGCACCATATCCTGCTTCTTTTACCGCATTTATGATCGCACTGTCAGAAGCAGTTCCTTCTACTCCCATAGAGTTAGTCAGAAGACTGACAGAACAGGCTGTAACTCCGTCTACTCCTGAGACAGCCTTTTCAACTCTTGCACTGCAGGCTGCGCAGGACATTCCTGTAACGTTGAATTGTTTCATTTTACCACTCCGATAAGTTAATTATGATTTAATCGTCCGATATGCAGGGAGCAGATCTCTGATCTGCGTATCTGCAAGGGTATTTTAATAAATATATAATGAATGCTTCTGCATTCATTATATCATATTAAGAAGTTTCATTTCATCGAATTACCCCCGGCTAACACAGAACGCACCATTTAAAGGTGCGTTCACGGATCATTATTTAACAGCTTCTTCCCAGTCTTTTTCCTTGAAACCAGTCAATATCTTGTCGCCATTTATAAGGATAGGACGCTTTACAAGCATTCCGTCAGTTGAAAGGAGCTTTAGCTGTTCTTCTTCGCTCATATCTGCAAGCTTATCTTTGAGGCCCATTGATTTGTAGAGCAGTCCGCTTGTGTTGAAAAACTTTTTCAGAGGAAGGCCGCTTGTCTTATACCATTTCTTTAGTTCATCATATGTGGGATTCTGTTCTTTTATATCACGCAGTTCGTAGTTTAATGACTTGCTGTCAAGCCAGTTCTGAGCTTTTTTGCAGGTAGTACATTTGGGGTAGCATATAAATAACATCGATATTCCTCCTTATTTGGTCTTGTTGAGCAGATCTTCTTCTGAGAGTATCTCTACCCCCAGCTCCTGAGCCTTTGTCAGCTTGCTGCCTGCGTCCTCACCGGCGACAACAAATGTTGTCTTCTTTGAAACAGAACCACTGACCTTGCCTCCGAAGCTCTCGATAAGTGCCTTTGCTTCATCACGCTTCATAGTAGGGAGAGTGCCTGTAAGGACAAATGTCATTCCGGCAAATCTGTCATCAGATGAAGCTTTTTTGCTGTATGTCATATTGACACCGTATTCCCTGAGTCGGCTTATAAGTTCAACCATATGAGGCTCCCTGAGGGAATCATATACACTTTCAGCCATAACGTCGCCGAATCCTTCTATGGACATTATATCGTCCTTGTCAGCAGCCATAAGTGAATCGATACTGCCGAATTTTTCACAGAGAAGCACAGCAGCCCTCTGGCCGATATTCCTTATTCCCAAAGCATGGAGCAGGCGATCAGCTTCATTATTTTTTGAGGCCTGAATAGCATTAATAAGGTTCTCAGCAGATCTGTCAGCAAATCGCTCCAGTCCGGTAAGCTGTTCCTTGCGGAGCAGATAAAGGTCTGCCGGAGAGCTGACAAGTTTCTTTTCTACCAGCAGCTTCATATTTGCTTCCCCGAGGCCGTCAATATTCATAGCATTTTTTGATGCGAAATGGATCATATTTTTAAGTAGCTGTGCAGGACACTCCATATTAGGACATCTGAGTGCGCTTTCGCCTTCGTCCCTTACAGATGGTGTACCGCAGACCGGACATACAGCAGGGAGTCTGAAAGGAACAGAACCCTCGCTATGTGAGACTGACCTCAGGACCTCAGGTATGATCTCCCCTGCTTTTCTGACAACTATTGTGTCACCGATACGAATATCCTTTTCGTCGATAAAGTCCTGATTATGAAGTACAGCTCTTGAAACACTGGTGCCTGCAAGAAGGATCGGCTCAAAAACAGCTACCGGTGTGATAGCACCTGTACGTCCGACATTTACCTCTATATCAAGAAGCTTTGTTTCTTTTTCCTCCGGAGGATACTTGTATGCTACTGCCCACTTAGGAGTTTTAGCTGTAGCTCCCATTATATCACGCTGTGCGAGATCATTTACCTTTATGACAACTCCGTCTATATCAAAAGAAAATTCAGAGCGGTCAACACCTATGCGTTTTATCTCGTTTTCAATATCCGAATAATCAGTGAACACCTTGTAGGAGGGGATTGTTTTAAATCCGAGTTCTTTCAGTCTGTCGAGAGACTGGCTGTGAGATGTAAACTCCTCTCCCCTGACCTGCTGAACGTTGAATATGAATATGTCAAGCTTGCGCTTTGCTGTTATACGAGAATCCTTCTGTCTGAGTGAACCCGCCGCAGCATTTCTCGGATTCTTGAAAGGAGTTTCGTCGTTTAGCTCCTGCTGCTCAACAAGCTCAAAAAAGCTTGAACGAGGCATATAAACCTCACCTCGAACTTCAAGGAACTCCGGAGCATTCTCTAATTTTAAAGGGATAGAGTGTATGGTCCTGATATTTGATGTAACATCCTCACCGACAAAGCCGTCACCTCGTGTAGAGCCTCTGACAAGAACACCATTTTCATATTCGAGGGAAACTGATAGACCATCTATCTTTGGTTCCACTGAAAATTCAGTTTTTCCAAGCTCCTCACGGCAGCGTGTCACGAAAGCTTCAACCTGCTCAAAGGAAAAAACGTCCTGAAGGCTTGCCATCTGTACTGCGTGAGGGACTTTATCAAATTTACTGAGAGCGATTCCTCCGACTCTCTGTGTAGGAGATGTTGGGAGAACAAGCTCAGGAAACTCAGCTTCGAGTTTTTTTAGCTCCTGCATGAGCATATCAAAATCATAGTCCGATATCTCGGGTGAATCAAGGACATAATACTGATAACTGTATTTTTCAAGGAGCTCTGAAAGCTCCTTTATTCTTTTTTCTGCCTCTGCTTTATTCATAGTAAGCCTCCGGATAATTATTTATGTATATTATACCACATAAACTCTGATTAGTCAAAGAATAATGCGGGTTATTTGAAAAAGATCAGCCCTGCCGGATTATAGGCAGGGCTGTCTTGTAAAAATCATTTTTTTGCAATAACTGTTATCCACGGTTTTGAATCATGGCGAGTGGTCCTGACACTGGAAAAACCAGCTGAGACTAATGCATCTTCAATCTCTTCAGCTGTATGGAGCTGTGCGCCGTCTGCAAGTTTTTCAGGCCTGCCTCCTTCAGGATCTGTGCCGTCTGAGCCGTTGACGATCATGAAAGTTCCGCCTTTTTTAAGTACTCTCGCAACTTCAGCAAAACGGCTATTGAGCGAAGGCCAGAAACTTATTGTTTCAAATGCAGTAGCGAGGTCGTACTGTTCGCTGCTTTCGTCGAGACTGGATACGTCTCCCCATCTTGCTATGTAGCGTCCTGACTCGATAGCGCGCTTGTTGTATTCTTTTGCCTTTTCCACAGAAACCTCTGACTGATCAACTGCTGTGACTCTTGACGAAGGATAGGTCTTGAGGAGCTCAGGTACATTTCTGCCTGCTCCGCAGCCGAGCTCAATTATCTCCGATGGATAAAGATTGCCCAGATGACCTATGCCCCATGTTGCCATTTTTGCATTGCCTGTGATCATAGCTCCAGACATTGCTTTGCTGTTGTTGTCCTCTGATTTTTTTGCTAATAAGTTTTTTAAGAATCCCATAATAGTGTTCCCTCCTGAATGACGTAATGTGATGAATTGCCGAGTTATATTTCTTTTATGTAATAATCATATGCTTTTTAAATTAATTTTAATTTATCATAAATTCACTAAAATATCAATAGCAATATCGTACATTTGTATTCTTGCACATATACGGCGTGATTTTCAACATTTGATTTTATGACATTCTTTAATAAATTCCTTCTCATTTGCTGCGAAATTACACAAATAATAATAAGTTTATTTTATAAACATGAATTTTCCCCAATATTTTTTGTCAGAAAACAGCGATACTAAAAAACAACTGTTCCAAAATATTATATTTCTTTGAATTTTGCACATTTTTTGCATCTTTAGACTTGAAAATGGCTCTTTGTAGTGATATAATATTAAGGTACAATTTTTTTATAGGAGATAAAGAATGAACAATAATTATTCAGCCAAGATCAATTCTATACTTTCTGAGGTCAAGAAAGCCGTTATCGGCAAGGACCAGATAATAGTCAAGGTGCTTCTCGCAATTCTCTGTAAGGGTCACGTTCTTATCGAGGATATCCCTGGTGTTGGAAAAACTACCCTTGCGCTTGCCTTCTCAAAGGCTCTTTCTCTTGAGCATAACCGTATGCAGTTCACTCCGGACGTCCTTCCTTCGGATGTTACAGGATTCAATGTATATAACAAAGCAATAGGAAAATTTGAGTTCCGTCCCGGTGTTGCATTCTGTAATCTCTTCCTCGCTGATGAGATAAACCGTACATCAAGCAAGACTCAGTCTGCTCTTCTCGAGCTCATGGAGGAAAAAAGCATTACGGTAGACGGCCGTACATACAAGCTTCCCGAGCCTTATATTGTTATTGCTACACAGAACCCTATCGGCTCTGCCGGTACTCATAATCTTCCCGACTCTCAGCTTGACCGTTTTATGATAAAGCTCAGCATGGGATATCCGGATTTCAGCGGAGAGGTAAGCATTCTCAAATCAAAATATAATGCCAATCCTCTTGACAATGTAAGTGCAGTCGCTGATGCGTCTACTATTATCGCACTTCAGGAGTACATTTCAAATATCTACGTTGATGACAGGATATATGAATATATCGTTTCTCTTTCAGCTGCAACAAGAAATCATCCTATGGTAAAACTTGGAGTAAGTCCCCGTGGAACTCTTGCACTTATGCAGATTGCAAAGGGAATTGCTGTTGCTATGGGAAGAGACTACGTTATCCCCGATGATATCACTTACATATGCAGGGATGTTTTCGAGCACAGAATAATGCTCAACTCCAAGGCGAAGCTTTCAGATGTTACTGCTGCTGACGTTATAGCCGACGTGATCAAATCCGTGCCGGTTCCCGGTATCGGCAGCGAAGGTAAGTGATCATGATCCTGACTAAGATCCTGTTCCTGATACTTATACTTGTCTGCGCAGCATTTTATATACTCTACATATGGGATTTTGCTCTTGTTCTGCTGATCGTAATGATAGCTATCCC
>JAFYGE010000064.1 GCA_017543335.1 Ruminococcus sp.
TAAGCACTTATAAATTGATATAATTAGAGCAAAGGAGGCGTTCCTTATGTCAGATACAAGAGAACTACTGCCTGTTCTGCTTTCTGAGAAGAGCAGGAAGATCAAGGGCAGCATATATAACAGGATGCAGGTTGATTTTGCATACTACTCTAATCGTATCGAAGGCAACCACCTTACTCACGACCAGACCAGATACATCTATGAGACTCGAACTATCGACGGTACTGTTCCTGTCAACGATGTATTTGAGGCTGCAAATCACTTCAGATGCTTCGACTATATCCTCGATACTGTCAACGAACCTATTACTGAGGACTATATCAAACAGCTGCACCGTATGCTGAAAAACGGTGTTATGGACGATGATGAGGATTACGCCGTCGTCAGTGACTACAAAAAATACCCCAACGAAGTCGGCGAAATAGAGACGGTTCCTCCCGAGAAAGTCTCAGATCATGTCCAAGACCTTCTTGGTAGGTATAACGATAAGCCTGCCCTCGACCTGTACGACATCGCTGACTTTCATGTGAGGTTTGAGAGGATACACCCCTTCTACGACGGAAACGGTCGAATAGGCAGGCTTCTGATGTTGAAACAGTGCCTTGCTAATAGCATTGTCCCTTTCTTCATCAATGAGGATGTCAAGCACTTCTACTATGTCGGACTAAAGGAATGGCAGTCGGACGAGAAAAAAGAACGGTTGATAGATGTATTCCTGTCCATGCAGGACGATATGAAGGCTATCCTTGACTACTTCCGTATAGGCTATGATAAAACCGAGCTGACGGCAAGAGAAGTAATAAGTAAACATATATAAAGCTTTGTCCCCGCATTGAACTGCCCCATTTTGTACGTACAGCACAAAATGGGGCAGTTCACATACTTTTAAGCGGCTTTTAACAGCTAAACATTTCTCAACCAGCGTTATCGCACAAAAAAACAGATACTTCCGCAACGCAGAAGTATCTGTTTATAGCTTATACAGCAGCTCTGTTGCTGTTTTCTTTAGAATCAGATACCTTATCAGGGATGCTCACCTTTTCGATATCCGCACCGAGAGCTCTGAGTTTGCCCTCCATGCAGTCGTAGCCTCTTTCGATATGGTATATATCCTCGATCTCAGTAACGCCCTGAGCAGCCAGACCAGCGATTATTAGAGCAGCACCGGCTCTGAGGTCACAAGCCTTTACAGGAGCTCCCATGAGCTTTCCGGTACCCTCTATAAGAGCGACCTTACCATTTACAGTAATATCAGCACCCATTCTTCTTAGCTCGTCCACATAGCGGAAACGCTGCTCCCAGATATTTTCTGTGATGATGCTTGTACCCTGAGCGAGAGTAAGAAGTGTAGCTATCTGAGACTGCATATCAGTAGGGAACCCCGGATGAGGAGCAGTCTTAACATTTGTCTTTACGAGCGGACCGTCGACCCATACTCTGATGCTGTCGTCGTACTGTTCGATATTAACGCCAATTTTCTCAAGCTTCTTTGTAATGGACTCAAGATGCTTTGGAATGACGTTCTTGATGATAGCGTCACCTTTTGTAGCGGCGATAGCGACCATAAAAGTACCGGCTTCGATCTGATCCGGAATAACCGAATAAGTAGTACCGTGGAGGTGTTCAACTCCACGAACCTTAATAACGTCTGTACCTGCACCCATGATGTTTGCACCCATAGAGTTGAGGAAATTAGCGAGGTCAACGATATGAGGTTCTTTAGCCGCATTTTCGATGACAGTAAGTCCCTCAGCTTTAACAGCTGCGAGCATAGCATTCATGGTAGCACCGACAGTTACAACGTCAAAGAATATCTGATTACCTCTGAGCTTATCAGCAGTGAGATCGATCATTCCCTGACTGAGATTATAATTTGCACCGAGAGCTGTAAAAGCTTTAAGGTGCTGATCTATAGGACGGTCTCCGAGAGGACATCCGCCCGGCATTGAAACTCTTGCCTTATTGAATTTACCGAGAAGAGCACCGAGGAAATAATAAGAAGCTCTCATTTTTCTTGCGGTCTCATACGGTACACAGAACTTGTCTATACCGGTAGGGTCGATCCTGTAAGCGTCCTTGCCGATGTGCTCGACTTTTGCACCCATTTCTTTAAGTATTCTAATACAAATGTTCACATCACTTATAGTTGGAACATTTTCGATAATACAAGGCTCATCTGAAAGGATCACAGCTGGCAGGATAGCAACAGCAGCATTTTTAGCTCCGCTGATAGTTACCTCGCCTGTAAGGCGTCTTCCGCCCCTAACTACAAACTTATCCAAATAAATTCTCTCCTTATTTTTCAGGAATATATATTTATCTGCTCCTGAACTTCTTTCTTTTGTTATAACTTACCGCCCTGCGGTCCGGGATCATTTGTAATCGGCAATGAACCATTTAAGCTCCTCACCTTCGTACTTGCCGACTTTGACATACTCTATGGCAAGTTCGTTCACAGGCTTATCCTGACTATCCGTCTTAACATCCTGTGCAGAAAAAACAATATCCAGTCCCTGATACACCTGTCCGAAGATAGTATATCCGCCGTCGAGCCACGGAGCACCGCCGGCAGTCTGGTATACATTTTTCAGGTCAGCCGGATAAGAAGACTCGAATTGTTCCTCAGGATATGTCTTACCGGTGACTATATAAAACTGACTTCCGTCAGTAGAAGTGCCATTACTGTTAGCATAAGCAACAGCACCTGCTGCATGAATTAATGAGTTATTTGTACCGCCGTCGAACTTTCCGCCCCACATTGATTCACCGCCGGTACCTGTACCGGTAGGGTCACCGCCCTGTATCATGAAGTCGCTTATGACTCTGTGGAAAATAAGTCCGTCGTAGTATCCTTTTTCTGCGAGACCAACGAAGTTCTGAACTCCGAGATCAGCGTATTCCGGAAAAAGTCTTATTTTTATTTCTCCGTCATAGTCTTTTAGTTTCATAGCGATGATAGTATCGCCATTTTTCGGTGTAGTAAAATTCTTTACTTCCGAATTTTCAAGATCTATTGTCGGAGCTTTCATATCAGAGAATCTTTCGAGGTTGATAGTTCTTTCTTCCTTCAGCTCCTCACCGTTGATCTTAATGGAAACAGAACCTTCCTCAACGGTCGTATCGGGATTTTTGACATTACTGTCGTCCACTTCAAGCTGCTTTCCGCATGATACCATAGCAGAAGCCGCAGCAACAGTGCATATAAAAGCTGCAACAGCCTTTTTTATCATAAATTTCACTCCTTAATGAAATATGTGAAATCAAGCTTTCCCCAGCAACTATTTATTATACTACATAAAAACATTTTTGTAAATAGTTTCGGGTTAAATTTGTTATAAATCAGCAAAGTATGAACAAAAAAGCCCGGATATTTCGTAAAGCGTGAATACTTTACTTCTTATTTTTATTCTCCTTATCGGATGAATACTTATCTATTTTTATTGATCTTATCATCACATCATCTTTTGGAGTATTATATTTTCCGCCTTCTTCATATTCAAGCGAAGCGATAGTGTCAACAACATCGAATCCCTCATAGGTCTGACCGATAATAGTCAGCTGCTGAGAGAAATTCGGGATACCGCCTTTGGTAATGAAAGCCTCTGCGAGCTCATTGCTGACGGAATTATCTCTGAGTTCATCGGATATTTTTTCGGTAAAGGCGATAGAATTGAGGATATCGAACCGACTTCCGCAGTAGTAAGTACCGCCGCCGAGTATTTTCTGTTTAAAAGTTCTGCTGTACTCGGTGTTCACCATGCATACTGCACCTCTGAACGGCCATAAGTCCTGATGGAGTTCACGGGGGATACGCTCGTCGGTATCGTTTCCGGCAGAACCGTTCTTCTCCTTTGCACCATAGCCGGCATATGCACCGTCCTGAGCATCGAAAACGTAGGTATTATCGTAATATCCGCTTTCTGCGAGCTTTACGAAGTTTTCAACAGCTTTCGGGGAATACTCCGGATAGAGTACGAATCTTATCTCGCCGAGAGTCGTATCAACAATAGCGATCTGGTCGCCCTCTTTCGGAGCTTCAAGCTGTACGAGCTTCATGGTATCGACATCTATTACAATACTTTTGTTATTTTTTTCTCTCTGATCAGAAAGGATCATAAGTCCGAGGGACAAAGCTCCCATAAAGATAGTAAGAATAAGAATGATCCTTATCAGACGTCTTGCGTCTTTCATTTCTCGACCTCGCTTTTATTGCTCCCCAAACTAAACCTTGTCAACCAATGCTCGTCATAAAGAAAATTTCTCAGCGTCAGAAAAACTTGAAATGCGTAAGCATTCCTGCGTTCTTCTTCCTTGATAAATTTTCTTTCTGCCTTCGCCTTTTTGGCAAAGTTTAATTTGGGGAGCAATAGTATACATAACCTAATTATACATTATATCATTTAATTTGTCAAGCTGTAAAGTTTAAAATTCCGCAGTAATAAGCAGTTTTTCGATTCTCCGGAGTATAAATCCGCAAAAAAGTTCCCGTAAGTATAGTTTTTCCCGTATATCATATGATATTCTTAGCTGCTGAATATCATTTCGAGGATATGGAGTATTGTATCTCCGACCTTTTTGGAGTCTACTATTTCTTTTGCTTTATCCGGACGATTTGTTATGATATTATCTACTCCGAGGGCGAGCATAGAACGTATATCTTCTTCACGGTCAACGGTCCATACGAAGATCTTTTTTCCGTTCTGGTGAACAGTATTTACAACGCCCTGATTTACGAAAATATAGTTCATACTTACCGCATCTATATCCGGAAGCTCCGAATTAGCGGTAGAAGTTGCGAGATTTGCGATAAGAGCAGTCTTTATCTTAGGCTCTATCTCTTTGACCTTGGTAAGAGCGTTATACGAAAAAGAGGTAACATAGCATGAATCAAGAATATCATATTCTTTTATCAGCTCAACTGTTTTTTCAGCGATAAGGTCAACGTTTCCTATATTTTTTATTTCGATATTAAGAAGCACCTTATGTCCGACAAGTTTGAGAACATCGGAAAGAAGCATTATTTTAGCGTCTTTGTACTCTTTTCCGAACCATTCTCCCGCAGAGAGCTCCTGAAGCTCAGCATAGGTATAGTTAGTGAGCTTACCGCTTCCGTCGGTAGTACGGTCAAGGACTTTATCATGGAATACAACAAGCTGGTCATCCTTTGTCAGCTGAACATCGAGTTCGATATAGTCCGCACCGCTTGATATAGCCTTTTCAAAAGCATATTTTGTGTTTTCCGGAGCTGAATAGGATGCTCCTCTGTGAGCACTGACCTGTGTTCCGGATATAGGTGCATTAAGCTTGATATTTCCCTTGTAAACTCCGCTTATAAAGCTGATATTGAGCAAAAGTCCGCCCAAAGCAAGACCTGCTATGAGCAGAGTTTTCGGCAGAAGTTCCATCTTTTTTCTGTCACGGTCAGGGATATTTATAGTTTCGTCTTCTTTAAGGTCTCCGAGGAATCTTCCTGTCAGCCAGCACATTATCGCCGGAGCAGATAAAAATGCCGATACAGCGGTAAATACTCTTATAGCATATCTAAGTACACGCAAAGCACCTCTCAGAGCGGTATCAGGTCTGGAAAGGCCCTTTATGAAAAATACTATTATGAAACTGATTCCGAATGTTGCCGCAGCTGTAACGAGAAGGATGAAAAGAGTCCACAATAAAAAAGTGAATGCCATTCTTATTCTTCTGCGTGAAATTTTTTCATAGCTCGCCTTTACACATTCCGAGAAATTTTTCTTGGTAAGTACAAGATAGTGCAGACTGTAGCTTCTGCAAACGATAAGGAATATGAAAAGCATCTGCACAAAGATATACACTATGATTGCTAAGCTGCTGTTCATTTTGATGAAAATTCTTCTTAATATAGGCAAAAGCGGTGCCATGAACATACCTGATGACAGCGTGAAATGAGCTACCGGCATACACAGCATGAAAAGCATGAAGCGAAGTATACCGAGTCCACGGAAAGCCTTTTTGAAGCCTCTTAGTCCGGTTATCAGCATACCTCCAACGGTTATCTTCTCATTTTTGCTGTAGCAGGTGAAGCAGGCTGCAAGGGCACAAAGCTCCACAAACGCAAAAAATCCCGAAAGGAAAAGAAGTATCAGCACTATGAATATTGTTACCGGACTTTTGAGATATATAAGCATACTCTCATCGGTAAGATACTTTATATTGGCTGCTTTCATTGTAAGTTTAAGCGAAAGGTCAAGCAGCGGAGCTCCTACTCCGGCAAGTATCAGTTTGAAAAGGAACTCAAACAGCAAAAAATGGGGGAGTGCTTTCACAAAAACTCCCATTGATTTAAAAAAATTCTTCATATTAACTATCCCCATAAATATTCTCACATATTATATTAATTATACGACAGTACAGCCTGCTTGTCAATAAAATTATGCCTGAAAATTTATTATCTGTTTAGCGAATTATAGCTGAAAATAAAACGTGCAATTTCAGGTTAAACCCTAAAACTGCACGTTTTTGGAGAGTGTGTTATTTTTTATCTATATCACGTAATTGATTTCTTATTCTGCCTTTATCTCAATATCGCCTGATGAAGTGTTAAGATCCATATCGTTTGAGCCGTCGCCGTTGATATATTTGCTGCCGTCCTTTGTGAGAGCAATATCAGAATCAAAATCACCGGATGAAGTATCAACATCAGCTGTGAAATCTGAATCCTCAGGTACATAAATAGTGATGTCACCGGATGAAGCATCAGCTTCTGTATCAGAAGGAACATTTGCGAAATGTAATTCGATGTTTCCGCTCGAAGCATCAGCTTCAACTTTTTTTGCATTTTCTGCGGTAACTTTTATTTTTCCGGATGAGGAATCTACATCTAGCTTATCAACGGTTTCAGCAGTAACGTCTATTTTACCTGAAGAAACGTCCACATCTATAGAGCTTGATTCGCCCTTCTGTTTAAGAGTTACATCACCGGATGAGGAATCTATATCAAATGTATCAGCTGAAATATCCTGAAAGCTGCAGTTGCCTGATGCTCCGTCATAGTGAAAGTCTTCAAGCTCCATATCCTTTGGTATCTTTATTTCAAGGTCCTTTTCTATCTTTTTGAATATGAATGATTCACCTGATTTACAGTACTGTATGCGGAGAACATTTCCGTCAAGCCATGTGTGTACTTCCTGAGCTTCTTTAAGGTCTTTATCACTTGTTTCAGTAACTACAACTGTATCAAGATCATGTCTGGTAACTTTAACGTTTCCGGCATTCCAGTTTATATCGAGCGATTTTACTTTGCCGCCTTCAAAATCTGCATTTCCTGCGGAGTACTTGTCTGCATTCTTGTATGTGTTGCTTGAAACTACACAACCTGTAAAGCAAATGGTAATAATTGCTAAAGTCATAAAAATAGCGTATTTAACTGGATTTTTCATTTTGATATCTCCTTTTTATTGTTTGATTTAGATTTTATTAAACCAGCTGTTCCGAAGATAGCTGATAACATAACGCCTGCTATCAGTACTGACCAACAGAGAGTACCGTTTATATTTTCGTAAGTATCGAAATTAAATGCCGGTGCAGGGATATAGAGCTTGCTGTTAAATATGAGAAGCACTACTGTATCGTTGAAGAAGAAGATAATTGCGGATACAAGTATGCATACAGCAGCCTTGATAAGACCATGCCACTTAGGAAGTCGAATAATCGCAAATAATGACCACATGAACAACATCGGCATTATTGAATATGCAAATGTGTACTTTACAAAATCTGATGAACCGTCTTTAATGCCTATACATATCATCATAAGAAGATATGTTATGGTGTATGTTGATACGAGGAGAAGCAGCTTGTTATTGCCGATACGTTTTGCTACCGGCTTTGCCGTCACCACAAAGGGCATGAACGGTATCGACAATCCAAAGAGTACTGATGTGGCGGCTATTAAGAACCAGTCTCCGCCTGAATAAATACAGCATACTCCAAGGAGAAGCAAAAGACTTGCGGTAAACGAAATGATAGTCCAGAAGAATTTATCCTCGACTGCCATAAGCGGGACTACAATGAGTGAAGTCGGTATAAACATTGCTGCAAGTACTATAAAGAACCATGTAAGTCCTGCACCAGTCGCAAGGTTTACGATAAGACATATGAGTATCGGTAAAGCAAGTATAGCTCCTATTATGCATCCTGCTATCGCACTGCGTCTTTTGAAGAATTTAGCCTGTTTGGTAAGAACTTCGTCACGTTCTTTGGCGATGCTTCTGTCGATCATTATCTCGCTTTTTTTCATATCCTCGCAAAGCTTAGTACAAGCTTCACATTCGCTGAGATGCTGCTCCACAATTTCTGCACTTGATGGACTGCAAGCATTGTCGATATAAAGTGGAAGCAGGTCCGCTATCATATCACAGTTATATTTCATTCAACTTCATCCTTCCTTATATGTTTTTTAGCTTCGTGTAGGATTTGGTAGTTTCGGATGTATCATTGTATAACGTATATTATTGTGTTTTTTGGGAAATTTAATAACTACTTCACGCTCTGACGATTTATTATCTTTCAAATCCTCACAGATCATTCTGCACGATTCACATTCACAGAGATGCTGTTCAATCGCTTTTGTACTTGAATTATTACACTCCTTATTAATATAGAGTGGGAGAAGATATGTCATTACATCACAGTTATATTTCATTTTTATTCATCCTTTCTTTAAGTTTCATTCTGGCACGGTGATAGGTTACTCTTGCCCATGTTTCGGTTTTCTGGAATATTGACCCTATCTGTGTGAAAGAGAGCTCACCAAAAACACGGAGTTCGAAGACTTCCTTATATGGTTCTTCCATTTCGTGCAGCAGCATATGTATCCTGAATGACGTCTCGGAATCAGTTATGCTCTGCTCGATATCGGTGTCGGTGTCTGCGAGAGTTTCGTCAGGCTCGTCCTGATATCGTGACGACTTTCTTGTTGAGTCAATGAATAAATTTTTAGCTATCGCACACAGCCAAGAGTAACATTCGGATTCGCCTCGGAAGGTCTGCTTGGTGGTCATTGCTTTGAAGAATGTTTCCTGAGTTATCTCCTGAGCTTTATGCTGGTCTTTGGCTAAAGTCATCACGTAGGAATATACCTGCATATAACAGGCATCATATAGCTTTTCGGCAGTCTTTTTTTCCAATCATCGCACCTCCTTCTTTGGCTTTCTGTCAGTTAGACGTATGAAGTACAGAAACGTTACAAGAAATTTTGAATTTTTTCAAAAAAATTTTTTTCTGATAAATTATAGCATATTTTCCGGCAATTTGCAAAATTATTTTATAGTCAATACGAAGCATTAATTTTCCAATAAAAAACCTCCTATGGCTTTTACACCATAGGAGGGAATTTTGTTTTCAACAATAATAATTACTTACGAATTGTTCTATATTCGTAATATGAGCTTACTACCTTGCTGCAAGATCCGCAGTGTACTGATACCTTGCGTTTCTGCTCATAATAAACGACATTATTTGCTTTATAAGCATAGTATGTTTGCCAATTGCCTTTAGTACTATAACGATAACCGTGGTGTGAACAAGCTGCGGAAGCTGTTATTGATGGTGTTGTTGTTTCAGGAGATACATTCTTTGTGATAGCTGTACCTGTACCAAGCAGAGTAAATGCCATTGCGATTGCTGAAACTTTTTTTAAGATGTTCTTCATTTTTTTATCAAATCCTTTTCATAAATATTTAAGGTTTGATCCAAACCCTATGTGCAATATTATACTATATATTTTGATATTTGTCAAGTGCTTTTGTGCTGATCCTTTTTTGAAAACAAAATCCTGTATAGCATAATGTAATTACGCTATACAGGAAAAATACTTATTTCTCAGAATTTATAAACATATCATAGATGCGTCTGATTGCCTCAGGAAGGTCACTTTCGCTTACTCCGATGATAACATTGAGCTCACTTGAACCCTGATCTATGAGCTTGACATTTATACGTGCATGAGCCATAGAAGCAAAGATACGAGCAACAGTACCTCTGGTATTTTTCATACGTCTTCCTACTACAGCAAGCATAGCAATTCCGTCCTCAATTTCGAGGTGATCCGGCTGAACAGCCTTGCGGAGTCCGGAAAGTACCTTTTCACGTACCGGAGCAAGTTTCTCTGTGCTGAGGGTGATGCTCATTGTATCGATACCGGAAGGCATATGCTCAAATGAAAGGCCGTTCTCATAGAGCACCTGAAGTACCTTCATACCGAAACCGGTCTCGTTATTCATCATAGCCTTTTCGATGTTGATAGTGCTGAATCCCTTTTTGCCGGCTATACCGGTAATTGTATGGTTGAGACTTTCTTTAGTGAAATTGAAATCATCAGAAACGATCATAGTACCTGCATCTTCCGGTCTGTTTGTATTTCTGATATTTATCGGTATACCAGCAGAGCGAACAGGGAAGATAGCGTCCTCGTGAAGAACAGAAGCTCCCATATAAGCAAGCTCACGGAGCTCACGGTAAGTAATTACCTCGATAACGTCCGGATTCTCAACTATTCTTGGGTCAGCAACGAGGAAACCGGAAACGTCAGTCCAGTTCTCATAGATATCTGCTCTTACAGCGTTTGCTATTATAGAACCTGTAACATCAGAACCGCCTCTGGAGAATGTCTTTATATAGCCTTCTGTAGTCTTTCCGTAGAATCCCGGGATAACTGCGTTATCAAGACCGTCGAGCTTAGCTCTTACAGCCTTGACTGTATCGTCAAGAAGAAGAACTCCCTTTGTATCGAAAACAATAACGTCAGCAGCGTCAACGAAGTTGAAGCCGAGGTACTTTGCGAGCACCTTACCGTTGAGGAACTCTCCACGGCTTGCAGCGTAGTCTCTTGAAGGACGTGCTTTGAGCTCTTTAATAATAGTATCGAACTCCTCGTCAAGGGACATATCTATGCCGAGCTCTGAGATTATACCGTTATAGCGGTCTTTTATGAGCTGAAAATCGTCTGTGAAGTCAACGCCGCTGCCTGCAAGCTCGCAGCACTTATAGAGCATATCTGTTACCTTAATATCCTCTGAGAATCTCTTTCCCGGAGCAGACGGTACAACGTACTTTCTCTTAGCGTCGCCCTTGATTATAGCAGCTACTTTTCTGAACTGCTCTGCGGATGCGAGACTGCTTCCGCCAAATTTTACAACTTTATCTGCCATTCTATATCATTCCTTCTGAAATATTTTTATAGTAGTATCACATTGATAAATTAGTCACAATATAAATTATATTCCAAATCAGTCATAAAATCAATTGACAGAAAGCCAAAATTAAAGAAAAAGTCAACTGTTTTTTTGGTGAATACGCTTGTACGCCGGTGGCGGACAGTCAAAAATGCATCCTGTAAAATACTCAAGATGTGCATTGTATGATATTGCCATAATAAAAAATGTTTATTTAACACATTATTATTGACAGACCTGCGGCATTAATGTATAATGTAACTGTAGCAAAATAGTCCTGATTATAATTTAATAACATAAAATCTGCGTTTCAGGAGGTCGATAATGGAAACTCTCTTTTCAGTTGTGATCCCGGCACATAATGAAGAAAAATACATCGGCAAATGCCTGCGTTCTATCAGATATGCAGCAAAGCAAGTACCGGACAAAGTCGAAATAGTCGTTGCTGCCAACAGGTGCACTGACAGTACTGCCGATATTGCAAAACGATACGGTGCAAAGGTAGTATATAATGACGATAAGTGCATAAGCAGCATCCGAAACGCTGCAATAAGAGCTTCAAGCGGAAAAATAATAGTCACAATAGATGCCGACAGCACTATGACTAAAAGCTCACTTTCAGAGATAAAAGAGCTCCTGCTCTCCGGAGAATACATTGGCGGCGGTACTATGCCGAAATTCGACCGTGCATCGCTTGGTATCGCAGTATCTTCCATTTATATCGCTATCAACCTCATACCTGTTATGATAAAAAGCGGCGGTATGCTCTCCGGAGCTATGTTCTGGTTCATGAGAAGCGATTTCGATAAAATAGGCGGTTTTGATGAGGACCTCATTAGTCTCGAAGATATGGATTTCGCAAAAAAACTTAAAGCTCTCGGCAAGACCTGCGGCAAGAAGTACGGCACTCTGAAAAAAGCTCACATAGTCACTTCAAGCCGAAAATTCGACGAATTCGGCGACTGGTACCTTATTAAGAACCGCAAGCTCACAAAAGCTATTTTCACCGGCAAGAACAGAGATGCCGCTGATAAATTCTATTACGATGTGAGATGATGCTATGATAATAGAAAGCGAAAAATTCAAACTCTGCACACCCGAAGAAAAATCAGAAATAATTGAATCCTTTACAAACGAGATGATGCAGAAAAAGCCTCAGCTCATAGACATTTTTCCGGAAAAAGTCCCACAAAAAGCCGATAACAGGTATTTTGACGCTGAAAAAATCTTTCAGCAGAATCGCTCCGAACTCGACCGTAAATTCACGGATATTATCCTGAAAATCTTCTGCTATTATGATATGATATTGGTCGGTCAGGACATTGTGAACGACTCCCCAACAGCCAAAGAGCTGATAAAATTACTGGATAGCTTTTTCAATAACGATACTGCGTATATCAATATCATACTCCCTGAGTGCGACACCCTGCTTACTCTCAACCGTGACGACCTTTATATAACTGTATACAATGCTTGTGGAAAGGTTGAGAAAATAATATCAAAACTTTCCGACGCCGAAGGTCTTTTCTTCTATGAAGCTGTCTGATATATTCAAATATTACCGCTTTGATAATTAACAAAACCGCAAGGGACTTTTTGTCTCTTGCGGTTGTTTCATAAGCAAACATTTCACGACTATAAAAAAATCAGCCGATAAAATTACCGGCTGAAAAATACTTTTTGTAAATAAAGTCCATCCTTTATTTACGACGTCCTCTCATGTAATTATTATACCATTAACGCAGAAATAATTCAATACGCATTATCTCCAAAACACAATAATGTAATTTGTGGCATATTACAAATTGTAAACAAACATTGTACACAATGATAAAATTCTAAGAATAAAAAGGTAAATATTAACATTTGCACCAAGGACTTTAACATTATGTATTTTTGTATTTGCTAAATATTATGCTTAAAAATCGGTAGTCTGTTTGAAAACCATACCTGCTCCGCTGTTTTCGCTGAGGTCGTCCCATACGATGCCAGCACCTTCAATTCTGAATTCCGCACTACCATTTGTATATTCAACAGTTTTTGACGGTTCAGACTCAGCATCAGCATATTCCACATACGTCTTAGTACCGGTGCCTTCGCAGACAAGCTTCTCGCCGTCGAAGATAAGCGGATAGTCCCACTCAACATGGGAAGAAGCACTGCTGCCCCACTTTATTGTAGCGTGGAAAATTCCCTCGCCGTTATTCTCTATGGTAAGATTAGCTCTTTCGCAGTTCCATTTTCCTTCAAAGACTTCATCGGGAGCACGTCCGTCGTCGCCAAGACCGCCCTCACCGAACAGTTTTACAAAGTGAACGAGGTCGGTATCTCCGGTCGCACCGCAGATATATATATCAGTTTTCTCATTTTCACCGTCGTCCGCAAACTTACTGTACACCTCGCCGGAATCAAGGTACATATAGTAAACGTAATTATTTATCGCAGTATCAAGTTCACGTTTTATATATCCCTTTGCCTCCTCATAGCCGGAAGCATAATAAGCTGTGAACTTTCCGTCACTTGTGATATGGAATGACGCTGTATCGGGATCGCCGTTTATGTACCAATAACCTGCAAATCCGGTGTAATCCTCATCAGCAGGAGTCGGATCAACAGTTGTGCTTACTGCTTCTGTAGGCTTTTCAGTAGTTGCAGGGACTGTTGAAGCTTCTGTTTCTGTTATGGCTTCTGTCTCTGTTTCAGTGACCTCGACAGCAGTATCTTTTTTTGAGATAGCCGAACTGCTCGACGAGTCAGATTCATCATGTCCGCATCCGGATAAAAGTGCAGTTACAGAAAGCAGTAATGCTATGATAGTTGTCTTTTTCATATTGTCACCTCATCAATAATTGCCTTAAATTATTTATAACGAATTCTTTGTACTCATTATAGCATATAAATTTTTTGATTTCAATATTTGTCTTTGTTTTGTATACATATTGACATTAATTCTTTAATCTGATAAAATAAATTTATAAAAACAAGGAGTTGATAACATGAAATGTTCTATTTGCGGTAATGAGATATCACCTACAGATAAATTTTGCAATAATTGCGGTGCTAAACTGACACCAGCGGCGAATACTGCTGATTCTTCGGCAAGTCCCAGTCCGCAGCCCAACGGAAATCCATATAATAATCAGCCATATAGTAATCCTCAGGGACAGCAGTACGGAAACGCTCAGTATAATGGTCAGCAGTATGGCTCCCCTCAGGGACAACAGTATGGAAATGCTCAGTATAACGGTCAGCAGTACGGCTATCCGCAGTATAACAATGAACCGATATCGCCTGAATTACAAGAAAGGGTAAACAGAGGTGAGGTCGTAAGTCCGGCTCACGTAGACTTCTCTGATGCTGTAAAGCTGTTCTTCAAGAATTTTAAGAACTTCAAGGGACGCTCTACTGCCAGTGAATATTGGTATTCTGCTTTATTTACGATAACAATATCTTTTATAATAGCAGTTACACAAATAGCTTTGTCCTTAGGCAATGTTATTTCAGGTATTTTTGGATTAATCCTCATAATTCCAAATACTTCCCTTGCAGTAAGAAGACTTCACGATGTAGGCAAAAGCGGCTGGTGGTTCGCTCCATTTGTCCTTTACAGTATTTATTCCGATATAACATTGTTTACTGTATCAGATACCGATGAATTAATAGAAAATCCTTTATTTGGATTGTTCGGATTGGTAATTTTTGTATTTGCAATAATGCTTTTTATATGGTCTATAAAGCCAAGTCAGCCATTTACCAATAAATGGGGACCTTCTGCTCAGCACCTTTATAGGAATCAGGGATATGGCTTCAGTTACAAAAACCCGCCATATATCAATGGAAACGCTAACTACAATTATAATAACAACTACAACCAACGCAGATAAATCAAAGGCGGATGAAAATATTTCATCCGCCTTTTTTACTCACTCTTTTACATAAACTCCGATTATCTCTGCAATAAATGCCTTGTGATAAGGGTCCTTGCTGTAGTACTGCTGAACAAGACCTTCATCTGTTACAAATCCGCTCTCCTGCATATCGTATGTATAGAGTTTACGGCACACCAGAACCATATTTGCTTCTTCAAAGCCCATTGCTCCCTCAAATTCTGCCGGAGTAAGTCCTGCTTCTTTTACCTTATCACAGTCTTTTCCGGAATGTGTTCCGCAGTAGCTGAGGGCACTGCGATACTTCTCATCAAAGAAAGAAGCTGTGAAGAACTCTCCCTCTTCAACATAACCTATGGTATATCTGTTTGTGCGGATATAGCAGGTGAGCACGTTCTTGTTCCAGAGCACTCCGAGCTGTCCCCATGAAGCGGTCATAGTATTGAAATTATCCTTGTTACCGCCTGTTATGAGCATCCACTCCTTACCTATCTTGTCGAAAGGATTGAAGCTCAGTTTACTGATGTCTGTTTTTACAAATGCCATGATAAAGACCTCCTTATTAATACGGCAATAATATATTTATAAGATTTACGTCGATTTATAAATATTTAATTGCCAGAGTAATAAAATATTATATGCTGCTCTTTATCACAGCTTTTGTTCACACTTTGTTGAGTGCCGCCTTGTAACGCAGGCGGAGCTTATCTGTGATAAGAGCTATAAATTCTGAATTAGTTGGTTTGCCCTTTCCGGTATCTACAGTATATCCGAAAAAGGAATTAAGAGTGTCAACATCACCTCTGTCCCAAGCTATTTCTATAGCGTGACGGATAGCTCTTTCGACTCTTGATGACGTTGTGGAATGAACTCCGGCAACAGTAGGATAGAGCAGTTTCGTAACGCTGTCGAGCAGCGTTGAATCCTTTACTGAATAGAGTATCGCAGTCCTTAAATAATGATAACCCTTTATATGTGCCGGAACTCCAAGCTGGTGTATCATATCGGTAACGACGATCTCCATATCACTGCTGAGACTGTTTGCCCTGTCTCCGAGTGCAGAGCTTATAGCCTCGCAGAGATCATCAGCACTGTAAGGTCTTAGAAGGAACTTTGCAGCTCCGTTTTCCATTACCTGACGTTCTATGAACTCGTTATCGTGGTCTGATGTTACTATAAATATCGGATGCTTGCCTCCAAGCTCTTTTACTCTTTTCATTATCATGACCACGTCACCGTTACGAGCGGTTATATCAAGTACAGCGACATCGGGCGAATCGTTCTTTATGGATTCGTATATTACACTACAGTCCTTTCTGCGTGTATAAGCATACATTCCTCTCTCCCTGAGTTTGTTTGCGATACTTACACCAGTTTCGGCAGAATCATCACCGATAAGTACTTTTACCTTGTCGTTCATTGTTTTATACCTCCCTTTATTCTTGCGGCATCCGCCAGAATAATGTATATTCTGCGGCTACAATCAATATGATACCACATATGACAATAAGGGGCAACGATTTATTTCAATGAATTATGTAAATATCAGCTGTAAAATGGCGAGGCAATGCAGGAGATATTATAAATGTCGGAAAAAACGTTATCTTTTCTTTTTTCGTCCTTTCGCAAGTATGCCTTCAGTAATATTGCGGACTTTTGTTCCCGGCGGGAACATTTTGTCGGCGAGCTTATAAAGCGAGTTTCTCTCATCAGCTCCGGAGGAATACGGAACAAGCTCCGGTTCTTTTACGGAAGCTCCCCACTTTTTCAATGCATCAGCCGACATATATGGACGGAACAGCTCACGGTCTGAGGCACTGCAATATCCCTCAAGGAATTTCAGCGGCAGCTCACAGCCTTTAGTTCCGAATTTTTTAAGTGTTTCTCCGAAATGCTCATCAAGGAGCATTTCGAGGTCATCAGCACCTTCAAGAGCCTTTTTATCGGAATTCAAGGCTTCTATAATGAGTCTGGCTCTTGGTGAAAGCTCAGGCTTATCGCTGCAAAGCCTGTAAGCTCCGAGGACGAGGAATCCCAAAGCTTTTCCGTCGCCGCATATATCGCTAAGCGGAGTTTTATTCTGAGGAATATCGAAGCAGTATGCGGAGTAAAGACCGAGTATGCACTGTATAGCAAGGTACTCGGACGAATCAGAATTGTAGAGTATCTTTTCCTTTATGAATCCGGCTATACGTCCTGAACGCTCCATCAGCTGGATCGCAGGAGCTATAAGAAGTGCCTTTGAGCCTTTCATTATTGAAAGCTCTACATCAAACGCAACATCGCTTCCGCAGTTTATGAGCTTATTTGCCGAAGCTCCGGACTTTTCCAGCACCGGTGCATACCAGCTTCGTGCATCTGCATCTTTCAGCTCAGACAGTATTACAAGACCGTCATAGGTGCTGTAACCGCAGTTTTCAAGTATCGCCTGTATGGTTTCACGGGGATAAACACTCTCGGAGTATATTATAACTCGCTTTTTATTTCTCTTAGCCTCACGGAAAAGAGTTTTTCCGCATTCTCTCGGGAAAGAAAAATGCTCTATAAGCTCACATTCACGCTCCATGAGACGTTTTTTGCCCTCCGGACTTATCTTGCTGAGCTTTGCGAAAATATCATATATCTTTTCAAGAGTTACCTTTGTGCGGACTCCGTATTTCTTCTCAGCAGCTTCTTCGGCAGCAGTACGAAGCTCGGTAAACGACTTCTTTCCGCTCACATCGAACATGGAGTAATCTTCCTCCATAAACATGAAAAGGCAGTTCTTCTGAAGAAACGGAGTCATTATAAGAACGTCCTCCAACCTGAAGCTCACAGCCTTGAAATTGCTGTCGGAAACGCTTCCGATAAGCTTTGACATAAGCTGCTCCTGAGTTTCAGAAGGCTTGCGGCTGAGCTTTTTTTCACCGAACATAATCGTCCTCCTTTCCCGATATCATCCTGCTTTTGTTGTAACAGCTTCTGTAGCGGAAGCAGCCTGAGTGCTCTCAGCAGCTGCTGCTTCGGTTACGGTTTCAGTATTCACAGACAGTTTTCCGCCGCTGCAAAGCTTCTTGTACTCATCGAGAGTTAAAGCACCGTCTGAGTTATATGTGCGGACGAGAGTTTCTTTGCTCGTATATTTTTCGGAATAAGAACCCTTTTCGTCCTCGATATACTCACCAAACCAGAGTCCGAAGAACGACCATATAGCATTGTCACGGAAGGAGCTGTCAACATCCGGTACACTTCCGCACTCGCTTATAGCAACGAGCTTGCCCTTTCCGGCAAATTTCTGTACAGCAGCAAAGCTCTCGTAGAACTTGTCGCCGTAGTCACAGGAATCGGACATATATATGTCAACAGCTGCAATATCGTATCTGCTCTTATCCACAAGAGTACTTTCGCTCTGACCATTCCATATCCATATGAGATTATCAAGCTCGAAATACTCGGTCAGACGAACATAAATAAGGTCCCAGAGCCATTTGTAGGCATCAGCTCCGGAAGCTCCCCACCAATACCAGTTTCCGTAGCCTTCCGGAAGCGGTCTCCAGAGCACAGGAACACCTTTATTTTTCAGTGAAGTCAGCTGTCCTGCCATATTATCGATGTCGAGTATGAGGTCATAGCACTCCTCGGAAATATCTCCCTCGCCGTAAAGACCTCTTATCTCCTCCTGCGTGAGCTTTGCTATATCCTTTTTGGTAACTGCCTTTGCAAGACTGAAGTCAGTCTCCTCAGTCCTTACTGAACGTTTATCAGAAGGTGAGTTCCAATACCAGCTTGCACACACTATACCGCCGTTTCTGTACCAGTCTGCACACGCATCAACGTCCTTGAAGCTCTCATCGTAAGAACCTCCGGGCACTGTCAGGTTGCAGAATCGGATAACAGGGTATTTACCGGTAGTTTTATATATCAGGTCAAGTTCGGAATTATCATCGTCAGCGGCATACTGTCCGGTTATCATAAATTTTCCGTAATTTTCCGTAAGGAAGCTCATAAGCTCCTTTGCAGACTCGCCGGCTTTTTTATTTACAGGCTTACCGTCTGCCTCATATTTTATCTCACTGAGAGTCTTGTTATCGGTCAGTTTGAGGTAATCAAGGCAAATATCTCCGTCCTTTGGACAAACAGTTATCTCAGAACCTCCCTTTGTGAGGAATACTCCGTGAATGGTTATCTGAGTAAATTTTCGTTCTGATGCTGTTGAAAAGTCGGTGAGCTGAGCTCCGTTAAGAAGCAGCTGACACTGTGTAACTTTGTCCGATTCGATATTGAAAGAAAGGTCGTAATGCTGATTGCTCGGCACATTTATCTTGAATGTCAGCGACTGTTTGCCATTTGGTACAAAGCCTGTAACATAGCCCTTACCGCTGAAATTCTCCTTTTCCGCAGCAACTTTCAGACCCTCTTTCAGCTCGCAGTCCTCAGCCTCATAGAAATCTCCGGTAGCCTGTTTCTGTATCTCAGGTATAGTTACCGGATAATCCGGATACTCTTTATCCGGCACAACCGGCTGTGTAGTTGTGGGGACAGTCTCAGTCTCCTCGACTATCGGCACAGGTGCATTGTCATCTGATTTTTTCGACTTGCTGCAAGCTGCGACCGATGTAGTGCCCAGAGCAGCTGCGGCAGCAAGGGATAATATTCTTTTAATGTCCATTTATGCTCCTTATAGCTTACGCTTTGACTGTATATCTGCTTCCGGCATTTGTATTGAATATCACAACGCCGTCCTCGATGCGTGAGCCAACGCTCTCACCGTCGCAGATTATACTTACTACGCAGTTAGCTCTGAGGCGGCATTCTCCGCCCTTATCAGAAGTTATAACTGCTGTTTTCAACTTGCCCTCTGTCCATTCTATGTCAACACCAAAACCGCCTTTTGCACGAAGTCCGGTGATATGACCGTTCTCCCATTCGTGAGGAAGAGCCGGCAGAAGATTTATCTCTCCGCAGCTGCATTGCAGAAGTGCCTCAGCTATTGCGGATATACCGCCGAAATTTCCGTCTATCTGGAATGGCGGATGAGAATCGAGCATATTCGGATTAGTTGAGTACGCAAGGAGCTTTTTGAGATTTTCGTATACCATGCGGCTGTCGAAAAGTCTTGCCCACATATTAGTTATCCACGCACAGCTCCAGCCTGTGTGAGTATCCTCGTGGATGAGTCGGCGTACAAGAGTAGCTCTTGCCGCATCAGCAAGCTTAGGAGTCTTATAAGGTGAGATAATGTCAGCAGGATGAAGTCCGAAAAGCTGGGAGACGTGTCTGTGACCGGCTTCTGTTTCGTCATAGTCCTCTGACCACTCCATTATCTGTCCGTACTTTCCTACTTCCGGCTGAGGTATCTTCTTTAGCATTTTTTTGAGCTTATTTGCGAATTTTTCGTCCTTACCGAGTATAGCAGCTGACTTGATAACGTCATTGAAAAGTACTGTGATTATCTGTGAGTCCATAGAAGGTCCGGCACAGATACAGCCCTTAACTCCGTTGGCGGTGATGTAGGTATTCTCCGGAGACACAGAAGGACAGGTCACCAGATGTCCCTTACCGTCGTCTATGAGGAACTGCACAAAGAATTCGGCAGCCTCTTTCATAAGGTGGTACTTCTCTGCAAGGAATTCCTCATCGAGAGTGTACTCGTAGTGTTCAAAAACATGAAGAGCGAGCCATGCTCCGCCCATAGGCCATAAAGTCGCAGGCTTCCACTCGTCCTGAGGAGCTGTATCTCCCCATATATCGGTATTATGGTGACATACGAACCCCTTGTCTATGCCGTACATCTCTTTAGCTGTGATACGTCCGTTTTCGCAGACTCTCTCCAGCAGATCAAAAAGCGGCAGGTGGCACTCGGAGAGATTACAGCTCTCTGCCGGCCAGTAGTTCATTTCCGTATTTATATTTACAGTGTACTTGCTTCCCCATGCAGGCCACATTTCCTCGTTCCAGATGCCCTGAAGGTTCATAGGCTGAGTACCTGTACGGCTCGCAGAGATCATAAGATAGCGTCCATAGTTAAAATACAGCTCGATGAGCTTGTTATCGTGGATAAGACGTATACACTCTCTGTTATCGAGCTCGTCACCTTTAAGGCGGTCGATACGTTCATCAGTGGTCATCGAAGCTATATCAGCATCACTGTTGTCTTCAAGGGAAAGCTCCACACGGTCAAAAAGAGCTTTATAGTCATTGATATGGCGGTAGAGCAGCTCGTCGTATTCGCAGCCCAGAGCCATTTCAACGTCCACCTCAGCGGACTCCTCATAGTGTTCGCTGTAAAAGCTTGTTCTTACTGAGAGTACTATGGTCACTTCGTCAGCATTTTCAGCACGGAGCTTGCCTCCGACAGTTCTCAGTGTACCGCCCTTTGCCTTTGCTCCGACTATCACAGCAAAGAATATACCGTCACGGCTGCCCGTACCGCCTGTATATGCGAGCATATTTTTAGCACATGGACGATTATCGTCATAATAGTCATCTCTGCCGTCGATAGAGCAGTCGAGTGTTACCATGCCCTTGTGGTCAGAGCTGATGTGTATCACCATTACCTCGTCCGGAGCTGATACGAACACCTCACGGGTATAGTTAACGTCATTGCAGTTAAACGATACTCTTGCGACAGCCTCAGATATATCAAGACTTCTTGAATAGTCCTTAGCTCTGCCGTTTAGCTCCATATTTATCTTGAGGTTACCGAGAGGCATATAGTGTCTCATATTAGGAGTTACGCCCTGCATTTTCTCGAAAGCGACTTTCTCAGCAGCGGCAACATCTCCGGCAGCAAGCAAGCTGCGGACTTCTGCGAGTCCCTCTTTAGCGTCCGGATTTACTCTGTGACGCAGTCCGCCCGACCATATAGAGTCCTCATTTAGCTTTATCACTTCCTCGGCAGTTCCGCCGAATATCATTCCGCCTATTCTGCCGTTTCCGACCGGTAATGCCCAGTTGAAATCTTCGGCAGGCTTGTTGTAATTAAGTAGTGTTTCTTTTGACATATATGATACTCCTTTTCAGGGAAATTAACAAAATATTAATATCACTATATTATATCATAATTATCATGCTTTTGCAAATCTACAGACCGGCATCCGCATGAATTCCGGCATTATAATAAATAAAACCGCCCTATGTCGGCGACTTTTGGACAATACAACAAAAGGCTGCCGTACCTTAGTACAGCAGCCATGATCTTGTTATTACTTCTTGTTATTTTTCTTTGATGAGCCGTTCTTCTTGCCGGAAGTATTCTTCTTAGCAGCAGGAGCATCCTTCTTTTCAACCGGCTTTTCTTCCTTTGGAGCTTCCTCCTTCTTAACAGGAGCAGCTTTCTTTTCCGAACCGCCGTTTTCCTTTGCTGCCTCTCTTGCCTTCCACCATGACCATGTTGCAGGTGCAACATAGAGTGATGAGTATGTACCGGAGATAAGACCGAACATAAGCGGTACAGAGAAGCTGAGAAGTGAATGATAACCGGTTATAAGAACAACGATAGTGATGATAAGCATTGTGCTTATAGTTGTTATAGAAGTTCTGATAGAACGTGTAAGTGACTGAGTGCAGCTTACATTGATAAGCTCATTAAGAGAAGCCTTTGGCATGAGCTTGCGGTTTTCTCTGATTCTGTCGTAGATAACGATAGTATTGTTGATAGAGTAACCGAGAATTGTAAGAAGTACTGCAACGGTATTTGAGTTGAATTCAAATCCGAAGAGAATATTGATAGTTATTGCAACGAGGAGGTCGTGGCAGAGAGCGAATATTGAGCATACACCTGCTGACCAACCACCTATTCTGCGGAATCTTATAGCGATGTAGATGATAACTATAAGAGCTGCGAAAGCAATAGCTACGAGACACTTGATGAAGAACTCACGGCCTGTTGACGGGTTAACGTCGTTTGAGTCAAAGAGTTCGATCTCATTGTTCGGGAACTTCTCCTGAAGCTTGTTAGTAAGCTCAGACTGCCTGTCGCCTGTGAAGCCTTCCTTTGTGCTGAATGAGATAGTTATCTGCTTGTCGCCTGTTGAGATACTCTCACCCTTGCGGACGTTAACGGAAGTATCAACGAGTTCCTTAACTGCCTTTTCGACCTCAGCAGTGTCAACATCGCCGCTGTAGGTATAAGTCATCATAGTACCGCCCTTGAACTCGATAGCGATATTCACGCCTCTGATGATAAGTCCGACGATAAGAGCGATAACAACACCGATAACGATGCTGAGTATCATTTTTTTCTTTCCGGTGATGTTATAAACCTTTTCAGGCATGAGTGCCTCTATATCCTTTTTAGTCTTTTTAGTACTCATTCTGCATCACCTCCGTAAAGCTTTTTACTTTTAAAGCATTTGAACTTTGAAAGTGATGTAACCATAAGTCTTGAAGCGAACACACCCATTACGAAGTTGAGTATAACACCTGCGAGGAGTGTGAAGCCGAATGAGTAAACGAAACCTTCAGCAGTTGCTCCGAACATGAAGAATATAGTCTTGTTGAGTATCTTTGAGAAGAAGCTTGAAGGAACACCGAATGCACCCATAAGGATAACAGCGATGATAACGTTTGTTATGTTACCGTCAAGGATAGCAGAGAAAGCTCTCTTGTAAGCGACCTTGATAGCACCATCGAGGCTCTTGCCTGATTTGAGCTCTTCCTTGATACGCTCACCTGTGATGATATTAGCGTCAACGCCCATACCAACAGCGAGGATGATACCTGCGATACCGGGGATAGTAAGAGTTGAACCCGGCATGAATCCGAACCAGCCTGTTACGAATGCGATAGAACCTGTGATCTGTCCCATAAGAGCGAGAACTGCAACGAATCCCGGAAGTCTGTAAAGGAATACCATATATACTGCGATAAATGCAAAAGCAATACCGGCAGCAAGAAGTATAGCATCGAGTGAACCCTCACCCATTGTAGGTGAGATAGTATTTGTGCTCTTTGTCTCCATTTTGAAAGGAAGAGCACCGCCGTTGATCTGGTCAGCGAGCTTCTTAGCTGAATCGTAAGTAAAGTCACCGGTGATAACAGCACTTCCGTCTGTGATAACTGCATTTACGGAAGGAGCAGAGATCTGCTCATCATCCATCCAGATAGCGATCGGAACGCCTGAGCTCATAGCCTGACTTGTAGCGTTTGCGAATTTTTCTTTACCTGTATCTTTAAGTTCAAGCTCAACAACATATTCCATCTGCTTGGATTCTTCGTTGTTCTGATGACGTACTGAAGCTGACTCTACATCTCCGCCCTTTAAAACCACTTCACCGGTGTAAGCGTTCTTACCTGTTACGTCGGTAGTAGTCTCAGTACCCATACGGAAAGTGAGCTCAGCCATTTCGCCGAGTTCCTTTACGGATGACTCAGGGTCGAAGTCTTCTTCGCCTGCCTGCCAAGGGAAACGAACAATAATTCTGTTACTTTTGCTGTCGCTGTAGACCTCACTGTCTGTGATACCCAGAGATGAAAGTCTGGTCTTGATGATCTCTGTAGCAGCATCGAGCTGAGCAGAAGATGCATCATAGTCATCTGCTGGCTCAAAAGTAGCGTCAACACCGCCCTTGATATCGATACCAAGACGGATGTCGTCAACACCCTTGATTATAGTTTTCGGTATATCACCATATCTGTAGTCTACACCGAAAATAGCAGAGCATGAAAACAGTGCGATAATAGCAACGACAATGAAGAAAGTTGATTTGCCGATCTTTTTCACGGTCAATGCCTCCTAATTATTTCGGACTTTTTCTCCGGCATGACAGATACGCTGCCGGCAGTACGTCCTTTTATTTCTGTCTCTGTGACAATTACAATTATTGTACTATATTTTTGCATAAAAGTCAAGTATATAAGGAATAAATATTAATAATTCAAAATTATGCACAATTGTATCTGCGATTAATTTTGCATAATGCATAAATCCCCCATTCACTGGAATGGGGGACACATCTCACTTGAAATGCTTTTGTGATACTTTAAGGCGATTCATAGCACGGTTCAGGGCAGCCTGAGTCTGATAATACTCTTTGATGCTCTGTTTTTGTCTGAGCTTTTCTTCAGCTCTTTCTCTTGCCTCTTCAGCACGCTTTATATCTATTTCCTCCGGAAGTTCGCAGGAATCCGCAAGGATGACCGACTTATCAGGCATTACCTGTATAAATCCGTCTGATATAGCGGCATATCGCCATTTTCCGTCCACCATGTATTTCAGCTCTCCGGCAGGAAGGGCAGTTACGAGCGGTTCATGACCGGCAAGTATTCCCAGAAGTCCGTCTATAGCAGTTATAACAAGGTGTTCACAGTCGCCCTTATAGAATATACGGTCAGTAGTGACTATCTCAAGGTGAAAGGTCTTAGCCATAATGCTCCTCCCTTACTGGTCATCGCCTATCTGCTTAGCCTTATGGATAACGTCATCGATAGTACCAGCCATAAGGAAGGCAGCTTCCGGATACTTATCCATTTCTCCGTCGATAATGGCACGGAAGCCTTCGATAGTATCTTTAAGCGGAACGTACTTACCTTTAAGTCCTGTGAAATTCTCGGCAACGTTGAAAGGCTGTGAGAGGAATTTCTGTATCTTTCTTGCACGATATACTGCAAGCTTATCCTCCTCATCAAGCTCCTCCATACCGAGGATAGCGATAATGTCCTGAAGCTCCTTATACTTCTGAAGAAGCTCCTGAGTGCGTCTTGCGACTGTATAGTGATCCTCTCCGACTATTTCCGGTTCGAGGATACGTGAATTTGATTCAAGCGGGTCTACGGCAGGGTAGATACCCTGTTCAACTATCTTTCTTGAAAGGACGGTAGTAGCGTCCAGATGAGCGAAAGTGATAGCAGGTGCAGGGTCTGTGAGGTCGTCCGCAGGGACATATACAGCCTGTACCGATGTGATAGAACCGTTTTTGGTAGATGTGATACGCTCCTGAAGCTCGCCGACTTCTGTTGCAAGAGTTGGCTGATAACCAACGGCAGAAGGCATACGTCCGAGCAGAGCTGATACTTCCGAACCAGCCTGAACGTATCTGAAGATATTATCTATGAACAGAAGCACGTCTTTATGCTCTCTGTCACGGAAGTACTCAGCCATAGTAAGACCTGTCTGAGCTACACGCATACGTGATCCCGGCGGCTCATTCATCTGACCGAATACAAGAGCGGTCTTGTTGATAACTCCTGATTCCTGCATTTCGTTCCAGAGGTCGTTACCCTCACGGGAACGCTCTCCAACGCCGGTGAAAATGGAGTAACCGCCGTGTTCTGTAGCGATATTGCGGATAAGCTCCTGAATGAGGACGGTCTTACCAACGCCGGCACCTCCGAAAAGGCCTATTTTACCGCCCTTTGCGTAAGGAGCGATAAGATCGATTACCTTGATACCTGTTTCAAGTACCTCTACAACAGGGCTCTGGTCCTGAAATGTAGGAGCTTTTCTATGTATCTCCCACATTTCCTCAGCGTCCACATCGCCTTTCTTGTCGATCGGTTCACCGAGGACATTGAACATACGTCCGAGAGTTTTTTCACCTACAGGAACTTTTATACAGCTTCCTGTAGCTGTGACCTCCATATTTTTGCTGAGTCCCTCACTGGTAGCGAGCATTATGCAGCGTACAACGTGGTTGCCCATATGCTGAGCGACTTCCATGATACGCTTTTTGCCGTCCACCTCAACGCTGAGAGCGTCCCTTATCATAGGGAGCTTTCCGCCGCTGAACTCAACATCTATAACAGGTCCGATGACCTGGATTATTTTTCCTTTTTCCATTTTGGTTGGTCATACCCCTTTCATAAAGAGTATCTGCTTATCATTCATTATTTTCATCAAGGCTTGCTGCACCGCCGCAGACCTCTGTGATCTCCTGAGTGATAGCTGCCTGTCTTGCACGGTTATAGAGAAGTGACAGGTCTTTTATCATATCTTTTGCACTTGTAGTAGCAGCGTCCATAGCGGTCATTCTTGACTGCTGTTCACAGCAGAAAGCCTCGACCATAGCACCGTAGATTATACCCTTGGCATAATTTGGTATCAGATGCGACATAACTTCCTCCGGTGAAGGCAGGAATGAAGCTTTAGGCAGCTTTCTCATAGTACCGTCCGGAGATTTTCCGAAATGTCTGCGTTCAAAAGGCAGAAGCTGGACAGTTCTTGTCTCCTGAAGATTAGAGTTAACCATATCCGTATACAATACATATACTTCATCGAGCTCGCCGTTCTCGAACTTATCAAGAATGAGCTGAGCTATCTCCATAGCCCTGTACAGGGTAGGGTTCTGGGTAGTATACAGGAATTCGCCGTCTACCGAAGCTTTCGAGCTGTTCCTGTTGCGGTTCGTGAAATACTGTCTTCCCACCTGACCTATTACGAAAAGGTAGCAGTTGCTTATATCCGCAGACTTTGCAAGCTCCTGTTCGGTATATTTCAGGATATTATGGTTATAGCTTCCGCACAGACCCTTATCGGCAGTAACGACGATATATCCTTTTTTACGCTTTTCCGGCGGAATATCGCTTCTGCGGTCGAAATACATCTGGCGGGTATGGGGAGTATGTTCAAGAACGCTCTCGATAGTCTCCTGAAGCTTATAGAAATACGGCTCTGTAGCTTCCAGCGACTTCCTTGCCTTTTTTAATTTAGATGAGGACATAAGGTACATGGCGTTAGTGATCTTCAATATCTGCTGGATACTGGCGATACGCTCTCTGATCTCTCTCATGTTAGCCATAATGTCACCTCTTATTCTTCAAAAGCAGTAACTATACGCTCGATACGCTCCATGAGGTCATCTGTAAGGACTTTATTTTCCTCGATCTCATTGATTATATCCTGACCATAGGTATTGATATAGCTCATAAGGTCGCTGCAGTATTCTTTGAGTTCCTTTATAGGGATACCTTTGAAAAGATCATGCTGAGCCGCATAGAGAAGTATTACCTGTTCATAGTGCGGATGAGGATTATAGAGCGGCTGTTTCAGCAGCTCTGTAAGCATATGACCGTGATCCAGAAGGTCGGTTGTAGCCTGATCCAGTTCTGACGAGAACTGTGTGAATATTTCCATTTCCTTGAACTGAGCAAGGTCGATACGAAGATTTCCGGCAGCTTTTTTCATAGCCTTTGTCTGAGCAGCACCGCCTACACGGGATACAGAAAGTCCGTAGTTTACAGCCGGTCGCAGACCAGAGTTGAAAAGTTCGCTTTCAAGGAATATCTGTCCGTCAGTGATAGAGATAACGTTTGTAGGGATATAAGCTGAAATATCACCTGCAAGAGTCTCTATTATCGGCAGAGCTGTAAGTGAACCGCCGCCGTGTTCGTCATCCAGACGGCTTGAACGCTCAAGGAGTCTTGAATGGAGGTAGAATACGTCACCGGGGTAAGCTTCACGTCCCGGAGGTCTGTGGAGCAGAAGTGACATAGCTCTGTATGCAACGGCATGTTTTGAAAGATCATCATATACTATAAGTACATCCTTGCCCTTTGACATGAAGTATTCAGCGATAGCAGTACCTGAATAAGGCGAGATATACTGGAATGGTGCAGGGTCGCTGGCAGATGCACAAACAACTACAGAGTAGTCCATAGCACCGTATTTTTTAAGTGTGCTTACGACCTGTGCAACAGTAGAGGATTTCTGTCCTATAGCAACATAAACGCAGATAACGTCCTGACCCTTCTGATTTATGATAGTATCGATAGCGATAGAGGTCTTACCGGTCTGTCTGTCGCCGATAATAAGTTCACGCTGACCTCTTCCTATAGGGAACATGGAGTCGATAGCGAGTATACCGGTCTGGAGCGGTACATTTACAGGCTTACGCTCGATAACTCCCGGAGCTTCACGCTCGATAGGGAAGTAGTCCTCAGCATTTATAGCTCCGAGTCCGTCTATAGGTGAACCGAGAGCATCCACAACTCTGCCGAGAAGAGCATCACTTACACCGATACCGGCTCTTTTGCCTGTTCTTATAACAGATGAGCCCTCAGTAAGTCCGTGATCGTCACCGAGCAAAACTACGCCGACGGTCTTTTCTTCAAGGTTCTGAACTATACCACGGATACCGGTCTCAAATTCAACAAGCTCGCCGTACATTACAGAATTCATTCCACGCACTCTTGCAATACCGTCACCAAGACGTGTAATGAAGCCTGTCTCAGTAGCACCGGCTTTTACATCGAAGTCCTTGACTTCGGTTTTAAGTATGGAGATTATGTCTCCGGTTTTACCGGAAGAGATCTTTTTACCGTCTGCCTGATCCACAAACTCAGCAGCCTTATTATGAAGGCTTTCCTTCATAAGGCGGAGACTTGTACGATAGCTCTTATCGTACTCAACATCGCCTGCATTGAGGATGAAACCGCCTATAATATCCGGATCGTGGCGATATTCGATGATAACATCGTTCTTGACAAATTTCTCCATGATATATTTGCGGAGATCAGCCTGCTGTGACTCTGTTAAAGGAGTAACATAGCGGACTACAGCACGGATGCTTCCGTCCTTTTCGATGAGATAGTCCATATACTCATCGAGTATAGCAGTTATCCTGTCAGCAGAACCGCCTTTTACGGCATTGAAAACGAATTTATGTACACTTTCCGGAAAGAGCTTTTTAATGATATTCTTCTTCTCATCCTGTGTTACCAGAGGATTTCCGAGAGTATCGACTGCATCAGGGCATGAAGAGAGTATATTTTTTGTTTCCTCAGCATCTTCCTGAGGCACTTCTAAGCGGATAAGTTCATTCAGAAGGTCTTTTTCAAAATCGTTCATTACTTTCCGCCCTCCTCTTCAGAGAGGAATTTATCTACGAGACGGCGGTTCTTCTCGTCATCGACATTTTCACCGATGATCTTTGAAGCGGCTTCTATAGCGAGATCTGCGATCTCTGTCTGAGCCTGAGCGAGAACTCTCTTACGCTCTGTCTCTATAGCCTTATTAGCGTCAGCAACGATCTGATCTGCTTCCTCCTGAGATCTGCGGATCATAGCAGCCTTTTCTGATTCAGCTTCCTCATGAGCCTTCATGAGTATCTTCTGAGCCTCTGCCTTAGCGTCGCCTATATCGTCGGCATACTGCTGTTTGAGAGCCTCTGCCTCCTCACGGGACTTCTTTGCGTTATCAATATCATCCTGAATAGAGCGTGTACGCTCATCCATCATTTTTCTGATAGGTTTGAAAAGGAATATTTTCATAAGTATAAACAGCAATACAAGGTTTATCGCTGCCCATATAAAGTTCCAGATGTCTATATCCAGCATAATATCCTTCCCTCCTTTATATATTTAAGTAATAGTACATCATTTAAGGAAAAGTATGATGAGCAGAGCGATTACGAAACCGTAAATAGCTGTAGCCTCTGCGAGAGCACATCCGAGAAGGAGTGCTTTATTTATATCGCCCTTTGCTTCCGGCTGACGTGCGATAGCGTCAGCAGCCTTTGATGTTGCGATACCGATACCGATACCTGCTCCTGCACCTGTAAGTACAGCAAGACCTGCACCTATTGCGATCATTCCCATATCTTTTTACCTCCGTTAGCGATCATTTAAGGAAAAGTATGATGAGCAGAGCGATTACGAAGCCGTAAATAGCAGTAGCTTCTGCAAGAGCACATCCGAGAAGGAGTGCCTTGTTTATATCACCTTTTGCCTCCGGCTGCTTTGCGATAGCATCAGCAGCTTTAGAAGTAGCGATACCGATACCGATACCTGCTCCTGCACCTGTAAGTACAGCAAGACCTGCACCTATTGCGATCATTCCCATAAAAGTTTACCTCCAGTTGAACGATTGATTATAGATTATTCTTCTTCCATTGCCTCTGACATGAACAAAGATGTCAGGAATACAAATACATATGCCTGTATGCAGCCGTCGAAAACGTCGAAATAGAAGCTGAAGACCAGCGGCAGACCTACAGGGATGATGAGCTTGATAAGCTCCATGATAACGAAAGCACCAAGAACGTTACCGAAAAGTCGCATACAAAGTGAAAGCGGCTTTATGACAAGTTCGAGGATATTCAGCGGAAGCATGAATGCCATAGGCTCTTTAAAGCCTTTCATCCAGCCTTTTATACCTTTTTCACGTATACCGCTGAACTGTATGAGCAGTATAGCGAATATCGCAAGTGTAGCTGTAACACCGAGGTCTTTCGTAGGCGGACGTAGTCCGACAAGTCCTATCACATTGGATATACCTATGTAAAGCAGCAGGGTCTCAAGTACAGGAAGGTACTTTTTTCCCTTCGGACCAAGTATTTCAAGGAAGAAATTGTCCATCCAGCATATAAAGCCTTCAACAAGGCACTGGAAGCCCTTTGGCACCACCTTCATTGTTCTTGTGAATATAATAGAACCTATTACCAGAACAGCCATGATGATCCATGTCATAACACAGGATTCCGGCACAGGTATACCTCCGAATATAGGGATCGTAAAAGAAGTACGGCATTCAAGCTCTTCCATAAGCTTATCTGCAAGATCGCCCATAATAACACCTTCTTTCAAAATAGAATAAGAAAAACGGAGATCGCCGTTAAGCAAACGTCTCCGTTGATTCATCTTAGAACTGCGGAAAAATATCAGTCCGGAAGGACTTTATTTCAAGCTTGAGAACAGCTGTGCGTTCATATAACTAATAATATAACAAAATTTACTTAAAGTCAAGAGTTTGCTGAAATTTTCACAATATAATTATGGATATATTCTCATGCATTGTCAAGTCCGTCGCCCTCGGCAAGTCTTACTGCACGATCAAGCCTTTCTATAGCACCGGAATTGAGTTTTTCCGTTAGCCTTACTCTGTCGAGTTCTTTCTTGAAAGATGAAAGCTCGGCAGCTATACGGCTCATTATCTCTTTATTTTTTACTTCCTGATCTTCAAGAGCACAGACCCTTTTTATAAGATCATTGACATTTGCCGCAAGTGCCTCATTTGCTTCATTTTGTCTCTCACCGAATTCAGTGAGCTTTGCCGGAGCTTTTAGTGCACTAAGCTTTTCATGTCCGTTGAAGGTCAGCATTTTTTCTTTTGTAAGCTTCATGTCTGACATTACTTTAAGTTCCTTTCATAATGTTATATCTATATTGCTTCCCCAATTAATGCCACCAGCATAATGATATATACTTTTTCATAATATTTCTCTTACAAACTATTTCTCCAATAGTCCAGAGTATCCTTTATAGTCTGCTCCATAGAAATTTCAGCTTTCCAGCCGGTGTCTGCGAATATCTTCGACACATCCGGTTCGATTATCGGAATATCGGAAGCTCTCATTCTCGCAGGGTCCTGTTTTACCTCTATGGAGCTTTCAGAGAAGCTGAGGGCGGTATCGAGTATGAACTGTACCGGTACAGCCTTGCCTCTGCCGACATTATAAGTCTCGCCGCTTCTGCCGTTTTCAGCAAGCAGGCGGTAAGCTCTTACAACGTCCCTCACATCAGTAAAATCTCTCATGGCACTGAGATTTCCTACGGACATAACAGGTTCACGCTCACCTTTTTCTATCTCAGCTATCTGCTTGCAGAAGTCAGAGATGACGAACATCGGAGCCTGCTGAGGTCCGGAATGATTGAAAGCTCTTATCATGATAATGTCCATTTTGAAAGCTCTTGCGTAGATCTCGCCTATCATTCCCTGACAGGCTTTAGTTGCCGCATAAATATTTCCCGGACGAAGTATCTCCTCCTCATTTATCGGACAGGCTCCCTCACGGATAAAACCGTATTCCTCACCAGAACCTATGAGAAGTATTCTTATATCCTTCTTTTCAGCATTTTTCAACGCTTCGAGGACATTTATGCTTCCTATAACGTTTATATTTGCTGTGAGCTGCGGACGTTTCCATGATAACGCAACAGAGCTCTGTGCGGCAAGGTGGAAAATTACGTCCGGAGCTATCTCATTTATAATATCCTCTACAGCTTTCTGGTCCAATATATCAAGCACATGGACAGAACAGCTCTGAGTTATAGTTTCGTTTTCAAGACAGGTAGCGTGTACCTCTGCACCTGCGGAAGACAGTTCGTTTATGAGATAGCCTCCCACAAAGCCTGCACCGCCAATTATAAGAGCCTTCATTTATCAGCTCTCCTTTCAGATAATACCTTATAAAGTTTATTGATGACATTTTTTTCACTGAACCCGCTGTTTACACGTTCAGCGGCAGCTTTTCCGAATCTTTCACGGAGCTCACTGTCGGCTGCAAGCCTTTCTATAGCCTTTGCCAGTGCATCGGCATCCGACGGCAGAACGGTTATACCGGTCTTTTCGTCAAGGCTTACATAGGGGACTCCGGAAGGAAGGTCGGTATTTATGACAGGCTTCCCATAGACCATTGCTTCAAGCTGTACTATTCCGAATGCCTCGCTTCTTGCAACTGAGGGGAGCACGAATATATCGCAGTCCGCATAAGCCTGACGCAGCTCCTTTTCCGGAAGAAATCCGAGAAAATGCACCTTATCTGCAATACCCATATCCTGTGCAGTCTCTTTCAGCTGAGCATCGAGGTCACCCTCGCCGGCAATAAACAGCTCGCAGTCGCTGACCTTGCTGAAAGCTTCAAGGAGCACATCAACGCCCTTATAGTAGACAAGCCTGCCTGTGAAAAATATCTTAACGCTGTTCTTATCGATACATTTTTCTGTGAGAAGCGGTCTGCGTTCAACAGAGAGATACTCCTCCGGAGAGATACCATACGGCACTACAACGCATTTTTCCCTGAATTCCGGCAGATACTCTGAACCGTTGATATGTCCCTCTGTAGCTACGATTATCGCATCCGCTCTTTTCAGCAGCCACCTCATGAAAGGTTTGTATACCAGCATCAGCTTCTTCTGCTTTACTACGTCACTGTGCCAGCTTATGATTATTCGTCCCTTATAGCCCGAAAGAAGTGCCGCCGCATCAGACAGCGGAAACGGCAGATGCATATGGACTACATCAGCTTTCTTCGACATTTTTCTGAAAAAACGTATGAATGAAAGTGATATAGGACATTTGAAATATGTTCCGAAGCTTCCGGCTTTTGTGACCTTAACTCCGTTTATCTTCTGACGGACAGTCTTCCCTCTGTCATCACGGCACACAAGAGTTCTTACTTCAGCTCCGCAGACAGACTGGAGCTCCTCGGAGTACTGCTTGACGAGAGTTTCAATACCGCCGATATGCGGATAATAAGCCTTGTTCACCTCTAAAACTCTGAGCGGACGGCTCATCACATCAGCTCCTTATAAACATCGTAAAGTTTTTCAGCTGACTTCTCCCACGAAAAGAGCTTAGCTCTTTCAATGCCCTTTGCACTCAGCTCGGCACGCAGTCCGGCATCTGAATAAAGTCTTCTAAGTCCGCTTGTAATGCTGTTTATTGAATACGCATCGCAAATCACAGCACAATCGCCTGTGACCTCCGGCAGAGAAGCTTCTCCGGAGCAAAGCACGGGCACTCCGCAAGCCATAGCCTCAAGCGGCGGCATACCGAATCCCTCGTATATAGAGGGGAACACGAATGCCAGTGCTCCGCACATAAGGGGAGTCATATCCTCTGAGGGGACGTATTTTGTGAAGAGCACCTTGTCTTCAAGTCCCATTGACTGCACTCTGCTGAAAATGCCGTCATAGAGCCAGCCTTTGCCTCCGGCAAGCACGAGCTTCGGAGCGTTCTCCCCGACCTCATCGGAAAAATGTCCGTAAGCCTTTATAAGTCTTTCAAGATTTTTTCTTGGTTCAATAGTTCCGAGGTAAAGGAAATACTCACCGTCTATATCCAGCGACTTCTTGACCTGCTCTATACGCTCTTTGTCCGTACACGGAGCAAATCTCTCCATATCCACGCCGCACGGAACAACTCTTAATTTTTCCTCATGCTCAGGAAAATACTTGATTATCTCGTTCTTTGAAAACTCTGAATCAGTAACAACAAGGTCAGCTCTCTGCATCGAGCTTTTAAGCCCCATATTGAGCATAAGTTTAGTTCTTCCACGAACAGTCTCAGGAAAAGCCTTGTAGACCATATCGTGTACGGTAACTACAGTTTTCCCCTTTACTCCGGGCGGAACAATGTAATTAAAGAAATGGGTTATATCAGAGCGGCTGCCGAAAAACTGCGAGTACGGAACAGGCAGCATCGCTGACATACCACGATATATTTTTTTCGGGAAGCGTGAAGCATTAACGCCTATACCGCCAACGGTAAATTGCTTTATCCGCTCCTTTGCCGCACCGGATGCGTCTGTAAAGAAGCTGTACTCATAATCATTCTCCGGATGCAGCTTTACGAGGGCAGTAGTTTGTCCAGCCTCGCACCAGCCTATGCCGGTCATTTTGTCCGCAACGAGCGGTATGGCATCAAATGTTATCTTCAATCTTCATCGTCCTTCCGTTCACGGATAATACCGCTATAAACCGCAATAGGCGGATATGAAAGTCCGCCTTTTGCCTGATCTTTCAGGAATATCATTCCTGAGTTCCATTGATCTTATTTTCTATTTTTTTCTGCAGCTTAGCAAAATATGAATTAACGTCCTCGATATTGAAGCCGCTGCCGCTGCGAGCCATGCTTATGGGTCTGTATTTTTCTGACATATATTGATCATTTGCATCGGAATTTGAAATTCCACCGTTCTCCAAACAAGTAAGAAGATTCACATAGAAGTCGAGCTTCGTTAAAACATCTTCTTTTGAATATCCGCCCCTGAATTGTTCTCTCAAAATAACTTTTGATTCGCCCGACGAACTTACCGATTTTCCAGACATACTGCTGCCGCCGGACTGCTTAGATTTAATTGCCAGTGTTACAATAACAAATGCTAATACAATTACCAATATCACCCACATAATCTTTACCTCTTAGAAATATCAGCCAACGATCTCTTTAACTTTTATCTCTTTTTCAACACGGTCAAGATCATTCTTTACCATACGCTCTACGAGTTCAGAGAATGAGATCTCTCTCTTCCAGCCGAGTGTCTTTTCAGCCTTCTCAGGATTTCCGAGGAGAATATCAACTTCTGCCGGACGGAAGAACTTCTTGTTTACCTTAACGATAGTCTTTCCTGTAGCCTTGTCGATACCGATCTCGTCAACGCCTTCGCCCTGCCACTGAACTTCGATACCAACGTGCTTGAAAGCAGTCTCAACGAACTCACGAACAGTTCTTGTCTCGTTTGTAGCGATTACGTAGTCATCCGGCTTATCCTGCTGAAGCATGAGCCACATAGCCCTAACGTAGTCCTTAGAGTGACCCCAGTCACGCTTTGAATCCATGTTTCCGAGCTCAACATAGTCCTGAACACCGAGCTTTATACGAGCAACAGCGTCTGTGATCTTTCTTGTAACGAACTCGATACCTCTTCTCTCAGACTCATGGTTGAAGAGAATACCGGAGCAAGCGAACATATTGTAGCTCTCACGGTAGTTCTTTGTGATCCAGTGACCATAAAGCTTAGCAACACCGTATGGGCTTCTTGGATAGAATGGAGTTGTCTCGCACTGTGGGATAGCCTGTACAAGACCGAACATCTCAGAAGTTGAAGCCTGATAGAAACGGCACTCCGGCTTAACTATACGGATAGCTTCGAGCATATTTGTAACACCGATAGCATCTATATCAGCAGTACCAAGCGGAGTATCCCAGCTTGTAGCAACGAATGACTGTGCAGCAAGGTTATATACCTCATCAGCCTGAGAGATCTTCATAGCTGAGATAAGTGAAACAGGGTCTGTCATATCAGCATAGATAAGAGTTACCTTGTCCTTGAGGTGAGCGATGTTGCCGTAGTCAACAGTAGCTTTTCTTCTCCAGATACCGTAAACGTTGTATCCCTTTTCGAGAAGAAGCTCTGCAAGATAAGAGCCGTCCTGACCTGTGATTCCAGTAATAAGTGCGTTCTTCATTTTTATTTTCTCCTTTTGAAAATTAGTTCTTGAATGGATTTTATTTAAGCGGCATAACCGCCGGATAAAACATTAAACAAGTTCGTTTCTGCCGTGTTCTTTAAGCTGAGCGATGACTTTCTTTACGTCCTGAGTATTGTTCTTTGAGCATACCAGAAGTACGTCGTCAGTATCAACTATGATGATGTCTCTTGTACCGATAGCAGCGATAAGTCTCTTTCCTCCGCATACAGTAGTACGCTTTGAGTCAACAGTGATAACATCGCCGTTGATGTAGTTCTTATCATCATCGGTCTCATTTATACGCTCAACAGCGAGCCAGCTTCCGACATCGTCCCAGCCGAAGCTTCCCGGAAGAGTATAAATATCGCTTGCTTTTTCCATTATACCGAAGTCGATGGACTCGGAAGTGAAGGCTGTGAATTCCTTAACAAGAGTCTCCTCGAAATCAGGAGTGCCGAAGCTGTCTCCTATGCGGAGAGCACCTTCATATATATCAGGCATGAACTCTTTGAGGTTAGCCATTATTGAAGATATTTTCCATACGAACATACCGCTGTTCCAGAGATATTTTCCGGAAGCGAGGTACTTCTTTGCTGTAGCAAGGTCAGGTTTTTCAACGAATCTTTCTACTTCGTAAGCTTCTCCGGACTCTGCACCGAAATTGATATAGCCATAGCCTGTCTCAGGGTATGTCGGAGTTATACCTATAGTAACGAGGTTCTTGCCCTGTTCTGCGACAGAAACTGCTTTTTTCAGAGTCTTTACATAGATATTCTCATAACCGATAAGGTGGTCCGAAGGGAGTACGAGCATAACAGCATCGTCATACTTCTTTCCGATAACAGCTGCTGCAAAAGCGATACACGGAGCTGTATTTCTTGCACATGGCTCAGCGAGGATATTCTCCTCCGGCACATCCGGAAGCTGATCCTTTACAAGACCCTTGTAAGCGGCATTAGTAACGATAAAAATGTCCTCTGCCTCCACGATAGGTCTGAGACGGTTGATAGTTTTCTGTATCATAGTTTCCCCGTCGGAAGTAAGTGACAGGAACTGCTTTGGGCAGGAATTACGGCTCTTGGGCCAGAAACGCTCTCCACGTCCGCCAGCCATTATTACTGCTGTTATTTTCATTATTTATTCTCCTCTTTTCCTTTGCTGTGCTTTGGTGCAAGCACGCCTTCCTCTGTCTCCGCATTATTTTTTCCCGGAAACAGCATTGTTTTAAGGGTCATAAGTATTATCTGGATGTCCATTCTCAGAGAGAAGTTCTCGATATACATAAGATCCATTTTCAACTTATCATATGGGGATGTATCATATACACCCGTAACCTGTGCATAGCCTGTAAGACCAGCCTTTACTTTAAGGCGGAACTCAAATTCAGGCATCTGCTTCTTATATTCCTCGGCAAGTTCAGGTCTTTCCGGACGTGGTCCTACTACGGACATTTCGCCTTTCAGGATGTTGAACAGCTGTGGGAATTCATCTATACGGAATTTTCTCAGTATCTTTCCGACAGGAGTGATACGGTCATCCTCCTCTGAGGCAAGACGGGCTTTTCCGTCTTTTTCCGCATCGACTATCATGCTTCTGAATTTATATACATAAAATTCCTTATCATCTATAGTGAGTCTTTTCTGCTTATAAAGCACCGGACCGCCGTCATACAGCTTTACAGCGAGTGCAGATATTATCATGAACGGAGCAGCCGGTATTATTGCGATAAGCGAGAATACTATATCAAATACTCTCTTTATGAATCTCTGCTCGAAGTCGAGTCCGTAATTGCGGCAGAGAAGCAGGGGAGTATCGAAAAGTCTGATATCGTCCGCACCTCTTATTATAATATCTGATATTTTCGGAGCTATATATGCTCTTATCGATCTTTCAAAGCAGAATTTAAGATAATCGTTTCTTAGCTCAGCCGGTATATCGCAGATTATTACGCCCTCATATTTGAGTATCTGCTCTTTTATAACGGAGCTTTCCTCATTTATGCTTACCGACTCACATATCATATATTTATCCACACGCTGGCTCATTTTCATTACAAGAGCCGCCGCCTGATGACTTCCATATAATATTATAAGCCGTCTTGGCGGATATATCATAAAGTATATCCTGCCCGAAAGAGCTGTCCAGACTGTGATAAAACCGAAATCTACAAAGGTCAGCAGTAGTATCGGTATGCCTTCCATAAAATGACGTCCGATAAGGCTTATCAGGAAATATGTCACGACATTCACACACGCCATTGAGATAAGCTGTGAAAACAGCATATCCGTTTTTTTAAGGTAACCGAGTTTGAATCCGCCGTACGCTTTGAAAAATAAGAAAATAAGCAGGCAGTAGATACTTATAAGCACCCAGTTTCCTCGCCGGTAAAACGGCAGGACAATGGCTGAACTGTAATATTTATACCAGACATATGCAAAAAATCCCGTAAGCACTGCCATCAGTACCAATGCGGCACCGAGAGTTATAATTCTTTTATAACGGTCTCTTTTACTATTCATATTGTTCCTGCGGCTGATGATGTCCCGTGCCGCAGCGTCTCCTTTTAACGAATTTTCTCTATATCAGCGGTTCTGCAAATGCAGTCTCAAAGTTATTATAGCAAATCGTATTTACTCTGTCAATAGGAGTTATCAATTTTTACAAATACAACCTGAGCTTTTCGTTATTTTGCACAAAGGCTTAATCCCTATGACTTATTATCGGGTAAACATTATGTCGATAACAGTATTTACTTTATAAATAGTATAGAGCTACAAATACTAAGACGATGCCTGTATTCAACAGTCATCGTCATAAGCATAAATATTATTCCACAATAAGTTCCACCGGGCAATGGTCGCTGCCCATAACGTCAGTAAGTATAACGGAGTCCTTTACACGCTCCATAAATCTTTCAGAGACCACAAAATAGTCTATACGCCAGCCTGCGTTTTTTTCTCTTGCTCTGAATCTGTAAGACCACCATGAATAGGTAACGGTGTCGGGGTAGAGGGTACGGAAGGTATCCTTAAAGCCTGCACCGAGGAGCTCCGTAAATTTTCCACGTTCTTCGTCTGAGAATCCGGCATTTCCCCTATTGGTCTTAGGATTTTTCAGGTCTATCTCCTCATGAGCGACATTGAGGTCGCCGCAATAGACTACAGGCTTTTTCTTATCGAGCTCACTGAGGTAGGCACGCATAGCGTCCTCGAACTCCATACGGTAGTCTATTCGTTTAAGACCGTCCTGAGCATTCGGCACGTAGCAGCAAACGAAGTAAAAGTCTTCGTATTCGCAGGTAATGACTCTGCCCTCGTCCATATGTTCGCCGTTAAGACCGTAAGTAACCGAGAGCGGTTCTTTTTTGGTAAAGACTGCTGTACCTGAATAGCCTTTTTTTATTGCACTATGGAAATATTTATGGTAGCCCTCCGGAGCAAAATCCGCCTGATCCGGCTGCATTTTAGTTTCCTGCAAGCAGAAAATATCAGCGTCCACGCTGTTAAAGAAGTCCTCAAAGCCTTTTTGCAGGCAGGCACGGAATCCGTTTACGTTCCAAGAGATGAATTTCATAAAAAAATCCTCCGATCTGTAGTATGTCAATATTATACCACAGACCGGAGTTTTTTACAATATCACAATTTCAATTATCAGCCGCAGGCATCAAGACCTTTAGTTATATCTGTGATCTTAAATTCGCAGATAAGCTGATCGTCACGATATTCAGTGTATTCTTTTATTACAAAGTCCTTATCTACAACGAACCTCATTGAAACATTATATCCGTTATCATTGTTATTATATGTTACCTGAACATCTTCACTTTCATCAGGTAGCTGAATGATCCAGTCATCTGTGCTGGCATAAATATAGTTATTTAAACGGTTTGTTATTCTCTTTAATATAGGGTAATACTTAGCCGGAGGAGCTATCTCCCAATCCGAAGAAAGATCATACTGAGCTGTTTTAAGTTCGTGATTCAACTCGTCAAGATTTATATCATCACCATATATTGTTTTTAAAGTAGTACCTGAACCGCTTAACATCTCACAATAATTATAAGTATCATCAAATACTGAACCTGCTAACATCAGTTCAACGTTCTTGCCTTCCGGAAGTTCTACTTTAGTTTCAGCACCTTCTTTTAAATGCATAAAATCATTAACAAAGTATACTTTATTATTTTCATCAACAGAACCATGCTCACAAGCATCTGCATCAATATAAAACGGTTCAAATCCTGACATTACGCTATCAGGCTCACGCAGATACCTTACATGATAATTCCATATCGAGTTCTCATTACAAAGCTTTCTTACAGCATTATCAAGATCCTGCCTCAAAAGTGAAGGATCAACACGCAGCTCTTTGTCTCTGCTAAGCTTGCTGAGATATGATGCAAATTCGTCTCCTTTAATGTTCTTTGCATTGAATACAAGATAATCTCCGTCCCATATCTGACCTTTTTCATTAACAAAGAGTCTATGAGAAGTGCTGAAGAAACGGTATACATTCTCAAATACGAACGGACCGCTGCCTGTCTGGAATTCATATGCATCGCCCTCAACCTGTTCCCACTCAAAACCGTGGAGGAATTCGCTTATATCTGTTGGTATAGGGGTGATGCCATAGATAAAGCTGACATCAGAATATGGGAGATATGCAGCATCATCACAAGTCTCAACGCTGAAAACGTTGTCAATTATCTGATCTGCTATACGCTGCTGTTTATCGTTATCATGACCGCTTGAAGCAGCTGTTGTTGTTACTGTTGTAGTTGTTACTGCGTTTGTTGCAGTCACAATGGTAGTTTCTGTGGCAGTTGCAGCTATACCTGTAGTAATGTCTGTTGACGGCTCATCTGAAACTTCATGGAGATTATCCGAATGTTTGTCCTTGCTTGTTTTGTACCATACTGTACCTACTGAACCGCATATTATCGCAAAAGCTGCGGCTGCTGCGGCATATCTTCTCAATGTAAACTTAGGGGCTCTCTCAACGCTGCTAACGCTGTCTGTATATTCCTGATCCTTCTCAGGTGAATTTTTCAACATATTTTCCATTTTATTTTTAAACTCCTCACTGCACTTTATTTTACCGAGCATCTCGTTATATTCCTTCTGTTTCATAGTATCCCTCCTTTTCAAGCTCAAGACGCAGTTTTTTTCTGCCTCTCTGCAACCATGAACTTATGGTATTTTCGCTTGCATCGAGCATTTCAGCTATTTCTCTTACTTTATATCCTTCGTAGTAATACAGGAATATGACCGAACTGTATTTCTTGGGAAGCGATGCTATTATTTCCCTTATCTCATTTTCTCCGGAAGTAAACTCGCACTTCATATCGTTCTCGTTTACTTCATCTATAGAAGAAGTCCGGCTGAAACGGAAACTCTTTCTGAAATTTCTTCCGCTGTTTATCGCCACTCTCAGAAGCCACGCTTTAAGATGCTCATCATCGTTGAATTCGTTCTTTGAAGAATGGAGTTTCAGGAAGACTTCCTGAGTTATATCCTCTGCTTCTGCCATATTTCCGGTGCAGGCATATGCCGCACGTAATACTGTATCTCCGAATTTTCTGAAAGCATAGAGTGCTAAATTTTCTTTGTCGATCATATGATCCCCTCCCTTCAACATTGCTATACCGGTATCGGAGCTTTGTGCCCCTTCATAAATACACACAACTGAGGATTCTTTTTCCGTGCAGTGAGGAAAAATTTTTTTGAAAAAATTTCAGGGACGGATGTGCTCCGTCCCTCAGTATGTTGAAAAAAGAAAAAAGCTAACCACAATAAAGGGATTCCAAAGAGTGACTCCCATTTTTGCCGACTTCGTCGTTTTATTATTTATCTTTAATTCTTCTTCTCAGTTTCAAAAACCGGTATCTTATAGCGTTTTTTATATTCCTTTGGAGTCATACCGAAAAATTTCCGGAATATCTTGATAAAATAGCTCTGCGAACTGAATGCGAGCAGATTGCTTATCTCAGTATCAGTACGCTCTGTGTAGAGAAGCAGTGCAGAAGCTTCTTCTGTTTTAAGCTTGTTTACGTACTCACTGAAAGTTATCCCCGTTTCTTTACGGAAAAGTCTTGAAAGATAAGCCGTACTCAGACCAAGCTCCTCAGCAGCATCGTCAAGCAGCACTCTGCTGTGAAGATGATTAGTTATATAGTCGATAGCACTTACTACCTGCTTTGAGCATATACCTCCAAGCTTTATCTTACGCATTTTCTCGGTATAGCCCTCTATCATCTCTATATGAGCAGCTCTTACACCTTTTTCGTCCTTGCATTTATCAACTTTCATTATATAATAGTCACTAAGACTGTAGGCTTCTTCCGGAGTCATGCCCTTATTTATACAAGTACGGGCAATGATAGCCGCAAGAACTACAAAATGATATTTCAGATTCCGCAGCGGGTCTTCACTGAGTATTCCGCATCCTTCGCAGCATAACGGCTGCATAAAAACTCTTACAAGTTCCAGATTACCGGCACAGATACTGTCATAGAAAGCTATCTCACGGTCAAGCGAAGCGTGTTCAAAGTCCTCTTCACGTTTTTCAAAAAGATGAGAGGCAATGTATTTTTCAACCTCGTCATTCATATGCCCACCTCCTGTATTGATTGTTTTTCCATACTATTGATTCAGCAATAATATACTTACGTCGGTCAAGCCGAGGGGAGCATATTATTTACTGTATCAATACTATTATAACATATCCTCAGAGTATTTTCAAATAAAATTGCTATTTTTTGTGTAAGTTTTCAAATTATTTACAAATTCCGCTTATAATGGGAACTGCGGCACTCAGTCCAAAGGCTATAAGAAGCTGTTCACGGCTCAGCATGACTGTCTCAAACACGACCTGAAGCTGAGGAAAAGCCACCGCTGCTGCAAGAGCTCCGATCGAAATACCGGCTGCAATAAGCAGCTTAATATTACTCAGAGGATTAATTCTGAACAGAGACTTTGTCTCGGACTTACATTCAAATACGTGTATCAACTGCGACATAACAAGAGTAATTAGTGCGGAGGTGCGAGCTGCTTCAATACTTCCGCCGTTATGCATGGTCAGTGCGAATGATGCAAGGGTGCAAAGTCCGATGAATATTCCTCTGAAAACTATTTTACTCATAAGTCCGCCGGCAAAGAATCCCTCATCAGATTTTCTGGGCGGACGGTTCATTATGTCCTTTTCAGGAGGCTCCATGCCAAGTGCGATAGCGGGCAGTCCGTCGGTAACCAGATTCACGAGCAGTATCTGCACAGGCAGCAGTACTATCGGCATCCCCATGATTATTCCCAGAAACATTGTAAGCACCTCGCCTATATTGCACGACAGCAGATAACGTACAAATTTGCGGATATTTGCATAAACGCAGCGTCCCTGCTCGACCGCATTTACAAGTGTAGCAAGATTGTCGTCGAGAAGTATCACATCGGCTGCCTGCTTTGTGACATCTGTTCCTGTAACTCCCATAGCAACTCCGACATCAGCTTCCTTGATAGCCGGTGCATCATTTACGCCGTCGCCGGTCATAGTAACTATCTCTCCACGGCGTTTGAAGCTCCTCACTATCCTCAGCTTGTGAACAGGCTCGACTCTCGCAAAGACGGTATATTTCCCTATTTCACGGTCAAGTTCTTCATCCGACATTCTGTCCAGCTCTGCACCCGTTACCGCCTTTCCGCCTTTGAGCAGTCCTGCTTTCTTTGCAACTGCTACTGCCGTATTCTTGTGGTCACCTGTTATCATTACTGTCCTTACCGATGCATTTGCACATTTCCTTATAGCTGTCTTAGCTTCTTCACGGGGAGGGTCTATCATTCCGGTGAGTCCGAGAAATATCAGGTTTCCACGACGAGGGTCAAAGCTGTCGGAAACGCAGTAAGCCATTGCAAGCACTCTCAAAGCCTTATCCGACATCTCAACTGTCTTTGCCGCTATTTTCTTCCTGACCGACAATGTAAGCGGCAGTATCTCTCCGGAGCGGCTCATGTACTGTGAACAGCGTGGGAGTACAGCTTCCTCAGCTCCCTTGAAATATATTCTCTTTTCGCTCCGGCAGGCACAGTGTACCGCCATAAACCGATACTCACTGTCAAAAGGAAGGTCGTTTATCCTCCGCATATCCTTTTCAAGTTCATTTTTGGTGATACCGGCTTTTGCTGCTGCAACGAGTATAGCTATTTCAGTCGGGTCGCCGGTGACTTTCCACTCGCCCTTACCGGAAACAGCTCCACGGTCACGGTTTTTTGTGCCGGAGGGAGCTGTTATTGCCGCATCAGAACAAATTGTTCCGCAGGTAAGAACTGCGGTCAGCACCTTTTCATTTATCGGATTGACCGCTGTCTCATCTTTACCCTTAGTAACTCTGCCGCTTATCCTGTAGCCCATACCGCTGAAATAATACTCTTCATCAGCAGAAACAAGCTCAGTAAGGGTCATTTTGTTTTCGGTTATAGTACCGGTCTTATCTGAACATATCACAGAGGTACATCCTAAAGTCTCAACGCTGTGGAGTTTGTTCACAAGTGCTTTCTGTTTCAGCATACGATTGACTGCAAGTGCAAGAGCTATAGTCACAGTAGCCGGAAGTCCCTCCGGAATCGCAGCGATAGCTATGGTTATACCTGTCATGAGCATGGTGAATATCTCTTCCCCACGGATAACTCCGGCAGCAAAAACTGCCGCACACACTATAAGGCATATCACAGCCACTGCCTTTCCAAGCTCCGCAAGCCGCTTTTGCAGGGGAGTAAGCTCTCTTTCTATATCGGACAGCATTTCTGAGATACGTCCCATTTGAGTCTTCTTTCCTGTAGCTATGACCTTCGCCGTACAAGTCCCCTTTGTAACGGAAGTTCCGCAATAGGCTATATTCTGTTTGTTGAGACTGTTGTCCCTGTCGCTCGGCTGACCGGCAGTCTTAGCGACTGCCTCGGATTCTCCGGTGAGCATAGATTCGTCCGCATACATTCCTGACGCTTTTATCAATGCACAGTCAGCAGGTACACGGTCACCTGCTTCAAGCTCGATAATATCCTCACATACGAGCTTTGCCGCATCTATGACCTTTATTTCTCCGTCCCTGTAGCATTTTGCGGTAGGTGCTGTCATAGAGCGGAGTGCTTCAAGCGTGTGCTCGGTGCGGTACTCCTGAATGAAGCCGAGTATGGCATTCAGCAGCACTATGAGTATTATCGTTACCGCATCGGATATTTCTCCGAGAAGCACTGATACTCCCGTGGCTATGAGCAGTATCATCACCATAACATCCTTGAATTGTCCTATGAATATCCCTGCTGCACTCGATTTTCTGCCCTCTTCAAGTACATTTTCACCGTCAGCCTTCAGTCTTTCCGCTGCTTCTTTTTCAGTAAGTCCCATAAATTCAGCTCCCTAAACGTAGATTTGTCCATAAATCATATGCTTGATGCGGACAGGATATGACCTGAAAACTTTGTATAAGAAATACGAAAAGTGAGTGAAATCCGTTGCAATATCCATGCTCTTATGATATAATGTATAAAGCGTATTGTTGTTTATTAGTCCGGCAAAAAAATTTACGTCGGTCAAGCCGAGGAAAGGAATGCGGACGGTCCGTACAGCGTAGCTTTGCTCGCTGCACTATTTCTTAGGGAAGGCTCTGCCTTCCCTCGTACACCTTTCCGCCAAAGGGTTGTGAACCCTTTGGAATCCCTTTTTCGCCGACTTCGTCGTTTTATAGATATTTAATTGTCGTATTAATAAAGCATGAAAAAATACAGAGAGGGTTAGAAAAATGTTAAATAAAAATAAAGCTGCTGCATTTCTCATGAGCCTGCTCATTTGTGCATCAGCTTCTATACCGCTTTATTCCTTTGCTGATAACGAAACTTCAACATCTGCTGCTGCGGAAGCTGCTGAGGAAGCTGATGAGGATATCGCCGCAGAGGAAGAAAACTTTATAGAATCCGGAGATTTCTCATACAGCCTTACAGAAGAAGACACCGTTTGTTTGCAGCATTGCAGGATAGTCGGAAGTGAAGCTGTCATTCCCGATACTATAGACGGAAAAAAAGTAACGGAATTAGGTCCGTGGGTATTCGGAAACGACGGAAAATCAACATATTCAAAAATAGCTCTGCCGGCTTCTCTTGAGTACATATCCTCAAATAATCCATTCAAGGTTTGTATGCAGCTTAAAGAGATAACCATTGATGCTAAAAGCGAGAACTTTGCTGCTGCTGACGGAGTGCTCTATTCCAAAGACATGACAAAGCTCATTTGCTATCCTTCAAGAAAAGAGGGTACAAGCTTCAAGATACCTGATACAGTATCTCAGCTCGGAAAAGCAAGTATCTATTCAACTGCTCTAAGCGAAATAACTTTCCCTGAAAAACTCAGGATACTTGACGATTTCGCTGTAGGAAGCAATGAAGCACTGAAAGTCGCTGACCTAAGCAAAACAGAAGTAAGTGAAGTCGGTGATTACGGCTTTGCAGGATGCACTTCACTTGAAAAAGTACTGCTGCCGGAAAACCTCTATTCTATCGGCGGTGCTGCTTTTTACGGCTGCAAGAAGCTCGAAGAGATAGAGCTGCCTGATAAGCTCGGTATGATCGGACAGTATGCTTTCATGGATACCGGTCTTACTAAGATACTCGTACCGGATTCAGTTGATACTATCGGCTATTGTGCTCTGGGTTACCAGTCTTCAGTTAGCGGTGAGGAAGTTCCTGTAAACGGATTTATAATACTCGGTTCATACGGCTCTGCCGCTCAGACATATGCCAAAGATAAAGACTCTGAATACGGATATGCCAACGATTTCGACTTCCGCTCTCCTGAGGAAAACGAGGATATACAGGAGATCGAAAACCTCGATATAAACAATCTCGGCGACTATGACTACGCTGTTGAAAACGGTGAAGCGTATATCATCAACTGCAATTCATTCGATGACGTTATAGAAGTGCCGGCTGATATAACAGGTATACCGGTAACAAAAATATATACTGTTGCTTTCAGCAATACTTCCGCTTCAAAAATAATCATACCTGAAAATGTAAAATTAATAAAGAAAATGGCTTTCCAGAACTGCACATACCTCAAAGAAGTTGTTCTGCCGCAGAGCCTTGAAACTATTGAGGACAACGTATTTGAAGGCTGCTATGCACTCGAAAAAGCTGACCTCGGCGGTGCAAAAACCATAGGTACAAACGTATTCAGCGGATGTCAGTCTCTCAAAGAAGTGACTTTCTCAGGCGACTGCACTTCCTTCGGAAACGAAAATGAACATCCTTTTATACAGTGTCCGGCTCTTGAATCAATAAGCGTTTCTTCCGGTGATGGAGCGTATACGTCCAAAAACGGAGTTCTCTACGACCACGATATGACTAAACTCAAAGCATATCCGTCAGCAAGAGACGAAAAGAACTTCGATGTTCCTCAGTCCGTCAAAGAGATAGGGGACTACGCTTTCTATAACGCAAGCATTATTGAAGAAGTTGACCTTTCTCATGTCGAGAAAATAGGTGTCGCTTCTTTCGGAGGCTGTAAGAAGCTTAAAAAAGCTAAGCTTTCAAAAGACCTTAAAACAGTAGGAAATGACGCTTTCTTCGACTGCAAAGAGCTTGAAAGTCTTCGTTTCTATGATTCTCTTGAATCTATGGGAGAATTCGCCTGCGGATTCTACTACGACGAGGAAGCTGACCCGAATGACGAAAATGCAAAAGTCGAAAAACTTGTATCAGGCTTCAAAATATATGCCGATAAGGATACCTGTGCTTACAAATATGCAAAGGACAACGATATTGAAGTTATCACGGATACAGCAGATGTATTCGGACTTAATATCGATAAGCGTCTGCTCGGTATAGGAGGCGGCGTAATAGGTGCAGGTCTGCTTGCCGGAATACTCAGTATCTTCTTTAAAAAGAAAAAAGCTAAAAAAGCCGCTAAGGAACACTCTGAAATGATAAAGAAGGCTGCTGAGGCAAGAAAAGCTAAGTCCGAGGGAAAGGATGAAGAGGATGAGAAATAAATTAAAGAAACTGACTGCTGCTGCCGTTACCGCAATGATGTCTTTTTCATTAAGCTCTATCTTTCCCATGACTTCATATGCTGCTTCAACTCAGGCAAAGGATATCCTACAGGACGGCTCTTTCATATATGAAAATGTAGACGGCGGATACGCTATAAGAAAATGCACCGCTTCTATCATTAAAAAAATACCGGATGTACTTGACGGTGTTCCTGTAGTTGAAATAGGCGAAAGTGCTTTCTTCAACTGTGAGGGACTTAGTGAACTTACTATCCCGAAAACTGTTAAGAAAATAGGTAACGGTGCTTTCAGCTATTGTACATCTCTGAAAAAAGTAACTATAGAATCAAGACTTACAGAGATACCGGATGAAGCATTCTATTGCTGTCCTGCTCTTACATCCGTTACTCTTCCGGATACCATAACTTCTATCGGAGATTCTGCTTTTGCTCAGTGTTACAGCCTTTCCGAAATGGCTATACCAGATTCTCTTCAGGATATGGGAGATTCTGTATTTACCTGCACTCCTATAAAGAATTTCGATACAGAGGGATGTGCAAACTTTGTATATGAAGACAAGATTCTTACAAATAAGGAAAAAACAGCTATTTATAAGGCTTCAATAGACTACTCCGGAGAGCTTCGTGTAGACGAAAAAGTAACTTCTATAAGCGGCGGAGCTTTCTCTCAGTGCCAGAATATAACAGAAGCATATATCTCAGGAAATGTCACCGAGATAAAAGACAGTGCTTTCAGAGAATGTATCGGTATCAAAAAACTCGATCTTGCTGAGGGTATTGCTACAATAGGTGCAGGAGCTTTTTCGTATAATGAATCCCTCGAAATGCTCGAACTACCGACAACTATCGTATCTGTCGGAGATCAGGCTTTCATAGGCTGTGTGTCGCTTAACAAGCTCATTCTACAGAACGGATTGAAAACTATCGGTGAGGACTCATTCTACGGATGTGAAAAGCTGTCTCAGGTAAGCGTCCCGAAAAGTGTTACCGAAATAGGTGATAAGGCTTTCGGATATACTGTCAACGATAAAAGCGAGGACGTAAAGGTAAGCGATTTCAAAATGACTGTTTCATCCGGAACTGCCGGCGAAAAATACGCTAAAAGCAATGATATAAGCTACAATGCATCTGATAAGGATATAAAGCATATCGCCTTCATAGTAGTTGCTGTAGCACTCATTATCACGGTAATAGTATTTGCAATAGTACTTATGGCAAGAGGTAAAAAAGGAGCTTCATCTGCTGCGAAAAAAGCTATGAAAGAAGCTAAAGAAAAAGAAGAGGAAGCCAACTATAAAAAAATTATAGATGACGAACCTGAAAACGATAATAAAAAATCCGAGAAATAAAAAATGCCGTTATCGGAGATTTTTTCCGATAACGGCAAAATTTTAGCAATTTCTTAACTAATTATATACAAAATATATATTGGGATAAAAAATAAATATTTGATATTTTTCTTGCATGGTGATATAATATAATCAAGCCAATAAGAACAAGAAATTTTCTATCCATCCTTAAAAAGAGTGAGAGACTTCAAAGTTTCTCATTCTTTTTTTATTTCTCAACACTTGGTGTTGACATCAGAGACTCTGCTGATTTAGTGATATACTCGATGCTTCTCTTTATAAGCGGATTATTCTCGCTCTTCTTTCTATATATGATTATATCACGGTTAAAACAAGTTGCAAAAGAACACGGACGAACTGTGAGTTTGCCTGCGGCTATACCAGGCTGGTGCAGCGGACCTACCCAGAAAAATGCATTCTTTACCATATTGAGCATACTCATCTGAGTCCCTCTGTCACATACAAATATCTTTTTGCCTTCCTTGATCGTATCGTATTCCGGATTGATAGTTGCTTTACGCATAATATCATCTTCAAGATCCTTGTTGATTATCTCAGGATAATCTTTGAGAAGCTCATATGGGATCGTGTCATACTTAGCAAGCGGATGATCTGAAGAAAGTATGATATTCATACGGTATTCAAGAATCGTTTTGCTGCAAAGCTTCTTTGATTCAAGACGCTCCTGAAGTATATCGAGCTGAAGTGTAGGTATACGAAGAACTCCTACATCGGCTACACCGTTGCATATATCTTCAATAACTCGGTTTGTAGATGACTCCATTATAGATACGCTGAAATTCTGTTCGGTAGTTTCAAGCTCGTTTATCATTCTTCCCATAGCAGCAGCTACATAAGGAGACTTAGTAGCAGAAATGCTTATCTGAGATACATCTGATTCCTTGCGAGAATACATTGCTTCAAGACTATGGAACTCTTCAACGATATTCTTGGCACGGTCGATAAATTCTTCTCCTTCAGGAGTAGTTATCATACCGCTCTGTGTACGCTGGAATATCTGTATGCCGAGACTTTCCTCAAGCTCTTTGAGTGCGATACTGATATTAGGCTGAGCCTGATAGAGCTTCTTAGCAGCCTTGGTGATACTTCCTTCCTGTGCGATAGCCAGAACATATTCAAGATGCTGTATTTTCATTGGATTTCACCTCCTTATATAATTATCCTATATATTATAACACGATTTTAAATCAATTTCAAGTGTTAATATAAATTTCAAAAATATTACACAATTTATTAACATTTAAGCTGCATTAAAGTATCAATAAAGTCCTGAAGCTGTTTTTCTGACAGTTTCAGGACTTTTTTCATTATTATTTTAAGGAATAAAGGTCACGCTGTTCAACAGCAAGTCTGTCGCAGCGTTCATTTTCGGGATGTCCTGCGTGACCCTTGACCCACTTAAATGTAACTTTGTGTTTTTCGAGCAAAGGCAATAGCTGTTCCCACAAATCAACGTTCAAAGCTGGTTTTTTATCAGACTTTATCCAGTTATTTTTCTTCCAGTTGTACACCCAGCCTTTGGTGATACTATCAACAACGTATTTGCTGTCGGTAGTCAAAGTGACCTGACATGGTTCTTTCAGAGCAGCAAGTCCGGTTATAACTCCAAGCAGCTCCATGCGGTTATTGGTAGTACTGCTGTCGCCGCCTGAGAGCTCTTTTTCTTTTGTTCCATACCTCAGCACAACTCCGTATCCTCCCGGACCGGGATTTCCGCTGCAAGCACCGTCTGTAAATATCTCAACAAATTTTATGATGTCCGCCTCCTTTGAATTTATCACCACATAAAGTCAACATCCGGAGCTTTTACCATTTTTATCTCAGGCTCGTCTGCTGACTTTTCATTTTTCTCCAGAGCTTTGGAAAGCTCCTCTATCTCCACAAGCTCGTGAAAATAGTCATTTATCGGTATAAGAGTTCTGAACACATCTGAAATATGCTCAGATAGCTTATGGCTTGAAAGCTCACTCATATCCGACACCGTAGTATACACGCTAAGTCCCTTTTTAAGGAAAAAACGCTCAGCCTCCGGGACTGTACACTTCTTTTTTCGCTTGTACTCAACTCCGCCGATAGTGTAGCCGTACTTATTCTCATATTCATCTATCATACTTAGAAAATCCGCAGCATTCTCGGTAAGGTCGCTTCTGAAACGCTCCATAACAGCGGCTTCCGGCTGAGCTATCCTGAATCCGAACTCTGCACCCTCCGGAGAAAGCTCAAAGTATAACGTGGGAGTTCTGTTCCAATAATAAGCATCATACCTGACGTATATCCACATAACGTCACGGTAATGCAGATACGGCGGAAAATGCTCGTCACGATATATCCTGCCGACCTTTTTCATCATTCCCTCTGTCTCTGAAAACGGAGCAAAGAGCTCATCTCCGAGAGCTTTCATCGGCTCATAAATTTTTTCAACATATATCTGTTTACGTGGTTCAAACCACTCCTTGTTGTTATTAAGCCTTATACCGAGAAGAAATTCCAGTGCTTCTCTCGAAAAACCTTCAAACATAGATCAGCCTCCGTTCGATTACTTCTCCTATTATATCACAGGTTGACGTTATATTCAAGAAGAAACAAGATTTAACTAAATATTAACAGCAATATCGTCCTGTTTTTTTGTAATTCTTTTCCACATGGCACTGGATAAGTTTTCCACACTGTGTTGAATAGGCTGTGCAAACATCTGCCGTTCGGTGGAAAACTATGTTGAAATAGTGGAAAGCAACGTAAAATGTAGTTTTTTACAGGGTGCAAAAGTTGAAAACAATGTGGATAATCGGGGAAAATGTGTAAACAATAAAATCACGCTGTGGAAAAGCTGTCCACAACGAAAAAATGCAAAGGATATGATTAGTATGAAAAAGCATTTAGCAATATGCTCCATAATATTTACCATTTGTGCAACCTTCACAGCCTGCGGCTCTGATGATACCACTTATAACTCCAATAGTGACAGCAGCTATGTGAATGAGGACAGGGACGACTCTGTAAAAGATCACGTAGATGACGCTATCGACGGAGTTGGTGATGCCGGCGGCGACCTCATAGAAGGTGTGACCGATGCCGCTGGTAACATCATCGACGGTCTTGACGGCAAAAAAGATAACCATAACTCAAATTCACGGACTACTTCAAGAAACAGAAGATAACACTAAAGGCGGCACAAAGCCGCCTTTTAATATTAATCCTTCTTAGACTTTTTCTTAGACTTCTTTTTTGGTTCTTCTTCGGATTCTCCGAGAGCTGCTCGGAGTTCTTTTCTGCAAGCGTCCATTTGCTCTCTGTCGCTTTCCGGCAGCGGAGGATACTCCGACTTACATTCCTTTAAGGCATCAAGGAGTATTTCAGTGATGAGGTATCTTACATACCAACGCTGGTCACCCGGAAGCACATACCACGGACAATTCTTTGTTGAAGTCTTGTTTATTACCTCATTGAAGCAATCGATATAATCATCGAATTTACCTCTTACTTTCAGGTCATCTGCACGGAACTTCCAGTTTTTCTCCGGAACTTCTATACGCTCCAGAAGCTGTCTTGCCTGTTCCTCTTTGGATATATGCAGGAATATTTTTATAACACGGTAGCTGTTCTCATAGAGATACTGCTCGAAATTATTTACCTGTTTATAGCGTTCTTCAAAGAACTTCTTATCACTTTTGTCGATATTGCGGTCAGCCATATGGTAGTGAGGTTTAATATTCTCGACCTGAACTGTAACGAGGTCCTCATAGTGACTGCGGTTGAAGATAGCTATTTCGCCTCTTCTTGGGACATTCTGATGAATCCTCCAGAGGTAATCGTGGGCGAGCTCCTCGGAAGTTGGAGCTTTATAGGAGTGGACGTTCACTCCCTGAGGATTGATGCCGCTGAAGATATTCTTTACAGCTGAGTCCTTACCGGAAGCGTCCAGAGCCTGCATAACGATAATGATACCCTCTCTGCCGTCCGCATAGAATTTATCCTGCAACAGGGCGAGCTCCTGTTTATTTGCCTCGTACTTAGCGATAATTTCGTCCTTATCCACATTGTCGTCCTTGCTGCTGACCGGTAATTTTCTTATGTCTATTTTTTTGTCTCCGTTAATAATGTATTTATCTGCTTTCATTGAAATACCTCCTTGCAGTATAAAATATATAACAATGTTATTATAGCATAAAAAATTCATATAGTAAAGAGCTTTTTTGTATTTATTGCCGTAAAATTAAAAAGCTGCCATAAAACTATAAAATAAAATGATACCCATAATAATGGGATTCCAAAGGGATTATTATCCCTTTGGTCAGGTCAAGGGCTGAAAGCCATTGTAGGGCGTGGGGCAAAGCCCCACATATAGCCGCAAAACGCTCCGCAAGGGGTGAATTCAAAAACAGTCCGGTGGACTGTTTTTGAAAAGGGGACGCCCTGCACGAGAGGGCGTCCCCTAAAGGAATCAATAATTTTTCGACAATAAAAGCTGCCGTAAAAACGACAGCTTTCGCCATTAAAGGTCAAATTTGGATTTAAGCTTTTCAAAGAAGCTCTGACGCTTAGCGTAGTTCTTCTCGCTGAGAGAATCCTCAAAAGATTTGAGAAGCTCTTTCTGCTTTTTAGTGAGGTTCTTAGGAACTTCAACATATATCTTAACGTACTGATTTCCTCTTTCAGTGCGGTGGAGCTTTCTTACGCCCTTTCCTTTAAGACGGAATACAGTACCGGTCTGAGTTCCCTCACTTATAGTGTACTTTACATCGCCGTCTATAGTAGGAACAGTTATTTCCGCACCCATAACAGCCTCGGCATATGTAACAGGTATATCGCAGTGTATATCATAGCCCTCACGCTTGAACAATGGGTGAGATTTTACAACGATATTGAGGAGAAGGTCACCTGAAGGACCGCCGTTTACACCGCAGTCTCCCTGACCGCTGAGACGGATAGTCTGTCCGTCATCGATACCTGCCGGGATGTCGATAGATACAGTTTTCTGGAGTCTGACTCTGCCTATTCCACGGCACTTAGGACAAGGATTTGTTATTATCTTACCCTTTCCGCCGCAGTGCGGACAAGCCTTTGTTGAAGATATAGCACCGAATGGAGTACGCTGAGTAGTCTTTACAGAACCACGTCCCTGACAATCCGGACATATCTCAGCAGAAGTACCGCCGTCAGCACCTGTGCCCTTACAAGCTTCGCAGGTACACATACGATTTATCTTGACCTCATGCTTTTTGCCGTTGCAAGCGTCCATGAAGTTGATAGTCACATTCTCATGTATATCAGAGCCTCTTCTTGGAGCATTTGCAGAATTTGCACGGCTTGAAGAACCTCCGAAGCCGAATCCGCCGAAGATGCTTCCGAGTATATCGTCCATATCGAATCCGCCGAAGCCGCCCATGCCGCCTTCACCGCCGCCGTAGTTAGGGTCAACACCGGCATGACCGAACTGGTCATAACGTGCACGCTTTTCAGGGTCTGAGAGGACCTCATTAGCTTCGTTTATCTCCTGAAACTTTTCAACATAAGAAGGGTCATCCGGATGAAGGTCAGGGTGATTTTCTCTTGCTTTTTTACGGAAAGCCTTTTTTATCTCATCCTCAGTAGCACCCTTCTGGAGTCCAAGGACTTCATAATAATCTCTTTTTTCAGCCATATTTTTTCTCCTGTTATACACCATTAGGGCGAAACGAATTTCGCCCTAAAAAGTATCGTTAATTTTGAACCTGATCCTCGTATTTGCTTACTCCTTCATAGGTACTTCCGGCGTTATCATCTGCAACGCCGCCGAACCATTTAAGTCCGTACCATATCAGTAAGCCCAGACCGATCAGTATAACTACAGTCATTAATTTCTTTTTGAAATTATTTCCCATAGCGATCAAACTTCTGTGAAGTCAGCGTCAACAACTCCGTCGTCATTTGAAGAGCCGTTATCTGCTGCACCAGCCCCGGCAGCTCCAGCCATATTAGCGAACTGTGAAGGATCGATACCGCCTGCACCGCCGTTAGGGTTAGCCTGCTGATAGATCTTAGCAGAGAGGTCGTAGAATGCCTTCTGGAGGTCTTCTTTGAGAGTCTTTATCTCGTCATCGTTATTTGCTTCGATAGCGGACTTGAGAGCTGTGCACTTAGCTTCGATGTTGGACTTCTCATCAGCTGATACCTTATCACCGAGGTCTGTGAGAGCCTTCTCGCACTGGAATACGAGGTTCTCAGCTTCGTTCTTGTTGTCAACAGCTTCACGACGCTTCTTATCCTCAGCAGCATACTGCTCAGCTTCCTTTACAGCCTTATCGATGTCGTCCTTGGACATATTTGTAGAAGAAGTGATAGTGATGTTCTGCTCCTTACCTGTACCGAGGTCCTTAGCGGAAACATGAACGATACCGTTCTGGTCGATATCGAAAGTAACTTCGATCTGTGGGATTCCTCTTGGTGCAGGAGCGATACCGTCGAGACGGAAAGTACCGAGCTGCTTGTTATCTCTTGCGAATTCACGCTCACCCTGGAGTACGTTGATATCAACTGCAGGCTGATTGTCAGCGTAAGTTGAGAATATCTGTGACTTCTTTGTATGGATAGTTGTGTTTCTCTCGATCATTTTTGTGCAAACGCCGCCTGCTGTCTCGATACCGAGTGAA
>JAFYGE010000065.1 GCA_017543335.1 Ruminococcus sp.
ACGTTCGGGTTCTGCACGAAGTTCGCCTGCATATCCCTTGCTCGCTTCTCGCTTGCCCTGAGTGCAGTTTCGGCGTTTTTAAGCTTGGTTTCGTAAGCGAACGCCTGACCTCTGATCGTTGCAAGCTTGTCCTCGTATTCAAGTCTCAGCTTCGCCATTTCCTCAGTGTCTTCGGCTACTGCTACCTCTACCGGACGCTCTTCAAGCTCCCGGACTCTGATGTTCAGTTCGTCGTTCCTTGCTATAAGGTTATTCTTATCGGTCCGGAGCATGTTGACCGTTGCCGCCATACGCTGTACTTCACGCTCAGCCTGTTCCTGTGATTCTTTCGCCTTGGTTTCGCTTGTCTGGCTTGCTTTCACCAGCTCTTTCAGCTGTCTGATGTGTTCCTCAAGGTCAGCCTTGGTCATGCTGTCGATCTGTCCTGACTCGATGAGCTGCGTTCTGCTTACTTCGTCGAGCTTGGTAAGGAGATAAAGTTTAGCAATCCCTAAATGTCTCCCCGGGGAGACATTTTCTCCGCCATTTATTCCAATATTTGTGGACGGAAACGTTTCTGCAACTTTGATGTACTTGTATGCCTGCTTGCGGCTAAGACCTACTTCAGTCTCTGTATAATCCTCAAAAGTGTTGTATCCGAGCTCCTTGTAGAGCTTACCGTCACTCATTTCTTTGAGTTGAGTACACATCTCGAAGAGTGCCTCCTGCGCCATCTGTGCGCTTGCCTTAATTCGCTTGTCAAGTACCACTGCTCTGGTGTACTCGCTGTTCATGATCTCTGCTTCTGCCATTGACAATAAACATCCTTTCTGTTATACTTAAAGTGGTTTATATTTTTTATATCCTTTTTGATTATACTTTTTAAGGAGTGCTCGACTGTGACCCATTGCAGTTGGGCACTCTTTTGTTGTGTCCCGAATAATCTCCTCATCACATCACCTCAGTTCATCCGCATGTACCATCTGAGGAAATGTGCTGTAGGTACGTAAAATCCGCGTCTTGTTTTTGCTTCCTTCTTCCATGAAAGACCGACCACTCCGTTTTCGAGGATAGACTGAACAGAAGTTACGTCTATTCCTAAGAATTCAGCGATCGCCTTTGTAGGTATCGAAAGCGGATATTCTTCTATAAGCTTCTCGATCTTCTCATCGTCGGCTTTCATGAAGCTGCTGATCATCGGAGTCATATCATCACCTCATTCCCCTGTTAAAGCGTCTGCAAAGTTGTTCATCCATGCACCTGAAACGAATCCGGCGAAGATGTTCATCATATCGTCCATGATATCGGCGATGCCGTAGCTCTTAAACAGGTCGAGAAATCTGAGCTGTTCCATCTTGGAAATTATGAGATCCGAAAGAGCCACCGTGACTATTCCCTCGTCTTCTACGTCGGTCACTTCAAGTTCCGCTGCGATCCTGTTCACTGCGTCGTTCCACTGATCCGAAGAGTCGCTGCCATAGAAGTAGAGTTCGATGTCGTAGACCGTGTCGTGTACTACTACTTCGTCGCACTGGCTCTGGCTGATGTAGTCGAGTAATTTCATGCTTTCACCTCCTGAGTAGTCTTCTGCTGCTGTGCTTCCCAGCCTGAAATGATCTCGTCGGCAGCTTTTCTGATAGCCTTATGCTTTGGCTGAAATCCTCTTACAGGGTTTAATGATGCTGAAATCTCCGAAGAGTTAGCCTTGATTCCGTACTGAGTGTAAAGCGGCTCAATTAAGTCTGCCTGGCATTTACCGAGCATCATCAGTCTGATTTTTACGTCCATCAAATCACCTTCCTTATTGACCATAGCCTATAAGCATGGTATAATATGATTAAAACAACATATTTGTTGCTGTATGTGTTTATTATACCTTAGAAAACTAAGATTTTCAATAGATTTTCTTAGGTATCTAAGATTTTGTAGTATTACCCAAATCGAAAAGGAATATTAGGACGGTACATTGTGAAAACTGTAGAAATTATTAATGGACTACTTAAACAGCGCGGTATATCCGCTGCTAAGATGATGAGTGAATTGGGGTTTTCAAGTGGCTTATATTCTCAATGGAAATCAGGAAAACAAAAGCCATCTCGTGAAAAGCTTGATAAAATAGCCGACTACTTCGGCGTGTCTATAGACTATCTACTGGGGAAAGATGCTACGATATCGCAGATATCTAAGAACGAGGAAAAAGAGCAAAAAAATAATGCCACTGATAACAGTGACATTCCAAGCGATTCTCTCGCACTTAATATTTCTGATTCTGAATTAACTGATATATTAAACCGTCTTTCTGACAAATCCCTTTCTGAGCTGGAGAGTTACCTTGATTATCTCCTGTGGAAACAAGACCAAGAGTCTTAAGCTTCCGAATAATAC
>JAFYGE010000066.1 GCA_017543335.1 Ruminococcus sp.
AATGCCGATTATAGTAACTACGATGATCATTTCAACCAGCGTAAAGCCCTTTTTGCTCTTATTTTTCATGCAAACACCTCCAACTAAAATGTTCAACTACATTATACCAAACTATTCATAATTTGTCAATAAAAATTTCGGTTTTTTACTCACAAATTTCTATGACAGTTATTGTGCAATCAGCCAAGTATCTCAAGGGCTTTTTTAAGCTGTGTATCGCTAAAAGTCCCTATAAGCGATTCATCCATCTCCAAAACGATATCAGGTGTGATACCCACCTCATTATAGCATTCCCAATCTCCTACTGTATAGTAGCCGTTAGTAAATCTGATCTCATCCCCATTGCTCAATGATTTGCTATCCTGAAAAACCCCTTTGCCGTAGGTCTGAGTTCCCACAACAGTTACATTATCATGATTCTGCATAAAAAGTGCTGTCATAATTTCTGCTGCGCTTGCTGTACTGTTATTCACCAGCAACACAGTTGGAAGTACAGTCTCATCTCCGCTGTCACCTATTTTAAAGTCATAGTCATCTTCATTATCAATGAAGCAGTGAACTACGCCTTTTTTCAAGAAACGATCAGAAATATTATTTTCTTCAATTATCTCGCCGCCGCCATTATTTCTCAGGTCTATAATAACAGAATTGGCCTTTGGAATAAGCGGATCCACTACCTGTGAAAAATGCATATTGGTGCCAGAAACAAAACCATTCAGATCAATATACAAAACATTTCCATTAATGAGCTTCGCCTCAACATCATCCGGTAGATCCTTTGTACTTTCCTTAAGCTCATTTACATCAACATATCCTGTATACTTATCAAACTGTGACATATATCCCTTGGCAGCTGCCTTTTCAGGGTCACCGCCTACCGGATCATTTTTTCCGCTATCCTTCAGTATATCCTGCACTTCCATGAGCAGGCTGTTTTCCTTTGCAAATTTGATATTTTTTCGCTGTATACCGTACATTCCTCCCATACCTGCTGCGACACCGGAAACCAGGCAGGCAGAGCATATCACGATCTGTTTCACGTTTTTCATTTATAACTCCTTAAAAAAAGCCTCTCCCTTGCGAGAGAGGCCTTTTTATTAAGTTTGATTAGATTCAGGTTTTACTGAAATTGATCAGGACTGCTTAGTCTTATTCTCAACAAGAGTCTTAGCCTTAGCTGAATCAGGCTTATCAGACTTACCGATCTTATAATCAGAAGCTGTGATGAGACCACCGGGATATGTGCCGTAGTATGTACCATCTGTGCAAACATATGCGCCTACAGCTGTACCGTCTACGAAGTAGAGACCTGCGTGCTTACACTTTGAGATATCACTGAAGTAGTTCTTTACATAAGAAGCAACATTAGCCTTACCATTAGCATCAAGCTTGCAATCAGCACCGTAAGCAGCGCCCTTAGCTCCGATGTCTGTACCATCGATCCAGTATGTACCAGAAATATCCTGGTTGTCCTTGTTCTCGAGATCCATCATCATTGAAGAACCAGCCTTAGCGAGTGAGCTTGAAGCTGAATCAGCAGATGAGATCTTGGACTTCTTTACATAGCCGAGCATAGCGGGAACGAGGATTGCTGCGAGAACACCGATGATAGCGATAACAACGAT
>JAFYGE010000067.1 GCA_017543335.1 Ruminococcus sp.
AATGCCGATTATAGTAACTACGATGATCATTTCAACCAGCGTAAAGCCCTTTTTGCTCTTATTTTTCATGCAAACACCTCCAACTAAAATGTTCAACTACATTATACCAAACTATTCATAATTTGTCAATAAAAATTTCGGGTTTTTACTCACAAATTTCTATGACAGTTATTGTGCAATCAGCCAAGTATCTCAAGGGCTTTTTTCAGCTGTGTATCGCTAAAAGTCCCTATAAGCGATTCATCCATCTCTAAAACGATATCAGGTGTAATACCCACCTCATTATAGCATTCCCAATCTCCTACTGTGTAGTAGCCGTTGGCTATCATTATCTCATCGCCATTACTAAGTTTCCTAATATCCTGAAAAACACCTTTTCCAAAAGTCTGTGTTCCAACTACAGTCGTATCCCCATGATTCTGCATGAATAATGCAGTCATTATCTCTGAAGAGCTTGCGGTATTTCCGTTCACAAGGATCACTGTTGGCAGCTTTATCTTATCATTTGTGTCTCTCATTTTATAGGAAAATTCCTCGCCGTTATAATAGTAGCAGTTTACAATCCCGCTATCAAGGAACATATTTGAAATTTCATTTTCAGCAGTTGTGACACCGCCTTTGTTGTTTCGCAAATCAATTATCATGCTTTTTGCCTTCGGCAAAAGAGGCTCTATTTTTTCTTGAACACTTATGTGTGTTGTCTCAAGAAAGCCGTTGATCTTAAGATACAGAACATTACCGTTCATTATCTCTGCTTCAACGTCTTCCTTGACCTCCTGTTCTTCAGCGGGTTCACTATTATCCTTATAATAAGTAAACCTGTCAAACTGAGTCAAGTATCCCTTTGCGACGGCTTTATCACGTTCCATTCCATCCGGAAGTTCTTTTCCCACATCATCGAGTTGTTCCTGGACCTCCATGAGCAGGCTATTATCTTTTGCGAATCTTATATTTTTTCTCTGTAAACCGTACATTCCGCCCATGCCTGCTGCGACGCCGGCAGCAAGGCAAACAGAACAGATCAATATCTGTTTTATGCCTTTCATTTATAGCTCCTTAAAAAAAACCTCTCTCTTACGAGAGAGGCCTTTTTATTAAGTTTAATTAGATTCAGGTTTTACTGAACTTGATCAGGACTGGTTAACCTTCTTCTCAACTCTTGACTGAGCTTCAGAAGCACCGGGTCTATCCTTCTTACCAATCTTATAATCAGAAGCTGTGATAAGGCCACCGGGATATGTGCCGAAGTATGTACCGTCTGTGCAAACATATGCACCTACAGCTGTACCGTCTACGAAGTAGATACCAGCATTCTCACACTTCTTGATATCGCTGAAGTAGTTCTCGATGTACTCCGGAACCTTAGCCTTCTGCTCATTTGTAAGCTTACAACCATCATTGTCCTCGCCATCAGCAGCACCGATATCACCATCTGTGAGCCAGTATGTACCAGAAATGTTTGCGTTCTCCTTGTTCTCCATATCCATCATCATTGAAGAACCAGCCTTAGCGAGTGAGCTTGAAGCTGAATCAGCAGATGAGATCTTGGACTTCTTTACATAGCCGAGCATAGCGGGAACGAGGATTGCTGCGAGAACACCGATGATAGCGATAACAACGAT
>JAFYGE010000068.1 GCA_017543335.1 Ruminococcus sp.
GAAGGAGCACGGCTTCATGAAGAGAATGGCTACTAAGAACGGCAGAAAGGTTTTAGCTCGTAGAAGATCTAAGGGCAGAGCAAGATTAACTCACTGACGAGGCTGACCACAAAATCTTTATTTTGTGGTCTTTTTTGTTAGTATAGTATGCTTATGGTATTATTATGCTTTATACTGAAATTTTAAACGATAATAAGGATTTTCTTACACTTTATAAAAAGGGAAAATATTCAGCATCTAAATATTCGGTCATATATGTGAAGCCTAACGGCAAACCTTTTAACCGACTTGGCATTACTGCCGGAAAAAAGGTAGGAAACGCCGTTTCACGCAACAGAGCTAAAAGACTTATCCGCCTTGCCTACAGGATGTCAGAGGTGAATATGCCTGTGGGTATGGATATCGTCATAGTGGCAAGAAGCTTCATTTGCAGTGTGAAATCTCAGGAATACTGCGGATATATGGAAAAATACGGTGTTCAGGATATTAACAGGATGTTCAGGAGCTTCGCTCCTAATAAGTCAAGAACATGAGATATATTGCTGTTCTTCTGATAAAATTTTATCAGAAGTGTATATCTCCGCTGTTTCCTGCAAAGTGCAAGTATTATCCAACCTGCAGCCATTATGCTCTGGATGCTTTCAGAAGATTTGGTCTGATACGAGGTTTTTTACTCTCCGCCTGGAGAATACTTCGCTGTAATCCCTGGTCAATGGGCGGTATAGACCCAGTTCCCGATAAATTTACGTTTAAAAGAAAAAAGATCGATTACTTTGCGATCCATAGTAATAATGTAAGCGGAAACGAAGACAATGAAATTTAAGAGGGATGAATATTGAACGCACTTTATGATATTATCGGTATCCCGTTCGGATACCTCATGCAGTTTATAAATTATTTGTGTAAAAATTACGCTGTGTCTATCATAGTATTTACCATTGTTACGAAGATAATCTTCCTGCCGGTAAACTATAAGACACAGAAAAATGCTGCTCGTATGCAGCTTCTTAATCCGAAACTTGAAAAATTAAGAAAGAGCTTTAAGAATAATCCTCAGAGACTTCAGGAGGAACAGCAGAAGCTTTACATCGAAGAAGGCATAAACCCTATGGGAAGCTGCTTGCCGGCTTTCATTCAGATGTTCCTTGTATTCGGTGTCCTCGACGTTGTTTATAAGCCTATCACTCATATTCTTCGTATATCAAAGAGTGTAAGAAAACAGGCTTGTGAGATAGCCGATGTAAAGTCAAGTGACCTCAGAAGCGAGCTAACTATCAGAGAAAAGCTTGCGGAAGCTCCTGAAAAATTCCAGAACCTTGGCGAGAATTTCGCAGACAGAGTTAATGAATTCTATGATAACTTCAATGTATTCGGTGCTAATCTCGCTAAATATCCGTCACTCAGCCCTGATACATGGAACAAGGAAGCTGTAATACTCGCACTTATCCCGTTCCTCGCAGGTCTGGCTCAGCTCCTTTCATCTGTTTACAGCCAGATTCGTCAGAAGAAAATGAATCCTAACCTTCAGGGACAGGGCTGCATGACAGCTATGATGTACCTGATGCCTTTACTTTCTATCTGGTTCGCATTCAATGTGCCTGCCGGTATCGGTTTCTACTGGATATGGTCCGCACTCTTCTCATTCGTTATCACTTTTGCTCTCAACCAGTACTTTACTCCTGAAAGAACAGAAGCTATAAACGAGAAGGAAAAGGAAAAAGCTCGTATATACGCTGAAAAGCACCCTGAGAAAAAGACATTCATGCAGAGAATGATGGAACAGCAGGAGCTTATGAATCAGCAGCAGAACGGCGGTAATAACAATCAGAAGTCAAATAAGAACGATAAAATATCACGTTCTGAAATGAATAAGTACAACAGAGATAAAATCAAAGAAGCAAGAAGAAAAATGGCTGAAAAATACGGCGACGCTTACGACGACAGCGATAATGAGGATTGATCTATTTAAGGAGGTATAAATATGACTGAAATTTTTAAAGCCGATTCGATCGAAGAGGCTAAAGCACTCGCAGTAAGGAAATTCGGAAAAGATAAAGCTATTAAATTTGAGATACTTGAAGAAGGTAAAAAAGGTCTGTTTGGTCTCGGCAAAAAGGAGGCTGTAGTTAAAGCTACAGTCGAAGAAGCTGCTAAGACTGCTCCTGTAAAAGAATCAGCTCCTGCACCGGCACCAGCTGTTAAGCCGGCAGCTCCTGTAAAGGCTGAGGCTCCGGCACCTGTTAAGGAAGAAAAGAAGGAAGAAGCTCCTGCTGCTAAAAAGGAAGCTGCTCCCGTTGTAAATGAAGTTAAAGAAGAAGCTAAGCCTGCTGAAGCTCATGAAGATGAGGATCAGGAATTCTCTATCGAGAATTTCACTCTTATCGAGGACGAAGCTCTTGTTCACCCAAAGGTAAAGCTCGCTAAAGACTATATCACAAGCATTCTCAGAGCTATGGATATAGACGTTCAGTTCACTGTATACCAGAATGAGACTGGTGCTGTTATCAATATCGAAAGCGATAATAACGGCACTATCATCGGCAGAAGAGGAGAGACTCTTGATTCTATCCAGTACCTCTGCTCCATAATCGCAAACAAGGGTGATAAGGACTATTACCGTATCACTATCGATTGCCTCGGTTACCGCAGCAAGAGAAAGGATACTCTCGAACAGCTCGCAGCAAAGGTAGCAAAGTCAGTTCTCAGAACCGGCAGATCACAGCCGCTTGAGCCAATGAATCCTTACGAGAGAAGAGTTATCCACTCAGCAATTTCAAATATCGAAGGAGTTTCTTCACGTTCAGTCGGTGAAGAGCCTTACAGAAAGATAATCATTTCTTCAAATAATCCTAAGAAGAATGACAGACGCCGTGATAACAGACGTGACGGCGGCAGAAGAAATGACAGAAGAGGCGGAGAGAGAAAGAATCGTGACAGAGAAGTAAGCATGGAACGCAGATCAGTTGATCTCTCTACAAGCTTCGAGAAGGACTACAAAAGACCAAAGCCTGAAGATACTATGGAGGGCGGACTTTACGGAAAGATCGAACTTTGATCTTAGTAACTTTGAATATTCTGAACAACGGCATATCCTGCCGTTGTTTTTTTAGGAAGTGATTTTTTTGTCAACAATCGCTGCAATTTCCACTCCCGACGCTCCGGGAGGTATAGCAGTTATCCGCATATCAGGCGATGATTCGATAAAAGTTGCGGAGAAGATTTTTTCTCCATATGGTGATAAAAAGGTTTGCGATATGAGCGGTTATACCTGTGCTTACGGTATCGCTCACGATAACGGTGAGCGTCTTGATGACTGTATCCTGACCGTTTTTAAAGCTCCGCACAGCTATACCGGTGAGGACGTTGTTGAAATATCATGCCACGGAGGTCTTTACGTTACAAGAAGAATTCTTCGTGCAGCTCTGAAAAATGGTGCAATTAACGCAGAAGCAGGTGAGTTCACCAAAAGAGCTTTTCTTAACGGAAAGCTCGACCTCACTCAGGCAGAAGCGGTAATGGACATTATCTCTGCCAAGGGCGAGCGTGAGCTTAAAATGGCTGAGAATCTCCGAGAGGGAGCGGCTTTCAAAAGAGTGGACAAGTGCTCAGAGCGACTTATGAAATTGCTCGGTGACCTTGCTGCATGGGCTGATTATCCTGAGGAGGACATACCGTCAGTCGAGCCGGAGAATCTCCGAAACGAACTCTCAGATATAAGTGCTGAGCTTGGCTCACTCATTAAAAATTACGACTGCGGAAGAATACTCCGTGAGGGCGTTTCAACTGCAATAATCGGCAAGCCGAATGTAGGAAAGTCGACCCTTTTCAATTGTCTGAGCGGATTCAACAGAAGTATCGTTACTGATATTGCAGGCACAACAAGAGATGTCGTTGAGGAGTCAGTAAGTATCGGTGACATCACTCTGCGTCTTTCCGATACCGCTGGAATTCACGAGACTAATGATGTGATAGAGGGTATGGGAGTTGATATTGCTGAGAAACTTATTGATTCTTCGGAACTTATAATAGCAGTTTTTGACGGAGGTTGTCCGCTTACAGAGGACGATTTGTACTTAATTAATAAAATTAATAATAAAAATACAGTCGCTGTAATAAACAAAAATGATGTAGAACAAAAACTTGATATAGAGCTCATAAGTGATAAACTTAAACATATTGTATATCTTTCCGCAAAGGAAAATAAAGGTATAGATGAGCTTAAAAATGTCATTGAAAATATTTTCGAGATAAATGATATGACTATAAATTCAGTTTCTGCCGCAAACGAGCGTCAGAAAAGATGTATTGAATCTGCGATTGATTGCATCGATAACTGCATTTTGGCTATTGATAATGGCGAGATGCTAGACGCAATTAATGTCATTCTTGATGAGGCAGAGCAACATATTCTCGAACTTACAGGCAAGAGGATAACTAATGAAGTTGTTGATGAAGTATTCTCAAGATTCTGTGTGGGAAAATAATGTTTCACGTGAAACAATCAAAGAGGTAATTTTATGACATATAAAATGGGAGAATTCGACGTTGCAGTTGTTGGTGCAGGTCACGCCGGAGTTGAGGCTGCTCTCGCTTCCGCAAGGCTTGGATGCAAGACTGTGATGTTTACAATATCACTGGATCAGATTGCAAATATGCCATGCAATCCGTCAATTGGCGGAACTGCAAAAGGTCATCTTGTCCGTGAAATAGACGCTTTAGGCGGAGAAATGGGCAAAGCTGCTGACAAGTGCTTTATTCAAAGCAGAATGCTCAACCGAGGTAAAGGTCCGGCAGTTCACAGTCTAAGAGTGCAGGCGGACAGAGTAATGTATCATAATTACATGAAAAATGTTTGCGAAAAGCAGAAAAATCTCTTTATTAAACAGGCTGAGGTTGCTGAGATAATTGTAGAAAATGGTAAAATTGTTGGCATAAGGACTTCACTTGGTGCTGAATATGCAGTTAAAGCTGTGATTATTGCGACCGGAACTTATCTTAAAGGAAAGATTCACATTGGTGAAGTATCATATGAAAGCGGTCCGGACTCTGCTTTGCCAAGCAAGTATCTCTCTCAGAGCTTGATAGAAAATGGAGTTGAGCTTCGCCGTTTCAAGACAGGAACTCCATGTCGAGTTAATAAGAGAAGTATCAATTTTGATATCATGGAACGTCAGGACGGCGATAAAGATATTGTCCCGTTTTCATTTGAAACTCCGGTAGAAGGACTAAAAAACAAAGTAAGCTGTTATGTGACTTATACAAATAGTAATACACATGAAGTCATACTCGCAAACCTCGACAGATCACCTTTATACTCCGGAAGAATAGAGGGTGTTGGACCAAGATACTGTCCGTCTATCGAGGACAAAATTGTAAGATTTTCTGATAAACCAAGACATCAGCTTTTTGTTGAACCAATGGGATTGAGCACAGAAGAGTATTATTTACAGGGAATGTCTTCATCACTTCCGGAAGATGTTCAGCTTGCATTTTTGCGTACAATTGAGGGCCTTGAAGACGTCGAGATAATGAGACCGGCATATGCAATTGAATATGACTGCTGCGACCCGCTTCAGCTCAACCCTACACTTGAATTCATGAAAATTTCAGGTCTGTATGGTGCTGGACAGTTCAATGGAAGCTCAGGCTATGAAGAGGCTGGAGCTCAGGGAATAGTTGCAGGAATAAACGCTGCACTTAAAATAAAGGGCAAAGAACCAATGATCCTCGACAGAGCAAGCTCGTATATTGGCACACTTGTAGATGATCTCGTAACCAAAGGATGCTCAGATCCATATAGAATGATGACTTCAAGAAGTGAGTATAGATTGATTCTTAGACAAGATAATGCGGATCAGAGACTTTCTCCAATCGGATATAAAATAGGACTTATCTCACGAGAGAGATATGAAAAATTATTGGAAAAGGAGCGATTGGTCGAGGAAGAGATCACAAGGCTAAATAAGACTAATATTTCACCGTCAAGTAAACTAAATGCTTTTCTCGAAACAATGCACACTTCTCCATTGAGTACAGGCTGTAAGATCGCTGACCTTGTAAGAAGACCTCAACTCAGTTATAACGATATTGCTGAGTTTGATGCAGAGCGTAAACAACTTCCAAGTGATGTCTGCGAGCAAGTTGACTTACAAATCAAGTACGAGGGATATATTTCAAAACAGCTCCAACAGATAGAGCAAATGCGTAAACTTGAAGAAAAGAAACTGCCTCAGGATACGGATTATAACCTAATATACGGACTCAGACTTGAAGCCGCAGAGAAACTCAACAAAGTAAAACCAGTTTCAATAGGTCAGGCATCAAGAATATCCGGAGTGTCTCCAGCTGATATTTCGCTTCTTGCAGTATGGCTGCAAAAGGAGAAAGGTGGAGAATATGTTTCCTGATTTTGAATTTTGTTGCGATGCTTTCAACAAATATGAGCTCACTCTTGATAAGGAAAAATATGAGAAATTAAAGACTTATGCTGAATTTCTCGTTGAGTACAATAAAAATGTTAATCTCACTGCAATCACTGACCCTGAGGAAATCCTGTATAAACATTTCATAGACAGTATTCTTTTGGACAAATACGTACAGATTCCAGAAGGAGCATCATTGATCGACGTGGGAACCGGGGCTGGTTTCCCTTCAGTCCCATTAAAAATTTACCGTCCGGATTTAAAAATTACTCTGCTGGATAGTCTAAATAAAAGGATAACTTTTCTCCAGTTGCTCTGTGAGAAGATAGGTATTGATGCTGAATTTATTCATGGCAGAGCAGAAGATTTTTCAAAAAAGTCAGAATACCGTGAACAGTTTGATTTTTCATGTGCCCGTGCAGTAGCAAATTTAGCTCTTCTGAGTGAGCTTTGCATTCCATTTGTAAAGGTTGGAGGTCATTTTATTTCGATGAAAGGTCCAACGGAGGATATTTCCAGTGGACTTGGTGCTGTTGAGATACTCGGAGGAAATGTTTCACGTGAAACAAATTACAAGGTGGAAAATGAGGAGCGTAGAATTATTGTCATAAAAAAAATAATACAAACTCCGACAAAATATCCTCGAAACAGCAGTCAGATAAAGAAAAAATCGCTTTAAAAAAGTAAAATAATGTCAAATTATCCGCTTGAATGTCGAATTCAAGCGGATTTTTTTTGTTGATAATTAATTCTAATGATGCTAAAATGAGATTAATGAAATTTTTGGAGGAATACATTATGGCTGGATTTTTGAATTTAACTAAAGAACGAGTGCTCAACAAGGTTATTGAAATAGATGTAGAAAAAATATTGCCGAATCCAAACCAACCTCGGTCGTGGTTTACAGACAATGAACTGAATAAGCTTGCGGATTCTATTTCAATCAATGGAATTTTACAACCTTTGTCCGTGAGAAAAATTGATAATCGATATGAAATTATTGCTGGCGAAAGAAGATTAAAAGCTGCGAAAATTTGCGGACTAAAAAGTGTTCCGTGCATTGTTTATGAGAAAAACGAGCGTGATTCAGCAATTTTAGCTCTGATTGAAAATATTCAACGTCAGGATCTGACTTTTTTTGAAGAAGCTAATGCAATAGAAAAACTCATCACTCACTATGGAATGACTCAGGAGGAAGCCGCCCTGAAACTTGGAAAAGCTCAAAGTACAATTGCAAATAAACTTCGACTTCTGAGACTTACTCAAAAAGAAAGAGAAATCATACTTAAATTTGAACTTACAGAGCGTCACGCAAGATACCTGCTTAAACTTGGAAGTCCGGAGGAGCGATTAATTGTTCTCGAAAAGATTATAAAGTGCAATTTAAATGTAGAAAAGACTGAGCGTCTGATTGACGAGTATATTGGTTCAAAAAAAGAAAGGGCAAGTTATAAGAAAAGGTCAAAAGTGTTTCAGAATGTCAAGATGTTCGTGAATACAATTAATAAAGCCGTAGAAACCATGCAGGCAGCGGGAATTTCTGCGGATTCTAAGAAAATTCAAAACGAGAACTACATTGAGTATCGTGTGAGAATTCCGATTCAGAATAAAACTTAAAATGTTTCACGTGAAACAATCTTACAAAGTGTTTCACGTGAAACATTTTTCTTCTATATATAAACTTTTTTGATTATCGTATTTACATTCAGCTTAAAAAGTGGTATAATAATTGTATAAACGTTAGAAAGGAAGATTTCATGGGCAAAATTATTGCTGTAGCCAATCAAAAGGGTGGAGTTGGCAAGTCTACTACTGTTGTGAATTTGTCCGCATACCTCGGCTCAAGAGGTAAAAATGTGCTTTGTGTGGACTCCGATCCGCAGGGAAATACAACAACAGCTTTCGGAATAAAGAAAAAATCAGTTTCAGCTTCAACCTATGACGTCATCACTGGTAAAAAAAGAATTCAGGATGCTATAATAAAAACAGAATTTGAAAATGTCTCAATAATTCCAGCTACCGAAGACCTCGCTGGAAGTGAAATTGAACTTGCAAGCTACGATAACAGAGTTAATCGCCTGAAAATGCAGCTTCTTACCTGCAAACAGGATTATGATTACATCTTTATAGACTGTCCACCTGCACTCGGTACTATAACTATAAATGGTCTGGTTGCGTGTGACGGTATCATCGTTCCGATGCTTGCGGAATTTTTTGCCCTTGAAGGTCTGTCGCAGCTTGTGAACACTATTAAAATAGTAAAGAGCAACTACAATCCGGCTCTCGATATTGAGGGAATTCTCTTCACAATGTTCGACGGCAGACTGAATGTCGCTAACGATGTAGTTGAGGAAGTGAAAAAATTCTTCCCTGATAAGGTCTTTGAGACTAAAATTCCAAGAAATGTCCGTATTTCAGAAGCTCCGTCATACGGAAAGCCTGTTATGTATTACGATAAAAACTCAAAAGGCTCGGAAGCATATGAGCTGCTTGGACATGAAATTCTTGGCGAGCCTCTTGAATTGCCTAAAAAGAAAAGAAGAGGCATATTTACATTTAAAAAGAACAAAGAGGAGTGATAAATATGGCCAAAGGCGGATTAAGCTCAGGCCTCGGAAGTCTATTCAGTGATAATTCCAGCGATGTGCAGGTAAAAAATAAGCTCCGTACTTCTGAATTGGAGCCGAACAGAGATCAGCCACGAAAGAATTTTAGTGACGAAGCAATTTCTGCTCTCGCTGATTCCATAAGAGAACATGGCATGATACAGCCTATCCTTGTAAGACCTACAAGCACCGGCGGTTATCAGATCGTTGCCGGTGAAAGACGTTGGAGAGCTGCAAGAATGGTCGGACTCGATGAAGTTCCAGTAACAATAAAGGAACTCACTGACCTTGAAACTATGCAGATCGCTATTATTGAAAATCTTCAGAGAGAAAACCTGAATCCAGTTGAAGAAGCAGCCGGTTATAATGACCTTATCGAGAATTATGGTATGACTCAGGATCAGGTCGCAAAAATGGTAGGCAAATCACGTTCAGCGATAGCAAATGCAGTAAGACTTCTTGCATTGCCGGAGCGAGTGCTGAAAATGCTCGAAAAAGGCGATATTTCGGCAGGTCATGCTCGTGCACTGCTGGGATTTGAAAATGAAGAATTGATGATTGCCACTGCTCTGAAAGCCGCTGAGGGTGGACTAACAGTTCGTCAGGTAGAGAAAGCTGCTCAGAAGTCAACTGAGCCGCAGGAAGAATCCCCTCAGAAAAGCGATAAGAAGATCGATAACTATTTCGTAGAAATGGAATTGTCTCTGAACGAGCGTCTGGGAAGAAAAGTAAAAGTTGATTATGGTAAGAACAAGGGTGCTCTCATCCTTGAATTTTATGATAAAGAAGACCTTGCAGCTCTTGCAGAAAAGCTTGCAAAGGAAGAATAAAGGAGTAATTAGAAATGATAGACATTAAACTTATCAGAACAAATCCGGAACTTGTAAAGGAAAACATAAAGAAGAAGTTTCAGGATGAGAAAATTGAGCTCGTTGACAAGGTTATAGAGCTTGATAAGAAGTTCAGAGAGACTAAGCTTGAGTGCGACAATCTCAGAAATATGCGTAATGTAAAAAGCAAGGAAATCGGCGGACTTATGAAGAACGGTCAGAAGGAAGAGGCTGAAAAGGTCAAGGCTGAGGTTGCTGAGATTGGTAAAAAACTCGCTGAAATGGAGCAGCTTGAGATACAGACAGAGGCTGACATCCGTGAGATAATGCTCGTTATACCAAATATCATCGATGAATCAGTTCCAATTGGTAAGGACGACAGCGAAAATGTCGAAGTAGAGCGTTTTGGTGAGCCTGCTGTACCTGATTTTGAAGTGCCGTATCACGTAGATATCATGGAGAGAGTAAATGGTATCGACCTTGACAGTGCTCGTAAGACAAGCGGAAATGGTTTCTATTACCTTTGCGGAGACATTGCACAGCTCCAGAGCTGTATTCTCTCTTACGCAAGAGACTTCATGATCGATAAAGGATTTACATACTATATTCCGCCATTTATGATAAGAGGCGATGTTGTTACAGGTGTAATGAGCTTTGCTGAAATGGAGGGTATGATGTACAAGATAGAAGGCGAGGACCTTTATCTTATCGGTACAAGTGAACACTCAATGATAGGTAAGTTTATAGATACTATCGTACCAGAAGCAGAGCTTCCAAAGACTCTCACAAGTTATTCACCATGTTTCCGTAAAGAAGTTGGAGCTCATGGTATTGAGGAGAGAGGCGTATACCGTATCCACCAGTTTGAGAAGCAGGAAATGATAGTTGTATGTAAGCCAGAGGAGTCTATGGATTGGTTCCACAAGCTCTACAGCTATACAGTAGAATTCTTCCGCACACTTGATATTCCAGTACGTACACTTGAATGTTGTTCTGGTGACCTTGCCGACCTTAAAGTTAAAAGTATTGACGTTGAAGCATGGTCTCCAAGACAGAAGAAGTACTTTGAAGTTGGAAGCTGTTCAAATCTTGGTGACGCTCAGGCACGTCGTCTTGGTATAAGAGTAAAGGACGCTGACGGAAATAAGTATTTTGCACATACACTTAATAATACAGTTGTTGCTCCACCAAGAATGCTTATCGCATTCCTTGAAAACAATCTTAACGAGGACGGAAGCATCAGAATTCCAGAGGCTCTCAGATATTATATGCGTAAGGACGTTATTAAAGTTCCTGAAAACAAGTAATATAGCAAAAGTAAAGCTCCTGCAAAATTTGCAGGAGCTTTACTTTTATGTCAGGGTATAGAGAAAGAAGAAAGCAAATTCAAGAACCTTTTGCCTATAAGGGTTCAGTTTTCATTTTTTTCAGCCATAGATGATGCGGAACAAAGACACATCGTAAAAATGCCTAATGATGTGCCGAAGATTGTTCCAATAATGAACAACATCATGCATATCCCTCCTTTTGATATATTTTCCGAGATTCATTGGTTATATTATGAAATAATAGTCTTAAAATAACCTTAAAAAATACTACATTTCTTAATATAGAAACCAAAATTTACTATATGTTTATATTATGACCTTATCTTATTTACATATATTATAGTTTATGATAATGATAACATTAGAGTGAATTTGTGATAGAAGTGTATGCACTTGCTGAAAAAGTGGATCAATCCTTATCTTTTTGTCTGAAGATCAGTGATGCAGTATAGCCGCACACAAGAGCAGCAGTTATTCCTCCGGCAGCAGCAGTCAGTCCTCCGGTAACTATTCCTGAAATACCATTTTCGTCAATTGCCTCTCTGACTCCTTTTGCAAGTAGATGTCCGAAACCGGTCAGAGGTACTGTTGCACCGGCACCTGCGAAGTCTGCTAAAGGACCGTATAGACCTAAAGCTGATAATAAAACTCCTGCTACAACAAATCCTGTAAGAATTCTCGCCGGAGTCAGCTTAGTAAAGTCAATAAGCAGCTGACCTATGGTGCATAATATTCCGCCAACTAAGAATGCTTTTAATAAATCTATAATCATTTTTTACTCCTTATATGCACAAGATGTGCGATAGTTGGAATTGACTCTCCTTGCTGAAGCGACAGCGGGGACATTAAAGCTCCGGTAGCAGTGAAGAGCATATTTTTTATCTCGCCACGTTCAAGCATCGGAAGGAAGTAACCGCACAGCACACTTGCACTGCATCCGCATCCTGAACCTCCGCAGTGAGTATCCTTGTCATCAGAATCAAAGATAAGTTTACCGCAGTCCTTATGGACTGAACTTATATCTATGTTTTGTTTTAGAAGTATCTCTTTCAGCAGAGTACTTCCGACCAGACCAAGATCTCCGGTGACTATAAAATCATAATCAGCAGGGGAGGTTGAGGTAGCTTCAAGGTAACGTCTGATAGTTTCAGCAGCTGCGGGAGCCATTGCACTTCCCATATTGTTTATGTCATTGATTCCCATATCAGCAATTTTTCCTATACAGCCTCCGCAAATTTCTGCCTGACCGTTATTTTTGGAAATTATAACAGCTCCGGAAGCAGTACAGGTCCACTGAGAAGTAGGAGTACGCTGTCCGCCATATGAAAGAGGAAAACGGAACTGTCTCTCTGCTGTAGAGAAATGGGAAGAAGTAACAGCTGCTGAACGCATTGCAGCTCCGGACTCTGTAATGAGTGATGAGATTATTATACCCTCCGCCATAGTGGAGCAAGCTCCGTAAATTCCGAGATAGGGGATGCCGAGTTCACGAAGACCATAAGTTGAACCGATGCACTGATTGATAAGGTCACCGGAGCAAATCAGGTGAATGTCCTCTTTAGTAAGTCCGACTTTTTTAATAGCAAGACTTACAGCTTCAAGTTGAAATCTGCTCTCAGCCTGTTCCCAAGTTTCTTTTCCGAAATGGCTGTCCTCGATTATCTCATCAAAATATTTTCCAAGAGGACCTTCGCCCTCTTTTTTCCCGACAACTGATCCAAAGCTTTCTATCCGGATAGGTGAAGTCAACCTGAAAACTCCGGGACTAAGAAATTCTGCCATAATACACCTCCGTATGAGTTTATTATGACCATTGATATTTCAGTTATTCAGAATCCGGTATTATAATGTATCGATTTTATTCTTTTTGATTTTTTTCATGAAAACAATTGCCGCTGCTGCTGAAATGCACTCTGCGACAGGGAATGTCAGCCACACAGTCCAAGCGTTGTCCATATTATTTTTAGCTATGAAAGAGAAAGCATATGCAACGGGAAGAACCAGCAAAAACTGTCTGAGCACAGATATGACCAGAGACTCTATACCGCTGTCAAGAGCCTGAAAAATTCCTTGAAAAGCAATATTAAGTCCGGCGAAAATGAAGCTTACAGAAATAATTCTTATGGCACTGATACACAGACTCTCAGTTTCTCCTGATAGGCCGAATACTTTTGCGAGGGGAGTCGCAAATATTTCAAGTGCGATAAATCCGGCAGTCATTATTATAAGAGTGTATCTTATCCCGTACTTTATTCCCATTCCAACCCTTTCCTTGTTTTTCATTCCGTGACTGAATGATACTATTGGAGTAATAGCATCTCTGAGTCCGAATGCAGCAAATAAGATGAACTGTTGTATTTTGTAATAAAGTCCATATGCAGTTACCATATTTTTACTGAAACCTAAAATTATATTCAGACCATAAGTCATTACTGACATGAGAGCCTGAGCAATTATCGCAGGAAGTCCAATAGCGTAAATGCCCTTTATTATATTAGCGGACGGTCTAATGTATTTTATTCCATTTTCAACTGCTTTATTAAAACGCAAATGGAAAAACAGTGCTATCAGGAATGATGCCATTTGACCTATGACAGTTGCATAGGCTGCACCTTTTACACCAAGCTCCGGAAATCCTGCGAGACCATATATCAGTACGGGGTCAAAAATTATATTTATCACAGCACCTGACACCTGAGCTATTGTTGAGTAAAGTGAAAGTCCGGTAGCCTGAAGCAGCTTTTCAAAAACTGAAAAGTAAACTATTCCAAGAGACATCGTACAGCATATCCTGAGATAATCCACAGCCATGTCAGTTATCTCGCAGTCACTTGTCTGCGAGGTGATATATGCTCTTACTCCTAAAATTCCAAACAGCAGACAAGCAAGATAAATTACAGCTCCGAGAAATCCTGCGTTGCCTGCGATCTTTGCTGCACGCTTCTTGTCACCCTGTCCAAGTGACTTTGCAAGCAGTGCATTCATGCCAACTCCGGTACCTATACTCACGGCGACCATGAGCATCTGAACGGGGAATGCTAATGTTAATGCGTTAAGAGCTTGCTCTCCTCCGGACTTCATATTCGATACAAAAGCACTGTCAACAATGTTATAAAATGCCTGAAGCACCATTGACACTATCATCGGTATTCCCATTGAAAGCATAAGCTTATCCACAGGTGTCTCTGACATTTTTTTGATTGAGTTTTCTTTTTCCATAAGTACTCTCCTTATATTTTTTATGGAGTCTTTTTGGTAAGCTGCCACAACCGTCAAAACAAAAAAGCGTAAGTCCGGAACATTATCCGGACTTACGCTTTCGCTACACGACTAAATAATTATACCACTTTTTCCCATTAAAAGTCAAGAGTAAATTTTCAATTTTTATTAAATGAAAGTACTCATACGACTAAAATCCGACTGTACAATGTGCACTATTTCAACACTCCCCTGTAGTTGAATTTTACCCCCTCCCCCGTACCCCCGAGGCTATATTGCGTGATTTCTGATTTCACCCTTTTTCGTTCATGGAAGCATATTTAGTATACACATTAAACCATAATTGTGAAAATTTATGTGTCATTAGCTACAAGAAAAATATTATAATTTGTTGCAAATGCCACTTTTTTTATATGCCAATATATGGTATAATTATCTCGTAAGGTTTTGCAAATACTATAGAAATGAGGTATATTCCAATGAATAAAATAACAAATGATATTTACTATATCGGAGTCAATGACCACGAGATCGACCTCTTTGAAGGACAGTATGATGTGCCAAATGGTATGGCTTATAATTCATATATTATAATGGATGAAAAGATCGCTGTGTTCGACACAGTTGACCAGAATTTTACAGCTCAGTGGCTGAGCAATATAAAACAAATTCTTGCTGACCGTAAACCTGATTATCTCATCGTTCAGCACATGGAGCCAGACCACTCCGCTAACATTCTTAACTTCATTAAAGAGTATCCGGAGGCAAAGATAGTCGGCAATGCAAAAACTTTCGGCATGATCGCAAACTTCTTCGAGGGTCTTGACCTCGCTGACAAGAAGCTTGAAGTCAAAGAGGGCGAGACACTTTCACTCGGCAAGCATGAGCTGAAGTTTGTATTTGCTCCAATGGTACACTGGCCAGAAGTCATGTTCACTTATGATATGAATGACAAGGTACTTTTCTCTGCTGACGCTTTTGGAAAGTTCGGAGCACTTGATGTAGATGAGGACTGGGCTTGTGAAGCTCGCCGTTACTACTTCGGAATAGTTGGCAAGTACGGTGTGCAGGTACAGGCAGTCTTAAAGAAAGCTGCTGCACTTGACATCCAGACTATTTGTCCGCTTCATGGACCAATACTCAAAGAAGACCTCGGATACTACCTCGGACTTTATAATACATGGTCAAGCTACGGAGTTGAAAGCGAAGGTATCTTCATCGCTTACACTTCCGTTTACGGAAATACAAAGAAAGCTGCTGAACTTCTCAGAGACAAGCTTCTCGAAAAGGGCTGTCCAAAGGTAGCTATTGCTGACCTTGCAAGAGAGGATATGGCTGAGTCTGTTGAAGATGCGTTCAGATACGGTAAGCTCGTGATCGCTACCACAACTTACAATGCTGACATCTTCCCATTCATGAAACACTTCATTCTCGACCTCACTGAGAGAAACTACCAGAACCGTACTATTGGTATAATAGAAAACGGAAGCTGGGCACCAATGGCAGCTAAGGTCGTAAAGGGAATGTTTGAAAAGTCAAAGAACATTACATGGACAGAAACTACTGTATCTATCAAATCTGCTGTAAAGTCTGAAAATATAGCTCAGATAGAAGCTCTTGCTGAGGAGTTAATGAAATAAAATACGATTATTCGTAGGGTTATAAAGGAGTGACATCAATATGAAGATCACGCTGAATCCCGATAAGGAAGTTGTTGCAAGAGTAAAGGAAGGACTAAAACTTAAAGACGGTTACTGTCCTTGCCGACTTGCTAAAACTCCGGAAAATAAATGTATGTGCAAGGAGTTCCGAGATCAGATCGCTGATCCGGATTTCGAGGGCTTCTGCCACTGTATGCTATACTATAAATCAAAGGAGGATTAATATGAACGAGATCATTATTACAAAGGAAAACTTCGATGAAGAAGTAAGAAACTTTAAGGGTATGCCGGTGCTTCTTGACTTCTGGGCAAGCTGGTGCGGACCTTGTATGAGACTTTCTCCAATTATTGAGGAGATAGCTGATGAATACGACGGAAAGATAAAGGTCGGAAAAGTAAACGTTGATGAACAGCCGGAGCTTGCTGCTGCATTTAAAGTTGAAAGTATTCCTCTTGTAGTTGTAGTCAAGGACGGTGCAGTAACCGCTGGTGCTGTTGGTTATCGTTCAAAAGAAGACATCCTCGAAATGATAAATAAATAAAATTAAGGAGCGGAAGGGGAGCCCCCTCTGGTGAAACGCAGGTTATATTTACGAGACTGGAATTTCAGGCTCGGTAACCATATTTTCCGTTAAGGGGAGCAAGTTAATTTCCGCTCCTTTTTATTGACATCAACCTCCGGATGTGATATAATTATGTAAATATTTTATCAGGAGGTATGATTATGATAATAAGAAGATTCAAAAACATTGACGCTCAGGAAACTTCAAAAATGATTGCAGACACACTTCGTATCAGTAACGTAAAGGATTATACTCCTGATATGATGGAGGAGTGCGTAAAATCTTTGAGTGCGGATAATCTTATAAAGCGAGCTGAGTGGCTGCACTTTTATGTTGTCGAGGAAGACTCAAAGATAATAGGCTGCGGAGGTATCGGACCTTTCTGGGGTAAAGAGGATGAAAGCAGTCTGTTTACTATTTTTGTCCTGCCGACTGAGCAGAAAAAAGGTATCGGCAGACTTATCATCAATACACTCGAAAAAGATGAGTACTTCCTCAGAGCAAAAAGAGTTGAGATACCTTCATCTATTACGGCGGTAAATTTCTATAAGAAATTCGGCTACGACCATAAACCCGGTTTTGAAGAACCCGACGAAGAAATGATCTATCGTCTTGAAAAGTATAGATAATGATGATTAATGGCATTCCTCATGTAAAAGGAATGCCATTTTGATTCATATTTCGAGTCCGAAACTGATAGAAAGTGCGGTATTGACTTTATTCATAGAGCGAAGGTCAAGTTCGCCCATTTTATCTTTAAGGCGTTTTTTATCGATAGTCCTGATTTGTTCGAGCAGAACGATGCTGTCTTTAGCAAGTCCGCACTTGTCAGCCTGAACTTCAATATGAGTGGGAAGATGAGTTTTGTCCCGCTGACTTGTAATTGCCGCAGCAATAACAGTAGGACTGTGTTTATTACCCACGTCATTCTGGACTATAAGTACCGGTCTGACACCGCCTTGTTCAGATCCCACGACAGGACTGAGATCGGCATAGTAAATATCTCCTCTTTTCACAGTCATAAAGTTTATCTCCCGAATTATATATAATTTGTATTGCTGTCAGTATTATTGACCACATTATGGGATTTATACAATCACAATACATTATATGCTAACGGGAGATTTTTGTTTATCACAGCATAGAGACAAGGTCAGGGAAGATACTGATGCTTCTTTTTAGTATACCGTTCATCATAGCAAGGGCGATACCGTAATTTGTGAATGGGACATTCTGGTCCTCAGCAGTTTTTCTGCGGAAGGTCATTTCACGTTCATTGAGCATACAACCGCCGCAGTGGATGACCAAAGCAACTCCGGAGAGGTCTTCCGGAAATTCACGTCCGGAGGTGAGTTTTATATTGAGCTCTTTACCGGTAGTCTTTTTCAGCAGAGCCGGAAGTTTGACGCTGCCTATGTCGCCGCATTGTCTGTGGTGAGTGCAGCCCTCCGAGATGAGGACAGTATCTCCGTCTTTGAGATTTTTTATAGAAGCCGCACCTTTTACAGCAGTTTCGAGGAATCCCTTATATCTTGCCATGAGAATTGAGAAAGAGGTCAGAGGAATATCGTCCGGTACTATCTTACTGACCATACCGAAAGCCTGACTGTCGGTTATGACCATTTTAGGCTTTTGAGCAAGACCGCTGAGGGTATCTGCAAGCTGAAATTCCTTAGTAAATACAGCCATAGCGTCAGCGTCGAGCACATCACGTAAAGTCTGAACCTGTGGGAGTATCATTCTGCCTTTCGGAGCAGCAGCATCTATCGGAGTTACGAGCACTACCATATCTCCGGCAGAAAGCAGGTCACCGACGATTCTTTTTTCAGCCTGAAAGTCTTTTGCGAGAGCGGCTATCATTTCTTTCAGCTCATAGATATTAGTACCGTCAGCAGCACAGACAGTTATTTCGTTGTCATTCAATCCGGACTTCTTAACGAGGTCGGATTTATTGTATACTATTATAAAAGGGATATTTTTCTCCTTGAAGAGACAGACGAGGTCGTTGTCTGCATCTGAAAGTCCGACAGAGGAGTCTACGACGAGGACAGCAATGTCAGTACGGTTGAGAATTTGTTTTGTCTTTTTTACACGAAGCTCGCCGAGCTTGCCGACGTCGTCGAAGCCGGGAGTATCTATAATGACTACCGGACCAAGCGGAAGAAGCTCCATAGCTTTTGTGACAGGGTCGGTGGTAGTACCTTTCACGTCGGAGACTACAGAAAGCTCCTGACCGGTAACTGCATTTACAACGCTTGACTTTCCGGCATTTCTCATGCCGAAGAAACCTATGTGAACCCTTTCTGATGAGGGAGTATCGTTCAAACTCATATTATAATTTCCTTTCTACAGCCGAAGGCTGTGCTTTACACGCTTCCGCTCGGCAGGGAGAACCTCCCTGCACCCATTTCACGCTTCCGCTTGCAAGCTCGCTCACTCTCTGCGAGTCGGGGAGTCTGCTTTCGCATACGGGAGTAATGTTTATCAGGTAATTTTTTTGTTTTAATAAGATAAATCTTGTGATATTTTTTTACTATTATAGCACAGTTTTCAGTGATTTGCAATATAAAAAGGGAGCACCGATTCGTGCTCCCTTGCAGAATTAATCAATAGTTAAAATTATATACGAGCTACACCAGTATCCTTAGCAGCCTGAGCAACAGCCTTTGCAACAGCCTGAGCAACAGACTTGTCCAGAGCACTTGGGATGATATAGTCAGCACTGAGCTTATCGTCAGTAACGAAAGAAGCGATAGCCTTAGCAGCAGCGATCTTCATAGCGTCGTTGATATCGCTTGCACGAACATCGAGAGCACCACGGAAGATACCGGGGAAAGCGAGAACGTTGTTGATCTGGTTCGGGAAGTCACTTCTTCCTGTACCAACAACAGCAGCACCAGCTTCCTTAGCGAGGTCAGGCATGATCTCAGGAGTTGGGTTAGCCATTGGGAAGAGTATCGGGTTAGGAGCCATGCTCTTAACCATTTCAGGAGTAACGCATCCAGGAGCAGAAACGCCGATAAATACGTCAGCACCCTTGATAACTTCTTCGAGGCTGCCCTTTCTCATCTGCTGGTTAGTGATCTCAGCCATTTCGTCCTTCATAGGGTTCATACCCTCAGGTCTGCCCTTGTAGATAGCACCGTTTCTGTCGCAGAGAACAACATCTTTAAGTCCCATAGAGATGAGGAGCTTGATGATAGCGATACCTGCAGCACCTGCACCGGAAGTAACGACTCTGATCTCGTCGAGCTTCTTGCCAACAACTTTAAGAGCGTTGAGCATAGCAGCGAGAGTAACAACAGCAGTACCGTGCTGATCGTCGTGGAATATCGGAATATCGCAGCATTCCTTGAGCTGCTTTTCGATCTCGAAGCAGCGAGGAGCAGAAATGTCCTCAAGGTTAACACCGCCGAAAGAGCCTGCGAGGAGCTTAACAGTATTAACGATGTCCTCAACTTTTTTAGAGCGAACGCAGAGCGGAACAGCGTCAACGTCACCGAAAGCCTTAAAGAGAGCACATTTACCCTCCATAACAGGCATACCAGCCTCAGGACCGATGTCACCGAGACCGAGTACAGCAGTACCGTCAGTAACGACAGCAACGAGGTTTGAACGGCGAGTTAACTCATAGCTCTTGTCAACATCCTTCTGTATTTCGAGGCAAGGCTGAGCAACACCCGGAGTATAAGCGAGTGAAAGATCGTCTCTTGTTTCAAGTGGAGCACGGCAGATAACCTCTATCTTGCCCTGCCATTCTTTATGTTTTTTGAGTGATTCTTCAGCGTAGTTCATAATTATATGATCCTTTCAGTAATTTCAGTTTTTGATATAAAAAAGCGGAGAACTTACGAGTTCTCCGCAGATGATCAGAACTCTAACTGGTCGATAACGCTTCTGAGAGCTTTAGCACTGTTCTGGAGCTTAGCAACTTCATCATCAGTGAGCTTTGGAGAAACCTCACGTTCGATACCGTTGCTTCCGAGAACTGCCGGAAGGCTGAGGCAAACATCGCTGATGCCGTATCTTCCGTCCATAAGAGTTGAAACTGTGATGATATTATTTGCGTCACGAAGGATCGAGTCGCATATTTTGTTAACGCTCATAGCGATAGCGTAGAAAGTAGCACCTTTTCTCTTGATTACCTCAGCACCTGCTTTACGGACTTCTTCGATGATCTCATCTTCATCGAGGTCAGCGTGTTCCTGATCCTCGCAGTATTCTTCCATAGGGATACCTGCGATATTAGTGATAGACCAAGGGATGAAAGAAGAGTCGCCGTGTTCGCCGAGAACGTAAGCGTGGATGCTGTTAGGGCTGAGACCAACATGGTCAGCGATGCTTGAACGAAGACGGGATGTATCGAGAGCTGTACCAGAACCGATTACCTGATTCGGAGTAAGGTCAGTACACTTTAAAATAGTATAAGTAAGAATATCAACAGGGTTGCTTACAACAACGTATATAGCATCTGGAGCATATTTAGCTACCTGAGGCATAACTTCCTTGATGATATTAACGTTAGCCTGAGCGAGATCAAGTCTTGTCTGACCTGGTTTTCTTGCAAGACCAAGAGTAACAACAACTATATCAGAATCCTTAGCATCTTCGTAAGTACCGTCAGTGATCTCAACGTTGTGACCAAAGGAAACACCGTGACGGATATCCATTGCTTCGCCCTTAGCCTTAGCCTTGTTTATATCAACAAGAACTACGTCAGAGCAAGTACCAGCAACAGCGAAGGTATAAGCGATAGTAGCACCTACATTTCCGGCACCGAGTATAGTTATTTTAGTTCCGTTTTTACTTTTCTCTCCCATTTAGATTAGCCTCCAGTGAAATATATTTTCCCTGTATTCCGCTTGTCATATATAAAAATAAAAAATTAGAAATAACACGGGTCTTACATATATTATAACATAAATACAAAAAATAGCAAGCGTAATGATGCAATCTGCCGAAAAATCGTAATTTCATACAAAACAGGTCAATAATCAACAAAAAAATTTAATCATGCAATATAAAGGCACAGAATAGGGATAAAAGGGATAGAATACAAACCGGATTTTGAATAATATACGTGAAATAATGAATATTTATAAAAATAATGAATATTTATTCAATACCCCTTGACAATATTTTCTTAGGGTGTATAATATAAACATAACGTAAATTCATGCCGTTTAAGGCATTTATTCTCAGGAGGTAATAACCATGGCTAATAAGAAGGATATTAAAAAAGTTGTTCTTGCATATTCAGGCGGACTTGATACATCTATCATCATTCCGTGGCTCAAGGAAAACTACAATAACTGCGAAGTTATAGCTGTTTCCGGTGACGTTGGACAGGGCACAGAGCTCGACGGACTCGAAGAGAAGGCTATCAAGACAGGTGCTTCAAAGCTCTATATTGAAGACCTCAAGGAAGAATTCATTCAGGATTATGTATTCCCGACAGTTCAGGCTGGTGCTATATACGAGAACAGATATATGCTCGGAACATCCTTCGCACGTCCGATCATCGCAAAGAGAATCGCAGAGATTGCTATCAAGGAAGGTGCAGACGCTATCTGCCATGGCTGTACAGGTAAGGGAAACGACCAGGTTCGTTTCGAGCTTGCTATAAAGGCTTTCGCTCCTGAAATGCAGATCATCGCTCCTTGGAGAGAATGGACTATAAAGAGCCGTGACGAGGAGATCGATTACGCAGAAGCTCACAACATCCCGCTCAAAATAAACAGAGAGACAAACTACTCTAAGGATAAGAACATCTGGCACCTCTCACACGAAGGTCTCGATCTTGAAGATCCTGCTAACGAGCCACAGTATGAGAAGAAGGGCTTCCTCGAAATGGGAGTTTCTCCGATAGATGCTCCTGACAAGCCAACATATGTTACTATCCACTTTGAAAAGGGCGTTCCTACAGCTATCGACGGCAAGACTATGAACGGTGTTGAGCTCGTTTCTACACTCAACAAGCTCGGCGGTGAGAACGGTATCGGTCTTGCTGACCTCGTTGAGAACCGTCTTGTTGGTATGAAGTCAAGAGGCGTTTACGAGACTCCTGGCGGAGCTATCCTCTACCACGCACACGAAGTTCTTGAGACTATCTGCCTCGATAAGGAGACAGCTCGTGTTAAGCAGTACCTCGGAATCAAGTTCGCTGATATCGTTTACAATGGTCAGTGGTACACACCTCTCCGTGAGGCTATGAGTGCTTTCGTTACAGAGACTCAGAAGACTGTTACCGGTGACGTTAAGCTCAAGCTCTACAAGGGCAACATCATCAACGCTGGCGTAACTTCACCATACACACTCTATGATGAGGAAGTTGCTACTTTCGATGAGGACGATGTTTACGATCAGAAGGATAGTGCAGGATTCATCAATCTCTTCGGTCTCCCGATAAAGGTTAAGGCTCAGCTGGATAAGAAGAGAAACAATAAGTAATAGTATAAAATAAAAACGGCGAAGCCCCTCGGCTTGACCGATGATATAAATAAAGTATACTATTTAAAATGTAAAGAATATAAAGGCAGGAGGAGGCTTTCTCCTGCCTTTGTGATTTAAACCATGATAAAATGAAAATTGGAGAGTAATTATGGAATTCATTAACAGCAAGGATATCGTTGAGCTTTCAAATCCGGGAGTAGTTTCAAGACAGCTCCGTAATCCTGAAAACTCAGGCAGCGAAAGAGTTACGATAACAGAGGTACATCTTGAAGTTGGTGCAAGCCAGCCAAGACATACACATGATGCTTCCGAGCAGATATGGTATGCTACAAAGGGCACAGGAAAGCTTCTTTTAGCTGACGACCAGACAAAGGAATTCAAAGCCGGAGACGTTGTGAGATTTGCTGACAAGGACGTTCACGGTCTGCTCAATGACGGTGATACAGAATTTGTCTATGTTTCAGTAACAGCACCTCCGATAAACTTCGGATACGCTTACAAGGATAAGAAATAATATCAGTTTCTGTACAGCTTTTCAGCAAGGAGGATATATGGCAGAGATAAGGCTCATGACTATCGGAGGCTTTCTCCTGCCTTTGTGATTTAAGTCAACATCGCATTGAAAAACAGCCGTATCATAAGGAGCAGTATTTGTCATGGAAAAATATCTTGAAGAAACAGCAATGCTGGATTACTCAAATAAAAATATCCAGAAGCTCATAAAAGCAAGAGGCTGGAAGCAGCTTCCCGAATTCAAGCGTATAAGAGCTATCTATGATTATATCAGAGATGAGATTCTTTTCGGATATAATATAGATGACGATATCCCTGCTTCAAAGGTTTTGGCTGATGGCTATGGACAGTGTAATACTAAGGGAACTCTTTTCATGGCACTTCTTCGTGCCTGCGGAATAAAATGCAGGGTTCACGGATTTACAATAGATAAGAAATTGCAAAAAGGTGCAATGACTGGTTTTGTATACCGTCATGCTCCACAAAATGTATTTCACAGTTGGGTAGAAGTGCTTTTTGAGGACAAATGGTATGAATTGGAAGGTCTTATAGTAGATAAGGAGTATATCAGAAAACTTCAAAAAGCAAATAAAAACTGTAAAGGAGCTTTCTGCGGATACGGTGTTGCGGTCAAGGACTTTCGTAATATTAAGGTGGACTTCGACAGAAATAATACCTATATCCAGAGCGAAGGTATAAATCAGGATTTCGGAGTTTTTGATTCGCCTGATGAAATGCTGAAAGAGCATAGTCAGGAAATTGGTGCAATAAGGAAGTTTGCATACAGATACTATGGCAGACATATGATGAACAGAAATGTTCGGAAAATACGCAATAGTAAATAGCATTAATATAAAGGAGTAAAGACAATGGCAGATATGATGTGGGCAGGAAGATTTTCAAAGCAGGTAGACGCAGGAGTCAACGCTTTCAATTCTTCAATAGCCTTTGACGGACGTATGTACCGTCATGATATACAGGGCAGTATCGCCCACGCTACCATGCTGGGAGACTGCGGTATCATTACTAAAGAGGACAGCCTTGAAATAATAGCCGGACTAAAAGAGATACTCGCTGATATAGACTCAGGCAAGCTGGAGCTTGACCCTAATGCTGAGGATATTCATATGTTCGTTGAAGCCGAGCTCACAAAGCGTCTTGGAGCAGTAGGCAAAAGACTTCATACTTCACGTTCGAGAAACGATCAGGTCGCAGTTGACCTCAGACTCTATCTCCGTGACGAAATAACAGAGATAAGATCACTTGTTGTTGAGCTTATAAATACTCTTATCAAAATGGCAAAAGAGCATACCGAGACTATCATGCCGGGATATACTCATCTTCAGAGAGCTCAGCCAATAACATTTGCTCATCATCTTATGGCATATGTCTGGATGCTTCTCCGTGATTTAGAGAGACTTCATGATGCCGGAAAGCGTATGAATTACTGTCCGCTTGGCTGCGGAGCTCTTGCAGGTACTACTTACAAGACTAACCGTAAGCAGACTGCTGAACTTCTTGGCTTTACAGCTCCGATGGCAAACAGCCTTGACGGAGTTTCAGACCGTGATTACTGTGTAGAGCTGAACTGTGCACTGTCACTTCTGATGACACATCTCTCACGTTTTTCCGAGGAAATAATCCTCTGGTGCTCATGGGAATTCAAATTTGTAGAACTTGATGACGCTTTTGCTACAGGTTCATCAATAATGCCTCAGAAGAAGAACCCTGACGTTACCGAGCTCATAAGAGGTAAGACCGGACGTGTAAACGGCGACCTTATGACTTTGCTTACAATGATGAAGGGACTCCCCCTTGCGTATAACAAGGATATGCAGGAGGATAAGGAAGCTATATTTGATGCTGTAGATAACGTTAAGCTCTGTGTCAAGACTTTCACTCCTATGCTGGCAACTATGCGTGTACTGAAAGATAACATGAGAAACGCTGCCGCAAAGGGATTCATAAACGCTACGGACTGTGCTGATTACCTCGTAAAGAAGGGAATGCCTTTCCGTGATGCATACAAGATAACAGGTACTCTTGTTGCCCAGTGTATCGAAAAGGGACTCACCCTTGAAAACCTCCCGATAGAGGACTATAAGGCTATGACTGATATATTTGATAATGATGTATATGATGCAATAAGCCTCGACACCTGCGTAAGAGAGCGTAAGTCTGAGGGTGGTCCTTCACCTGATGCAGTCAAGGAGCAGATAGCTCTTGCAGAATCTCAGCTCGGAGCATTACTTGGCTGATGAAGAAAAAGGACGTTGTATTTACGATCGGTCTGACCATTTTCATGGGAGTCCTGTGGGTGGTAGGTGTCCTCGTTATGGGATTATGGATACCTGTAAGACCTAAAGCATATTTATGGTGGTTCATATTTATAGTAGCTGCCACACTTATAATAAGTGTATGGCATTCTATGAAAGAGGATCAGTCGGATCAGGGTGATCCAAAACGGCAGAAATATATAAGAAAAACTTCAAAGAAAAAGAAGAAAAAAAGAAAATAGCCGTATTTATTACTCAGGCAATTAAATATCTATAAAACGACGAAGTCGGACATAATGAGAGTCCAGAGAGAGGTTCTCTCTCTGGCAGGGGGTGTGAGAGGGGGACAGCGTCCCCCTAAAAAGCAGTAAAACCAGCGAAGCGAAGTTTTACGGATGATTTGCATTGCTTCCCTCGGCTTGACCGACGTGAATTTTATAAATATATTATTGCTATATTAATAATTCTTGGTAATACTGCACAAAAACGTAAGGTGTGCTTTGTGCGGTATTGCCTCTTAATCGGAGGACAGGATCATGTCAGTAAAAGTATATATAGACGGTCAGGAAGGTACTACCGGACTTAAAATATTAGAGCGTTTCGAGGGAAGAAATGATATAGAACTTCTCCGCATCAGCGAGGATAAGCGTAAGGACTCAGCAGAGAGAGCAAGACTTATAAATATGTCTGATTATACATTCCTCTGCCTGCCGGACGACGCTGCAAGAGAAGCTGTATCATTTGTGGATAACGACCATGTTCGTATCATTGACGCTTCAACTGCACACAGAACAAATCCGGACTGGGCTTATGGTTTTCCGGAACTTTCTCCGGCTCACAGAGAGAAGATAAAGACTTCAAACAGAGTAGCAGTTCCGGGATGCTATGCAAGCGGATTTGCTTCAATAGTATATCCTCTTGTGAATAATGGCATCATACCTGACGATTTCCCTGTATTTGCATATGCAACTTCAGGTTACAGCGGTGCAGGCAAAAAGGCTATCGCTGTATATGAAGGCGACGATAAGCCTTTTGAGTTCAACAGTCCGAGACAGTATGCACTCTCTCAGCAGCATAAGCATCTTCCTGAGATGAAGGCTATATCCGGACTTAAATATACTCCTATGTTTAACCCTATGGTATGTGATTATTTCAGCGGAATGGTAGTAAGTGTACCGATACAGACAAGAACTCTGCCAAAGAAGTTCACAGCTGAACAGATACACGAGATGTACAAGAAGCACTATGCCGGTGCAAACATGATAGAGGTAATGCCGCTCATGTCAGCAGACGAGCAGAAAGCTTTCTTCCTCGCATCAAATACACTCAGCGGACAGAACAAGATGCAGGTGTTCGTATTCGGAAACGATGAGCAGATACTCCTCTGTTCAAGACTTGATAACCTCGGAAAAGGTGCAAGCGGAGCTGCTGTTCAGTGCCTTAATATAATGATGGGAATTGATGAAACTACGGGTCTGGTTTAATGTTCAGTCTGATAACCCCCCGTATCAGGAGGTATAATTATGCATAACAAAACATTGAGAGAAATATATGAATATGACCTTATACCCGACGACGGACTTGATTATCCTGTAGAGGAATGGTTCAATGCCGTTATGGAAAAAACTGAGGATAAGCTTACAGTTGCCGATGTCAGCCGTATGCTTCGTCAGAAGATATTCTCAGTAGTGGCTATAAACAGAGCAATTGAAATGCTGAAGGACGATATTTTTACCGGAGAAATGTACGAGGGACAGCTTATGGCTAATCTCTGCAATGCAAAGGAAAAATATCTGTGCAAGAGATATGACGATATAAGACCGCTCTTGAAAGATGCTGAGCTGAAGGCTCTTTCCCATAACTGGAGCGTGGAAAAGGATAAAGCAGAATTTCTTAAAGTCGTTGAGGACTTCATCGAGAAAATCGGCTGAGAGGTAACGGTATGAATATCAGGATAATGAATATCGGTGACTATGAAAGGGTATATGCACTCTGTCTCTCATGCAAGGGCATGGGACTGAATGATATTGATGATTCAAGAGAAGGCATCAGTAAGTACCTCGACCGTAATCCTGAGACCTGCTTTGTCGCAGAGGACGGAGAAAATATCATTGGTGTCATAATTTCCGGAAATGACGGCAGACGTGGATATATCTACCACACCGCAGTTTCACCTGATAGAAGAAGAGAGGGTATCGCAGAAAGTCTGGTAAAAGCAGCAATGTCTGCACTCGAAAAGCAGGGCATAAACAAGACTGCACTTGTGGTATTCAGCCGTAATGAGGTCGGAAATGCTTTCTGGGAGAAAATGGGATTCACCGAGCGGACAGACCTTGTTTACCGTAACAAAGCTATAAAGGAAATGACACGTATAGATACGTGAAAAGGAGAATATATCATGGAGCTTAAAGCTGTTAAGAATATAAAATTTGTAGAGGGCGGAGTCTGTGCCGCTAAGGGATTCAAAGCAAACGGCATACAGTGCGGACTTGCTCATGCAGGAGCTTCCGTAACAAAGAAGAAAAACGACCTCGCACTCATCGTTGCAGATACAGAATGTACCGCAGCAGCAGTATATACTACTAATAAAGTAAAGGGTGCTCCGATACTCGTAACAAAAGAGCATCTGAAAAACGGCAGGGCAAAGGCAGTTATCGTAAACTCTGTAAATGCCAATACCTGCAATGCTGACGGCGTAGAGAAGGCAAATAAAATGTGCGAGCTTGCTGCAAAGGAGCTTGGCATTGATGCTGATGACGTTATCGTAGCTTCTACCGGTGTTATCGGACAGGTGCTCCCTATCGAGCCTATCGCAAACGGTATGAAAGAGCTTGCAGAGGGACTTACCTATGACGGAAATTCTCGTGCTCTTGAAGCTATAATGACTACTGATACTCAGAAAAAGGAAGTTGCTGTTGAGTTCGAGCTTGGCGGAAAGACCTGCACAATGGGCGGTATGCTCAAGGGAAGCGGTATGATACACCCGAATATGGCAACTACCCTCACATTCATAACTACTGACGCAGCTATCTCTGAGGAGCTTGTTCAGAGAGCACTCAGCGATGTGGTAAAGGTAACACTCAACCGTGCAAGCGTTGACGGAGATACTTCCACAAACGATATGGTATGCGTAATGGCATCAGGAAGTGCCGGAAACAAGCCTGTCACCAAAGAGGACGGAGAATTTGAAAAGTTCCAGACTGCTCTTTATGCTATAATGATGAACCTTGCAAGAATGATGGCAAGGGACGGCGAGGGAGCTACAAAACTCATCGAGTGTGCAGTTTCAGGTGCCGACAGCGACAAGACAGCTGAGATTGTTGCAAAGTCTGTTATCTGTTCAAGTCTTTTTAAGGCAGCAATGTTCGGTGAGGACGCTAACTGGGGACGTATCCTCTGTGCAGTCGGCTATGCTGACGCTGAGTTTGATATAAACAAGGTCGATGTAAAGATAGGCTCTGCAAAGGGCGTTATAGACGTATGCAAGAATGGTGCCGGAGTTGAGTTTTCTGAGGAAAAAGCTAAAGAGATACTCGGCGAGGAAGTTATCGAGATAATAATTTCTATCGGCAGCGGAAACGGCTCAGCAGTTGCATGGGGCTGTGACCTCACTTATGATTATGTAAAGATAAACGGCGATTACCGTTCATAATGAGGCGTATTTATGTCAGAATATAATAGTGATGATCTTTTAGCGAATTTATCAGAAAACAGCGATGATGAAGTAGAAGTAGAATATAGTAGATACGTAAATAGAATATCTGAATATTTTAAAGGGTATCTTGAATATGGCGAGTATTTTATATGGGTGGGCGAGACCGAAAAAGAAGCCACCGTGGTTGAGCGTGGCGGACATACCTGTCTTTTCTTCTTGGCGATATTTATACTGCTTGTCTCTGTTCCAGTATTTCCCTTTATGATAGATATATATTTTGATTATCTATTATTGTACGTTTTGGTTTTTCTGGCAAGCATACTGACTCTGGTTTTTGTTTTCAAACGTGCAGGTTCTAAGGAGAAATATGCTATCACCAACAGGCGAGTAATGGTGGTAAATAACAAAAGGTTCAGATATATGCCGATCGAAGACATAGCCGGAACGAAAACCTATACTGCCGGACGTCATATAGGGATATTATACTTCATCCGCAAGGATAAGGAAGTAACAGATCCTAAAAATTACGTATCAGCTTTTCGTGGCATAAATGGACCGGATCTGGCTGAAAAAAAGCTAAAGAAAATCATTGAATAAAAGGAATGATAAATATGGAAAAAATATCAAATCAGAATAAGGCTCAGGTGCTTATAGACGCTCTGCCTTATATACAGAAATACAATAATAAGATACTTGTTATCAAGTACGGCGGAAACGCTATGACAAATAAAGAACTCAAAGACGCTGTTATGACCGACATCGTGCTTCTCTCTCTTGTAGGAGTAAAAGTCGTACTCGTACACGGCGGCGGTCCTGAGATAAATGATATGCTGAAAAAGCTCAATATAGAGAGCAGATTCGTAAACGGTCTGCGTTATACAGACGATGCTACAGTAGACGTAGTTAAAATGGTGCTCTCTGGAAAAGTAAATAAAGAGCTCGTACAGCTTCTTGCTCAGCACAAGGGAAGTGCAGTCGGACTTTGCGGAATCGACGGCGAAATGCTCATGGCTGAGAAAAAGACTACTGACGACGGTCAGGACCTCGGCTGGGTTGGCGAGATAACAAAGGTAAATACAAAGCCTATCCTCGATGCTCTTGCAAACGGAAATATCCCTGTTATCGCTACAGTAGCAACAGACAGTGAGGGTAATACATACAATATAAATGCGGATACCGCTGCTGCACGTATAGCTGCTGAACTTGGTGCAGAAAACCTCATCCTTATGACAGATATTGCCGGACTTCTCAGAGATAAGGACGACCCGTCCACACTGATTCCGGAAGTAAATGTCAGCGAAGTACCATTCCTGAAAAGACAGGGAATTATCTCCGGCGGTATGATTCCAAAGATAGACTGCTGTGTAGAGGCTGTAAGACGAGGAGTAAACAAGACTGTTATCATCGATGGCAGAGTACCTCACTCTATCCTTATCGAGATACTTTCAAATGAAGGAATCGGTACACAGTTCACTTGATGAATAAAATTTATAACGAGTTAACAAAAAGTTTACTCGTATTAAGTATGAGATTGTTGATTTTATGACCGCATCAGCGTTATAATTATAATGTGTCTTATTATATAATGAAGAGTCTGCGAGAGGTCAGACTTGTCCTGTAGGAGGAATTTTTATGAATAGTAACGAAAATACAATGAAAAAATTTGATGAATATGTTGTACATTCTTATGGCAGATACCCTCTGGCTATGAAAAAAGGACAAGGAAGACGCTGTGTGGATGAAAGCGGAAAGCAGTATATCGACTTCGGAAGCGGTATAGGTACGAATTCGCTCGGATACTGCGATGAAAAATGGGCAGATGCAGTGTGTGCACAGGTCAGAACTCTTCAGCATAATTCAAATTATTATTATACTGAGGTACAGGCAGAATTTGCAGAGAAACTCTGTAAGACTGCCGGATATAAAGGAGTATTTTTCGGCAACAGCGGTGCAGAAGCAAATGAATGTGCTATAAAGACTGCAAGGAAGTATAGCTTCGATAAGTACGGTAAGGGAAGACATAATATCATAACTCTTGTGAATTCTTTCCACGGAAGGACTATGGCAACTCTTTCTGCTACAGGTCAGGATGTGTTCCATAACTACTTCTTCCCATTCCTTGAAGGCTTTATAAACGTAAAAGCAAACGATGTCGACGACCTTAAAGCTAAGCTTGACGATACAGTTTGTGCTGTTATGCTTGAATACGTTCAGGGCGAAGGCGGAGTAATTGCCCTCGATAAAGAATTCATTGATGCGGTATTTGAGCTTTGTGCTGAAAAAGATGTACTTGTTATAGCTGATGAGGTTCAGAGCGGTGTCGGAAGAACAGGCAAATTCCTTGCAGGAGACCATTTCGGTAAGAAAGCTGATATAACAACTCTTGCAAAAGGCATCGCAGGCGGAATTCCAATGGGTGCCTGCCTTATGAATGAAAAATGCAGCGGTGTTCTTACACCAAGCACTCACGGCTCAACTTTCGGCGGAAATCCGATAGCTTGTGCAGGCGGACTTGCGGTACTCGAAAGAGTAACAAGCGAAGGTTTTCTTGAAGATGTCGAAAGAAAAGCTGAATTGATAAAAACTGAACTTAAAAAATGCAGCGAAGTTACCTCGGTAAGTGGTCTCGGATTAATGATCGGAATTAGTCTTAAAAGCAAAAAAGCCGGAGATGTAGCTAAGGAAGCGTTGAATAGGGGACTTCTCATACTTACAGCAAAAGAGAAAGTCAGACTGCTTCCGCCTCTTACGATTTCTGACGATGAGATCATGGAAGGACTTAAAATATTGATGGAAATACTGGAGGAATGAGCATGGAGTTTGTAGTAATATCACGAGGCAATAAATATATCGTTGAAGATAAAAAACAGAAACTTATGTATAACATCAAGAAAAAAGGTTTCGGTCAGAGGTATATCCTTCTGGACGCAAGCAACTATAATCTCTATACATTCATACAGCTTGGCGATGAAAGAAAACCTTTTTTCAATATCGTTCTGAACGACGATTCTTTCATGAAAATGGAGTGTAAATCGTTGTTCCTTGATCCAAGTATAAGTGCAACCGGAAAAAATATGAAGTTCTTGATAACAAGCAAGGACAGAAAGAATTTCGAGATAATCCTCAACGAAAAACTGGTAGGACATATTGCAACAAAAGTAGGCGTTACAGGTGATCTCCAGTATGACGTTGATATTGAGAATACTGCATTTGATGACTATATACCGCTTTTTGCAGTTGCAGTAGATAAGGTTTTCGGCGAAATGAATAAGCAGAAATAATCAGATTGAAAGGATAAATTGAAATGAAACATTTACTTAAAATGCTTGATCTCAGTACAGAAGAGATCATAGATATACTCAACCTTGCTGACCAGCTTAAATATGAGCTGAAGCACGGTATCCCACATCCCCACCTCAAAGGCAAGACCCTCGGAATGATATTCCAGAAGGCTTCAACACGTACAAGAGTTTCTTTTGAAACAGGTATGTATCAGCTCGGCGGATATCCACTGTTCCTCTCTTCAAATGACCTCCAGATAGGCAGAGGAGAGCCTGTACAGGATACAGCTCGTGTTCTTTCACGCTACCTCAGCGGTATAATGATCCGTACTTTCGAGCAGAAAGAAGTTGAGGACCTCGCAAAATACGGCTCTATCCCGATAATCAACGGACTTACAGATTTCTGTCATCCTTGTCAGGTGCTTGCCGACCTTATGACTATCCGTGAGTTCAAGGGAAGCTTCGACGGATTGAAGATGTGCTTTATCGGCGACGGAAATAATATGGCAAACTCTCTTATCGTAGGCTGCCTTAAAGTTGGTATGTCTGTATCTATTGCTTGTCCGGACGACTATCAGCCTCCAAAGGAGATACTCGATTTCGCTAAGGGTTATGGCGATAAGTTTGAAATGACCAACTCACCTATGCAGGCTGCAAAGGGTGCAGATGTGCTTATTACTGACGTTTGGGCATCTATGGGTCAGGAAGGCGAAGCAGAAAAGCGTAAGAAGGCTTTTGAAGGCTATCAGATAAATGATGAGCTCATGGCTCAGGCAAACGAGGACGCAATGGTGCTCCACTGTCTGCCGGCACACCGTGAAGAGGAGATAACCGAGAAAGTATTCGAGGCTCACGCAAATGAGATATTCGAGGAAGCTGAGAACCGTCTCCACGCTCAGAAGGCTGTAATGGTTAAGCTCATGGCATAAGTTTTTTGAAAAGACTAAGGTACATAGTTAATTAAAGCGGACAGTTTGTGGCTGTCCGCTTTTTATAAAATGATAAAGAATATGAGGTGGCACGATGATAAAATACGGAATCACAGCAAAAGTCGGAAAAACAGATATAAATGTATACACAGAAGGCAAAGGGGACATTACTATAATATTTATGGCAGGTTCGGGAGTTGGATGTCCGGGACTTGAATATAAGCCGATATATAGAAGAATGTCAGATAAATATCGTATAGCGGTAGTCGAGAAAGCAGGCTATGGACTAAGCGGCAAAGCCGAAACAGCAAGAACAGTCGAAAATCTCGTAGAAGAAAGCAGAGCAGCTTTAAAGAGCCTGAATATCGAGCCACCGTATATACTCGCACCGCACTCCTATTCGGGCTTTGAAGCAATATGGTGGGCAAACACATATCCGGAAGAAGTCAAAGCAGTGTTGGGGATAGATATGGGATTCCCGAACATGATGAAAGCTCAGGCAAAGGAAATACCTCATGAAAAGAAGAAGAAAATGGTCGAAAAAACAAGGGCATTGATGCAGAAGATAGCCAAAAGAGGTTTACTTGATAAGCTAACAAGAAACAAGACCGTTAATGCATCCGGACTAATGACCGGCAGTGAGCTTACAGAGGAAGAAAAAAAGACCTACGAGGAAGTGTACTACAATAATATTGCAAGTGAAGCGGTATTTGAGGAGTCGATACTCGCTGAAGAAAATGCGAAAAAAGCGGAGAATACAGGTTATCTGAGATGTCCGGCGTGTTTTGTGGTAAGCAATATGAAGTCGCCGGTAAAGTCGATGACATGGCAGCAGGCTGCAAAGAATTACGCAGATCAGTGTAATGCGGAGGTTCATATGCTCAACGAGGGTCATATGATGTATGCGAAAATACCGGATAAGCTCACAGATATTTATAAGAAGTTCCTGCAAAAGAATGATTTATAAAAGTGGAAGTGAAAAATGTACAGAATAATTTTAATATTAATAGGAGCAGCAGCGATATTATTCGGAGCTGGGATGCTCCTTAAAATGAGCCTGTTCCTTAAAAAAGGAAAGCAGTGTGTAGCTGAGATACTGTCGTCAGAAAAGGATAGAAAGGGCAGATTCACACATAAAGTAAAGTTTCGCACCGTAGACGGCGACAAAGAGATAATCGCTAAAGACAGAGCCGGTTATAATAACGCATTTAAAGACGGCGAAACAAAGATAATAGTGTATAATACGGAAGCTCCGGAGGAGTTCAGGTTCCTTGATGAATTCGGCAGCAGCCGTATGGCTTATATTTCTTGTATAATAGTAGGAGTTTTGTTTGTTCTGAGATTTATACTGATATAGCCAATATATGTAAATCATATTGAGTGGTAATATAAACAAAAAAGGCAGGAACAAACAGAGCTTTTTCTATTTGACAAAATGTGACAGAAGTGGTATAATAATTAAGTCGACGGAGAGGTCGAGTAAAAGAAGTTCCAGATGAGACTTTGGGAAAAGTAAAAAGAATTTGGAAAAAAGTACTTGACAAAACCTGAGATAAGTGATATAATATTAAAGCTGCTCTGAGAGGAGCGGGTATCACAGAAAAATGTTTGAAAAAAGTTGAAAAAAGTACTTGACAAACAAAAAGAAATGTGATATAATAGAAAAGCTGCTCAGCCAAAAGGAGCGGCGGTCACATAAAAAAGAATTTGAAAAAACTTGAAAAAAGTACTTGACAAATTCAAAAAGATGTGATATAATATTAAAGCTGTCTCACAAGAGAGAGCAAAC
>JAFYGE010000069.1 GCA_017543335.1 Ruminococcus sp.
ACGACGGTCTTATCCATCTTATCGCTTACAACCTTACCTACTCTTGTTTTTCTAAGGTTTCTCTCAGTAGACATTAGCTAAATCCTCCCTTTCTTACTGCTCAGCATTGAGCTCTGCCTCACGCAGAGATGTCTTTATGCGGGCAATATCCTTCTTTACAGCCTTGAGACGAGCTGTATTATCAAGCTGATTGATAGCCAGCTGGAAGCGGAGAGCGAAGAGCTCTTCCTTCAGGCTGGTGAGCTTCTCGTTGAGCTCATCAACTGACATTTCTCTGATTTCTGATGCCTTCATTACTGCTCAACCTCCTGCTCTGCTTTAGTTACGAATTTACACTTGATAGGAAGCTTGTGCATTGCGAGACGCATAGCTTCTCTTGCAGTCTCCTCAGGAACGCCCTTTATCTCAAAGAGAACTCTGCCTGGCTTTACGACTGCTACCCAGTATTCTGGTGAACCCTTACCGGAACCCATTCGTGTTTCAGCAGGCTTCTCTGTGATTGGCTTGTCTGGGAATATCTTGATCCAAACCTGACCGCCACGCTTGATATATCTTGTCATAGCGATACGGGCAGACTCGATCTGGTTAGAGGTGATCCAAGCTGGCTCAAGAGCCTGAAGACCGAAATCACCGTAAGTTACCTTATTACCTCTGTATGCCTTACCCTTCAGACGTCCTCTGTGGACTCTGCGGTACTTTACTCTCTTCGGAAGCAGCATTACTGATTACCTCCTTCTCTTTTAGCGTCACGATTGAAGTTTCTGTTTCCGCCACGTCTGTTACCGTCTCTGCGGTCATCACGGCGGCGTCTGTCGTTACCTCTGTCGTTTTTCTTCTCGATCTTTTCTCTCTGAGCTGCTGCCTTAGCTGCATCGCCCTTGAGAACTTCGCCCTTGTAGATCCAAACCTTTACACCGAGCTTACCGTATGTTGTATCAGCCTCTGCGAAGCCGTAATCGATATCTGCACGGATTGTCTGGAGCGGGATTGTACCCTCGTGATAGCTTTCGCTTCTTGCGATCTCTGCACCGGCAAGACGACCGGAAACCTTAACCTTGATACCCTTTGCACCGAGTCTCATAGTTCTTCCGATTGACTGCTTCATAGCTCTTCTGAAAGATACTCTGTTCTCGAGGTCGAGAGCGATCTTCTCAGCAACGAGCTGGCTTTCAAGATCAGGCTGCTTTACTTCGATGATGTTGATGAAAACCTGCTTGTTCATCATCTTCTCAAGCTTAGCTCTGAGTTTTTCTATCTCTGCACCGCCTCTACCGATAACGATACCAGGCTTAGCACAGTGGATGTGGATTCTTACCTTATCAGCAAAACGCTCGATCTCAATTCTGGGAACACCAGCAGCATATAAGCTCTTCTTAATGAAGTTACGAACGTTGTAGTCCTCAACGAGAGTATCGCCGAAATCAGCCTTGTTAGCGTACCAACGTGAATCCCAATCCTTTATAACGCCGACACGGAGTCCGTGTGGATTAACTTTCTGGCCCATTTTTCAAACCTCCTTGGGATTATTCTTTTTCTTTAAGAACAACTGTGATATGTGATGTTCTCTTTAAAATTCTGTATGCTCTGCCCTGTGCTCTTGGCATGATTCTCTTCATTATAGGACCAGGTGTAACGAAACACTCTGCAACGTAGAGATCATCCTTATTCATGCTGAAGTTGTTCTCAGCATTTGCCATAGCGGACTTTACAAGCTTTGCAACGATAGGACTTGCAGCCTTCGGAGTAAGATCTAAAGTAGCCAAAGCGATGTCAACAGGCTTGTTTCTGATCAGATCAAGCACGATCTGCACCTTTCTTGGTGATATACGAGCATTTCTTAAATAAGCTCTTGCTTCCATCATAACTCCTCCTTCCGCTTATTTCTTACCGTTGTTTGATGTCTTGGATCCAGCGTGACCCTTATATGTTCTTGTAGGTGCGAACTCACCGAGCTTGTGACCTACCATATCCTCTGTTACATATACCGGAACGTGCTTACGACCGTCATGTACAGCGAATGTGTGACCTACGAAATCCGGGAATATTGTTGAAGAACGGCTCCATGTCTTGAGAACCTTCTTTTCGCCGGCTTCGTTCATTGCAACGACCCTCTTCAGGAGAACTTCCTGGACATAAGGTCCCTTTTTGATGCTTCTGCTCATTTATCAGTTCCTCCTTTCAGATTACTTACCGTTGCGGCGTTTTACGATGAACTTATCAGTTCTGTTGTGCTTCTTACGAGTCTTGTAACCGAGAGCTGGCTTACCCCAAGGAGTAACAGGGCCCGGACGTCCGACTGGTGATTTACCTTCACCACCACCGTGTGGGTGATCGCATGGGTTCATGACAGAACCACGAACAGTAGGTCTCCAGCCCATATTGCGGACTCTACCAGCCTTACCGTAGTTTACATTCTCGTGATCGATATTAGATACCTGACCGATTGCAGCCTTGCATCCTATCGGAACTTTTCTCATCTCGCCGGAAGGAAGTCTGATAAGTGCGTAAGCACCTTCTTTACCCATGAGCTGAGCCTGGTTGCCGGCACTTCTTACGAGCTGAGCACCCTTGCCTGGGTAAAGCTCTATAGCGTGGATAAATGTACCAACTGGGATGTCAGCGAGCTTAAGAGCGTTACCTGGCTTTATATCAGCCTCCGGACCGGACTCTACCTTATCGCCGACCTTTAAGCCGTTTGGAGCGAGGATGTATCTCTTCTCGCCGTCCTCGTACTGTACGAGAGCGATGAACGCACTTCTGTTCGGATCATACTCAAGAGTCTGAACAACAGCGATCATATTATCCTTGTCTCTCTTGAAATCTATTACACGGTACTTTCTTCTGTTACCGCCGCCTCTGTGGCGAACTGTTATACGGCCGTAGCTGTTTCTTCCTGACTTCTTCTTCATTGGTTCAAGAAGGCTCTTCTCCGGCTCAACCTTTGACAGGATCGAGTAATCAGTTACAGTCATCTGACGTCTCGAAGGTGTCGTAGGCTTATAAGTCTTTATAGCCATTTTAACTTTTCTCCTTTAATGCATTTTTTGCGGGAGCATTACTCCCATAACGAGAGGTCTGAGCCTCTATCAAACCATACCCTCGAAGAATTCGATTGTCTTGGAATCCTCTGTAAGAGTGATGATGGCTTTTTTCCAATCAGCAGTTTTACCGAAGTATCTGCCGACTCTCTTTTCCTTACCATTGCAGTTCATGGTATTTACCTTATCTACCTTAACGCCGAAGAGCTGTTCTACAGCCTTCTTGATCTCGGACTTGTTAGCATCAGTAGCAACCTTGAATGTGTACTTGCCTGTCTGAAGGTCATCCATAGACTTTTCAGTGATTACTGGCTTGAGGATTATATCCTGTGCTGCCTTGCTCATGCGTACACCTCCTCGATCTTTCCAACGGCATTCTTAACAACGATGAACTTATCGTAGTTGAGTATGTCGTAAACATTGAGTGTATTTACAGCTGCAGTCTTAACACCTGGGATGTTTGCTGCACTCTTGATTACCTTTGCATCATTCTCTGCTGTTACGATGAGAGCCTTACCCTCAACGCCGAGAGCCTTGAGCATTTCAACGATGGTCTTTGTCTTGTAGCCTTCGAGCTCGAGAGCGTCAAGAACGATCATGTTGTTATCGAGAACCTTAGTTGAAAGAGCGGACTTCATTGCAAGTCTGCGAACCTTCTTATTAAGGGAATATCTGTAATCTCTTGGCTTAGGTCCGAGAGCGATACCACCGTGAACCCACTGAGGAGCACGTGTTGATCCCTGTCTTGCGTGACCTGTACCCTTCTGTCTCCAAGGCTTTCTTCCGCCGCCGCTTACTTCTGTTCTTGTAAGTGTGGACTGTGTGCCCTGTCTCTGGTTTGCGAGGTAGTTAACTACCATAGCGTGCATTACAGCCTCGTTTGGAGTGATGCCGAAAACAGCTTCATTGAGCTCGGTTTCGGAAACCTGCTTGCCAGCCATATCAAATACTGAAATTGTAGACATATACGTTTCCTCCTTCCTTAAGCCTTAACGCTGTCAACGATATAAACTATACCGCCCTTAGGTCCTGGAACAGCACCCTTGATAGCGATGAGATTATTCTCTGCGTCTATTTTAACGATTTCGAGGTTCTGAACAGTAACTCGCTCAGCACCCATGTGACCAGCCATGCCCTTGCCCTTATAGATTCTTGAAGGGGATGAGCAAGCACCCATTGATCCAGCCTGTCTGTGAACAGGACCTGTACCGTGAGTTTCCTTAAGTCTGTGCTGGTTGTGACGCTTTATAGCACCCTGGAAGCCTTTACCTTTGCTTGTTCCGACAACGTCGATAGCGTCGCCAACTGCAAATGTATCAGCCTTTACGATATCGCCGACATTGAGTGTATCGCAGTCATCAAGTCTGAACTCTTTAAGAGTTGACTTATAGCCTACGTCAGCCTTATCGAAGTAACCCTTCATAGGCTTGTTCATTCTCTGTGGCTTAACATCGCCGTAGCCGAGCTGAAGAGCAGCGTAACCGTCGTTTTCAACAGTCTTCTTCTTGACTACTACACATGGACCGGCTTCTACTACTGTTACAGGAACAACTTTTCCTGTCTCGTCGAAGATCTGAGTCATACCGATCTTCTTACCGATAATGCCTTTCTGCATTTTCATTTCCTCCTAATAGGTTATTGGTTGATGTATATCAACTTGACCGGCGGACTACCGCCATTCCGCATCCCACTGCGGTGATTCGGGGCGTACTGGAATTACTTAACTTCCATTACAACGTCTACGCCTGCAGGGATCTCAAGCTTATCAAGAGCAGCAGTTGTCTTTTCTGTAGGACGGATAACGTCTACGAGTCTCTTGTGAGTTCTCATCTCGAACTGCTCACGGCTATCCTTGTACTTGTGTACAGCACGGAGGATAGTAACGATCTCCTTGTCTGTTGGGAGCGGTATAGGACCTGAAACTCTCGCACCGCTTCTCTTAGCTGCTTCAACGATCTTAGCTGCTGCAATATCAACAGTAGCGTGATCGTAACCCTTGATCTTGAATCTGATCTTTTCGTTGACTGCCATTATTTTCGCCTCCTTGAAGAATTTTACGGGGACGCAAATACGGGATTCACACGCAGCCGTGTGTTTCATGCTTCATCTGAATAAAAAAACTCGAAAAACGGTTATGTTTTCCGAGTGAACACGCATATTGAGCACAAAAAGGGCATAGTAACGCACATACGCAAGCTGTGCATACTAAAAAACCACAAACTGTGTTCGCTATCCCGATCGCCCGGTTTAAAATCGGACATACTCCACGGAAATTACCTGCCATACCGGCAGCAACCTTCCGTTTCAACGCATATCTTATTGCAGTCAGTGCACATTCAGTGCACTCAACAGATACTATTTTACCATATATTTCGTCAGATTGCAATAGGTAAGGAGCAAAAGTTTGTGGATTATTTTGTAAATTTTTAATGAACGATAATTTTATTTTAACTATATCTCTTTCAGCTCCGCTATAGTATCCTATTCCGACTTGCTATACTATATATAATAGTATAACTGAGACCGCTTCGTCTGTCAAGCAGGCAGCGTGACGCTAACAAAAACAACATCATCACCGGATACAGATTTACTTGCGTATGCGAAAACCGACTTCCCTATCCGTACAGAGTAAGCGAGTTTACGAGCGAAGCGTGAAATGGGTGCAGCGTCACGCTGCCTGCCTTGACAAGGGGGAGCATATTTGATATACTTATTTGTAAGCGAAAAATGCAGTAACGGCAACATCACATATTTATTGGAAAGGCGGATAAATTGTGGAGTTAAAATTTATATGCCGCCGTTTAGCGGCTGGGATAATATCCTGCATTATCCTCTCCGGCACAACATTACCAGTCCGGGCAGAGGAAACTACTGAACGTGAATATAAAGCCTCTCCTGCCGTTCTTGAGGCTATGGAGAAGGACTACTATACCATCGAACCGGTCGATACCGATATACTCTCTTACAGCGATTATTACGACCTCCATTCAAATGACAAACGTCCGGATAAGGAAATTCTCGTCAACGCCGCTGACTACAGCTCCTGTGACGGAGATCTTACTGTTGGCTCTCACTCCGCAAACGGGGTCACAAAAAATAATGTGCTCCTATGGGAAAGTCAGGACGGTAAAGTCTCATACGATATACAAGTCCCTGAGACAGGCATTTATTGCCTCGATGTCTCATACTGCGGACTCGAAACCGGAAGCTCCGCTATAGAGCTTTCTATGTCCGTCGACGGCAGACTCCCCTACGATACGGCTTCACGTATCACTCTGAACAGAGTCTGGGTCAACGAAAAAGATATTTACAAGGACCAGCGTGGAAATCAGGTGCGTCCGCCGCAGATACAGAAAGAAATGTGGCAGACCGGCTGGGTCGAGGATGTGGACGGTCTTTTCAATGAGCCGCTGTTCTTCTACCTCGAAAAAGGTGCTCACGAAATCGCTTTTTCATCGGAAAAAGCTCAGTTTGCTCTGGAGTACTTCCGATTCGCATCACCTGATGAAGTCCCGACTTACAGCGAGTACCTTTCTTCAAAGAACGTTTCCGTGAGCGTCGAGGAAACTCCGTCAAGACTTTTCCGTGTTGAGGGCGAAAATGCCTCATATAAGTCCGACCAGACCTTGTATCCTACCTACGATAATACAAACTACCTCGTTTCACCCTCTGACCCACGAAAGGTAGTCTACAATACTATCGGCAGCGGTAACTGGCAGAAAGCGACACAGTCCGTAACATGGGATATTCCGAAAGAACTCATCGGCAACGACGGCTGGTACAGGATAGGTGTAAAATCCCGTCAGAAGCAGATGAGAGGATTCTACTCCAACAGAAGAATATACATAGACGGTAAAGTCCCGTGCCGTGAGCTTGAACAGGTCAGGTTTTTCTATGATAAAAACTGGGACGTTGTCTGCCCTGAGAGCGATGACGGCGATGTGTACGTCTACCTCGATGCAAGCTCCGACCACACTATCACCCTTGAAGCTGTCCCCGGCGAGATAGGCGATTCTATCCGCAAGCTTGAAGGTGTCGTCACCGACCTGAACACATATTACCGCAAGGTGCTCATGCTGACAGGTCCTGCTCCGGACCAGTATACGGATTACTACGTCCACGAAAAAATACCGGAGCTTGTGGACGAATTCGACAGACTGTCAGGTGAGCTGAAAGACATACAGGATGAGATAGAAGGTCTATCAGGAAGTGCCGGCTCAGAAGCAGCAGCTCTGCGGAATATGACTGTCATACTCGATAAGTGCGTGGACAAGCCGCTGAAAATTCCGGCTTACCTCGCCCAGATAAAGGACAATATCACCGCTATATCCGCTTGGATGAGAGACTACCGTGACCAGCCGCTCGAAGTCGACTACATCGAATTTGCTTCCTCTGACATGGACTTCACAAGCTGCAAGAAGAAATTCACTAAGTCCGTGAAGTTCAGCTTTGACGCTTTTATCGGCTCTTTCTTTGAGGACTACACTACCCTCTCCGACGTTACCGGTGAGGACGCTATAACAGTATGGGTAGCTCTCGGACGAGATCAGGCTCAGGTAGTAAAGGAAATGACCGAAAATCAGTTCATGCAGGATACGGGTATACCGGTATCGGTAAATCTCGTTGTGGGCGGAGTTGTCGAGGCTACTCTCGCAGGAAAAGGTCCTGACGTTGCTCTGTTCCTCGGCGGAGAATTTCCCGTGAATCTCGCCTGCCGTGACCTGCTGGTGGATATGAAACAGTTTGACGACTTCCCCGAAGTCGCCGGACGTTTCCAGCAGTATGCCACTACACAGTACTCCTATGACGGAGGCTGCTACGGACTGCCTATAAGTCAGTCATTTCCGATGCTGTTCTACAGAACAGACGTACTCACGGAGCTCGGCTACGATCATCCGCCGGAAACGTGGGACGAGCTTATAGATATGCTGCCGGCGATACAGAGAAACTATATGAATGTTGGACTTGTCCTGCCGCCGACTAATATTTCTCCGGCTACAGAATCAGGTCACACCTTTGCTATGCTCCTGTTGCAGCAGGGAGTGAACTACTACAACGACGCTCAGACACGCTCAACTTTCGACTCCTTAGAGGCTGTAAACGCCTTCGAGAAATGGACTGATTTCTATACAAAATACAGCTTCGTACAGTCCTATGACGCTTACAGCCGCTTCCGTACAGGCGAATACCCCATGGTCATCGCCAACTATACTTTCAGCAACCAGCTTGCTGTAGCTTCTCCGGAAATAAAAGGACTGTGGGACTTCTGTCCCGTACCCGGCACTCTCCGTGAGGACGGCACTGTATCTCACGCAGCTAACTCCAACGGTGCAGGAGCTGTGATATTCAATAAAGTTAGCAATAAGGAAAACGCATGGGAGTACGTGAAGTGGTTCACCGATACGGAAACTCAGGTGCAATACGGAACTCAGATAGAGGGACTTCTCGGAAGAATGGGTCGCTTTGATACCGCAAACCTTGAAGCTCTCGGACAGCTCCAGTGGTCACATTCAGAGCTTGAACGCCTGAGAGCTCAGCAGAATGAGCTTGCAGAAATACCTGTTATCCCGTCCTCTTATGCGGTCACCAGAAATATCATGAACGCTTTCCGTGAAACGGTCAACCAGCATGAGAATCCCCGTGATACCCTCATATGGTACAACCGTGACATAAATGACGAAATTACAAGAAAACGTAAGAATCTCGGTCTTAGTACTGATGAATGATGAAAGGAGGTAATGCGTTTGGCACAGATGAACGCTGAAGAAAACGTCAGAAAAGGCTCCGGAGCAAAACATTATTCGCTCTGGAAGTCTATAAAGCAGAACAAAGCCTGCTATGCCATGCTTGCCCCCTTTATGATATTCTTCATCGTATTCACCGTGATACCTGTAATAATGTCCCTGCCTATGGGCTTTACGGATTTCAATATAGCTCAGCCGCCGAAATACGTGGGACTTTCAAATTATACTACGCTTTTCCTCTCCGACAAAATATTCATCCGCTCAATAAGAGTTACTATAGTTTTCGCACTCTTTACAGGTCCGATAAGTTATATACTCTGTTTTCTGCTTGCGTGGCTCATAAACGAGCTTCATCCAAAACTGAAAACTCTGTTCACACTCGTATTCTATATCCCGTCAATGGCAAATGCATACACCGTATGGCAGCTAATTTTCAGCGGCGATATGAATGGTTATATCAACTCTTTCCTGATAAACCTCGGTATCATCAATGCTCCCATACAGTGGCTCACAGACGGCAGATACGTTCTGGGAGTAACGATAGTCGTTCAGCTCTGGATTTCTCTCGGAGCAGGCTTCCTCGCACTCCGTGCAGGATTCCAGAATATCGACAGAACTATGTACGAAGCCGGTGCTATAGAGGGCATCCGCACACGCTGGCAGGAGCTTATCTATATCGTTATCCCCTCTATGGGACCTCAGCTCATGTTCGCAGCCGTTATGCAGATAGTCGGCTCTTTCACAGCCGGCACAGTCGCTCAGAATCTCGTTGGATTCCCAAGTACCGACTACAAGGCTCACACTATCATGACCCACGCCTACGACTACGGCTGGGTAAGATACGAAATGGGCTACGCCTCAGCTATATGTATGATACTCTTTGTCGTCATGTTCCTGCTGAATAAGCTCATCAGCAAGATGCTGAGCAAATATATGGACTAAGGAGGCGGAATGATGACACAGGTCAATACAGCTAAGCTCAAAGCTTCCAACAGACAGGCTGGCAGAAAAATAGGCGGAACTGTCGCTATATTCATCTTTCTCGCCGTCCTCGGACTTTTCATGGTATTTCCCATATACCTTACTATAATAATGTCCATAAAACCGGTGGAGGAACTGTTTGTATTTCCGCCGAAACTCTACGTCCTCAGACCTACGCTCGACAATTTCAGCGATATGTTCGAGACGCTCCACCAGAACCGTGTTCCGTTTTCACGATACGTCTTCAACAGCATCTTCGTTACAGCAACAGTAACGATATGCCAGTGCGTATTTGCTTCAATGGCAGCATTCGTGCTCGCAAAGTGCAGATTCCCCGGAAGTAAGCTGATAAACAGTATAATCGTCGTAGCTCTCCTCTACCAGAGCAATGTAATATACATCATGCAGTACATGGTCATGACAAAACTCAGGATGATAGACACCTACCTCGCCCTGATACTGCCCTCTATCGCATCTCCTATGGGACTTTTCCTCATGAGACAGTCGATAAGTCAGATACCGGATTCGATGATAGAAGCCGCTAAGGTGGACGGTGCCGGACTTTTCCGCATATGCTGGCAGATAGTCATGCCAAATCAGAAGCCTGCCCTCATGACACTGATTATATTCGCTTTTCAGGCAGCTTGGAATATCCAGACCGGTACTGTCGTTTTTCAGGAGCAGTACAAGACCCTGCCGACTGTAGTTACTCAGGCTGCATCCTCCGGAATGGCAAGAGCCGGAGTTGCTATGGCAGCAGCAGTTTTCCTGCTGATACCGCCGATAATCGTATTCATGGCAGCTCAGAAACAGGTCATAGAAACAATGGCTCATTCCGGTATCAAGGAATAGTGAGCAGAGAAAGGATATGAACGTGAAAAAAATATCTAAGCTTTTGCCGCTGGTATTATCAGGTGTGCTTATGTGCGGCACGGCATCCGCTCCGCTCACCGCTTCTGCCGGAGAGCCTTACGATGTGTACAACTACGACAGGTGGGGCGAGGCTATACCCTCACAGGCTGGCTATACCGCAGAAAGAAGCGTTTCCGGTATCGACCTCGGTATAGGTCATATGAAGTCGCCCAGCGATATTTTCTGCGATGCCGACCATAACTTCTACATAACCGACAGCGATAATAACCGCATAATAGTAGTCGACAGCGAATTTACCCGTGTGATAAAGACATACTACGGTTTCAGGATGCCAAACGGTACTGAGACAAAGCTCAGCAAGCCTATGGGGATATATGTGTCTCCGGTGAATGGCTATATGTATGTCGCAGACAATAAGAACTCCCGTGTGCTTATCGCTGACAAGGACGGCAATTTCGTCAGCGAGATAACAAAGCCGGACTCCGAGATATACGGCAGCAGCCGCACATTCCTCCCTCAGAGAGTGCTTGCGGATAAAGCCGGAAACGTCTATGTGGTACTCAACAATATAACCACAGGTGCGGCAATGTTCTCTCCGGAAGGCGAGTTCACGGGATTTTACGGTGCAAACCGTGTAGAGCCTACTGCGGAGATAGTCCGTAACTATATCTTCAATCTTTTCGCATCCGAGGAGAAAAAAGCTCATAAAGCAAGAAATGTCCCCTCAGGAATCACAAGCTTCGATATTGACGGCGATTTCATCTTCACCTGCTCAGAGTCCGGCACTCAGACCACTGATACCGTCAAGAAGCTCAATGCGGCAGGAAATAACATCTTTGCCAATCTACAGCTTGAATTCGGCGACCGTGTCCCCATGTACGATTCCGCTCAGAATAAGCTCATGAGGACCGCTATCGTCGACATCGATATTGCTGAGGACGGCAATATAAACTGCCTCGACTATACTACCGGCAGAGTCTTTCAGTACGATGAGGACTGCAATCTGCTGTTCATCACAGGTACTAAAGCAAAACAGCTCGGCGGATTTGAAGCTGCGACTGCTGTAGAGTCCTGCGGAGATTCGCTGTATGTGCTCGATTCAAGCAAGAATACGGTCACAATATTCAAGGAGACTTCCTTTGGCGAGATAGTCCACACAGCAAACAAGCTCTACAACGAGGGCCGCTACGAGGAAGCTTTAGAGCCGTGGTACGAGGTGCTGAAACGTGACGGAAACTATCGCCGTGCGAATAAGGGCGTAGCTCTTGCACTGCTCAGAAAAGGCGACTACAAGGGAGCTATGAAGTACGCAAAACTTGCGGAAGCTCCGAACATTTACAATAAGGCTTTCGAGGGATACCGCAGAGAGTTCCTGAAAGCACATTTTTCACAAATAGCAGCAGCGTCAGCGGCAGTCATCGCACTGCTTTTGATACTCAGCCGCAAAAGGAACAAAAAACGTGCATCAGCCGCAGCTTCAGCGGCAAAACGTCTTGAAGAAGACGATCAAGAACTCAAAAAGAAAGAGGAGGGATGAGCTATGATGGATCTTACACAGAGAGAATGGGTCAGACACGCTGTAACTCATCCTGTCGAAGGCTTCGAGGATATGCGTTGGAAGAAGTCCGGCTCTGTTAAAATCTCCTTTTTCATAGTATTCCTGCTGTTTTTAGCTCAGATAGCAAACGGCAGACTTTTCGGCTTTCAGTTCGGAGTTGTCCACGATAAGACTTTCAGCATCATCCCCTACCTTGTGCAGAGCGTCGTGATATTCGCTGCATGGGTAGTCGGAAACTGGGCGGTGTGTACTCTCCTTGACGGCGAGGGCACTATGAAAAACATCTGCATATACAGTGCATATTCACTGATACCCTATATCGCAGAAGTTTTTATAACAGTTCTCATGTCGCACATCCTCATACAGGACGAGATCGTGTTCATACAGGCTGTTAGGATAATAGGTGTCGGGTGGACTGTTATACTGCTGTTTTCAGCGATAAAATCGGTACACCAGTACTCATTCGGAAAGACAGTATTTGCAATAGTCCTTACTATAGCGGCTATGCTGATAATGCTTTTCCTGCTGGTACTCTTTATGTCTCTCGTGCAGCAGGTGTGGGTATTTATATCAACTATCTACACAGAGCTGACATACAGACTAAGAGTCTGACGAAACGGCGGTGATATGATGAAGAACAGAGTTAAACGTTTCCTGCTGTGTCTTGCAGCCGTTTCAAGCTTCTGCGTGACCGTCAATATCCACGCAGAGGACGATAATATTAATTATGATGTCGAGGACGAAGAAGCTCCGGAGGATGAGGCTTCTTCAAGAACTTTAAAACGTGAAGAACCGGAGGAAGCTCCGGAATTCACGGCTGATGACGCAAGAAAGCATATGGAAAGTGCCGGTACTGCCGACGGATTTGAGGTCTTTATCAGAGCTAAAGACTACGAAAAAGAGATATGGAAGGCTCACGGTTTCAGCGACGGCAAAAAGCCTGCCCGAAAAACTGAGCTGACCGACAAGCAAAAGGCTGAAAAGGAAGCTGCTGAGGACGAAATAGACCTCGTGAAAAAAATGGGCGAGGGTGCTCTGATAAATACTGTGACAGGCAAGCCGGAGGCTGAACTGAAAAAACTCGGAAAAAACAAAGATGTCCAGACTTACATAAGCGACAAAGGTCGATTTATCGCAGAGCTTGACGATAAGTCCGGAAGGCTTTTAAGCGTCCGCACCGTTATTTCGGTGCTGGATAGTCCAAATGTTTTTCTCGCTGACAGCGGCGAAACTCTGGAGCTGAGAAGCTCCGACAATAAAAAGGTCGATGAGCTGTTTGTCTACTCCCATGATGAGGACGGAAAACGTGTCTACACATCGGAGAAAAACGACTGCTTTGCGTGGGTCACCGACGATATGCAGCATTTCTTGGGCGTCTTCCGCTACGCTGCCGAAAACGAGAACTTCCGTATGCTCGTGGACGACAAGAACGCAAATATAGGTCTGGAAAATAAAAAAACCGGCTATATCTGGTGGTCTGCACCGATAGAAGCTACGCAGGATACCTACGCTACAGACCTGCTCGTGCAGGAGCTTCGTTCATCTGCTGTGATGAATTACGGTGTTCCGCTGAAATACAGCAAGAACAACACTCTCCGCTCGAATACTACAGACTGCCGGATGAAGGTCAGCGATATTCAAAACGGCATAAAAGTCACATATAACTACGAAAAAGCTGGTTTCAGCTTCCCTGTGGAGTACACTCTCGAAAAGGACTGCCTGAAAGCAAGCCTTAAAGTTGACGACATCAAAGAGAGCGAGTCCGCAAATGTGGCTACTGACATCACCCTGCTGGGAGCTTTCGGAGCTGCCTCCGCAAAAGAGGACGGCTATTTCGTCATCCCTGACGGAAGCGGTGCTCTCGTGAGGTTCAACAACAACCGCACTATGCTCACAAATGCCTATAATCAGAAGGTATACGGTCCTGACGTAACAGCCGTGCCGACTTCAAAGGGTGCTGTTACCGAGCAGATATACCTTCCGGTCTACGGAATAGTCAAAGAGGACAATGCAATGATGGTAGTTGCTGCAAAGGGCGATACAAACGCATCTTTGTCGGTAAAAGCGTCAAAGCAGTCCAAAACGAGCTACAATATATGCAATTTCAGCTTCACCCTCAGAGGTACGGATACCTGCTATCTTCCGGGAAATAATCATCAGGAGATAACCGTATTTGAAAAGGGCGGCATCAAGTCCGACGATATAGAGCTGAGATACTACCCTATCGCAAAAAAAGATGCGGACTATGTGGACGTAGCTGAGTGCTACCGAAACTACCTCATAAACGAAAAGGGAGTAAAAGCAAAGACAAGTGCCGGAAGCTCTCCGCTCTATGTCGACTTCTACGGCGGAGCTCTCAAAAAGAAACCGGTGCTCGGAATACCTGTGACCATGAAAACCTCATTTACCGATTACAGTCAGGCTGAGGATATACTCCGCCAACTCAACGACAGCGGTGTTGACGAAATGGTAGTGTCATACAAAAACTGGACGAGTGACGGCATAAAAAATAAGGTCGATACTGACGCTAAACCTTCGTGGACTCTCGGCGGAAAAAAGGACTTCAAAAAGCTCGTCAGCTACATGGATGACAACGATATAGAGTTTTATCCCGTTTCCGATGACCGCACTTTCTACTCCGGCAACGGATATTACTCCTTTACCGATACAGCAGTCAGAATAACCGGAAATTACTCACGCATAGTCAGCTATGACCGTGCCTACGGTATTCCGGACGGCTTCAAGAAAAATATGTCCCTGCTCTCTCCGAACTACTTTAACGATGTATTCGGTGAGGCTGCCGGCAACTACTCGGACGCCGGTCTGGACGGCATCTCCGTTTCTGACCTGACTACAAGACTTTACGGTGACTACGGCAGAAAGAGCGTGTCCCGCTACGATGCCATGAAAAAACTGACTGAGAGCTATGAAAAGCTTGACGATAAACTCGGTAACGGTATGCTTGCGGACGGTGCAAATGCCTACGCACTCCCATATGTCAGCCGCATTACCGGAGTTCCCATGACTTCAAGCAGATTCGACGTCTTTGACGAGGATATACCGTTCTATCAGATAGTCATGCACGGACTTATCCCGTACTCTACCGCCGCTGTAAACGGTGACGCAGAGCCTGAGAAAATGCTGCTCATGGCTGCTGCGACCGGAAGCGACCTCAGCTTTGATATGATATACGAGGCTGCAAATGAGCTTAAAGATACAGAATTCGATATTTATTATTATGCTCACTACAGCAGCTGGTTAGATACTGCCGCTGAGGAGTATAAGCTCATATCACCGATACTCAGCGACGTAAGCGACTCTTTCATAGTCAGCCACAAAAAAGAGGACGACGGTAATATCGTAACTTCAACATACTCAAACGGTTCAGTTATAAAGGTCAATTTCGCTGAAAGGACTATCGAACACAACGGCAGACTTTTTGACCTTGCACAAATCGAAAAGGAAGGAGGAATAAAATTCTGATGAGCGAAAAAGTCAAGGCAAAAGCCTCGGGGACTAAACGCAGCCGCTTATCCTATGAACGCAGAAAAGCTCTTTACGGATACGGCTTCATCTCTCTATGGCTTATCGGAACTATTATATTCTTCCTTATACCGCTTGGGAAGTCACTGTGGTACTCTTTCAATAACGTGACTATAACTACCGGTAAGAGCAACACTGAATGGCTCGGACTTAAAAACTATAAGGACGCTTTTCTGAATGACAAGGAATTCTCGGAAGACCTGAGACTTACTCTTATCGAAACACTCTGGAAAACTCCGCTGATAATCATATTCTCACTTTTTATCGCAGTTATACTCAACCAGAAATTCAGGGGACGTGCTCTTGCAAGAGCTGTTTTCTTCCTGCCGGTCATTATAGCTACGGGACCGGTGCTGAAAATTATCAACGGCGATATGGGCTCGACCGAAAATACAAAAGCGGCTCAGTTTTCAACTATGTTCTCGACTGACCTTGTCGGCGAGCTTCTGCAATTCCTCGGAATATACGGTATAAGCGACAAAATGGGTCTTATGATACAGACCGTCGCCGACAATATCTTCGGTATCGTCTGGAGCTCCGGCATACAGATACTGCTGTTCCTTGCGGCACTTCAGAACATACCGCCCTCGGCAAGAGAAGCGGCTCAGATGGAAGGTGCAACTGCTTGGGAGTACTTCTGGAAGATCACCTTCCCATACGTAAGTCCGTTCATACTGGCAAACATCATCTTCACGGTCATAGATACGTTTACAAATCCTATGAATATAGTAATGGGACGTATCCTCTCACTGAAAAGCAGCTGGGAATTCGGTCTTGCTTCAGCAATGGCTTGGATATATTTCGGGATAGTCCTTGCGGCTATAGGCATCATCACGTTCATAGTAAATAAGTTCATTTACTATGAAGTTGAGTAAGGGGGCTGAGTTTATGTCAGAAAAAACTGCTATGGCAGATAAGAATAAGCTCAGCAGCCGACAGCTAAAAAAGCTCCGCATGGAGAACATGACCCGTGAGGAGAGAAGCTACGTAAAACGCAAGGCTCTCGTGGACAAAATTTGGCCTTTCTTCCGTTTTGTCATCATCTTCGGACTCGGCTTCGTCATCCTCTACCCTCTTTTGTACATGATAAGCTGTGCTTTCAGAGACAAAATGGATATGAATGACCCTACTGTAATGTGGGTGCCGAGACATTACACTCTCGACGTTATGAAAGAGACTATCAGGGCTATGGACTTCTGGAATACGCTGAAAAATACGCTCCTGCTGAATATCGGATGTTCATTCGTGCAGGTGGTATCATGTGCAGTTACCGGATACGGCTTTGCGAGATTCAATTTCAAAGGCAAGAAGATACTCTTTGGTATCGTCATAATGATGATACTTGTACCGACTCAGGTCATATCACTGCCGCTGTATATGCAGTTCAGACACTTCCTCGGAAGCGAGAAAATAAATCTCATCGACACCATGTGGACTATGTACCTGCCGGCTATGACCGCTAACGGTATACGTGGCGGACTTATGATACTCATATTCCGTCAGTTTTTCAGGGGACTTCCGAGAGAGATAGAGGATGCCGCTTACATTGACGGCTGCGGACCTTTCAGGACTTTCGTCATGGTAATGGTACCTAATGCAGCTTCGGCATTCCTTACTGTATTCCTGTTCTCGGTAGTGTGGTACTGGAACGACTATTATGTGAGCACGACATTCTTCACGAATACTAATACCATAGCAACAGTGCTTTCCGACCTTGATATAAGACTGAGTAAGACGTTGTTCAATGATGCTACGATAAAGATAAATCCGAGGGAGCAGATAGTCTGGAAACAGGCAGGATGTCTGTTGTCGATAACGCCGATACTGGTACTTTATACTTGTTTGCAGAAGTATTTTACGGAGGGAATCGAGCGTTCGGGAATAGTATCATAATATAATAATAATAATAAAATAAAGACCGGCGTAGCCGGCAATAAGGGATTCCAAAGGGTTCCCACCCTTTGGCGGGAAGGTGTACGAGGAAGG
>JAFYGE010000070.1 GCA_017543335.1 Ruminococcus sp.
ATATATTTTCTGTATTTCAGAAAGCCAACGATAGTTTACGTTAAAGAGGATGCTGACGGAACGCTTACAGAGATAGATGAACCATTCTACAGAGGCGGAACAGTGCTTAGCACTCTGAATGGAAGACCTCTGGTACAGAATGCTGCACTTGACGTCTCTAACGGCAGCGATTTCGTGATAAGCAATGGCACGGGAAACGGACTTTACCGTGTTCCGCCTGATCTCGACGGAAGATCAGAGAATTCACTGGAATATGTAAAGATAGGTGCAGGAGCAGCAGGAGCAGAAAACAGCTCCGATCTAAACATGGTGTCTGACGGACTTGAACTCAGACTCGGAATAAATGATCACCAGATTATGTACAGAATTACCTCTGACGGAGAGTGGCAGGTGTTCTCAGGAGAACCTACAGTGTACATAATCTATCATGAAGAAGAAAATGTTCCACCACCTACAGGAATAAAAGATAACGCTGTACCGTATGTGATGATTACGGCAGTGATGTTGATCGCAGGATTATTCCTGTTATTCATATGCAAGAGGAAGGAGGGGAAGAAAAATGAATCGTGCCCGCTCTGACCGACATACTAATCCTAATCATTCAAGAGGTGAGCCTCCATGAGTATGTATAATGTAAAAAGATCAAATACAAATCTATTTATGAAAGGAAATGATTTTATGAAAAAAAGAATAATAATAAAAATGTTATCAGCAGTTTCTTCTGTTATTATGGTGTCAGCTATGGCTGTATCATCGATCACCGCTTCGGCAGCAACTACTCCTAACAGCGGAGGTGAAGGAGAAGATGCTGCAAAGGTCCTTCACACTGTTTCACAGGCATCTGATCTTACTTTCAACATAAATAAGGATATCGTGCTGTTCAATGAAGATGCTCTGACTATTTTTGAGCCTAATGTCACATATACATATACGGTAGCACCTGCAACTGTAGCTGACGGAACTACTATCACAGGTTTGACTGAAGATGATAATGATGGTGAGGCAACAGTTACAGTAGCTGTACGTGCCGGTGTTGCCGGTGGTGTAACTATCAAGGGAGCTACAGATGCAGCAGCAGGCGGAACAGCAAATCTTGTTTTCGGAAATGATACCGGTCATGCTAAGGAAACAAATGCTGAGGCAACTACAATAGATGTAGACGTTGCAAAAACTACTGACAGAGCTCTTACTGTAGCTATCAATGAGACTGCATTCAATGATGCAACTCTTGATCCAAAGCCTACAGCTGGTGTATATCGTTATACCATTACTGATATTACAACAGCAGCTGAACTCACAGGAGCTGGCATCGTCAGAAATGCAGCTTACAACCCTGTAAGATACCTTGATGTTTATACAAAGTATGACAATTCCGGAAATCTTAAAGTATATGGATATGTACTTTTAAAGGCAAACGGAAGCATTGAGTATTCAACTGAAACTGGTGTGACCGAGGTTACAAAGGTTACCGGATTCGATAAAGAGTCCGAGACTGACAATACAGGTGAATACGAGGATGGAAATACTATTTCCGATCAGTACCACACATACAATGTAGACATAAAAAAGAAGGTTGAAGGCGATCTTGGTGATAAGAATCACGCATTCCCATTCAAGATAGAACTGACAAACGCTACAAACACTAAAGCAGCAGAATTCTATTTCCAGCACAGCTCAGCAGCTTCTCCTACAGACGGTGCCTTCACATACACTGCTGGTACTGGTAGTGAATGGACATATGGTACTGTAGATACTGCAAGCGGAACTACATATACACTCAAACTGAAGGACAGTGAAACTTTCACTATCAATGGTCTTCCGAAGGATACTATGTTAAAGGTTACTGAGCTTAATGATACTTCTGATACATATACAGTAACTGCTACAGATAATTCTGGTTCAATCGGTTTAACAAAGAGCAATCCGGCAAAAGGTGAAACAGCTGCATTAAGTTCTGTTGTTGATATTGATAATACAACAGTCAAGGACACTATAACATTCACTAATACCCTGAAAGACATCTCAGTAACTGGTGTTTTATTTGCAGTAGCACCTTTCGCAGTGATCGTATTAGCAGGTATAGTATTCTTTGTAATGTTCATGAAGAACAAAAAGAAGAATAGCAGCGAGAGCAGCAGCGTTATCTGACGCATTAATATCTGACTGTTAAGGTCGTATTCTCCTCCTTGCATAAATCTCCGGAATGTGGTATAATAAATGCTGCATTACGGAGGGCAGGATGGAGGTAAGAAAGTGATACGAGGTGTAAGACCGTGGATTGCAGGTATATTACTGGTTATACTTGCAGGAGGTCTGATATGGAAAGTCAGCACAAGGCATAAACAGTCAGAGCTGCCGCCGCTGAATTACAGTGAGAGTACGGTTACAGCAGCTTCTGAACATGAGGTGACTGCAATGCCTGAAACGAACTCTCCAACAGAAAAAAATGCTTCTAATTATAAAATAACAGCAGAGGAGTATCAGTTATCAGCAGCAGAGCCGTGGCTGTCACGCTCAAAGGCAGAGGATATAGCAGCAAAGGTAAATGAGCTGCATGAAAAGCATCCAGACTTTGTCGGCTGGCTGTACATGGCGGATTCAGATATTGATTATCCTGTGGTACAGGGCACTGACAATGAGTATTACCTTTCACACGCTCCAGACGGCAGTTATTATCGAAGCGGTACTCTATTTCTTGACTGGCGGTGCAGTAAAGATTTAACTGACGGTACAAATATCATCTTCGGACACAATATGAAGCAGGGGATGTTCGGCGACATTCGCTCATATCGAAATAACGAGGCGTTTGACGCACATCGCTATGCTTGGTTCGTTACTCCGGATAAGGTATACCGGATAGAGTTTTTCGCACTATCTATAGTCAGCGGATTCGATATCCTGTATGATGTTCCTTGTGACTTGAATGAATGGCATGACCGGCTTCTGGAAAAAGCTGAGTATCAAAGAGATGTTAAAATCACGGATAAGCTTATAGCATTTTCCACTTGTGCCTCAGACTTTGAAAATGCAAGAGCACTGTTTGCCGGGGTTATGACAGAGCTGGGAAGTTTAGAAGAATGTATCTATCCGGAAAAATAAAATTATCCCCAAACGTTAAAAGCGTCCACTTACACGAGCGGACGCTTTTTTCTGTGTTAGTAATATGAAAGGGGATTGAAAAAGTTTACTTATTTTTCTTTACTTCATCGAGAGTTATAGTAACGGTCTTTTCTTCATCGTTTCTGATAAATGTGAGTTTTATTTTATCGCCAGCCTGATGAGTATTTTTCTGAGCGTTCAGTTCTTCTGATGTTTTTACTTCAACATCATCTATGCCAGTGATAATGTCGCCAGGTTTGAGACCAGCCTTTTCAGCAGCACTGTCCTCACTGACAGCAGTTACATATACACCGATAGGGAGATTGTACATTTTTGATACAGTTTCAGTTACATCCTGACAGCTTATACCAAACTGAGGCTTACCTGTAACATAGCCGTATTCCATGAGGTCATCGATGATTTTTGAGACTATGTCTGAAGGAATAGCAAATCCGATACCCTCGATAGTAGCTCCCGATGAGTAAGAATTGCTCATTTTAGAGGAGTTTATTCCAATTACCTGACCATACTTATTGATAAGCGGACCGCCGGAATTACCAGAGTTTATAGCGGCATCTGTCTGGATAAGGCTCATATTTTTGTCATTTATAGTTATCTTACGGTCAAGACCGGAAACGATACCCCTTGTTACTGTATTCATAAGGTCGAAACCGAGCGGATTACCAATAGCTACAACGTCCTCACCAAGTTTCAGATTATCACTCTTGCCGAATTCAGCAGGTGTGAGGTCTTCATCAGCGTCTATTTTAAGGACAGCGAGGTCATAGTCAGTATCATATCCGACTATCTCGGCATCGTAGCTTTTTTCGTCATCAAGCAAAACTGAAATGCTTTCAGCCTTTCCTGCACCGTGTTCACTGTCGTAAATAACGTGAGCATTTGTAACGATGTATCCGTCAGATGTTATTACAACACCTGTACCAGTACCTGTAGCTGATGATGAGTCGTTGTTACCTCCGAATTCACCAAATCCGAAATAGAAACTTCCTTGATTGTTTGGTACAGAGAAAGTAGACTCGATACCAACAACAGACGGCATGACCTTTTCAGCAATTTCTTCTGTTGTCAAAACTTTGCTTCCGCTTTCGGTAGGGTCGATAAGACTGAGTGCTTTTACAGAAAGAGCGTTCATTTCTTTATCGACTGGAGTAACATTTTCATTTTCGTCTTTTGAAGAAGATGAAGAAGTGGAAGTTGAAGCCGGCTCATTTATTTCAAGTGTACGGTAGCAAGCAATTGAGCCTCCGGAAACGAGTGCCATAGCGAGAACAAATGCAGCAGCCTTAGCACCGGTATGTTTTTTCTGCTTTACAGGAGCAGATGCAGTCTGGATATTGCTGTATGGAGTTACGTATGGATTTGACTCGTAGTGAGCGAGCTCCTCATTATTCATGTTGTTTCTATTGTCGTTATAATTGTTCATCATAATATTCACATTCCTTTTCAGATATTTTCCTGAGTTCCTTTCCTCAGGCTATGGTCATATTATACGTGGCTAATGTGAAATTAATTTGGAGCATTTGTATTATTTTTGGTAATATCAGGTGAAGATTCTATCACCTATCTGAAGAATATGTGAATAAATGTGATAAAAATTGTCTTTGAGCTGTCACGATTCTAACATAAAAATAAGACCAACTGAAAATACAGTTGGTCTTAGCTTGTTTTATTTAGCACCGCTTATGATGCCTTGTAATATAGTGTTGTTCCAACTAAGCGAATTACGGTCGATTATACCATATGCACCGTCTCCGCTTATCAAACCATTATCCCAGACAAAGCACTTTATACCATGTTTTTTAGCTTCACTGATATAATAATTGTAATATGAACTGCGGGTATTGTCGTCGGCACTTTTAACGCAGCCGAATTCATCGATAATTACAGGTATGCCTTTGCTTACGAACTTAGTATCGAGTTCAGAGAACTTATTAGCAAGTTCAGACTTACCGTTATCAGTTAATGTAGTCTCTGTACCGTCGCTGAATTTCCACGGAGCATAGTAGTGGACCGACACTATAACATTGCCGCTGTTAGGTGGTATAAGAATATCATTTATTGCAGCAGTATCAGCTGATGCAGCATATGAAGTAAGGATAAGAGTTCTGTCAGCGTTTTTGCCGCCGCTTGCACGAACTGTATCTACAAAGTCCTTTTCATATTTTTTAATGACATTTCGTTCTTCTGCGGTACCGCCCATCCATTCGTTAGCACTTCCGATAGTGCGAGGTTCATTCATGCCTTCAAAAAGGAGTCTGTCATCATAATCAGCGAATTTTTCAGATATTTGCTTCCATATAGCTTTAAGTCTTGCAGAATCGGAAGGATATTCGCTGTTAGTCGGGTTGAACCATATATAGTCATCGTGGTGTATATTGATTATAACAAACATACCCTCGCTGTAAGCGTAATCAACAACTTCCTTGACACGGTCGAGCCATCTTGCATCTATTGTATCACCTTGCATATGTTCGCTCCATGTGACCGGTATACGAATAGAATTGAAGCCAGCATTTTTTACAGCCATAACAAGTTCTTTGCTTGCTTTAGGGTTTCCCCAGCCTGTTTCAGATTCAAGCCCCTTTTTATCAGTATTGTAGACTTCAAGAGTATTTCCGAGATTCCAGCCGACATTTATCTGCTTAACTATTTCAGAGGCTGAACGGAAATTGCTGTTTTTATTTTCTTTTACAGGATCTTCTTTTATTGGAATAGGTTTAACATAGCTGCCGTCGCTCTGACTGTATTTAACACTTATAGAGTCCAAAGTAATGTTAGGCTGTTCGCTCCACCAATAGCCTAATTTTATTTCGCTGTCTTTTGAATAATATGCTTTGGCATTATCATTTACGAACCATGTAAGGCTAAGAGATGAGCTGTCAGTGAATACGGCAGTATCGGGGGACTGATAATATCCGTCTCCCGAACCGATACCAAATGCACCATTGAATTTTCTGAAGCTTCCGGAAGTACTTACGTTATAAGTAATAACCTCTGGAACACATCCTTCAGGGATAAGGTCGGCAGCTGGTACAGAGATAATATTTGAACCTTCTGTATAGCCGGTGCTTATGCCGACATTTTTGGAGTTTGTACCGTCAACCGGAACATCTCTTTTTCGGGTGAAAGTACAGATAACGCTGTCGACACGGATATTAGGAGCATTTCCCCACCAGTAGCCGAAAAGAACTTCGCCGCCGGAAGTGATATAATTTTGTATTTCAGACGGAACATCCCATTTTATTTCTCCATAAGAACCTTGCGTAGGAGCTGAAAAGTCGCTGGACTGATACCAGCCCTTATCTGTTGCGGCAGGACAGTCGCCATTTACAGATATTCCGCATCCGCCTTTGAACTCACCGATATTGCTTCCGTTATCGGAATAAATGACAAAAGTAAAAGATGATACGATATCGCCCTCTTCGATAAGATCGGCGAGCGGGATCTTTATGGTATTGCTGCCGGAAGTATATGGTATAGTTCGATTTACAGTTACCTGTGTGCCACATTCAGCAGTTACAGTCTCAACGGGACTGATATGCTGTGCGATAGTTTCGGGTTCAATAGTATCATTTTCAGTGGCAATTATTGTTGTTGCTTCATTGGAAGTCACATTATTGTCCTCCTCTTCGGCTCCGGAAGTCGAAGCATTACTTATTTTTGAGGAAGTGGAAGAGCTGTTCTTGCTTCCGCATCCTGTAAAAGAGAGTGCCATGACCGGAACAGTGAGGAGAGCTGCGATTTTTTTCATAAAAACCTCCCTGCTGTGTTTTGGAATAAAACATCCACTACTAATTATACCACTGATCATGAAAGTATTCAATACAGTGAATATACGAAATAATTGTTTATTAATTGTAGGTTTTTTATAAAAGTGCTGAAAAAAAGCTGTTTCAGGGACAAAACAGCTTTTTGGCATTTTATTAATTATATTATATAATAGTGTATATAAGTCCGGAATATAGCTGTGTTAAATAGTTATTAAGAAAATATATATGTATATTAATTATAAATATGTGGACTTTGTGACGCTTTCCTGTGCAGAATATCCACCTTATCTGCACATTGTGGGTTGTAACATATTGTTAACAATTGTATAATAATTACAGAAACTATATAAAACATAGGGGAAGTGCGGATATTTATTGGTTATTTTCAATAATATGCCTCTTTCGATACTGACCGGGAGAGAGGCCGATATTAGAGCGGAATATCCTTACAAAATACGAAACATTATCCCCGTATCCTACAAGACGAGATATATCCTTGATCGAAAAACGTGTCGTTTTCAGAAGTTCAGATGCTTTACTCAACCTTGCGGAAAGAATGTCTTTTGATACACTGTTTCCGAAAAAATTGCTGTAAATATGCTGAAATCTTGAACGACTCAATGACAGTTCAGCTGCCATATCGTCAACAGTATAATCTCTGCTTGGCCAGCGATATATCGATTCTCTGATCCACATGAGTTTATCCGAATAGGCATTTGATGTTCTTTTTGCAGTTCTATTGGTCTTTTCGATCTCCTCGTTCAGCTTATACAAAAGCAGACGGAACAAAAGATCAACAGAATCATTACGATGATTATTCTTTGAATAAAATTCATAGCACATCTTTGTGACTATATCGGAACAGTTTTTAGTGTCAGAAAGAGAAATCGGTAGATTTAAAGGTATTTTCAGGTCTTTTAAAAGGTCTGCTTCTTCTTTGTCCGGAATAAAATGCATCCAGTCATCAAAATATTCATCGCAGTCTGCTGAATAGTATTGCGGAGTTTGTGGTGTGTAGATTATAACTGTGTGAGCAGGAAAACGAAACTTCTGGTCCTTCACTTTAAAGGCAACAGGAGATTTTATTATAAGAAGAAGCCAGTCGGCAGTTCCTTCGGGACGTTCGATGTTAAAATCCTGCTCATGTCTGTGATTGTAGCCGATCGCATCCATTTGCATTGTAAACACATCCTTGATATTATAATTACTATTATAATAACATATTTAGAATGATATTGTCAATGCGTGGACCGAAGATACTTTAAGACCGCAAAATTTGGTTATCGTAAAGCATAAAATGATGAGACAATAATTGAAAATTATTATAAAATTATTTAAAGGGGGAAATCAAATGAAATTCAGGAGGATAGCATCAGCCGTTACTGCAGCTGCTTGTTGCAGTGGCTTAATAACAGTCGCTCCGGAAATGATTGATCGTACTTACGCTGCTGAAGTTGTATATAACAGCTTCGAGACTGACTATGAGGGCTGGTATCCGGTTTCGGATATGTCAGAACTTACAGCCGTTAAGGGTCAGGGTTATGATAATACCCGTGGAATGAAGCTCACAGGCAGAACATCTCCTTCAGACGGTGTTGCTTCTTCAAAGGGCTTTTACCTTGAAGGCGGTGTGGATTACGATTACAACATCAAAGTGTTCAGTGAGACAGATGAAACTTTCCACGTTTCACTTCTCTATACCGATTATGATACAAATGAGTCTACAGAAGTTGAGCTTATTACAGAAGATGTAAAGGGCGGCGAGTGGACAAACCTTTCAGAAAACTTTAAAGCTCCTGAAAACAGCTATGAATTCAAGATCACCATTACAACAGATTCTACAAATGATTTCTCGTTTGATGAAGTTCTTATCACAGAGCAGAGATCAGCTAACGTTGCTTATGCAGCTCCGTCCGGAAAAGGACTTAAAGATGAGTTCGCTAATTACTTCCGTGTAGGTAATATTCTTAATCGTGGTACAGTAAACAATAGTACTATAAAGGCAAGATTGCTCCTGGATCACAACGCTATCGAGTGTGAAAACGAGACAAAGCCAAGTGATACAATGGTCCAGAACGGTTCTACTGATACAAATATCAAGGTAAGCCTTAGCAATGCTGCTTCTATCATTGATTTCTGTATCAAGAATCACCTTGCATTCAGAGGTCATACTCTTGTATGGCACAGCCAGACTCCTGAATGGTTCTTCCATACCGGATTTAATACTAATAACGGCTATGTAAATGCAAGCACTATGAACCAGCGTATGGAGAGTTACATAAAGAATATGTTCAATGCATATGCTACTCAGTATCCTTCACTTAACCTTTATGCATACGATGTATGTAATGAGGTTGTATATGACGGAACTGCCAGAAACGGCGGTGCAAGACCTACATCCGGTAACGACAGATCATCATGGGTAGCTGTATATGGCGGAAACTCGTTCGTTGAGACTGCATTTAAATATGCAAGACAGTACGCTCCTAAGACCTGTAAGCTTTTCTATAACGATTATAACGAGTTCTCAGGCGATAAGCAGAACTGCATAATCAATACTATCCTTTCTCCTCTCAAGCAGAAGGGACTCATCGACGGTATGGGTATGCAGTCACATATGGACTGCTCTGCTTCTAACGCATGGGGCTGTACAGTTGACTATCTGAATGCTATGGATAAATACCTTGCTCTTGGTATTGAAGTTCAGGTAACTGAGCTTGACCTTTCTACATCAGCCGGTAAATATTCACTTCAGGATCAGGCAACAAAGTATAAGGCTATTTTCCAGCACTGTGTTGACGTAAACTCAAGCGGAAAGTATCCCGGCAGAGTAACTCTTGTTCAGGTTTGGGGACCGGATGATAATAACTCTTGGGTAGGTACTGACAGAAATACAGGAAAGAGCAATGCTCCGCTTCTTTACGATAAATCTAATCCTGCACAGCCTAAGCTTGCGTATAATGCGATAACAAGCATTATCCCAGACAGCCAGTGGGGCGACGGTTCAAAGGTAAACGGCGAATTTGTTATCAAGCCGATCGAGCCGGATTCAAACGGTTACTATTTCCACCACAAGTTTGAAGGTTCAACTGAGGACTGGGAGACAAGATTCTGTGAAGAGATACTCACAAGCGGTCGTACAGCTTATGCAGGTTCAGAGGCTCTTCTCGTTAAGGGCAGAACAGCTGGCTGGAACGGTGCTAAGTATCCTATAAGCTCAAATCCGTTTGAGCCTGGTAAGGAATTCAGCTTCTCAGCAAACGTTATGTATCTTGACGGAAATAACGAGACAGATACATTCATGATGAAGCTTCAGTATACCGGTGCTGATAATGAGACATATTACGATGAGATCGCAAGCGGTACAGCTCCTAAGGGAGAATGGCTCCAGCTTGCAAATAAAAACTATAAGATACCGGAAGGTGCAACCGATATGGCTATCTATATCGAAACTGCATCAAATGATTCAGATGAATACAATAACTTCTATATAGACGAAGTTATCGGTGCTGTTGCCGGTACAGAAATTAAGGGTGCAGGACAGCCTGTAGTTCGCACTTTAATGCTCGGAGATCTTGATTTCGATGGTGCTATAACCGGTTTTGACCTCGTTCTTCAGAGAAGAGGCGTTATAAAGGGCAGCTTTGCAGACGATCTTACTAAGAAAGCTGCTGACGTTGATAAGAGCGGTAAAGTTGAGATTAACGATGTCGTTCTTCTTCAGCAGTATCTCCTCCGTAAGATAACTGAATTCCCGGTTGCTGAAAAGGTTATAGATACTGGTGCAATGGAAAATCTTTTCAAAACTATCAGTGTAAATTCAAGCTGGAAGAAAGACGGCGAAAATAACCCTCTGTCTACTCAGCGTTACGGTGCTGACCCAGGTTGGATGGTTTACAAAGACAGACTTTACATCTACACAACTAACGATGCTCATGAAACATATTCTGACGGCAGACTTCAGATAAATACCTATAACTCAGGTACTATCAACTGCGTATCTACAGCAGATATGGTGAACTGGACAGACCACGGTGCTATTCCGGTTGCAGACAGAAACGGCAGAACTTCTAATGGTGCAGCAAAGTGGGCAGGAGCAGCATGGGCTCCGGATGCTTGCTGGAAGACAATAAACGGCAAGGATAAATTCTTCCTCTATTTCGCAAACAGCGGCGGCGGTATCGGCGTTCTTACAGCTGATAGCCCGACAGGTCCTTGGACAGATCCACTTGGCAAGGCTATGATCGACTGGAGTACTCCAGGTTGCTCAGGCGTTGTATGGATGTTTGACCCAGGCGTATACTATGATCCTACAACAGACGAAGCTTACATTGCATGGGGCGGCGGTGTTGATAACAAGGATAAGGCTAACCCGAAAACAGGTCGTATCGCTAAGCTCAGCAGTAATATGACTTCTATTGAAGGTACAGCTGTTACAATGGAAACTCCATATCTCTTTGAGGATTCAAGCCTTATAAAGATCGGTGATACATGGTATTACTCATATTGTACAAACTGGAATGTTCCGTGGAACAACTCAACAAACGGCGTTTCATTCGGAAGCGGTGAGATCTGCTACATGACATCCAAGAATCCTCTTGGTCCTTGGACATCATCACAGCTCGCAGGTAAAGTCCTTCCGGGAACAGGTGCTGTTGATAACGGCGGTAACAACCACCACTCAATTATCTACTTCAAGAATAAGTACTATGTAGCTTACCACACACGTCAGAAGGCTATCCGCATGGGACTTACTTTCATCGATGGTGCTCATCCAAACGACAGAAGCAAGGACAGCAAGGACGGTAACTATCGTTCAACTCATATCAATGAAGCTTCATTCAATCCTTCAACAGGAAAGATCACTTGTAATATTGATATGAAGGGCTGCTCACAGATAGAATCCCTCAATCCGTATACAAAGGTACAGGCTGAAACAATGTCCAACCAGTCCAAGAACATAAGCGTAAATGGTCTTATGGATACAACAGTTCATGGTTCTAAGGGCGAGTGGACAAAGGTCAGCGGTGTTAACTTCAATAACGGAAGCGACCAGATAACAATCAGAGCATCAGCTAAGAATGGTGCAGCTGTCAAGATATGCACAGGCAGCCCAACAGGCGATGTTATCGGCTATGCTGAGATTGAAGCTGGAAGCAATATGCAGGAAGTAACAGTTCCTGTAAATACAGTAAGCGGTACAAAGGATGTTTACTTTGTATTCAGCAATGACATCGATTTCGATTGGTGGCAGGTTAAGTGATCGATACTGTCCGGACTATCTGCACAATACGTTCGGACAGATTGATATAATTCCAAAATAATATTGTAAGGGACAAATCAGGAGAACAGCTGTACTTAATAGTACGGCTGTTTCTCCTATCCTTATAATTCCCGATTTGTTTTATTTTAGGAGTTGATGATTTTATGAATTTAAGAGAAAAGACAAAAAGAATATTTTCAACTATTACTGCTTCGGCTTTGCTGACTTGTGCTATTCCGGTCATTACCAGTGATGCAGCTGCAAATTCTGCTGATCCGGGATATTTATTTTATGATTCGTTTGAATCAGATTCGGACGGTTGGACAGGCAGAGGTGCTGCTAAAGTAGCATCAAGTTCATATGCGGCTTATGAAGGAAGTTCATCACTGAGCGTTGATGGCAGAACAGCCTCATGGAACGGTGCTTCAAAAAAGCTTGACGAGACAACTTTTATTGCCGGAGAAGAGTATAGTTTCAGTGTAAATGCAATGTATGATGTTGGTGGAGCAAGTGACGAATTCAAGCTTACATTACAGTTTACAGACGCTTCTGGAAAGGTAGATTACAGCGAGATCGCTAAAGCTGAAGCGGCTCCGGGAGAATGGGTCCAGCTTGCAAATACCAATTATCAGATACCTGAGGGTGCTACTGATCTTCTTTTCTATGTTGAGACTATAGACAGTGAAATAAGCTTCTACATCGATGAAGCTGTAGCTGCATCAGCAGGCAGAGTCATAAAAGGTGCAGGAAAGTTAAAGCAGGTCGTAAAAGGTGACCTCGACTTTGATGGTGTGATCGACGGTTTCGATACTGCACTTATGAGAAGAGCACTTATAAAAGGCGGTTTTGACACCGGCAATAAGCTGAAAGCTGCCGATGTTAACGGTGACAAGAAGCTCGATATTGCCGATCTTGTACTTCATCAGCAGTACATAATTGGCAAAATAAATGAGTGGCCTGAGCCTCCTAAGCCTGATAATAAGTGGGATGACTATCAAGAGACTGCTTCTGCTGATTGGATAAATTTCTATAAGAATTCGATCCACAGTATGGGAAATACATACAGACTTGTATCAAAACTTGAAGCTGCTGAAAGCGGTAAACCTCTTACTGTAGGTTATCTTGGTGGTTCTATCACAGAGGGCAAGAATTATTCTTCACCATTCTCAGGTTATGTTAAGCAGACATTTGCTAAGGGAAGCTTTAAAGAAGTAAATGCAGGTATGTCCGGTACTTCATCAGTTGTCGGACTGGTTAGAAGTGATAATGCACTTTTCCAGTATAACCCTGATATCATCTTTATTGAGTTCTCTGTAAATGATCATGAAGATATTATGTACAAGAAGTGCTTCGACAGCCTTGTTAAGAAATGCCTCTCACAGCCTAATGAGCCGGCTGTAATAATTCTTATCAACAGATCAAAGGGCGGATTCTCAAGCCAGTCACAGATGTCTGCGATAGGCAAGTCATATAACGTACCGATAATCAGTATGGACGATGCTCTTACCAAAGCATTCAACAGCGGATTCTTAAAGCCTGATGATTACTTTACTGATGAGTATCATCCACACGCTAAGGGTGGTCAGCTTGTTGCAGACTGTCTCGCATACTTCTTCAGACAGGCAATGCGTACAGAGAATCGTTCAGATTCCTACACTATTCCAACTAAGACTGCATATGGTTCTGAGTATGCTGATTGCAGCAATGCAGACGTAAATCAGCTCACTAATTTCAATTCCGGATCATTCACAAAGTCTACTGGATATGGTACATTGCCATATGGATATGTTCACCAGAAGGGCAGCAATACTCCTATGACATTCAAGACTACCGGAAAAGGGCTTATCATCGTATTCAAGGCAAACAGTTCAGGTATGGGCAGCATTAATGTTACTGTAAACGGAAAGACTACTAAGGTCAACGGCAGCAAGCAGTACACATGGGGCGGTCCTGATGCTGAACTTGGATATTATCAGGATACATCAGGTGAACTTAATGTTTCAATAAGTATGGACAATCCGTCTTCTGATTTCACTATATGGGGAATCGGATTGATAAAATAAGCTGAATCAAATATCCTGCCGAATTTTTTTGGCAGGATATTTTGCTTTTTGCAGCAATATATGCTATAATAACATTATCAATTTTTTAGGAGCAATAATATGTATAACGAAGTAATAAAAATTATAAGAGAAAAAGTTTCAAACGGAAAAATTATCATTGTAGGTATTGACGGTGCAGGCGGTTCAGGTAAAAGTACGATATCCGAAAAAATAGCTGGATCACTCAATAACGAGAATATCGGGACTGTAGTTTACCATATCGACGATTTTATTCATCCGAGAGCTGTACGCTATAACGATGATTATCCTCAATTGGAGCAGTATTATTACTTGCAGTGGAGATACGACCATTTTATTGATAAAGTAATAACTCCGGTGAGAAATGGAGCATCAAGCTGCGAAGCTGAGTTGTACGACAAGGAGAATGACAGTTATAAAGTAAGCTGCACGGACATATCTGATGTTAAGGCAGTTATAGTAGAAGGAGTTTTTTTACAGCGTAAGGAACTTTCAGGACTATTTGACTATATGATATACCTTGATGTTCCGAAAGAAACAAGGTTAGAGCGAGTTTTGAAACGTGACGGCTATATCGGAGATAGTTCCGACATTTTGAAAAAGTATAACGAAAGGTATTTTCCTGCTGAGGACTTCTATGAAAATGAGTATCATCCGTCAGAAATTGCCGATCATGTGATAAAAGTATAAGATTAAAGGTTTATCCCCTGCAATTTGAGTGCAGGGGATATTTTTGTAATATTGCCTGTCCGTTGTGAATAAGATTAAATGAAGGGAGGCGAGAAAATGAACGAAAATAAAGCATATTATCTGATTTCAGAGCATCTTTCTCCTGAGCTGAAAAGAGTCCTCTTGAAAGTACCTGAGAAGAACAGGGAGGCTTTAACTGAGATACGGATAAGATGCCGCAGACCAATTTCATTTGTTTATCCCGGAAAGACACTGTTCATGACCAAAAATGCTGAGCTTACAAATGACCCATATAATAGGGATTGCTTTCAGGTGCAGATAGATGAGATACATAATATAGTCGATAAACTCTGCCATTACTCTGTTCATAGCAGTATCCACGAGCTTCAGGAAGGATTTTTTTCTATTGGTGAGGGAGTCAGAGTTGGAGTTTCAGGTAAGATGACTTCGACTGAACGAAGTATACTAACTGACATAAACGGATTGAATTTTCGTATAGCAAGGGAAGTGAAGGGGAGTGCTCTGGAGCTTTTTGAACGAATAAATAAAGGCAAAAGCAGTGTTCTGATATGCGGTGGAGTAAACTCAGGAAAGACAACAATGCTCAGGGACCTTTGCCGTATGTGTGGGAATTCATTCAAGACAGTCCTCATTGATGAGAGAAATGAGATAGCAGCCGTAAACAGTGGGATAAGCTCAAATGATGTCGGCATACAGACCGATATTCTGACTTTTACCGGACGAGCTGATGGTATCAATATGGCTATACGTACTTTATCTCCTGAGATGATATTCTGCGATGAGATATCTACGTTCGAGGATGTTGATGCGATACTGAACGTTCACGGTTCAGGAGTAAGATTTGCTGCCACAATACATAGCGAAAGTTTTGAGGAGCTGAAGAAGCGTAATATTTCAGTTCCGCTGTTACAGTCCGGTGTGTTTGAGTATGCAGCCTTCTTAAAAAACGGACTTCATCCGGCAGAGATAAAGGAATTGAGGAGACTTTGAAAATGCTTAGGATAATTGCAGCAATTATTTTTATTTCAGCCGGAACGATAGCCGGTGCATCGAGAGCTTATACACTGAAATACAAGCTTGAAATATGTCAGAGCATAAAGATAATGTTAAGGGAGATAACGCTGTATATCCGCAGTACAGGGGCGGACGTTTACAGGATAGTGTCAGAGCTTAAAAAGGTAAAGTCGCTTGAATCTCTTTTGTTTATAGAAGAACTTCCGACTGAGTTTGAGCCTGACAGCGATTTTCGCAGTAAGTGGAGGAAGGCAGTTAATGCTCAGACTGATATGCCCGAGGAAGAAAAAAAGATACTTCTATCGCTTGGAGATATTATCGGAACAAGTGACATAGAAGGTCAGACGACTGCAATAAATGGATTACAGTCAGAACTTGATGCGATAGAGCAGACACGTCGGGATATGCTTGTAAAAAAGGGAAAGTTGTATCGCAGTGTAGGTATGCTGTTCGGAGTTATGGCTGGTATTCTGGTGATTTAGTGGAGGTATAATGTAATGGATATCGATCTGATTTTTAAAATTGCCGGGACAGGAATAATTGTTGCAGTACTTAATCTTGTTCTGAAAAGAGCTGAACGTGAAGAACAGGCTATGATGACTACTCTTGCCGGACTTATAGTAGTACTTGTTGTGATAGTAAGAGAGATAGGTGAACTGTTTGACACAGTAAAATCGGTGTTCGGACTATGGTAGAAAATAGTTTTTCGGTGTCGGTCTTTTGCGTGACAGCAGCTCTTACAGCGGTCCTGCTGAGACAGTATTGCCGTGAGCAGGCAATGCTTATTTCATTAGCAGGCTGTTCGGTCATTATTCTTGCATTTGTAGGATTTGTAGAGCCTATATACTCCGACATACGTGATATATTTGAGCAGGCAGGAGTTGCCGAGAGTTATATCTCGCTTATATTCAAAGGATTTGCCATATGCTTCATCACGCAGCTGACCTGTGAGATATGTAAGGACAGTGGTGAGGGAGCTATAGCGTCCGCAGCCGAAATGTGGGGGAGAGGTGCATTAGTTATAATGTGTCTGCCTCTGATAAAGAAGTTATTTGAGATCATAAATGAAATACCATGAAAAAAATAATTATACTGATATTTGTGCTAACTTTGATGCAGATGTTATTAGTGCCGATAAAGGCACATTGTGAATACGAGGACAGAAAAGACGAGATAAGCGAAGAGCTTGATAATATTCTTTCTGATAATGGGACAGATTTCAGTGTCAAAGATATAGATGATATGACGTTCAGCAGCTTGTCTGAAAGACTGAAAAATACTGTTGCTGAGAAATTACTGATGCCTTTTCACGTATTAAAATTACTCCTTATCGTTATTATTCTTACCTCTTTATTAAGGCGGTTAGGTGAGGGGATACTTGATTCAGGCAATAAAATGTATGACCTTATTTGCGTATTGACATCGGTGACTGTAATATCTGCACCTATAATTGAAGTTTACAAAAATTCAATGGCAGTTATCGAACGCACAGGCAGTTTCATGACTGTTTTTGTACCGGTATTTACAGGTATAACAGTTGCCTCAGGCGGAGTGCTGACGGGGAGTTTTTATAGTTTTACCATTTTAGGTGCGACAGAAGTATTTATTGCACTTGCAGGAAGTTTTCTCATGCCGCTGCTGAACATAAGTATAGTACTTTCAATATCCGGCAGCGTGTTCCGAACATCATCAAATGCTGAACTTATGCCTTGTATAAGAAAGATAGTTACATGGGGACTTACAATTTTTATCTCGCTGTTTATAGGATTCATAATGTTGAAGAGCAATATCACTGCAAGCTCTGACGGTGCTGCAACAAAGACGGTTAAAACGCTAATATCAGGATTCGTACCGGTAGTGGGCAGTTCTGTATCAGATGCGTATTCTACTGTAAAAGCGAGTTTTGGCATAATAAGGTCGACCGCAGGTACTGCCGGATGTCTGGCAATTATTTTTATGATGCTGCCGCCGGTTATTGAGATAATCGTTTATAGAGCTATAATTTGCATTATTGTTTTTTTAGCAGAAATAATGTCAGCAGACCCGATAGTTGCTCTCCTTAAAGGAATTGACGGCGGACTTGCTATAGCTCAGAGCATACTTGTGAGCTATACTGTTATGCTCACGTTATCGACGGCAATTATAATCCAGCAATTCGGTTAAGGAGCAGAAAATGGAGACATTAAAAAGTTCAGTTATAGCGATGTGTGCATTAAGTGCGGTCAGCTTCATGATAGAGTACCTTGCAGGCGGTACAAAGCTCAAAGACCAGATGCGATTCATGATAAAGCTTGTGACAATAATAGCGGTATTACTGCCGTTTATAAAAAGCGGAGCAAATATGGAATTACCGGAAATAACGTCCGGAAATGCATATTATGACGAAAATACCATAGAAATATATAATGAAGAACTTAGGCGGCAGACTTCATATAACGTTTCGGAAGTTCTTTTGGAGCAGATTCGTTCACGTAATATTGATTGCAGCAAAATTGAGACATATGTTAATATTTTGGAAGACGGCAGCATAACTATTAGTAAGGTAACTATCATTGCTGATGATTTCAAAGGAGCAGAAAAAATAGTCAAAAATTGTCTTGGAGAAGAAACGGAGGTAGTAAATGGAGGTCAGTAAAAGTTTATCAGGGATCTTCAGCCGTAAGAAGACTAATTTAGCAGTTGTTGTACTTTGTTCTGCCGGACTTTTGCTTGTTCTTATATCGTCACTTTTCCTTGATAAAAAGTCTGACAGCATTAAGCAGGATAGAAAGAGTGAATTCAGTGAGGATATAAATGAATATTGTTCTGACACTGAAAATAGACTTGAAAAATTTCTTGAATCCATAGACGGAGCAGGTGCGGTCAGGGTCTATCTGACAATAGGTACAGATGAAAGATATGTTTATGCAAAGGAGATGAAGCAAAGTCGTTCTGATAAGAAGAATGATGAGGAAGAAAAATATGTTATTATAGGTGGAGGCGGTGAGAAAAATGCACTTATAGAGACTATACAAGCTCCGCAGATAACCGGGGCAGTCGTTGCTTGTACAGGATGCAGCAGTCCGCAGGTCAAAGAGCGGATATACAAATCAGTATCAGCTGCACTTGGTCTGCCAACAGCGAAAATATACGTTACAAAACTTAAATAATTCGGAGGAAAATACTATGAAAAAGCCAACAATAATCATCAGAAAAAAACATATAATCATGAGCTGTCTTACACTAATGCTGGCAACAGCAGTTTACATAAATTACACTACAGCTCCGATGTCGAAAAAAGATGCAAAAAAAGCTGAAACAGGCAGTGAAACACAGATAACTTACGGAGAGACAGAATTTGTAAATGCTGAGGCTGATACAGCGTCAGATTATTTTGCTCAGGCAAGACTTGATAAGCTTAACAATCGTGACGAAGCAGTTCAGACTCTGCAAATGACTATCGGCGGCGGTGACATAACTGAAGATGAAATGGTCATGAAGGCTTTGGACGCTGTTGAGGTATCAAAACTTATCGAGGCTGAAGGTACGATAGAATCCCTTATAAAAGCACAGGGCTTTGAGGACTGTGTTGCATACCTTGACGGTGATGCTGCAAAGATAGTTGTCAAGACAGAAGGCTTAGATAAGGGACAGGCGGCAATGATAAAGGATATAATCCTCGGAGAGGCAAAAGTTTCTCCAGAAAATATCAGAATTTTTGAGGTAAAGTAGTTGAACATTTCGTTTTTTTTTGGTATAATATATGAGTAAGAGTGTTTTTGCATCTTTGATTAAAAATGTTACACTCAAAAATGATGAAACGGAGGTCTAAATTATGGAGGTTTCAAAAGAAGTTGTAAAAAGCAGATTGAAAATATCTGATGATGTTATAATAACAATTGCAAGACTTGCCGCCCTTGATGTTAAGGGCGTAGCAGGTCTGGGCGGTGAAATAAATAAACTGAGCAAGATCAGTAAAAGCGGTCCTATAAAGATCAGCATGATGGGCGACGTTGCAGCTATCGATATAAGCATCAAAGTCAAAAACGGTGAAAAGGTCTGCAATATTGCTCAGGACGTTCAGACAGCTGTTAAAGAGAACGTTCAGAATATGACCGGTGTAACAGTAGCAAGGGTCAACGTTATAATAAGCGGAGTAGTTTTTGAGTAAAACTATAAAAGGAGTGGTTAAATGACAAGACGTGAAATAAGAGATAGTGCTTTTAAACTGGTGTTTGAGCAGCTTTTACGTGATGACGATATCAACGAGCTTTATGCTATCGCTGAGGAAATAGATGAAATAACTGTAAATGATGAGGTGAAGAAGATAGTTGAGGGTACTATCGAGCATTCTGCTGAGCTTGATGAGATAATCTCAGGCTACAGCAAATCAAGAAGTATTTCCCGTATATCAAAGCTTAATCTTGCTATACTCAGAATAGCACTCTATGAGTCTATTTATGATGAAAATACACCTATGAATGCGGCTATCAGCGAGGCAATAAAACTCTCAATGGTGTATACATATCAGGAAGATACATCATTTATAAACGGCGTTCTTGGTGCATTTTCAAGAGATCACGGTAAGAAAGAGGACGAAAATGCCTGATTTTCTTGGGATTGATACGAGCAACTATACTACCTCGGTCGCTGTCTATGACAGTGAGGAAAATAAGGTGTATCAGACAAAAAAACTGCTCCCTGTAAAGCAGGGAGAGCTCGGCTTGCGTCAGAGCGATGCTGTGTTTCATCACACAAAGCAGTTGCCTGATATGGTGGAGCTTCTTTTTGCTGAGCATGATTTTGCTCCGGAGGCTGTGTCAGTTTCAGTCAGACCGAGGAATATCGAAGGCTCGTATATGCCATGCTTTTTGTGCGGCGAGGGCTTTGCAAGGTCATATGCAGCTATCTGCAAAAAAACTGTCTATAGGACCTCTCATCAGGTCGGACATATCCTTGCAGCTCTTTATTCAGCAGGAAGACTTGACCTTGTCGGCAAAAAATTCATAGCATTTCATGTCAGCGGCGGTACTACAGATTGTCTGCTGTGTGAACCTGATGAAGATGAGGTCATAAAGATAACTGAGATTGGTACTTCTCTTGACCTTAAAGCCGGACAGGCTGTTGACAGGGTCGGAGTTATGCTCGGACTAAAATTCCCATGCGGTATCGAACTTGAAAAATTGGCAGTCAAAGCTGATAAACATACAAAAATCAAACCTACACTCAAAGGTATAAATTGCTGTTTGTCCGGAGTAGAGAACAAGTGCAGGAATATGCTTGATAAGGGTGAAAGACCGGAAAATATCGCAGCATATTGTCTTGACTATATTTCCGGAACGATCATAGGTATGACTAAAAAAGCTGTCGAGGAATATGGTGATATTCCTTTGGTATTTGCAGGCGGTGTAATGTCCGACAAGATAATTCGTGACAAGATAGTATCAAATTTTGAAAATGCGGAGTTTGCTGCTCCTGAGTTTTCCTGTGACAACGCTGCCGGAGTAGCTATTTTGGGTTATCTAAAACATATTGGAGTAAAGAAATGCCTGTAATTACAGTATCGCAGATAAACCGATATATCGGATTCAAATTAAAGGGCGACAAGAATCTTCAGGGAGTGATGATAAAAGGGGAGATATCTGATTTTGTTCATCATTTCAGAAGCGGTCATATGTATTTTATGCTCAAAGACAGCGAGAGTGCGATAAAAGCTGTAATGTTCGCATCAGCGGCATCAAGGCTGAAATTCACTCCTGAGGACGGCATGGCTGTTGTTTGTTCGGGCAGTATATCAGTATACGAGCGTGATGGAGCTTATCAGCTTTACGTGAATGACATCATCCCTGAGGGTGCAGGAAAAAAAGGTGCTGCACTTGAACAGCTTAAAAAGAAATTAGCTGCTGAGGGCATCTTTGACAGCTCACACAAACGAGCTATACCTTCTATGCCGAAAAAAATCGGAGCTGTGACCTCTTTGAATGGTGCAGCTATACGTGACATAATTAATGTAATATCACGCCGTTACCCTATCGGAGAGATATATGCGGTCAATGCGATAGTTCAGGGAGAAAATGCTCCTGATTCAATATGCAGAGGCATCTTTAAAGCAGAGACAGCCGGATGTGACGTTATAATAGTCGGTCGAGGCGGAGGTTCTTCTGAGGACCTTAGTGCCTTCAACACCGAGAAAGTTGCTCGTGCGATATACAACTGCAAAGTTCCTGTGATATCTGCTGTAGGTCATGAAACTGACTTTTCAATAGCTGACCTTGCCGCAGACCTTCGAGCTCCCACACCGTCAGCCGCAGCTGAACTTGCAGTTCCGTCGATAGACAGTCTCTATGAACGAATTGTAAAGCTGAATGAACGTGCAGAGCGTTCTGCATTAACTATTTTTGATCGTGCGACTGAAAGATTTATCTCTCTGAATTCAAGGCTGTCAGTACAGTCGCCAAAAAACAGACTTCATCTTAATTCCCAAAAGCTTGAGAATCTTCATAGCAGACTAAAAATTGCGTATGAACGCTGCCTTGAAAAAAAAGAAAAAGAAGTCAGCGAGAAGATTACCAGACTTGACGGTCTAAGTCCTTTAAAGATACTGTCAAGGGGCTATTCTTTGACTTATAAAGGTGAAAAACTGATCAGAAATTCTGACGATATTGAGATCGGTGATGAGCTTAATATGCATTTTGGCAGCGGCGGTGCAAAAGTTAAAGTTATCGAAAAATGGTGAGGTATATGAAAGATAAAGCTACATTTGAGGAGAATATGGATCAGCTCGGAAAGATAGTTTCAGAGCTTGAAAAAGGCAATATCCCTCTTGAAAAAGCTGTCGAGCTTTATGGCGAAGGCGTGAAGCTGTCCGCTGTATGCAAGAAGCAGCTTGATGAGGCTCATATAAAAATTACGGAGGATGACGCTGATAAAGTGTCAGATTAACATAATGAATGACTTTAAAAATAAATTTAAGGAGTACATAAATTTTACTGAGGCTAACCTTAAAGAATACAATAAGCATAGCAAGGCAACAGAGGCTCAGAAAGTACTCATAGACGCTATGAATTATTCGCTTGAAGCCGGAGGAAAAAGGATTCGTCCGGTACTTACTTATGCCTTCTGTGAAGCCTGCGGAGGAAATATGGATTCTGCCGCTGCACCTGCTGCTGCGATAGAAATGATACACACTTTTTCACTTATCCACGACGATCTTCCGGCTATGGACGATGATGATTACCGCAGAGGTAAGCTTTCATGTCATAAGGCTTTCGATGAAGCTACGGCTATACTTGCCGGTGATGCTCTTTCAGTACTGCCATTTGCTGTTATCGCAGATGATGAAAAGCTCTCAGATAAGCAGAAAATAAAGATCATCTCACAGCTTGCAAGAGCGGTCGGACGAAACGGAATGATCGGCGGACAGATAATAGATATGGAGAACGAAAAACGTACTGATGTTGACGAAGCTAATCTCCGTAATATGTATAAACACAAAACAGGCGAGCTCATATCTGTAGCTTGCATAATGGGATGCATATGTGCAGGTGCTGAGGATGAAAAAATAATTGAAGCAGCTGCTGAATACGGCTATAAACTTGGACTTGCTTTCCAGATAGTTGATGATATACTTGATGTTACAAGTACTACAGAGGAGCTTGGAAAGCCTGTAGGAAGTGACGCTGAGGAAAATAAGACCACATTTGTTACTCTTTATGGAGTGGAAAAAGCTCAGAGTATAGCAGAAGAAATAACTAATGATGCTATGCTTTTACTTGAAAATTTTGAAAATAACAGTTTCCTAAAGGAGCTTACAAATATGCTCCTTAACAGGAGAAATTAATATAAAGGAGCTGTACGGCAGGCTTGATAAAGCTTTCCGTTTAGTATAAAATGAAAGACGATACAAATTTGGAAAAGAAGGTTTCATTGTCCTCATTAAAGCTTCCGGATGATCTCAAAAATCTTTCCTTGAAGCAGTGTGTCGGGCTATGTGCTGAAATACGTAACCTTCTTATAGATACAGTCTCGAAAAATGGCGGACATCTTGCGTCAAATCTTGGCGTAGTTGAGCTGACTATGTCCATACACAGAAATTTCAACTCGCCGGAAGATAAGATAGTATGGGATGTAGGTCACCAGTCCTACACTCATAAGATACTGACAGGCAGACTTGAAGAGTTTAAAACTATAAGATGCCGCAGCGGTATTTCCGGATTTCCCAAACCTGAAGAAAGTGTACATGATACCTTTATAAGCGGTCATAGTACGACTTCCGTTTCAGTTGCCTGCGGTATAGCTGAGGCAATGAAACTGCAGGGAAAGGAAAATTATACCATTGCAGTCATTGGCGACGGAGCGATGACCGGAGGAATGTTCTACGAAGCAATGAACAACTGCGGCAGATGTAAGGATGACAACCTGATAGTCATTCTTAATGACAATAATATGTCAATTTCAAAAAGTGTCGGCTCTGTAGCTAAGTATCTTACTTCTCTGCGTAACACTGAGAAGTATCTGAATACCAAAAAGACTGTGGAAAATATACTTGAAAAGATACCGACTGTTGGTGAACCAATATACAAGGGACTAAAGAACGTAAAAAGCTCCATGAAGAATAAAATGTTTGAAGAAAGCACTCTGTTCGAGGACATGGGACTTGTCTATTTAGGACCGGTAAATGGTCATAATCTCACTGAGCTTGATGAAGTCATGCACATGGCAAAAACATATCACAGACCAGTGCTGATACACGTAAAGACCGTAAAGGGAAAAGGATACCTTCCGGCAGAGAAAAATCCGGGAGAATACCACGGAATATCTAAATTTGACATAGTTACAGGCAATCCGGAGGTCTCTGCGGATGAATGTTATTCTACTGTATTTGGAAAAGAACTTGTCGATATTGCAGAAAAAGACGACAGGATAGTCGCTATAACAGCCGCTATGAAGTATGGTACAGGACTTCAGTTCTTCCATCGCAGATTTCCGGAAAGATTTTATGATGTCGGTATAGCTGAAGAGCACGCTGTTACTTTCGCCGGTGGACTTGCTTCAATGGGACAAATACCTGTTTTTGCCGTATATTCTACTTTTTTGCAGCGGTCATATGATCAGCTCGTACATGATGTAGCGATAGGAAAGCTGCACATTGTACTCGGAATAGACAGAGCCGGTATAGTAGGTGAGGACGGAGAAACTCATCAGGGACTTCTTGATGTACCTATGCTCACATCTATCCCGAATACAGTGATCTATTCTCCTTCATGCTATGATGAGCTGAAAGTTTGTCTTCACAAAGCACTTTATGATGAAAAAGGACTTGCGGCAGTCCGTTATCCAAGAGGAACAGGTCCTGCGAACAGCTGCAACTGGGATAAAGATGCAGATTATTGCTTTATGGATAAAAGCAATAATGATATACTTATTATTACTTACGGCAGAATAATAAGTGAGGCTATCAAAGCTAAGAAGATGCTTGAAAAGGACGGTATTAAATGCAGTATACTTAAACTGACGAAGATATATCCTTTAGCAGATGATATGATCGGTGATATATTGGATTACAAGCATATCGTCTTTTTTGAGGAAAGTATGGGCAGTGGAAGTATTTCCGAGAAGATAGGTGATAAGCTTGTTGAGTACGGATATTCCGGCGATTACAGCCGTATAACAGCTAACGGATTTGTTAAGCAGGGTTCGGTTAAAGACTGCCTTTCGGAACTCGGACTTACCTGTGAAAAAATGGTCGATCACATTAAAACAAGGAGCGTAAACGATGCCAAGGCTGGACAGTAAACTCGTTGAAAAAGGAATAGCGAGAAGCCGTGAGCGAGCTAAGGAAATGATAAAAGCCGGTAATGTTACAGTTAACGGCAATATTGTTACAAAATCAGCTTATGAGGTCAGCGATGAAGATGAAATTGCATCCTCAGAACAGGAGCTATACGTCGGTCGGGGAGCTCTTAAACTCGAAAAGGCTGTCAAAGCGTTCAATATCGACCTCTCATCAAGAGTCTGTCTTGATATCGGAGCCTCAACCGGCGGATTCACTGACTATATGCTGAAACAGGGAGCAAGCAAAGTGTACGCAGTAGACGTGGGACACGGTCAGCTTGCAGAATCACTCAGAAATAACACTAAAGTCGTTAACATGGAAGGAACTGATATACGTAAGTTATCGGCAGAGGATTTTGATTCTTCAATAGATTTCGTGTGTACCGACGTGAGTTTCATTTCTTTAAAGCTTATTATTCCTAAAATACTCGAAATTGCTTCGGATAATGCAGATATAGTCCTTTTGATAAAACCTCAGTTTGAAGCGGGAAGAAAAGACATCGGAAAAGGCGGTATAGTCAAGGACAAAAAAGTACATATCCGTGTTTTGACTGATATTGATTCGTTCATACAGCAGCAGGGAGCTGCTGCGAGCGAATATACTTTTTCACCTGTAAAGGGCGGAAGCGGCAATATCGAATATCTTGTGCATATAATAAAAAAAGCAGGAACTCCAGTACTACATGATTTTAAGGAGCTTGTAGAACGTTCCTTTAAAGAACTTTAAGAGGTGTAAAGATGAAAGCGGTTTTGTATCCGAATTTTCAAAAAAAGAACGCACTTCCATGTGCACGTAAAGCTTGTGATATTCTTCACAATGCTGGTGTAGAGGTGAGTGTTAGTGATGATTTTAAAGAAGAATTTTCTGATAAGTCATATGTGATATATGAAAGCATCGGAGATGCTGTAAAGACCGCTGATTTTGTAATTGCTATCGGCGGAGACGGAACTATACTAAGGTGTGCAAAGAAGCTGATAGGCAGCAATACAAAGCTTCTTGGGATAAACACGGGTACTCTCGGATTTATGGCTGGACTTGAAGCCGACCAGCTTGATAAGCTTGTTTTGCTGACTACCGGAGATTACGAAATATCCGAGCGAATGACACTCGATGTCGTGTTCCATGAGAGCTCCGGAGATACAGTGCATACTGCTCTTAATGAGGTTTCCGGACGCTCAGGAAGTTTCAGGATATGCGATTTTGATGTCTATTCAGAGGACTATCTTGTTGGAAAATATCGTGCTGACGGAGTTCTTTTCAGCACGCCTTCCGGCTCGACTGCATATGCACTTTCAGCCGGAGGTCCAGTTGTTGAACCTGATCTTGAGTGTATCGAGATGAATCTTATATGTCCTCACTCACTTTTTTCAAGGGCGACTATGTTTTCACCTTGGAGGAAGCTTCGTCTTACAAATAAAACATCAGGAAATGAAGAGATGATAATAAATGTTGACGGCGAACTTCATTTCAGTCTGCATGAAAACGAGTCTATCGATATAGGCAGAGGAAAGTATAATATAAAATTCATAAATCTTATAGGAAATTCTTTTCACGAGTCTGTATGCAGGAAGTTGTGCAGACCAATAAAATAAAGCTGGTGAGATAAAATGAAAAACAGGAGACATGATGCTATTCTTGACATAATAGCTGAACAGCCTGTTTCAACTCAGGAAGAGCTTATAAATATACTTGCTGAGAAAGGCATAAAAACAACTCAGGCTACATTATCAAGAGACATACAAGAGCTTTCATTAGTAAAAAAGCGTGACGAGCGTGGAAGATTCAGATATAGTCTGCCGCCCACGGCATTGGCTGAAAAGTCGATTTTTGAAGAAGCTGTTATCTCGGTCGACTATGCCATGAATACGATAGTATTAAAGTGCAGAGCCGGAATGGCTCAGGGAACTTGTGCGGCTATAGACTCCGTTGAGCATCAGGGGATAGTTGGTACTATTGCCGGTGATGATACGATATTTATACTTGTCAGAAGTGAAGCTGATGCAAAAAAATTATCCAAGAAATTCAAGAGCGAGTTATTTCCCGGGAGGTAAATCTGAGGAATGCTAAAAGAGATATACATTCAGAATCTTGCAGTTATCAAAGAAGCTGTTATACCGCTTACAAACGATCTGAATATTTTTACCGGAGAGACCGGTGCCGGAAAATCAATACTTATCAACGGAATAAATGCTGTTATAGGACAGCGTATCACTAAGGATATAGTCCGCAGCGGCTGCGATAAAGCAGTTATAACAGCTCTGTTCACCGAGCTTTCTCCGGAGATATGCGGTAAGCTTGATGAATTGGGAATATCCCATGATAATGAAGAAATAACAGTAACAAGGGAAATAAGTGCCGACGGCGGAAGTGTTTCACGAATAAACAGCAGGACAGCGTCTGCGGCAATGCTGAAAGAAATAGGCTCAATGCTCATAAATATACATGGTCAGCACGATAATCAGATATTGCTTGACAGCGAAAAGCATATGTCTATACTGGACAGCTTTGGTGACGATGACAGTCTGCTTGAAGACTACCGTGATTCTTTTCACGAGCTGCAAAAGACCGCAAGACAGCTTGGTGAATTGAAAAAGCTGGAGAAAAACAATATCGAACGCAGAAGATACCTCAACGAAATAATTGACGATATCGGTGAGCTTGAACTTGAAGAGGGTGAAGACGAGCGTCTTGAAAAGGAGTATGAGACAGCTAAAAATTCCGAAAAGACGATAATCGCCATAAAAAATGCTGTTCAGGCTATAACCGGTGATGAGGCTGCAAATGACATGATAGTTTCTGCTGAACAGGAAATCGCAGGCTATACAGATTCTTCCGAAAATATAAATATCATTTACGAGAGACTTTCTGCTGCTGAAATAGAGCTTGCCGATATAGCTTCTGAGCTTGAAGCTCTTGCTGATAAGATAGAGCTTGACGGTCAGAGACTTGAATATCTTGGTACACGTCTGAATAGTATAAATAAGCTAAAACGTAAGTACGCTGAGGATTGCAGCGGACTTGTAAAAATGTATGATGAAGCCTGCCGTGAGATAATACAGCTTGAAAGCTCAGCTGATGAAATAAATGAGCTCAATTCAAGAAAAGAGCAGCTGCTCCACGACGTTACAGAAAAGGCAAAGCTGCTGTATGAGCACAGAGAGAAGGTCGCTCAGAAGTTTACCGAACAAGTAACAGCAGAACTTGAATTCCTCAATATGTCCGGAGTTGTAATAAAAGTCAGACATGAAAAAGGCAAGCTGACTGTAAACGGAATGGACACAATCGAATTTCTTATCTCGGCAAATAAGGGCGAAGAGCCTAAACCTATCTCGAAGATAGCTTCCGGAGGCGAACTTTCAAGAATTATGCTTGCACTCAAAAGTGTCATTGCCAAAAAGGACAGCATACCGACTATGATTTTTGACGAGATAGATACCGGAGTAAGCGGAAAAGCTGCTCAGAAGATAGGCATAAAACTTAAAGAAATAGGCAAAGTAAGACAGGTCATCTGCGTTACTCATCTTTCACAGATAGCAGTAATGGCTGATAATCATCTTATGATAGAAAAGCACGTTATCAATGACCGCACTGAAACAAATGTTACTCAGCTTGATATGAACGGCAGGGTCTCAGAGATCGCCAGAATAATGGGCGGAGATGAGCCGACGGCACTCATGCTTGATAATGCTCGTGCGGAGATAGAACGTGCATCAAAATATTAAAGTACAGGTAGTGATAAATTGAAGATATACTCTACAAGACACGGTCAGACTGATTATAATAAAAAGGATATTATTCTTGGTACAACAAATATCGAGCTCAATGAAACAGGCATTTCACAAGCAGAGGAGCTTGCAGAAAGAGTTGCTGAGCTGAATGATATTGATGTTATTATATCCTCACCAATGAAGAGGTCACTTAGAACTGCTAAAACGGTCGGTGAGCGTATCGGAATAGAAGTTCTGACGGATGAGAGGCTTCGTGAATGGGATTACGGTGAGTATGAAGGAAAATCACGCTATACTGAAGGATTTGCAGAAAATAAAGTGAATTACGGTGTAAGAATGGGAAAAAACGGAGAATCTCTTTTGCAGCTTTCTCACAGAGTCTATTCTGCACTTGATGATATCATAAATAAGTACAGCGATAAAAATGTACTTATAGTCAGTCACGGCGGCGTTTGCAGAGTGATCGAGACTTATTTCAATGATATGACGACAGAAGAGTTTTCAGGTTGGTTCATGGAAAACTGTAAGCTTATAAAATACGAGACTTAAAAATAAGGGGGCTTATATGAAGATAGGAGTCGATTACTATCCGGAGCAATGGGATAGGTCAATGTGGGAAAATGATATTGAATTAATGGCAAAATCCGGTGTAAAATTGATAAGAGTAGGGGAGTTTGCATGGTCAAGATTTGAGCCGGAAGATAATTATTTTACATTCGATTGGCTCGATGAAGTTATAGGTCTGTGCAAGAAAAATAACATTGATGTTGTTATGTCTCTGCCGACGAATTGTCCGCCTTTGTGGCTATATCAGAAGTATCCTGATATAGTACAGGTAGGTCTTGACGGAAACAAGCTTCAGACCGGTATCCGTGGACACAGATGTATTAATTCTCCTATTTTCATGAAATATGCCAAGAGAATAACTGAGAGGATAGTGCGTCATTACGCTGACGAATCTGCAATTGTTGCATGGCAGATAGACAACGAGCTTGAAGCATATCAGTGTACCTGTGATGAATGTAAAAAGCTTTTCCGCAGTTGGCTCATTGACAAACATGACTCTATAGAAAATGTAAATAAGGTATTCGGCAACAGCGTATGGAGCGGAGAATACGTTAATCCTTCACAGATCGAACCTCCGACAGCTTATCCGAAAGAATGGCAGAATCCTGCTTTATGTCTTGAATTCCAGCGATTCAGTTCAGAGTGTACAGCGAGGTATGTAAAAGATCTTGCTATAATGATAAAGCATGAAATATCCCGTGCAAAGGTCACAACGAATCTTTGTTTCAGTGAAAACACTCCGGATGTGTATAAATTATTTGATGAAGTCGACTTTGTTTCTTATGACAACTATCCTCCGGTAGATATCTCATCTGACCCTGATAGAATAACCTCTCATGCATTCGTGCTTGATCTCATTAGAGGTATAAAGAACCGCAATTTCTGGGTAATGGAGCAGCTTAGCGGAGCTACAGGATGCTGGGGACCTATGCAGAAAACCACACGTCCCGGACAGCTAATGGGATATACTCTTCAGGCAATCGCTCATGGAGCTGAAAATGTTCTCCATTTCCGTTGGAGAACAGCAGCAACAGGTGCTGAGATGTTCATACAGGGACTTATAGATCACAGTAATCAGCCCGGACGCAGACTCAGAGAGTTCACAGACCTTTGCAATATAGTTTCAAAAATCGGAGTTCTTGACACAACAGTAATAGTTTCGGAAATAGCTATACTTTATTCACCAGAGAATGAATGGGCATTGGATATGCAGCCTCAGGCTGAGAATTTCAGATATATCGATCAGTTGAAGTACTTTCATGCAGCATTTTCAAGATACGGTGCTAACGTTGATATCGTTTCACCTGAAGATGATCTCTCAAGGTACAAGGTAGTTATTGCTCCGGAGATGTTTGTCTATAAGAAGTCAGCTGCTGAGAATATCTATCGTTTTGCAATTAAGGGAGGTACTCTTGTACTCACAACTCGAAGCGGCGTTAAGGACTCAAACAACAATTGTATCACTCAGCCGCTGCCAACAGTATACAGAGATCTTGTAGGTGCAGAAATATCTGAATATGACCCTATCGGCAGAAGTGAACAGGTAATAGTCGACTTTGCCGGCAATAAATTTAAATGTCATCAGTGGTGTGATATTCTTACACTTATAACTGCAAAAGCATATGCGGAGTATGATGATGATTTTTACCGCAGCTGTCCGGCAGTTACAATGAACAGATACTGCAATGGAGTTATCTATTATGTTGGAACTGTATGCCATATGGACTTTTACGAAAGTTTTGCAGGAAATATAATGCGTCAGACCGGTATACCAAGACTGAAAGGACTTCCCCGTGGAGTTGAGGTGACAACAAGATCAAATGGAATGGACGATTTCATTTTGTTCTTTAATAATTCAGAAGAGATAGTTACGATCGACCTTCCAAAATCGATGTATAGTATTGTTGATTCAAGAGGTAAGGATGAGATCGTACTGAAACCGTTTGGATTTGACGCAGTAAAAAAATAGGAGCAATATAATGAAAATCGTACTTCAAAGAGTTACATCCGCATCAGTCAAGGTTGACGGAAAGGTGACAGGAAGCATTGATAATGGATACCTGCTTCTTTTCGGAGTAGGTCACGATGACACCGAAGATGATTGCCGCAGACTTGCTGATAAGATAATCAATCTAAGGATTTTTTCTGATGAAAATGATAAAATAAATCTTGATCTTAATACAGTTAATGGTTCACTTCTTGTTGTGCCGCAGTTCACGTTATATGCCGACTGCCGCAAGGGAAATCGTCCGAATTTCATTCAGGCAGCCAAGCCGGATGAGGCAAACAGACTATTTCAGTTTTTCGTTGACTATTGCCGCAGTAAGGGCGTAAGGACTGAAACCGGCGTATTCGGAGCTGATATGAAAGTTGAGCTTTTGAATGACGGTCCGTTTACAATAGTACTTGAATAGGAATAAAAATCACCTCAGGGCAAATAATACCTCTGAGGTGATTTTTATGCGTAAAACAGCTGATAATAGAGTTCTCGTTCTTGCAGTTGTATTCATAATGTTATTTTTAGTGATATGCTTTCATTATTTTGATCTTGCAGTATCTCGGAAACACGTTGAGACAGCGTATGAGCGAGCTGAATTAACCATAGTTGCCGGAGAGCCTCAAGGTACTATTTTTGACAGGAATATGAAGCATTTAGTGAATACCGAGTACACTTATAAAGCAGTTGTAGTACCGTATTCTGCCGATAAAGAAAGTCTTAAAAAGTATGTATATGATACTAAATATCTTGAAAGAGAGTATAAAAAAGGAAGTCCATTTGTAATTGAATGCAAAAGCGGTATGCCGGAAAGTGCAGGAATAACAGTTTTCAGAACAGCAGTACGCAATGATAAAAAGAGAGTAGCGGAGCATATTTTAGGCTATACATCGGAAGGTGTTGGTGTAGCAGGGATCGAAGCAGCGTATGATAGGATACTGAGGGAAAATGATATTCCCAACAGCGTTACTTATAATACGGACGGGTTTGGCAGAGTACTTATAGGTGACGGCAAGATAGTCCATATAAGTGATGCCGACAAGAGTGGTGTTGTGACCACGCTTGATAAGGACATTCAGAAAATATGTGAAAAGAGCGGAAACAGTATCGATAAGGGAGCAATTGTTGTCAGTGATATATCGAATGGAGATATTCTTGCAATGGCAAGCTTTCCGAGGTATGATACTTCAAATATAACTTCTGCTCTGAGTGATGAGAGGAGTCCAATGATAAACCGGGCACTTTATTCTTACGGAGTAGGTTCTATTTTTAAGCTGGTAACAGCTTGTGAGGCGATAGAAGAGGGGCGAAAAAACTATTCCTACAAATGCCGTGGACAAATAAATGTCAAGGGACAAAGTTTTAATTGCCATAAGGCTGACGGTCACGGAATCGAATACCTAACGTCCGCAATAAGAGATTCATGCAACACGTATTTTATATCATTGAGCCGTATGTTGGATGCGAAAAAATTCCGTGCATTGGCGTATGATTTTGGTTTCGGAAAAGAGAATCATTTATGCCGAGGAATAATTGGTGCATCAGGAGTTCTTCCGACTGATGATGAACTTTCAGTGCCGGCTGAACTTGCCAATTTTTCTTTCGGACAAGGTAAATTGACCGCCACTCCGCTTCAGATCAATCAGTTCACCTGCTGCATTGCAAATTCAGGCGAGATGCCTCAGTTAAGGCTTATAAAAGGTTTGACTACTGACGGAGAAATAGTTATCGATGAGAAAGCACCTCAGTTTACAAAGGTTATAAGCAAAGAGACTGCGGAAGGAATAAGACATATGATGACGGCGGCGATACGAGACAATGAAAACTCGAATGCCCAGTCTGCTTTTGTAGATATAGCCGCAAAAACCTCGACTGCACAGACCGGAAGATTTTCACCGGAAGGTGACGAGTACTGTCATGCGTGGATAACCGGATTTTTTCCGGCATATGCTCCAAAATATGCAGTTACTGTTCTTGTAGAGGACGGAGGGTACGGCAATGAGACTGCTGCACCTATTTTCAGGGATATAGCTGAGAAAATTACGCTATTAGAGAAAAAAAGGAGCGAGTGAACTCGCTCCGGAAAATTACTTTATTATAGAAAAAGCCTGTTTTAAAGTAGATGCAGGTAATATTTTTATTTTATGTTCGCTGATATTGACAGCAGATTCAGACTGTTTAGGTATTATACAGGTACTGAATCCCATTCTTTCAGCTTCATTTATACGCTGAGTGATATGAGAAACTGAGCGTATTTCTCCGCCAAGACCTATTTCACCGAAAGCGATAACATCCTCGCTAATAGGTTTATCCATTATACCGGAGTATAGTGCAAGTGCGACAGGCAAATCGCCGGCTGGTTCATCAAGACGGAATCCGCCCACGATATTGAGGTAAACATCAAGTGAGCCCATGAAAATACCGAGTCTTTTTTCAAGTACGGCAATAATGATGCTCAGTCTGTTGAAGTCAAAACCAGTAGTCATTCTTCTTGGAGCAGAGTAACTTGTTTTTGAAGCAAGAGCCTGAACCTCTGCAAGTATAGGTCGGCTTCCTTCCATAACACAGGCAACGCAGGTACCTGAGACGTTATGTGGACGTCCGGAGAGGAGCATTTGTGAAGGATTAGCAACTTCTGCAAGACCTTTATCTCTCATCTCAAAAACGCCTATCTCATTAGTCGAGCCAAAGCGGTTTTTTACAGCTCTTAAAATACGATAGCTCTGATGACGCTCACCCTCAAAGTATAGAACAGCATCAACGATATGCTCCATAACTTTAGGACCTGCAATTGCACCGTCCTTATTAACGTGACCGACTATCACCATAGGGATCTCCTGGCTTTTTGCAGTATGCATAAAGAGATTTGTACACTCACGAACCTGAGTGATACTTCCCGGACTTGAAGTTATACTATTAATGCTCATTGTCTGTATTGAGTCGATTATAGCAATATCCGGAGCACTTGAAGCTATAGTTGAAGCAACAGCTTCCGCATCAGTTGAGGTAAGTATATAGAGGTTTTCCGTATCGACCCCAAGTCTCTGGGCACGCAGTTTTATCTGTCTTGCTGATTCTTCTCCTGAGACGTAAAGAATCGAGTGGTCATCACCAAGATATTGACATATCTGAAGCAATATAGTACTTTTACCAATACCAGGCTCTCCACCGAGAAGCACGATAGAACCTTTTACAAGTCCGCCGCCGAGAACTCTGTTAAGCTCTCCGACACCTGTATCGTACCTTACATCGTCATCAACACCGATCTCTTCGAGTTCAAGAATTTTTTCAGAGAGGTCGACTATCTGCTGAGATGATGTTTTAGTTTTATTTGATGTGACTGTTTCTTCCTCTTCAAAGCTATTCCATGCACCGCATGAAGGGCACTTGCCGTTCCATTTGGAGCTTTCATAGCCGCATTGATTACAGGTATAAATATAACGTGATTTAGCCATAGTTACATATTTTTAGTGGAAGGCAGCGGCGATAGAAGTATCATTAAGGAGATACTTTCTTCCGCATTCCATAAGGCAATTGGACTTTTCATAGTTGTTTAAAGGTTTGCCGGTCATATTCCAGCACTGTTTATTTGAGTCGATAGTGAAGAATACTAAATTATTAAAATCGAATCCTATCTGACCTAAAGAGCCGAAAGTACCTTCTAATTCGGCAACTGTATCGTCTTTCAGATAGAATATCCTGCAAGTTTTGTCCTGATCGATGCCGTCGGATATGATCAGTTCAGGAATATCATTTCCGTCGAGGTCAGCGAGTTCAAAACCGGCGTAGTCGTCATACTGTTGATCTAATTCAGCAAGCTTTGCTGAGTAAAGAGCCTTTTCATTTTCAGTGAGGACAGCACCCCAGCTTTCTGCTGAGTGCAAAACTATATCAGCTGAATCAATAGTATATTTGCGTCCGATATCGAGAAAAGCAAATCCGGTAATAGCGGCTATAGAGTCGTTATACTCACGCATAGAAACTTCTTTTTTATTAATTTCATAAGTGATCGTTGCACCGTCTGATGCTGAACCGGAATTATTATAGAAACTTAATTTTTCTTTATAAGCACCATTTTCAATAGTACGATACTCACCGATAACAAAACCGTCTCCGTCGTGTTCATTACTGAAAATACCGGAGTTAGGGTAAAACGTGAAACTGCCATAGTTACCGTTATCACCGAGTTCGGTTATAGAGCCGTCTGAAAAGGTATAGACTTTGCAGGCAGTATTCTTTTCAAAATTAGGTGAAAGGATAAGTTCCGGAGTTCCGTCATTGTTGAGGTCTCTAAGGTCAAATCTTGAATTTTCACTCGAATATTCCGGAGAGCCTTTAAAAGTTTCGATAGTTGATAGATATGGTTGCTGCCAATCGAAAGAAATGCTTTTAGAAGCAACTCTTTCAGGAGCGTTATTTTCACTGTCTGAGCTGCTTTTACTGTTTGAGCATCCGATGAGTGTTAAAGAGATAATGGTTGCTGAAGCCAAAGAAACAAAAGAAAAATTTTTCACTGAAAATCCTCCTGATAAAACATTTTTCGTAATTAATTTTATCACAATTGTCAATATAAGTCAATTAAGATATTATTACAAATCAAAAATACCGATAGAAAATGTTGCTGATGACATAGAAGAATCTATTGACATATCACTGACTACATGGTAAAATATATTATGTAAAATGGAAAGGAATGTGCACTAATGGAAATTATTCTTGCATCCGCTTCACCAAGAAGAAGGGAGCTTTTTAAATACATAGCTTCTGATTTTAAAGCTGTGTCACTTGATATTGACGAGACTATTCCTGCTGATATCTCACCTGGCAAAGCTTCCGAGTACCTTGCATTGCTCAAAGCAAGAGCAGCTGCTGAAAAATTTCCGGATGATCTTATAATAGGTTGTGATACAACAGTTATATGCGACGGAAATATATTGGGAAAGCCTCATGACAAACAGCAGTGCATTGAATGTATAAGTATGCTGTCGGGAAAAACTCATAAGGTAATAACCGGATGTGCTATTATAAAGGGGACAAAGGAAGTTTCTTTCTCAGAATCAACAGATGTAACTTTCAGGGAGCTTTCTGATAAAGAAATAAATGACTACGCTGATACCGACGAGCCTTACGACAAAGCCGGCGGATACGGAATACAGGGGCAGGGGGCGGAGCTTATCCGCTCAATAAACGGCGACTTTTTTAATGTCGTTGGCTTACCTGTAGCAAGGTTATTTAATGAGATGAAAAATTTTTATTATAAAGGAGAATTATAATGAACTCAACTGCTTTTCATAATGCTGATATTTTGTTGCCAAAGTCAGATGTAGATCACTACAAATGGTCAGTTATTGCTTGTGACCAGTATACAAGTGAGCCAGAATACTGGAATGACGTTTATTCAACTGTAGGTTCAGCACCTTCTACTTTGAACCTCATCCTTCCTGAGCTTTATCTGGAAGATGATGATGTAAACGAGCGTATCGAAAATATACACGATACAATGAACAAGTACATTTCAGATGGTAATTTTGACGAGTACAAGAACGCTATGGTATATGTAGAAAGAGTGCAGAGCAACGGTATTCTTCGTCAGGGAATAGTCGGAGCTATAGACCTTGAAAAGTACGATTTTTCAAAGGGCAGCACATCGGAAGTACGTGCAACTGAAGCTACAGTTATTGAGCGAATCCCACCTCGTATAAAGGTAAGAAACGGAGCTCCGCTCGAATTACCGCATATAATGATACTTATCGATGATCCTGATAATACAGTCATTGAACCGCTTGCAGCTGATAAGGATTCTATGAAGAAGCTTTATGATACTGAACTCATGAAGAATGGCGGAAGCATCAAAGGATTTTTACTTGACGATGCAAAGCAGGAGCAAGTTGACAAGGCACTAACATTGCTTGCTGATCCTGAGAAGTTCTGTCAGAAGTACTCACTTGACAATACTCCTGTGCTTCTTTATGCTATGGGTGACGGTAATCATTCTTTAGCTACTGCAAAAGAGTTCTACGAGCAGTTAAAGAAGTCCTCACCTGAGACTGATTTTTCAAATCATCCAGCAAGATTTGCTCTTGCAGAGATAGTAAATCTCCATAGTGATGCTCTTAAATTTGAAGCTATACATCGTCTTGTATTTGATGTAGACTGTGATAAGCTCATCGGCGAAATGACTCAGACTCTCGGACTTTCTGAAACAGAAACTTCTGACCAGTATGTTATCTGCTCATACAATGGAGCTCAGAAGAAATACTTCATCCATAACAAGAGTTCAAATCTTTCAGTTGGTTCAGTACAGAATTTCCTTGATAAATATATAAAGGAGAATAACGGCAAAATAGACTATATCCACGGAGCAGATACGGTTGTATCACTTGCTGAAAAGCATTCCGGACTTGGATTCATTCTTCCTGATATGGACAAATCTCAGTTGTTCCCGACTGTTATCAAGGACGGTGCTCTTCCAAGAAAAACATTCTCTATGGGACACGCTGAGGATAAGCGTTTCTACATGGAAGCTCGCAAAATTACTAAATAAACGCAAAATAGCTGCCAGACGGCAGCTATTTTTATATTCTTTTTTTTCTGTCAAATCCGATAATATCTTTTATAACTTCACCGGCAATAATAAGTCCGACTACAGAAGGTACAAATGCATTAGAGCCCGGAGTTGCTCTTCTGCCTGTTTTCTCATTGGGTTCTGATGTACCGTCAATGATAGGGGAGAGCGGCTCTTCTTTAGAGTAAACGACTTTTAGTTTTTTGACTCCTCTGCGTTTCAGCTGGTAACGCATTACTTTAGCAAGCGGGCAAACCGATGTTTTATAGATATCAGTCACTTCAAATGCAGTCGGGTCGACCTTATTCCCAGCTCCCATAGACGAGATTATCGGTACACCTGCTTCTTTAGACCGCATTACGAGTTCAATTTTACCTGTAACTGTGTCAATAGCATCAACGACGTAATCATAATTACTGAAATCAAACTGCTCGGCTGTATCAGGCATAAAGAAAGTACTGTAAGCATTTACTTTGCAGTCAGGATTTATATCAAGTACACGTTCTTTAGCGACATCGACCTTGTATTTACCAATGGTACTTCTTGTGGCGATTATCTGTCTGTTCAGATTTGAAAGACATACTGTGTCGTTGTCGACGAGGTCGAGTTCACCGACACCGGACCTTGCCAATGCTTCAACGACGTAACCGCCAACACCGCCAACACCAAAGACAGCTACTCTTGCCTTTGCGAGTTTTTTTATCGCATCACTTCCGAATATCAGTTGAGTACGTGAAAATGCTTCGCACATATTATAACTCCTTATGTCATATTTTTACCTGAAAAAGCCCAGCCATTAGCTGAGCTTTTTTGATATTCAAAACTCCGGTATAAATTAGCGGAGCTTATTTTGTGTTATTTTAGGTATTCTCTTAATGATAGCTTCATATATAACTACAGAGCTTGCAATTCCCATTATGCCCTGAGCTATATTTCCTACAATACCAAGAGCGGCAACAGTAAATGAACCATATAAAATAGACTCGAAGATAAAGTAACCGCCGATCATGATTATTTCTGCTGCTAAAGCACCAAAAATCTTACCAGTCAGAGAATCCTTATTTTTAGATATAACGTGATAAATGTTATAGGATGCAATCGCCATTGCTCCTTTTATTATCAGTGTAGCTAAAGCGTAAACGATATATCCGGAGAAAACATCAGCAAGTGCAGAACCTATTCCGGCAGCAGCTGCACCATAAACTGGTCCGAGAAGCCATGCCGATATATTAACAAGACAGTCACCTAAATTTACGTAGCCTTTCGTTGGGGTCGGTATTCTGATTATCATTGTTGAAACAGTAGTAAATGCCGTTAACAGTGCTGTCAGAGTAATTAATTTTGTTTTCTTTGAATTCATAAGAAATCACCTCATGATTTTATTTCAGCCAGCTGTTTTACATATAATAATATACCACAGCAAATCAAATTTGTCAACAAAAAAGCTTTGTATCAATGTATACAAAGAATCTATAGTCAGCTATTGAAATAAATACATAAAAAGGGGGACTTAACTTTGTCCCCCGTAGTTTTTATTTTGTACCAAAAATTCTGTCACCGGCATCACCGACACCCGGAACGATGTATTTATCCTCGTTAAGACCTTCGTCCATAACACCGGCATAAATGTCAACGTCAGGATGAGCGTTCTTTACAGCTTCAACTCCCTCAGGCGAGCAAATTACGCACATGAATTTTATATTCTTAGCACCCTCAGCTTTAAGGAGTTTGATAGCGGCAACTGCTGAATTACCAGTAGCAAGCATAGGGTCAACAATAATAGCATCACGCTCTGCAATGTCCTCAGGAAGCTTTGAGTAATACTGTACAGACTCCTTTGTTGCAGGGTCTCTGAAAAGACCGATATGACCGATCTTTGCAGCAGGAACAAGTTTTGTAACGCCGTCTACCATACCGAGACCGGCTCTGAGGATCGGAATAAAAGCGAGTTTTCTACCGGAAATAATTTTTGTCTTAGCAACAGCAAGCGGAGTTTCGAGTTCGATCTCTTTTAGAGGGAGGTCTCTTGTAGCTTCGTAGCAAATGAACATAGCGATCTCAGAAACGAGCTCACGGAATTCTTTTGTACCGGTATTTTTATCTCTGAGAAGAGAGATCTTATGCTGTACAAGCGGATGATCGATAATATGTAATTCTGCCATCTTAGTCAGATCCTTTCATTATTTATTTTCAATAGCGGTAATCAGGTCAACACGTCTTTGGTGACGACCGCCTTCAAAACCTGTAGTAAGGAATATTTCAGCGAGTTCGCAGGCAAGTCCTGGACCAATAGTTCTTGCACCCATACACATCACATTTGAATCATTATGGAGTCTTGTGAAGCGTGTTGAGAAAGAATCGGCACACAAAGCAGCTCTGATACCTTTGATCTTATTAGCGGCGATAGACATTCCAATACCTGTACCGCAAATAAGTATACCTCTTTCACATTTACCGGATGTTATCTGCTCGCAGACTTTTTCAGCCATATCAGGGTAATCGCACGGCTCGCCGTCAGTACCCATATCGCAGAACTCAAATCCTTTTTCGCTGAGTGTCTGGATAATTGATTTTTTCAGTTCAACTCCAGCGTGATCGCAGCCTATAGCTATCATATGACATACTCCTATCTATAAATAAATTTTACTTTTTAAGCTTTTCTTCCATATCCTTTTCTGCTTTGACTTTTTGCAAGTAGGATACTTCAAGTTCATCAGGAGAGATACTTTTTCTTGATGCTCCGGCAAGACAAACACCGACCGCATTCTGTAATCTTCCCTGAGGAGGTGCGATGACCAGCATAGGTGAGCGATAATTCGTAAAGAAATCCGCAGCACCGTCGCCGCATAACAGTACCTCTTCGCCGTTGAAAGCGAGAAACTGAGCGAGTTCGTCAGTAGATATTATCTGCTCAGGTGTAATAGGCTCTATGCAGTAACCGTCGCACTTGTAAGTGCAGGTATAGACAAGATCTCCACGAGCCTTCATTATAGCACATATTATACCTTTATGAGCTATATTATTGCAAGCGAGCCCCTCAAGAGTAGATACACCGCAGCATTTAATATCAAGTCCGAAGCACAGAGCTTTAACAGCGGCTACACCGATCCTGAGTCCGGTATATGAACCCGGTCCATTTGCAACTGCAATAAGCTCAACGTCTTTAAGCTCCTTACCTGTCTGATTTAAAATGTCCTTTACTATTGGCATGATGACCTGAGAATGTGCTTTTTGAGTGTATAAAGTTTTCTGAGCAAGTATCACTTCTGATACCGTATCAAAAAGAGCCGCCGAAGCAGTTTTTCCGGAAGTGTCAATTCCAAGAATCAGCAAATCTGCCACCGTCCTCAATAATAATTTCACGTTCCATATCACTTATAGTATTGATAGTGATATAAATTGTATTTTTCGGAAGAAACTCCTCTATATTCTCGGACCACTCAACAACAGCGACATTTTCATCAAAAGGGTAGTCATAGAAGCCTGTTGATTCGAGGTCATCACCGTTTTCGATGCGGTACATATCGAAGTGATAGAGCGTCATACCGTCACCGTGATATTCGTTTACAAGTGCGAAAGTTGGAGATGTAACGTTGTCGCCAAGTCCCATTCCGACAGCGATACCACGGGTGAACGTAGTTTTTCCGGCACCAAGACCGCCTTTATAAGCGATCATATCACCGGCTTTCAGCAGTGAACCGAGTTTTTCAGCGGTTCTGATAGTTTCTTCCGGAGAAGTTGTTTTTATTCTGATCATTTTATCACCGATCAGAAAAGTCCTGTGATATTGCCGTTGTTCTCGCAGTCGATATCGAGAGCAGCAGGATGCTTAGGAAGTCCCGGCATAGTGAGGATATCACCTGTATATATGACAACAAATCCGGCACCTGATGAAAGTTTTGCATCACGGACTGTTATATTGAAGTTCTTAGGTTTGCCGAGAAGAGCCGGATTATCGGACAATGAATACTGAGTTTTAGCGACGCATACAGGAAGGTCACGGAAACCTATAGCTTCAATTTCCTTGATAGCTTTTTCAGCCTGAGCAGTGAAAGTAACTCCGTCAGCACGATAAATCTCTCTTGCGATAGTCTCTACCTTTTCTTTTATAGAAAGGTTTGTATCGTATATTGGCTTGAATTCTGACGCATTAGCTGAACAGAACTGTATAGTGTCGCAAACTTTATTAGCAAGGTCCACACCGCCTTCGCCGCCTTTTGCGAATACTTCACACATAGAAACTTCAACGCCCATTTCGGAGCAGAAGTCCTCGACGAATTTTATTTCATTAGCAGTATCAGTGGAGAACTTATTTATAGCTACTACGACAGGAAGATGATACTTATGCATATTTTCAATGTGAGTTTTAAGGTTAACGATACCTTTTTCAAGTGCCCACATATTTTCTTTAGCGAGGTCATTTTTCTGAACTCCGCCGTTATATTTAAGAGCTTTGATAGTAGCAACGAGTACTACGCAAGCAGGAGTAAGTCCGCCGTATCTGCATTTTATATCGAAGAATTTCTCAGCACCGAGGTCGGAACCGAAGCCAGCCTCAGTAATGCAGTAGTCTCCGAGTTTGAGAGCAAGCTTTGTAGCTCTTATGGAGTTGCATCCGTGAGCTATATTAGCAAATGGACCGCCATGAATAAATGCCGGATTATTTTCAAGTGTCTGAACAAGATTTGGCTTCAAAGCGTCTTTCAGGAGAGCCGTCATAGCACCGCAGGCACCTATCTGACGGGCAAATACAGGTTCACCGGAGTAGTTATAAGCTACAAGGATGTTACCTATTCTTTCTTTGAGGTCAGCGATATCAGCAGCGAGGCACAATATAGCCATTATCTCTGAAGCAACGGTAATATTGAATCCGTCTTCTCTTGGAACTCCATTAGCTTTGCCGCCTAAACCGACAACTATATTTCTCAAAGCACGGTCGTTCATATCGAGACAGCGTTTGAACATTATTCTTCTTGGGTCGATACCGAGTTCATTTCCCTGCTGCATATGATTGTCTATCATAGCACAGAGGAGGTTATTTGCAGCAGTGATAGCGTGCATATCACCTGTGAAATGAAGGTTGATATCCTCCATAGGTACTACCTGAGCGTAACCGCCGCCGGCAGCTCCGCCCTTCATACCGAAGACCGGACCGAGTGAAGGCTCACGAAGAGCGAGTACAGCGTTTTTGCCTATACGCCCCATAGCCTCTGAAAGACCGACGCTTACGGTAGTTTTTCCTTCTCCGGCAGGAGTTGGATTTATAGCAGTAACGAGTATGAGCTTACCGTCCTCACGGTTATCGAGCTTGGAATAGAGTTCTTCTGAAAGCTTAGCTTTATAGTGACCATATGGTTCAAGGTCTTCTTCATCTATACCGAGACTTGAAGCGATCTCGTTTATTTTTTTCATTTTTGCACTCTGAGCAATTTCAATATCTGTTAACATGAAAGTTTCCTCCGTTCAAAAGTGTATATAAGTATTATAACATCATTTAGATAAAAATGCAAGACAAATAAATATGTGTTCAAGAAAAATTTAAGAGCCGCAGCGGCAGTATATGCAGAAGCGGCTCTGTATTATTCAAATCTGATGAATTTTAATCTCTCCATTTTTTTCTGTAAGAGAAGCAGGTGAGATTTTCAGCTTTTTTAAATTGTCTTGCAAAGTAGCTCTGATCGTTGAAACCGCATAGATGAGCGATCTCCTCGATCGATTTATCGGAGAATCTGAGAAGCTGTTTGCCGTAGTTGATACGTGAAGTTATAATATGCTGGAATATAGTCATACCGTAGATCTTTTTATATTCACGGGTGAGATAAAATTTACTGATATAAAATTCGGAAGAAAGCTTTTCGAGCGATAGATCCTCGCAGAAGTGGTCGTCGATATAAGTATGAACCGCAGCTAATTTCTGTTTCAGAGCAGAATCATACTTCTGACTGTCATTATTAGCTGTGAGAGCAATAGTAAGAAGATCGACAATAAGCTTGGACGTATTAGCTTCTGAGTCCGGTGTTTTAGTCTCATTGATGTCAATTATCTCATTTATAGCTGAGACAACACGGTCGAAAGCAGAAGGACGGAAAACGTTCTTTGATTGAGTCAGAAAATACTCATAGTATTGTTCTGAAGTAGCACCATTAAAGTGGACCCATAGTACCTCCCAAGGGTCTTTGCTGCTGCTTTTGTAGAAATGTGACTGACGGCAGTCAATAAAGAAGCAGTCTCCTTTGGAGAGAGTAAAAGAATCGTTTCCAATGGTCAGTTCTCCCTTACCGCTGATAACAGCTACCATAAGGAAGGATTCAAGGTTTTGCCTCTGAGAAGAAGCAGCGTCTTCAGTTTTCAGACATCCGGTCTCCTGAATATAAAAGAAGGTGTTTTTAGCAGCCGGACCCGGAGTACTGATAATACGCTTAGAGAGCTTGTTCTTAAAGCATTGTGTATCAGTTTTTTCCATATTATAAACTCCTTAACAATTTTTTGCGTATCGGTGCCTAATCGACAGCATTTGGGATTGTCACACATATTATAACATAGAAAAAATTGTTTGTCTATAGTTTTTCAGAAAAAAATTGAAAAAAATCGCATAATATTGCTTGATATTCAATGAAAAAGTACGAATAGTATGCCGGCGGCAGATAATAATAAGCCGGATATGATAACTGTTCTTGCAATTCTTAGTGAAAATTTACGTTTTGTATATTTTAGACCTGACCTTGAAAGGTATCGGTTAGCTTCATCACGCAGGAACTGGTCGGGTATCTCACGCATTTCCGGTCTGAGATAAAGAATAGCTTTTTCAAAATATGCAGAGTCAGGATTGTTTATCTCGATTATTTTTTTGGTCACACCTTTTATCATAAGCCCCTCCTGAAAAAATGATACATTAATAGGATAGGCAAAAAAAGGATTTTTATTCACATGAACGTGAAATGTTTCTTATGTAGTGGAAAAGGTATTGCTGAGCTATACCGGCATATTGACTTGCAAAATCAGGGAAACCATTCGGATAATATTCTGCAAGAACACGTTTGATCCATACATCTATCGGGAAAGCGTCGGTGCGGTACATACCGAAAAGGAGTACACATTCAGCAACTTTAGGACCAACTCCTTTTATCTTTTTCAGTTCAGTTCTCGCCTGATCTATGGGCATTTCAGCTATTGCGGCAAGGTCAGTTTCACCGCTGCTGACCTTTTGTGAAGCATCACATATATATTTTGCACGAAATCCGCTTCTCAGGTAAGAAAGTGAATCCGGAGTTTCCTGAGAAAGCTGCTGAGGTTCGGGGAAAAGACTGTTATAATTATCGCAGAGTCTGTCGATGATACCCTTTATGCGTGGGATGTTGTTATTCTGGGAGATTATAAATGAAATGAGGCACTCCCAGCTGTTCTGACGAAGCAGTCTGATGCCTCCTGCAAAAGAGCAGGCTTTTGAAAGAGTTTCGTCCTCAGAGAACGCTTTTTTCAGCTCGGAGTAGTTAGTATTGAAATCGAAGTAGTCCACCCACTTATTGAGAAAGTCGGATTCTGAGGTGTTATGGAATATAAAGTTCCCATTATCAGTTTGAGACACAGTGAGGTCGTCATTCAGAAATCTGCCCTGATATGTGATTTTATAGTCTGAATCTATTTTTTTCCACCTGAAAGCCTGACCGCAGTCGAGTGTTTCATCAAGGTCGAAGTCAGGTTCTGATACGATAATGTCATTACCTTTTATGCTGTAATCCATGTTTTTACTCCTTAATTTTTTAAAAAAAGATAAAAAGTACATTGGTACTTGATTTTTCTATTAAATTATACTAAAATATTAAGTATATTACAAGAGTAAGGATTGATTTTTTTGAAAAAATTTTCAGTGATGATTTTTCTTGCTGCATTAACAGTCGCAGCAGGCGGATGTTCATTAAAGAAAACCGACAAAGCTCCTGATGAGCCTGTTTCGGTCACAGAAGCGGAAACTACAATTGCTACAGAAGCAGTTACTTCAACATCGGCATCGGAGACAACCACTGCTCCGGCAGTACCTGATGATAAGCTTGAACCTGCTTCCGGAAAGTATTTATATGACCTTGCACACCTTATAGACAATAATTCCGAAAAGGAGATAAATTCATATCTTGAAAAGCTCTACCGTCAGTATATGCTGAATGCGGCAGTAGTTACCGTGAGTGACCTGCACGATAAAGCTGTCTATACATATGCAGCCGAGGCTTATTTTGAAATATATGGCGGTGAAGGCAATGGACTGCTGTTCCTTATAAATAATGATACTTTTGAAGATCATCTCTATAAGACCGGCAGCTGTACGCATATGATAACAGACACTGACGAAAAGTCACTTTTGTTTACAGCAACAGAAAATATAGTCGGCGGCGACTATATCTCCGCTATACAGAGTATAATGAATCTGGGAGAAAAGTGTCCGTCACACGTATTTGACAACGCTTCTGTTTTTTCAGCAGATGATATTAAAGCCATAGAAACTGCACTTTCAGCTAATACTCAGACAAATATTGCAATAGTTGCAGAGGACTCTATTCCTGCCGGAAAAGATCAGAAGAAATATGCAGAAGAACTCTTTAAACGCCATTTTGCTGACGGCAAAGGAGTGCTCTTCCTTATCGACACTACTAAAAAAACTATAATATATCATTCTGATTCAGCATTGTCGCCTGAACTTGATGCAGCACTGAAAAAAGCTGCTCCGCTGGCAGCAAAGGGCGATATTGCAGGTGCTTCCAAAACTTTGTCCCAGCCTGTATCTACAGAAAAGACAGAGACTGAAACTAAAGCTGCACAATAATACTTTATATTACAAAAAACGTCATTTTATAAAATTGACAAATAATCTGATTCTGTTATAATTAATTAGAAGCAAGAAATATTTCAGAGAAAGGATAGACTATAGCATGAGTGAAATGGACTTTTTTAAGCAGACTTTTGATAATCTCCCGGCAGTTGTTCCAAACGGTGAAGATATGCGTGAACACATTGCAGAAGTGTTGTATGATTTTATGCAGCTCCAGCATTTATATGATTCCGCTATAGAAGTTGTCCGTACATATCTTAACTGCATCGACAATGAATTCAGTGTTAAGTTCCAGAGAAATCCGATACATAATATAGAAAGCAGACTTAAATCTCCTCAGTCGATAATTGGCAAACTACAGAAAAAGAATCTTCCGCTGACTACTGAAGCAGCTAAGAAAAATCTGCTTGATATAGCCGGAATACGTCTTACCTGCTACTACATCACAGACATATACACTATAGTCGAGATGCTTTCAAGACGTGACGATTTTACCGTAATAAAACGAAAAGACTATATAAAGTCGCCTAAACCGAGCGGGTACAGAAGCTATCATCTTATTGTAAATGTACCGGTATACCTATCTACCTACAAGACCTATGCTCCCGTAGAGATACAGATAAGAACAATTGCTATGGACTTCTGGGCAAGTCTTGAACATCAGCTAAGATACAAAACATCAGCTGAGATAACTCCGGAAATTTCCGAAGAACTCCGTGAGTGTGCGGAGAGAATTGCTGAAACTGATATTCAGATGCAGAGGATCTTTATGGAGATAAGTGAGCTTGATTAAGACAACACCGCACAAAGCTCGCCAGACGGCTTTGCACTGAATCTACCGGTATATTTCCCGTCATCTTGCACAGAAATTCCTTGACGTACGTGGTCTCCCCGGGTGGGGAGGTGTCAGCGAAGCTGACAGAGGGGCTGACCGACAGACCAGTATGCCTTCGGAATTTCTATACAATCTGACGAAAAATATGACTGCGTATCTTCAGCACAAGCTTTGTGTGGTATTGCCTTAAAAATGCTTTTATAAGACATTTAATTACATTGAAAAACAGTATTCTCCGTTCACATCTTTAGTTTATAGTGATATAATATAGGAAAAGAAAGGAGCGATACTATATGTTTGGTATAGTCAGAAGAATGAAAAGAGAAGTAACCGACAGGACCGTTTATATGGAAATATATGGTTCAAACAAAGTGATATACCGTGTGACTGCCGGAAAAATGAATTATTTCGGGGATACAGTGTATACATACGGTGTAGAAGCCGAAGATCACAGAACAGGCGAGAAAGAAGAAATAGCAGACTTTTCGAGAAACGTTGAGGATGCAGTCGATTTTACCGAAATGATGATAAACAGCAGGATGCGTCCGAAACAAATATACAGTAAAGCACTCAACTATCTTTGCATTTCTATATAACTTTTTTTATCAGGACTATGGACAAATCGTTTTTTTTGTGTTACAATTAGTAATTGAGCGATGCAGATATACTGCAGATATAGAAAGGAGAATAAAAATGGCAGAGCTTAAATACGAGATCACAGAAAAAATAGGAGTTCTTTCAGAGAACGCTAAGGGTTGGACTAAGGAGCTTAATATGGTAAGCTGGAATGAGCACGATCCTAAGTACGATATTCGTGAGTGGGCACCGGATCATTCAAGAATGGGTAAGGGTGTAACTCTTACTGCTGATGAGCTTGCAGAGCTTAAAGAGCTTCTTAAAGATATCGATCTTGATTCTTTTGAATAATTCTTAATGAGCACCTTCTTTGGGTGCTCATTTTTATAATAAAATACTTTACATAAATCGGACGTTATGATATAATTATAAAAGTAACTTGTTTAAGGAGCAGATAATCATGAAAAAATCTATACTTTTAACTATAGTAGCTTGTATGCTCGTATTGAGCGGATGTAAAAATGACGGAAAAAGCTCATCAAGCAGTTCGTCATCTAAGTCATCTGAAAGTGAAACGACTATAGTCAGTGAAGAAAATGAAGATAAGCAGGATGATGATAAGTCAACTGATGACAATAACTCTGAAAAGAGCGTCGGCAATAAAACAGGTGAGAGCAAAAAAGGTAATTCTGAGTCGGTCGATTCAGAAAACAAACAAGTGAAGCCGGCAAAGGAAGCTGATAAACCTGCTGAAAAGACAAACGAGCCGTCTGCTGACTCTCCTGCTGAGCAGACTTCACCGGAAAAAAATAATGATAAAGTGCCTACAGAAGCTAAGAACGAGACAAATTTACCGGAAGAAACTATTGAGAGAACTCCTGCTGCTGAGCCCAAAGCAGCCGAGCCTGTAACCGAAGCAGAGCCGGAAATAATAAATCCGAATGATTCAGAACCAATTGAGCTCCCTATGATACCGATTGACTAATATTTGAGGTACAGAAATATGCCGCATATTTTAGTAGTAGACGATGATAAACATATACGTGAGATGCTCGAAGAAGTGCTTGTACGTGAGGGATATCAAGTCAGCACAGCTAAAACAGGAGCTGAAGCACTAATACAGCTGACAAAGGATAAACCTGACCTTGTACTGCTTGACCTCATGCTGCCTGACCTTGACGGAGAAGAGATAATCAAGTATATAAAGGATATACCTGTAATAGCAGTAAGTGCAAAGATAGCCGTATCTTCAAAGGTTGATGTGCTGCTTAGCGGAGCTTCAGATTACATTACGAAGCCTTTTGAGATAGATGAACTGCTTGCAAGAGTTCAGGTCCAGCTCAGGAAATCAATGTCCGGAAGCGAGGGCAGCAATATAATATTTAAAGACCTTGAGTTGTTAAGTGAAACATTGACTGTGAAGGTCAGTGGTAATGCTGTGAGACTTACAAGAACAGAATGTGCTATACTCAAGCTGCTGATGCTAAACGGCGGTGAACCTGTAGGACGCTCTACAATACTCGACAAAATAAGTGACGAAACTCCGGACTGCACAGAACGTTCGCTCAAACAGCATATAAGTAATATCCGCAAAAAACTTCAGGCAGTTAACGGTACTGATTATATAGAAGCAATATATGGTATAGGATTCCGTATGAAATCTTGACGAAATCCTGACGATTGCTTTACCAGTTTCTTGACTTTCTTGTGTTATAATGAATACAGAAATTAAAAAGGAGGTCTGAAAATGGACTATATACTTAAAACTCATGACCTGCATAAGTCATATAGAAAGTTCAACGCACTGAACGGACTTACAATGAGCGTTCCAAAAGGTTCTATTTACGGATTAGTAGGAATGAACGGTGCAGGAAAAACAACACTTATAAGGATCGCAGCAGGCTTGCAGTATCCTACGAGCGGTGACCTTGAATTGTTCGGTACAAGCTGTTTTGACGACAAAATAGTTGATGCGAGAAAAAGGATAGGCACGATAGTTGAAACGCCGTCACTTCATCCTGAAATGACAGCAGAAGAGAATCTGAAAATGCAGTTTATTTCCAAAGGACTGCCAAACTACGATGAGATACCAAAACTGCTTGAATTTGTAGGACTGAAAGATACCGGCACTAAAAAAGCTAAGAAATTCTCACTCGGTATGAGGCAAAGACTGTCCATAGCTATGACGCTTTGCGGTGATCCGGATATGCTGATTTTAGATGAGCCGATAAACGGTCTTGACCCTCAGGGAATTATAGAAGTACGTGAGCTTATTCTGAAACTGAACAGAGAAAAGGACGTAACTATACTTATATCAAGTCATATACTCGATGAGCTTTCACGTCTTGCAACACATTACTGCTTTATTGACAAAGGTGTTGCGGTAAAGGAGATAAGTGCAGCAGAACTTGAAAAGTCATGTAATAAATCGCTTTATGTTGAAGTAAAGGGAACAGGAAATATGTCAGTCATACTTGACAGACTTGGATATGAATACAAGCTGATGACTGACAGAGCCGCCGATATTTTTGGAGATGTCGATATAACTCCACTTGTTATGGAGTTACACAAAAATGGTATGGACATTTCTAAAATAAACGAAAAGGAAGAAAGTCTTGAAAGCTTCTTCCTGTCAGTAGTAGGAGGCGGTCATAATGATTAATTTACTTCGTTATAATATGATGAGATTAAAAAAATACGGGGCTTTTAAGATTTCTGTGATAACCGTAGCTGCTGTGGGATTAATTACAGTATTTCTTGAAAAAAGACAGGAAGATTGTTATACACATCCTTATGCACATACATATTTCAGTATGGTTTTTATGCTTATTCTGATTATTTCTTTTTTAGCAGGCAACTTTATATCAAAAGATTATGTTGATAACACAATAAGAAATAAAATTTCCATAGGACATAAAAGGTTAGATATATTTATCGCTAATCACATAACTGTATTTTTCATGTATATTTTAATAGCTTTAACGTGGACTACATTTTATTTGCTTGTTGGAGGTTTTGTGTTAGATACGAGCGAAATTAATAAAGAAACAATGTTGGTAGGGGGAGCTGTCATGTTTTTTGCGATCCTTGCCTTTTCCGGAGTAGCAGTATTACTATCCACAATCGTAAAAAATACTCTGGGAGGAACGCTGCCGGCTGGTTTCTTTTATGCAACGCTGTTTATAGATGTATTTAATGAACTTATAGATTCTAAATTACTGAATTTCCTTACGGATTTTTTGCCTAATTTGCAAATTGTCTCTTTAAATACAGATAAATGCGACGACAAACCTGTCTTACATATTGTTTTTTCAATACTGATATTTATCGCCTCTTTTATAGGCGGATACAGTATATTCAGAAAAACTGATCTTAATTAAGGGGGAGCTATATGCTGTATGGTCTTTTAGCAGTTATAATAATACTGCTGAGTATAAAAATATATCTGCTGAAAAGATCGGCAAGAGAAATATCAGATTCATTTGCCGACAGACTGCATACAGATACTAATACTCCTATTGGTATTTCCAGTCGTGATAAGGATATGATATATTTAGCTGACAGCATAAATACTCAGCTGAAAGTACTCAGACGTGAACATCACAAGTATACTGTCGGTGACCGTGAACTGAAAACGGCTATAATAAATATATCGCACGACATCAGAACTCCGCTGACTGCTATAAGCGGTTATCTTGACATCATGAAGGAAATGGACAAGTCCGAAGAGATAGAAAAATATCTTGATATTCTTGAGGAACGTTCCGCTGTGATGAAACAGCTTACCGAGGAGATGTTCAGTTACTCAGTAGCACTTTCGGACGGCGTAAATAAAGATAAGACTGAATTTTCGGTCAATCAGCTGCTTGAAGATACAATAATAGGATACTACGGAGCAATAAGTGAAAAGGGAATAGAACCTGTTATTGAAATATCATCGAACAAACAGCTGAGAACATTGAACCGTTCTTCATTGGGAAGAGTATTTTCAAATCTTATCAATAATGCAATAAGATACAGCGACGGCGACTTGTCGATAAAAATGAATGACGAAGGTACTATATTTTTCTCCAATAGTGCGTCATCGCTGACAACTGTACAGGTCGAAAAGCTCTTTGACCGTTTCTATACGGTTGAGTCTTCTCGAAATTCAACAGGTCTGGGACTCGCAATTGCAAGAACTCTGCTCGAACAAATGAATGGAACTATCAAAGCAGAATTTGATAATGGTATACTGACATTTGTTGTAAATATTTGATCGTAGAAAAGCTCCTCGCTTGAAGCCGGCACTTCATAATGAGGAGCTTTTTGATATAGAAAAACTGCCGGAGGACATTCCGGCAGTTACATTATAGAGGTATCTAATGAAGATCTTTTTTATTTAATTTCCTCAAGACGAACATTTGTGAGGTAAACAGTTGCTGTAGAACCTCTGTTACCGAGGTTGAACTCAAGTCTTCCGGTAGGATCATCTTTGTTGGTCATTTCAAATTCGTATTCGTAAGTTTTTCTTTCTGTTGTGATACCAACGGTTGTATCCTGCAAGTATCTGATCCAGCCAGCGTTAGGAGCGGAAACACATACGATAATATCACGGTCCTCGTCAGCCCATGCGTCAAATGTTACTTTGTATTTTTTGCCCTTCATTATAGGCATTTCAGGCTGAACAAGCTGAACTGAGTAATCAACCGTACCTTGATTCTGGGTAGTGATAACGATCATATTATCTTTTATTTCAGCTTTTCCCTCACCGCCTTCAAAGAGCATGAACTTCCAGTCTACGTCATAATTAAGGTCTTCTGCTTCAGAGAAATCTCCGTTATTAACATAGTTGCCGTCAGCGAGAGGTTCACGTATTTTTACTTCTGGTTTAGATACATTAGTATCATATTTTGGCTTCTGGTAAACACGGACGTAATCGATCTCAAATTCAGCATCATCGAAGTTTGTAGTTTCGTCCGGATTTCCCGGCCATGAGCCGCCTACAGCCAAGTTCATCTGAACGAAGAAAGGCTGATTGAACGGAGCTGGATATTCCTTTTCATTTCCGTTAGCATCACCGGAGAACCAGTCATTAGCGGTCAGTGTGAGTTCACCGTCCACGTAGAAACGAATTTCCCCCGGCTCCCACTCTACTGAGTATTCATGGAAACTATCGGCATAAGAACCGTTTTGAAGGACACGGGTTCCCTGCTGTTCACCGTGAGGTTCGCCATAGTGCAGAGTGCTGTAAGCAGTGTCTACACGGCTTCCGAGAACTTCCATAATATCTATCTCGCCGCACTTTGGCCACTGACCGTATAAGTTTTCGTCCTTAGGCATCATCCATATAGCAGGCCATAAACCTTTGCCTTCCGGTACTTTAGCTCTTGCGACGATTTTTCCGTATAAGAAATCCTTTTTATCCTGAGATTTTATTTTACCTGATGTATAGTAAGGTTTTCCGTTTTGTTCAGTTTTGATAGCTTTAAGTACAAGTTTTCCGTCTCTGATGAATACATTATCAGTTGACTCTGTATATTCCTGTAATTCCTGATTAGTCCAACCCGGTTCATGAGGGTCGTAGCTCCATATTGAGTCATCAAGCTCGTCACCGTTGAATTCGTCATTCCAAAGAAGGTTATATCCGGAAAACTGAGGGATATTGTCTTTTGACTGAGTATTACCCGACGCACTGTCAGAACTTGTAGATGAGCTTGCAGAATTTCCGCATCCTGTCAGCATAACGATTGCAGACATTATGGATATAAGTTGCATTTTTTTCATAAAGACTCCTCCTTAAAACTGTAGTGGTTGTTTTTATGTTAATATTATAACCGATTTTACAGTAAAAACATACCATTTTTAAGACATTTATGATAATTTCTTGACCTTATTGACTTTTTATAGGATACAATTTATAATTATATATGTATTATAATATTTCGGAGGATATTAATGGAACGCATCAGACATATTTCTCGCACTAACAGAGCAATTGCAGAAGAAGCTAAAATGAACTGGGACAGTATTGCAAAACCGCTCGGCAGCTTTGGTATTCTGGAGGATATGATAATAAAGATAGCATCAATACAAGAAACGCAACATCCTGATATATCAAAGCGGATAGCAGTTGTTATGTGCGGTGACCACGGAGTAGTAGCTGAAGGAGTTACACAATGCGGAAGCGAAG
>JAFYGE010000071.1 GCA_017543335.1 Ruminococcus sp.
AAGAGAATGGGCGTTGAAGAAGGTAAGAAGCTCCTCTGCCCTATCCTCGAATTCAGCTATAAGAACGACGACCTCGGCGACCCATTCATAAACGATTACTATGCTCTCGCTCTCGGTCTCGCTACAAAGGAAGAGCTCGACACTATCGCTAAGTACGCTTTCAAAGTTAACGAGTTCATGGTAAACTTCTTCAAGAAGCTCAACATCGACCTCATCGACTTCAAGATCGAGTTCGGTAAAACTTCCGACGGCACTATCATCCTCGCTGACGAGATCTCTCCTGATACCTGCCGTTTCTGGGACAGCACAACTCACGAAAAGCTCGACAAAGACCGCTTCCGTCGTGATATGGGCGGCGTTGAAGAAGCTTATCAGGAAATTATGAAGAGACTTATGGGTGAATAAGCATGGGCGGATTCTTTGGTGCAGCTTCAAAAAATGACTGTGTTACCGATGTTTTCTTTGGTACAGACTACCACTCACATCTCGGTACAAGACGTGGCGGTATGACCTCATATACCGATACTCTCGGTTTCCAGAGAAATATCCACAGTATTGAAAATTCTCCTTTCAGGACAAAATTCGAGAATGACGTTGTTAAGATGAAGGGAAAACTCTGTATCGGATGTATCAGCGATACAGACCCACAGCCGATACTCGTCCGTTCTAAGCTCGGACTATATGCAGTTTGTTCTGTAGGTATTATCCGCAACGCTGAGGCTCTTACTCAGGAGCTTCTCGATAACGGCTGTGCTAACTTCGAGACTATGAGCAGCGGTGCTATAAACTCCGGCGACCTCATAGGTGCTCTTATCGCTCAGAAGGATTCTTTCGTTGAGGGTATCCGCTACGCTCAGGAAAAAATAGAGGGAACTATGTCCCTTATCATCCTCACTAAGACCGGCATAATCGCTGCAAGAGATCAGTTCGGCAGACTTCCTATCGTTATCGGTAAGAGAAGCGACGGCTTCTGCCTCTCTACTGAATCTTTCGCTTTCCAGAAGCTCGGCTATACAACTTATAAGGAGCTCGAAGCAGGTGAGATCGTCGAGATCACTGCTGATGAGTGCAAACAGCTCGCTGCCGGTGACCCTGACAAAATGAAGATCTGTACCTTTATGTGGACCTACTACGGCTATCCTAATGCTGTATATGAGGGTGTGAATGTCGAGGTAATGCGTACTCGCAACGGCGAGATAATGGCTGAAAACGACATCGCTAACGGCTGTCTGCCGGATGTTGACTTCGTCTGCGGAGTTCCTGATTCCGGTACTCCTCACGCTATCGGCTACGCTAACCGCAGCGGTATCCCGTTCGCAAGACCTTTCATCAAATACACCCCTACATGGCCAAGAAGCTTCATGCCTACTAACCAGAGCATGAGAAATCAGGTGGCTAAAATGAAGCTCATCCCAGTTCACGAGCTTATCGAGGGCAAGCGTCTTCTCTTCGTCGATGACAGTATCGTAAGAGGTACTCAGATGAGAGAGACTGTCGAGTTCCTCTATGAGAACGGTGCTAAGGAAGTTCATATGCGTTCTGCCTGTCCGCCTATCATGTACGGATGCAAGTACCTCAACTTCTCAAGAAGCCACTCTGAACTTGAACTTATCGCAAGACAGATAATCGACGAGTTCGAGGGTGCTGAGGGTGTTAAGTATATCGCAGAATACAGCGATACAAGCACTGAAAGAGGCAGACGTATGCGTGATGAGATATGCCGCCGTCTGAAACTTACTTCACTTGAATTCCAGTCACTCCCCGGCAAGGTAAAGGCAGTTGGTCTGCCTGAGTGCAAGCTCTGCACATACTGCTGGAGCGGCAAAGAATAATAAGTCTCTGTCAAAAAACAGAGCATAAACATACAAACGGAAATTGTCCGGCACACCATTCCGTAGGGCGGATACTATCCGCCCGTTAAGGCTTTTGCTGAATGGGCGAATGGTATCCGCCATTACAATTTCCCCCATATTTCCAAAAAATATTTACGGAGGATTTATCATGAACAACAGTTTTTCCGAAAGCTATAAAAAAGCAGGCGTCGACGTTACTGCCGGCTATAAGGCTGTAGAGCTTATGAAGTCACACATCGCTCGTACTATGACAAAGGGTGCTCTTTCCGGTATAGGCGGATTCGGCGGTCTTTTCGAGCTCGATATGACAGGTATCCAGAAGCCTGTTCTCGTTTCAGGTACTGACGGTGTTGGTACTAAAATAAAAATAGCTTTCATCCTTGATAAGCATGATACAGTCGGCATCGACTGCGTTGCTATGTGCGTAAACGATATCATCTGCTGCGGTGCAAAGCCACAGTTCTTCCTCGATTATATTGCCTGCGGAAAGAATATTCCTGAAAAAATAGCACAGATAGTATCCGGTGTTGCAGAGGGCTGTGTACAGGCTGAGTGTGCTCTTATAGGCGGAGAAACTGCTGAGCATCCGGGTCTTATGCCTGAGGATGAATACGACCTTGCAGGTTTCTCTGTAGGTGTTGTTGATAAGTCCAAGATACTTCAGCCTGATACCCAGAAGGCAGGAGATGTGCTCATCGCTATAAAGTCCAGCGGTGTACACTCAAACGGATTCTCACTCGTAAGAAACGTTTTCGATGTTAACGAGAAGAACCTCGCTGTTCATTTCGACGACCTCGGAGCTACTCTCGGTGAGACACTTCTTACTCCTACACGTATCTATGTTAAGGCTATAATGAAGCTTATCGATACTGTTACTGTAAAGTCCATATCTCACATCACAGGCGGCGGATTCTATGAGAATATCCCAAGAGCTCTTCCAAAGAACCTCGCAGCTAAGATAGAGAGAAATGCAGTACAGGTACTTCCTATTTTCGACCTCATCGCAAGAACAGGCAATATCCCGGAGAGAGATATGTTCAATACTTTCAACATGGGTGTTGGTATGATAGTTTCTGTTGATAAGAATGATGCGGACAAGGCTATTGCTGCTATAAAGACAGCCGGTGAGGACGCATATGTTCTCGGTGAGCTTGTTGAGTCAGAAGACGGAGTAATTATTTGCTAAGCAAATAAAAAAGAAAAATAAAAACGCCGCAGGCGGCAGAAAAGGGATTCCAAAGGGTGACGCCCCACAGTGTGGGGAGATGTCACGAAGTGACAGAGGGGACGGGGCGATTAGCCACAACCCTTTGGCGGGAAGGTGTACGAGGTTACCCCTACCAGCGGTAGGGGATGTCAGCTTGCTGACAGGGGTGGCTGGACCCGATTAGGGTGGGCAGAGCCCTTCCTCAAGAATAGTCCAGCGAGCAAAGCAATGCTGGACGGACGGCTCGCATCGCTCGCCCCAGCTTGACTGGCATAATATTTTTCGTCGGTCAAGCCGAGGAAAGCAATGCGGACGGTCCGTAAAAACTCGCTACGCTGTTTTTACTGCTTCTGAGGGGAGGCTCTGCACCCTAATCGGGTCCAGCCACCCCTGTCAGCAAGCTGACATCCCCTACCACTGGTAGGGGTAACCCCTCGCACACCCTACCGCCAGAGAGAGAACCTCTCTCTGGACTCTCATTATATCGCCTTCGGCTCGCCTTTATTATTTTGGAATGTAATTATGAAAAAATTTGTATTTTCTCTGTTAGCTGCTTCCCTCGCAGCTCTTAATGCAGTCTCTTCTCCGGTATTCTCAGCCGGCGGCTTCCATAAGTATGACCTCAATAAAGATGGTGTCATCGACGGTTTCGATATGACTCTCGCACGCCGCAGTCTGCCTGAAAATGAGCTCTCTGCTCTCCAAAAATACCTGCTTTGCAGCGGTACTCTGCCGAAATCTCAGTCGGACATTACTACCGAATTTACCATTGATGAGTCCTGCATACTCGAACCTAAAGGCACTATCCATACCGGTGAGGGTACTTTCTACGGCGGCGGATATGAGGGCGGATGTGCTATGCTCGACCCCGTTTCCCGTGATTACTGGATAGTCGCTATGAACCTCGCCGACTATAACGAAGCTCAGCTCGCAGGTGCTTACCTCGAAGTAACAGGTGAACTGGGTACTATAAATATGCTCGTCACAGACCTTCTGCCGGAAGGAAAAAAAGGTGACCTCGACCTGTATACCGACGCTTTTCCGCTTATTGCTCCTGTCGAAAAAGGCAGAGTTCCGGTAAGCTGGAAAATAGTTCCGCTTGATTCAGCCGAGAACGCTCCGATGTCGTATAAGTTCAAGGAAGGCAGTACAGAATACTGGTGTGCAGTTCAGGTACGCAACCACCGCTACCCTATAACTAAGCTCGAATACCTCAACTCTGACGGCGAATTCGTGGAGCTCCCACGCCGACGCTTCAACTACTTTGAAGCTCAGGGAGGTCTGGGTGCAGGTCCTTTCACTTTCCGCATAACCGATATCTACGGTCAGCAAGTCATCGACAGGGATATACCGCTCTCTAAGGACGATACCGTGATATACGAGGGTCACGCTCAGCTTCCGCTGTGACGGCTGATGCTCAAACGGAGTATTTTATGAAAGTAACTAAAGCTGATCTTTTATGGGCGGCTATCTCTATGGTCATCGTGGGAGTTTCCTACAAACATGGAGCTCTGCCCAAAGGTGTTTTACTTATATATTTTATAATGGTGTGCCTTTTTGTCTGGCATATCGTTAGTATCAAAAAAAGACTCAAAAACGGTATCGCAGTTTACGGTACTGTCGTGGACTACCATGAGAATAAAATAAAGAAAAAACACGGCTGGTTTCCGGTCGTGAAATATACCACCGAAACTGGTCGTGAGATAACTTCTGTGTACTCAGTCGAAGAACGTGAACAGAGTTTCAATATCGGTGACGATGTTCTGGTCTGCTATGACCCCGATGATCCGCTGTTCTTCTATTTCTCAAATCGTCAGGACGATATGTTCAGGGACTATTACAGATTCATTCTCTTTGGCGGTATTATTGCGGTACTCCTTGCGGTAATAGCAAATTATATATAAAATTAAAATAAAAACCGACGAAGTCGGGCAATAACGAGAGTCCAGAGAGAGGTTCTCTCTCTGGCAGGGGGTGAACGAGGGGGACAGAGTCCCCATAAGAAGTAGTCCAGCGAGCAAAGCTACGCTGGACGGACGGCTCGCATCGCTCCCCTCGGCTTGACCGACATAAAAATAAAGGAGCTTGAATATGATCTTCGCTTCGACTATGATTCTTCTCGGAGTCATTTTTACAGCTATGGTGTTCGTAAGAAAATACTATAACGCTCTTTTCAGCGGAGAAACAATTGAATATCAGGCAAAACTGGTTGAGATAAGAGACTCTATCAACACCGATGGCGGTCTTGTCTGCCCTATAGTCAAATATGAAAGTGACAACGGTACTGTCAAAGCTCATTCATTTATGCCCATTCAACGTTCATCACTGAATTACAGGGTGGGTGACACCATTTCTATCATCGTACCTGCAAAAAAACCTAAACTGTTCATGATATCCGGTTTGGAGCTTAATTCTCCGGAAGATGAAAACCGTATGCAGATAATACTTGCCGGTGTTGGTATAGGATGTCTGGTTATCGGTGCTTTTGCTCTGATGTTAATGTAAATTTATGCTTGACTGGCATAATAAACGGCAAGTCCTTTCGTCGGTCAAGCCGAGGGAAATAATGCGGAACGTCCGTAAAACTTTGCTTCGCTCGTTTTACTACTTCTTAGGGGAAACTCTGTTCCCCCTCGGACACCCCCTTGCCAAAGGGATAATAATCCCTTTGGAATCCCCTTTTTGCCGCCTTCGGCGGTACTTATTTATTTCTTTTAATACGGAGGTATTACCAATGAAGAATATAGTCGTACTGGTCTCCGGCGGCGGAACTAATTTGCAGGCTCTTATAGATGCAGAACGCTCCGGTGAAATAAAGGGCGGCAGGATAACTTGCGTCATCTCCTCTAAAGAGGGAGCTTACGCTCTCGAAAGAGCTGCTAAAGCTGATATTCCTACAAGAGTTATCCCACGCAAAGAATACAGCGACAGTCTCAGCTACAGCAAGGCTGTTCTTGAAGCTCTCAACGAGGAAAAAGCTGACCTCGTTGTGCTCGCAGGCTTCATGACTATCCTCGATGAATGCGTGACTTCCGCTTACGCTTACAAAATAATAAACGTCCACCCTGCTCTTATCCCGTCTTTCTGCGGAGAAGGCTTCTATGGACTTAAAGTTCACGAAGCAGCTCTTGCTTACGGAGTAAAGGTCAGCGGTGCTACTATACACTTTGTCAACGAAAAAGCTGATGCCGGTGCGATAATATTGCAGGGGACTGTAGATGTTCAGCGTGACGACACTCCGGAAGTGCTGCAAAAGCGTATTATGGAGAACGTCGAGTGGAAACTGCTCCCTAAAGCTGTATCGCTGTTCTGTCAGGACAGAATAGACATCGTGGACGGCAAGGCTTATATAAAGTGACCGGAATCGAGGTACATTACCATGATAATAGGATTACAGGACAGCAGGTTCTGGCGTGAGGGCAAATTTATGAACACCTTCTTCCGCAAAGCTATGCAGATACTCATCTATAACGGTGCAGATGTGGACTATGCGGAAAAGTGCGTCAGGGACTTTAATTCCCCCTCCGATGAACTGCTGAATAAGATATACTCCGGACTCCTCCTACACTGTATCGACTCGCTCAATAAGTGGGCTGAGATAGATAAGCGTGACGAGATCGAAGCTAAGCTCAACATGGAGATAAGTCCGTTTATGGACGCTTCAAAGCTCGTAAAATGCCTTACTCCGGCGAATCTCTCTGTAAGGGAGTCTCCGGACGGCGAGATCGGCTGGCAGGCAGAGTTCGACTGCCTCTGGGAGCCGGAAAAGGGTATCGAGATAGTCGTGCTCGGCGGTGAATTGCTGTATCTGGGCAGCTTCTGCGACAATTCACCGTGGGATGAGTTTCCGGCTGACGATATGTCAAATTACGTAAACCGTATCTGTAAATAATTAAAGCTATGAATATAAAAGGGATCAAAGAAAATCAGACTGTTCAGAAGCTCTTTCTATGCTTCTGGATGTATGCCGTAGTGGGCTGGTGCTATGAGGTATTCCTTGAAGTAGTGGTATACCGTTGGGGATTCTCAAACCGTGGTGTCCTATTCGGACCCTACTGTCCGGTCTACGGTGTGGGAGCACTCTGCTTCCTGTTCTGCTTCGGCAGAATAATGAAGAAAAAAGACGTGAAATGGCTGAATATAGCTAAACCGTTTATCATTTTCCTCGGATGTATGGCTGCTGCTACACTGATAGAGCTGGTCGCAAGCTACATCCTTGAAGCCACGACAGGAAAATGGCCGTGGCAGACCTATGCAGACTACAAATACAATTTTCAGGCGAGAATAGCCCTTTCCACATCTATAAGATTCGGTCTGGGCGGTGCAGTCTTTATGTACATTATACAGCCGCTGTTCAACATGATACTCGCTAAGCCTTCAAGAAAAATGCTGAATTACATCGCCGCCGCAGTCCTTGTGACCGTGACAGCAGATGTGATATATACATTCTTTATCAAATAATCCAAAAGGAGAAATCACAATGAAAAAGCTTGATATTGCTCAGGAACTCAGCTCAAACGCATACCCCGGAAGAGGTATCGTTATCGGTAAATCAGACTGCGGAAAATACGCTGTGACCGCTTACTTCATTATGGGAAGAAGCGTTAACAGCCGCAACCGTGTTTTCGTTGAGGACGGCGACGGTATCCGCACTCAGGCTTTTGACCCTTCAAAGCTTGAAGATCCACACCTTATAATCTACGCTCCTGTAAGAGTGCTCGGCAATAAGCTCATCGTCACAAACGGCGACCAGACTGACACTATCTACGAGCTTATGGACAGACAGCAGACTTTTGAACAGTCTCTCCGCACCCGTGAATTCGAGGACGACGCTCCGAACTATACTCCTCGTATCTCCGGTATCCTCCACTTCGAGGACGGCAGCTTCAACTACGCAATGTCCATTCTCAAAAGTGCTAACGGCAACCCTGATTCCTGCCAGAGATACACTTTCTCTTTCACTAATCCAATCGCCGGTGAGGGCAGATTCATCCACACATATATGGGCGACGGAAATCCGCTCCCAAGCTTCGAGGGCGAGCCTAAGCTCGTTGGCATCAGCGGCAATATCGACGAATTCACAGATATGCTCTGGACTAACCTCAACGAGGATAACAAGGTTTCTCTCTTCGTTCGCTATGTGAACTTGGAGACAGGTGCTGTTGAAACTCGTATAATCAATAAGAATAAGTAATTTCTGGACGGCGTTTTCGGTGACCTGTACTGCTGACGGTCAACGGAAACGCCTGCCCTGCATAATAAAGACAACTTTACAAGGAGATACCATGGAGATCACAGAATTAAAATGTCCCTGCTGCGGTGCAGATATACCTAATGTTGACGGCGTAGACGGCATACGTTTCTGCATTTTCTGCGGAACGAAACTCAGCCTCGATTACGGTGCTCAGGATGTTCATATCGTTGATGAAGCAAAACTCGCTGAAATAGAGCTTCAGAACAAACTGATGGACGAAAAACAAGCCGCTAAACGTGAATATATCCAGAACAGAAGAAGCTGGAATATGATAACTACACTTATATACATCATAGGCTTTTCGCTTATTGCATACGGCTTTTACGATGTAAATGTCAATGACGGCAATATGCTTGGGATCGTATGCTCTGTATTCCCTGCGATGCTGCTGCTGATACTGCCCCCTGTGATTGCATTCAAGCACCCTATACCGCCAAAAGATTTTGATGGATTAAAAGCTCCGAAACGTGTAGCTCTCATAGTTTTTCTTTACCTTTTAAGTATTCTTACTATCTTCTTTGCTATGGTGATGTCAGTCGCTGTGTATGAAGGATAATTCGTATTATGTGAGGATATATATACCATGAAAATAAGCGTTCTTAAATGTCCGAACTGCGGACAAAATATTGAAGGCGTCACTGACCTTTCAAAAGTTAAATTCTGCACTAACTGCGGTTCAAAGGTGGATATAGATAACTATATCCATATCGAAAACGAGTCTAAACTGAATAATATTGAGGAGCAGCTCCGCAATATCGATGATATAAAACGTGCTAAGGCAGAGTATAAAAAGAAGACTTCGATATGGTTTTTTATAGTTATACTGACCTATGTGCTCACTGCTGCCATACTTTTTATCACCTGCGAATCCGCTTATACCGACAAGGAAGTTATTCCGATGATACTTGCTTTGCTTGCCGATGCTGCATTTCTGATTTATCCATGTATATTTACACCTAAGCGTCCGCTGCCGCCGAAAGGTGCAGAAGGATTATCCAAGGTCAATCAGGTTGTTACCGCTATGACGCTTCTTGCTGTCGGATGTATTGCTTTGTTCTCCTCACTCTTTATCGGACTTGAATAGTAAACGGAAGGAACTGTTATGGAAATAAATGATTTAAAATGTCCGAGCTGCGGTGCAGAAGTCCACGTCCCGGAGAAATGCACATACTCTATCTTCTGCCAATACTGCGGTTCTAAGCTTCGTCTCGACTTCACAGGTCATACCGTTCACTTGTTCGACGATACAAAAATCGCCGAGATAGAGCAAAAGCATAAGCTGCTTGATATTAGCGACGAAGATCTGACCGAATTTCATAGATCAAAAAACATTTGGACTATTCTGCTTATCACAACCGGTTTGTTATACGCTGTCATAAAACTCCTTACACGCTTTAATATGGACTATGATTCATCTTTATCTGCAACAACTATACTGTACTATTGCAATGATGCCTTTTTATTGATCGCTCTGATATTGCTGACTTTGTTCAGACCCAAAGCTCCAAAAAACATAAAAGGCGTCCATTCTGTAAGCTGGACGGTCATTCTGATAATGATCCCGATAATTTTTATTGCAGATTTCACTATAGCTATATTAGTATCTATGATGAGAAACGGAGAATAAGGAGCAGAGACTATGAAGATAACTGAGATAAACTGTCCTCACTGCGGTGCGGACATACCTTATAAGGACGGTCAGAGTGAAATTAAGTTCTGCATATACTGCGGCGGAGTGCTCGACCTTAAACTCGATATAACAGGCAATATCATCGACGAAACTGCTAATGCTGAGGCTCTATACGAAAAACGTATAGCGGATGAAGAGGAGCTTGCACGTAAAAATTACGTGATAAGAATTAAAAAATGGAGAAAGCGTATCATAATATCTTACATAATAGGATATCTGATGATAGCACTGAACATCCATAATGCTCAAAACCCAAGTCCTTTTTCCGTTTTTGCTGTTGTCGCCGGAATGTTTTTCCTTTTGGCAATAATCCCGATATTCTTTCTCACCTGTCCGAAACCGCCGTATAAGACCGAAAAGCCGTTATATTTTTTAAGCAAATTTTCATTGCTGTTCACTGAACCAATAAGTGTAATAGTGTGTGGTCTGGCTTTTGGAACAGGAGCAATGATCGATCATCTGATCGAATTTTTTTCTTAAGGCAATACCGCACAAAGATTGTGCTGAAGATGCACAGTCAGATTTTTCGTCAGATTGTATAGAACTTCCGCAGGCATACTGCTGTATGTCAAGGAAGTTCTGTGCAAGATGGCGGAAAATGTGCAAGCAGATTCAGTACAAAACCGCAAGGTGTGCTTTGTGCGGTATTGCCTTAACTAACTAATTAATCAAAGGTAAGATAAATATGAAAAGAAGAAAAAACAATAACTATAATAAAAAAGTACTTGAAGCCGAAAAGGAAAAAGCAAACAAAAAGTCCAAAATTTTCTTTTGGTTCCTGCTTGTCTCCGCACTGCTGATGCTCACTGTGAGCATGGTGTTTATTATGTACATCATAACCGGTATAAACAAAATTATTATCCCGCTTATTTATTTTGTTTTAATGAGTGCTTCATCTGCTGCTCTGCTGATGATATACCCATACCGTGACGAAAATGATAAAAAGAAAAATAAACTAAAGCTCCACGCTTTGACTCTCGGCTACTGCCTGCTGGCGGCTGTTGTAACAATTATTTATATTTTGTTATGAAAATAAAAAAAGATAGTTGGAATTATGATCCAAAGGTCCTTAAAGTCCCTAAAGAGAAAGCAAACAGAAATTACCGCATTATCTTCTGGACAGGACTCGGTTCGGTACTGTTCATACTAACACTCGGTCTTTTGCTCGAATCTGACCTTCAGTATGACAGCGATACTTTACTTCACGCTCTTACTTACGGTGCATTGATGTGCATTGCGTCTGTTGGTATGCTGAGGATATTCCCCTACCGTGACGAAAATGACAAAAAGAATAATAAATTCAAACTCCACGCTTTTACTCTCGGTTACAGCCTGCTTGTTACTGTTACGGCAATAATTTGTATATTGTTTTGATGTTGATAACGGAGGTTTAAAAATGAAAAAATACATACTTCTCCCCCTGCTCTGCGGACTTCTGCTAACAGGATGCGGAAGTACCGAAAGCGGTCCTGATACCGAAATTTCTGCAATATCATCAATTGAACTTTTAGGAATACCGGATAAGATACTCCCGAATGATAAAGAACCTTTCAATTTTGAATTTCGTGGCAGGCAAATTGAAATTGCTCCGGAGCAGCCTGCTTATCTCTGCATAGACAGGCAGTATTCCGCTAATAATTCCGAAACTCCCATTTTCGAGATAACTACTTACTACGACCAGCACGACAAGCCGATAAAAACAGGTATGGGAGATTCCTCATCAAGCTGTGTAAACGAATACGACGAAAACGGCAATCTGACCAAAAAATATGTCATTTCCAATTCGTCTTCTCCGGAAGAAAGAAAGCTTTCTTCTGTGTCGGATTTTGAATACTATCCGGACGGTACTTTGAAAGCTTCAGATACCGACAACGGCAAAACTTCCATTGTTCACTGCGATTACAACGAAAAAGGCGATTTGATATGCAGCAGCGAAAGTGATGTGAAGTATGAGTACTCATTCAGTGAGGACGGTCTTACTAAAACTGAAACTGCATGGAAGGACGGCGAAAAACTCTCGGAGACTACCTACGTCTTCAATGACCACGGCGATATTATCGAGGAAACTCAAAACAGCTCTGACGAAACAGCTCCGCCCCATGTTACAAAAGAATATTCCTACAACAGCAGCGGTCTTTGCATCGAAAAAATAACTCGCATCGAACCTGAAAATAAGTATCTGAAAAACACTAAAGAACTCATGACTTATGACGACAATGACCGACTGATCATATCCGAGAAATACGTCATTGAGGACAGCGGCAGAGAAGTTCTTGCAAGTCACTGTGAATATTACTACGATCAGAAATTCTAAGGAGAACATAATATGAAAAAATACATTCTGTTCCCCCTGCTCTGCGGACTTCTGCTAACAGGATGCGGCATGATACATGAAAGCTCAGATACAGCTGCATCTCCGGCAGAAAAAGTCACTTCCGCTGAAACTGTGACTGAGACTTCTCCGGCAGAGATAGTCCCCGCCGACTGGGACATTCACTGAATCCACTTATGATGATGACGGAAAATGCCTGAAAGAAGTTGGAAAGACTATAAACAAAGACTCTGAAAGTATTGATTCTGTGTCCGTTTATACTTATGACCAGCAAGGTTGTAAACTCAAAGAGGAAATAACCGAATACTCGGATGATGAAGAAAAAATATCAACCGTTGATTACTATTACTATGATAATGGAGAGAGAAAATGAAAAGAATAATACCTATCACCCTTCTCTGCGGACTTCTGCTTGCAGGATGCGGAAAAACTGACGACAGCAGCTCCGGTACAAGCAGTGCTCCGGCAGAAAAAGTCACTTCCGGTGAAACTGCTGCTGAGACTGCTCCGGCAGAAATAGTCCCTGCCGACTGGGACATTCCTGAGGACATCCTACAGCCGGACAGAGAACCTTTTGAAGTCGAAATGAACGGCGAGACTGTCACTATAGTTCCCGAAACTCCGGCATATTATATGGTATCATCCTCGGACGCTCTGAAAAAGAAGTTCGTTACCTACTTCGATGCCAACGACAATCCCATAAAGAACAATCTGCTCGGTTCAAGCTCTGAAAGTCTCGTATATAAGTGCGACGAAAACGGAAAGATAATCTCTGCACTCCGCTTTGAGTATGACGACGGCGAGTACTCCTTTGAGGGCGAGGAAACTCACAATTACCGCAGTGACGGTACTCTCGAATCAATTGTGGTCACCAAAGACGGCGAGGTCACCAACACCTCTTACTATGACGAGCACGAAAACTGGCTGTATAACGACGAAGATACGCTCGGTATCAGCACCAGAATGGAGTATGAATACGCTGAGGACGGAAAGTCCTATAAGGAAAAATACTACTCCTCCAAAGACGGCTCCAAACCAACCGTAGTTTATGAGTATACTCTCAACGATAAGGGCGACCCTATCACTAAAACTGCCGACATCGGCACTGTGACCGAATTCACCTACGATGCTGACGGAAAATGCCTTAAATCAGAAGAAAAATACGTTAAGGACGACGGCAGTGAAAACGTTTATTCCTCTACTGTATATTCCTATGACCAGCAGGGACGTAAGCTCAAAGAGGAAACAACTTCAACTTTGCTCGAAGAAGAAGATAAGAGCGTTATCGAATATCACTACTATAAATGATAGGAAGTCATTAAATGAAAAAATTGCTATCAATTTCCCTTTTATGCGGACTTCTGCTCACAGGATGCGGAAGTAATACTGCGAAAAAATCAAGTTCTTCGGAACTCCCCCCTCTTGCACCACCGGAGCGTCAGGAGTTCAGTCAGCCGCTTCCGGAAACCGCTTCTTATACACGCTATGTCCGCAGATTCAAGAATAATCAGTTCGAGTCCAAAACTGCCGAGACCTTCGACGACCACGATAATATCATCCGCACTGCTGATGTAAATGTTACTACCAACTCTGAAACTCCGACAAGACAGTATTCCTACACCTATAACGAGGACGGCACTGTCGCTGAGGTCTGCGACTACGGCTATGTGTCCACAAGAACTGTCTACACCTATAACGAGGACGGTAAACCGCTGACTATCGAAGTTTTCGATGTCGATTCCGGAGCACTTAAAAGCACCGACTCCTGCACCTACAACGAACACGGCGACCTTACAAAACAGACCCGTATCACAGGCGGTAAAGAAACTTTCATAAGTGCCTATAAGTACGAATACGACGACAACGGCACTATGACAGTACGTTATGAGCTCTGGAGCGACGACACTGAAAAATCCAAAGAGGAATTCACTTACAACGGCGACCGTATTTCCGATACCGTTAAGTATATCTACGGGAGCAATGAGCTTTACTGCTCTAAATTCCACTATGAGTATGACCCCGAAGGCAGAGAACTGCTCACGGAACAAACTGATATGACTGACGAAAATACGGTCAAGGAGACCTATGCGACCGTGAATACCTATGACAGCACGGGAAGACTTATCAAGCGTGAGAAAAAAATAAACGGTATAGTAAGCGTATATGAGCTTTACGACTACCAGCAGGGATGACATCTTTATCAGGTAATTTCAATATTTATTAATACGGCAATAGATAAAATATAGGTCGGTCAAGCCGAGGAAAGTGATGCGAACAGTCCGTCCAGCATTGCTACGCTCGCTGGACTGCTCTTTAGGGGGAACTCTGTTCCCCCTCGTACACCCCTTTGCCAAAGGGTTGAATAACCCTTTGGAATCCCTTAATGTCGCCTTCGGCGTTTTAAATATATTTAATTTCCGGAGTAATTGATTATCGTCACGCCGCCGGATCGACCGGCAAAAGAACTTAAACGAGGTAAAAACTATGAAAAAAATATTGACCGCTATTCTTTCCGCTGCCATTTTTATGGGAGCTTACGGCTGCGGAAACAGCAAAAGCAGCTCCGAAACTTCAAGACCCGAACCGTCAACTCCGCAGGAGAAAGTTGCCTATGAATGGACAGACAGCTATACATACAAGTCCGACGGCTCTGTGTTCTACAGCTATTTACAGCCCGAAAGCTACATCCAGCAAATGAAAGACAACGGCTCATGGGAAAAGTCAGTCATTGCTTTCAATCAGAAAGAAAGATTCTGGGACGAGGCTGACTATACCCTCTCGCAAACTGCCGTACTCAACGAAGCTCAGCTGAAAGGTGCTGAAAAGAACTTCTGCGATTTTTATGACCTTGAATCCGCAAAAGTTACAGAGGGATATGAATTCACCGCTGATATAGACTACTCAGAAAAAGGCTCTAAAAAATATGACGAGAACAAGGTATTCTGCGTTGTCATGCTTGAAGGCGAGGGCTGGAAAGTCATAAACAGTACATCAGCTGAATTGCAGTGAAATAATAAAATAATGACAATAAGCAGTGAGGAGTCTGCCGCTCTTCACTGTTTCTTTTTATCAGCATATCAATATTGACATTCCCCCTGTATCATGGTAAAATATTAGTGTGTATGCTTTTACGGCTGCACATCAGCAAGATCCAAAGCAAACGTCCCATTACAATGTACCGGAGGATATGAAAATGCGTATTTCATTCGATCTCGACAAAACGCTCTTTGTTGATCCCGAGAGCATCCCTGTTGAACCGGAACTGCAATTCCCATTTAATAAGATCTACAAAGACAGACTAAGACTTGGAGCAGCTTCTTTTCTCAAAGAATTGAGCAATTCAACTGTTGAACTATGGTTGTATACCGTTTCCGACAGAAGTGAACGCTATATCCGCTCCTATTTCAATCACTACGATGTGAAGATAGACAGACTGGTATTTCCCAAAAAAGAACCGGAACTGTCTCCCGCAAACACTACGACAGATATACACGTCGACGACAAAATGACGGTATACCATAACGGCGATTCTTTCGTCTATGACATCAATGGCAGCGAAAAAAGCTGGACAGACATAATTAGATCTGAGCTTGAAAATATAAGGATCACTAAGCTCATCGAAAAGTACGGACAAGCCTGAATAACAGGTTTTCCATATAGTCAAAAAGGAGGACATTACTATGTCAAATGAAATGCAGTTAAAATACGGATGCAACCCTAATCAGAAGCCTTCAAGAGTTTATATGGCTGACGGAAGCGAGCTCCCTATCGAGGTACTCTGCGGCCGTCCGGGATATATAAATCTCCTTGACGCTCTCAACGGCTGGCAGCTCGTTAAAGAACTCAAAGCTGCTACAGGTGTGTGTGCAGCTACTTCCTTCAAGCACGTTTCACCTGCCGGTGCTGCTATCGGAAGACCTCTTTCCGATGACCTTAAAAAGATATACTGGGTAGATGACCTCGGTGAACTTTCTCCACTCGCAAGTGCTTACGCAAGAGCAAGAGGTGCTGACAGAATGTCCTCTTACGGCGACTTCATCGCTCTCTCTGATAAGGTTGACGTTTGCACCGCTAAAATGATACAGCGTGAGGTAAGTGACGGCGTTATCGCTCCTGACTATGACCCTGAGGCTCTTGAGATACTCAAGTCAAAGAGAAAGGGCACTTACTGCATACTCAAAATAGATGAAAACTATAAGCCTGCTCCTATCGAGACTAAACAGGTCTACGGAGTTTCCTTCGAGCAGGGACGCAATGAACTCGATATCAACCGTGAGCTCCTCGCTAACGTTGTTACCGATAATAAGAACATCCCTGACGATAAGAAGGACGACCTCCTCATCTCACTTATCACTCTTAAATATACACAGTCAAACTCTGTTTGCTACGTTAAGGACGGTCAGGCTATCGGTATAGGTGCCGGACAGCAGTCCCGTATCCACTGCACTCGTCTTGCAGGTCAGAAGGCTGACAACTGGTGGCTCAGACAGTCTCCAAAGGTCATGGGACTTCAGTTCGTTGACGACATCCGCAGAGCTGACCGTGATAACGCTATCGATGTTTATATCGGTGACGAGTACGAGGACGTTCTCCGTGAGGGCGAGTGGCAGAGAATCTTCAAGGTTAAGCCTGAGGTATTCACTGTTGAAGAAAAGAAAGCTTGGCTCGCTAAGAATACAGGGGTTTGCCTCGGTTCTGACGCTTTCTTCCCATTCGGTGATAATATCGAGAGAGCTAAGAAGTCCGGCGTTGAGTACATCGCTGAGCCCGGCGGTTCTATCCGTGATGATAACGTTATCGAGACTTGCAACAAGTACAATATCGCTATGGCATTTACTGGAATTCGTCTTTTCCACCACTAAGCAGCAAAACGAAAATTAAAAAATTTAAAACCGACGAAGTCGGGCAATAATGAGAGTCCAGAGAGAGGTCCTCTCTCTGGCAAAGGGGTGTGCGAGGGGGAACAGAGTTCCCCCTAAGAAGCAGTCCAGCGAGCAACGCAACGCTGGACGGACGCTTCGCATCGCTCCCCTCAAGAAAAGTAACTTTCATAAATGCAACAATATCGAACTAATTCAAACTATGGATAAATGGGGAAACAATATGAAAATAATATACTACGGAATAGACGACTGCGAATATGCGATTATAGCCGGAAGACCTGCTCTCATCGCTCCCGAAGGAATTGACATAGAAGTACTGAAAAGAAATAATTTTGTCCAGCTTATGGACGGTCGGTGGTGTCATTTCATGACTAAAGCCGAAAATGAATACTACATAAAAAACAGCAATACCGATCCCTTGGTTATGGATAATTATAAAATTTCAGGGATCACAAATGAGCCTAAAAATTACCTCAACTATCATGGCATAGAATACTGCGAATATGAAATTATAGCCGGTAGAACAGCTATCATCGCTCCGAATGGGATTGACGAAGAAAAGCTCAAAGAATGCAGATTCATACAGCTTGCGGACGGTCGGTGGTGTCACTTCATGGATAAATATGAGTATAATGCTTATATTTCAGGCAGACATCATTTTGATGGTATTAATCAATACCCCGGCAAC
>JAFYGE010000072.1 GCA_017543335.1 Ruminococcus sp.
CATATATCTGCAAAAATTCTTTTTCATTGCGTATGATATGGTCATAATAGGATCTTTGCCAAACAGAATAACCGATCTGTTTTGTAGATATCGTTTTCAGTCCGTTGATTATCAGCGGGACCGATTTTGTAGGGGAGGCCGCCCCCGGCCTCCCTGTCATTTCTTCATAGAAGTCCGAAATAAACAATATCATGTGTATATGGTCAGGCATTATAACGTATTTTACAACATCTGCATTTCTATAGACCTGACCGATTTTCTTTATATTTTCATTTACTATCTTTCCGATATCTGTTAATTCTGTCAATGGGAGGCCGAGGGCGGCCTCCCCTACAGATATTTCTGAAAGACAGTTTTTTCTTTCCTTCGTACATATGGTTATGAAATAGCTTCCGTTTGAGGAATAATCATAACCTATGAGCCTGATATTTTTTCTCATACATATCTGTCATCGTCTTCCACCGGAATAAAGCTCTTGTATACTATAAGGCTGAGAGCAAACAAAACAGCAGCAACAATGAGTATCATCTTAAGCAGCCGTTTTCTCTTTTTCCTCTCCTCAATGACATCTTCATCCTCATAATATTCCACTAAATACCGCCTCCCTCAGCAAGCCTCTTTTTCAGAGTAGATGCAGCAAGCTGTGAAATATATATCCTTTCCCTGCCGTCCTTTACTGCGATTATGAAGCTCTTAGGCATTTCATAGGTGGTATAGATGCAGTTGTGCTCTTTCTCGGCTCTGTCAAGCAGGAGCTTCGTGCACTTTTCAACAGTTGTATTCTCAATGTCGAAAATCCCCACGATATCTCTCACATCAACGGAGTAATTATTCCCCACATGAAGATATATTGCTTTTTTCATCAGTTATCCTGCCTTCGCTTATATACAGCAGCTTTCCCTTTATTTCGGGGAGAAGTGCGGCTTCGTTGGGAGTTGTCAGAAATACCTGCATATCCTTTATCATATCCAGCACGAATCGCTGTCTGTTCTCATCAAGCTCGCCCATTACATCATCCAGAAAGACTACCGGGGCATCCTTTGAGCGCTTCATGAATATCTCCGCCTGTGCAAGCTTCATCACAAGGGCTGCGCTCTTTATCTGTCCCTGTGAGCCGTAGTCTCTGGCGCTTACCCCGTTTATCTTTATGATTATCTCGTCACGGTTGACGCCGGAATGGGTAGAGCCTGTGCGGATGTCATATTCTGAGGTATCCTGCAATTTCCTGTAGTACTGCTCCTCTGCCTGACTGTCCGCAGGAGAATCAAAATCCTCCGGACGGAAAACATTTGAGCGGTACTCCAGTTCAAGCTCCTCATTTCCGCCGGATATAGTCCGGTAGAGCCTGCCGCATATCTCGTTTATCTTTGAGACATACTCATTTCTCATATATGAGATTATAGTTCCCTCACGGGCAGCCTGTCTGTCCCATATTTCAAGGACCGAGGCAGGTGAATTGCCCTGGGAGATGTCCTTAAGAAGGGCATTTCTCTGGTTCATTATGGCATTGTGCTTGTTCAGGTGCACTACAAATACGGGATTCAGCTGAGAAGCGGCCATATCAATGAAGCTTCTCCTCTTTTCGGGAGAGCCTTTTATTATCTCCACATCATCCGGGATGAAGGCTATGCACTTGAAAACATCAAACAGAGCTCTCGTCCCCTTCTGTTTTACGCCGTTAAGGTGTATATTCTTAGGCGACGAGGCACTTCTTGTCATTTCAAACTCTATTTTCTGCTCCCTGACGCTGTCACGGAGCTTTATCTTTGAGGACATACGATTGCCGTCAAGGCAGATATAGTCCTTTTCCTTTGAACCACGGAAGCTGCGGCAGCCTGAGAGTATCCACATCGCTTCGAGCAGATTTGTCTTGCCCTGTGCATTAGGACCTGCGATGATATTATACTTCGGGTCGGGAGCAAAGGATATTCCGGACAGATTCCTGAATCCGTCTATATCCGCATAGGTTATCCTCACTCTACTACCACTTCTTCTCCGTCGAGAGAAACTCTGTCGCCGGGGCGTATTTTCTTTCCTCTCATAGTGCAGACTTCGCCGTTTACCAGCACCTGTCCGTCCTGAATGAGCTGTTTAGCCTCTCCGCCTGAACCTACCATTGACGCAAATTTAAGAAGTGCGTCCAGCTTTATGAATTCAGTGGTTATCTTTATCCTGTTCTCTGCCATATCAACGCTCCCTTGGAACTTTTCGTGTTTTTCTTTCCTTTTTTCTGACTATATTGTCCCTGTCAAGGTAATAGCTGTAGGCAAATTCCTTGTTCAGAGACGCTGCATATCTGAAAAGATAGGGATTTTCAAGGGTATATCTGTAGGCAAATCCTACGCTCCTCTTTATTTTGCGGGCGATTATCTTTTCAGCGATTTTCTTTGAGATATATTTTGAAGCCAGTGCCGACATGATCCCTATGGCTATGAGCAGGACATCTACCCACACCCACGACTTATTGAAATTGAAATCTATGATATCAAGTATCTTCTCAGGTATGTACTTCCACAAAACCAGGAACAATGCCAGAAGAACTCCGGCAAGCAGACATACTGAGGATACTACTCCCGTCATTACTGAAAAGACGGTCGCACCCTTTGCGTGGCCATATATCCTGTAGATCATGTCAGTTCTTGAGCTGTATAGGCATTACAAGGAAGATATAGCTCTCACCTTCGAGAGGGAGTATCTCTATTACCTTCATTGCGCCGTTGAAGCGTATGCGGACCTTATCTCCCTCAGCAGCTCTGAGAGCTTCAAGCAGGAGCTTATTATTGAATCCGATAGTAACTGTTTCCCCGGAAATGTCTGCTGATATAGCATCATTTATCTTACCTATACCGGTCTTGCAGCTTATCTTCATTACTCCGTTGCCTACTTCGCAGCGGATAGGAGATTTATTCTTGTCGTCAATAAGAAGTGAGCAGCGCTCGAGACAGGTAGAAAAATCTCTCTTGCTTATGATGACCTCAGTCTTGAAGCCGTTGGGGATGCTGAGCTTATAGTTATGGAAGGCTCCCTCAAGAAGTCTTGAAATAACAACAACATTATCTATCTGGAAAATGATATGTCTGTCATTGGTGCATACTGTACAGAGCTTCTCATCGTCATCCTTTACAAGGGTAGATACCTCGATGAGGGCTTTCTTAGGAACTACAAAGTGATACTTCTCCTTGCAGTCTGTCAGCTCGTTTCTGATAGCAAGGCGGAAACCGTCTATAGCCACCATATTGAAGCTGCCTTCTTCTATATCGAAGAGTTCTCCTGTAAGTACAGGCTTGCTCTCATTTGTAGATGTAGCATAGCTTGTCTGATTTATCATAGAGCGGAGAACAGTCTGCTTTACTGTAAAGCTTCTTTCGGAATCAACAACAGGGAGCTCCGGATATTCGTCAGCTGACATTGCTGAGAAGCTGCACTGTGTGGCATCACAGGATATATTGATAACGAGATTCTCGTCGATATCGAAGGTTATATCTTCTCCGGACATACGTCTTGTAAACTCACTGAAGAGTCTTGTGCCGACTACGAATTCACCTGAGCCTTCTGTTTCTGCCTTGATTGATGTACGGATACCCATTTCAAGGTTATAGGCTGTAAGCTCTACCTGACCCTCTGCTACTCTTACTTTTATTCCTTCGAGAGCAGGAATAGTAGATTTTGGAGATACTGCACGGGATACGTTGCCTATAGCTTCGCTGAGTTCTGATTTGCTGCATATGAATTTCATTAATAAATACCTCCGGATATATGAAAATTTATATGAGACCTGTCCTTCACACATGGACAGGTCAGCGCCTCCCGCAACAAGATATGGTAAGTCTTTCATAAGATAAGGAAAGAGAGAATAATGTATGATAAGATAAGAATATAATATTGTTGTTGTTGTTGGGGCGGTCTAAAAGTTGAAACAGCGGTTTATTCCCTGTATTCCTGGAAAAAGACGTCCACAGGGAGCTGTTGTGAAATTTTTGAATTTGTTGGAAGCTCTGAAGAGCGTTCTCTTAGGTGTTGAAGAGGTTGAAGTTTGTGGAGTTGAAAGCCGTGAAAAGTGGACAGATCTGTGGAAACCGTTCCCGGCGGGAAAAGTTTTCAAAAATGCTGTTGATTGTTGATAACCGGAATGTGTTAACAGCTTATCTGAATGACATTTTTTGCACGGTCCATCATTCGTGATAAAGAGGAAAAAACTTCCGGGAAGTGATTCAACACCACTTTTAACACACTGTTGAAAACTATGTGGAATCAAACGCTTTCAACAGAGTTTTCAACTTTTTCAACCTTCAATGTTCAGACCTTGCTCTTGTCCTTTATGTCCTTGATAATGTCCTCAACAAGATTTTTGAGGTTGGAATCCTTTTCCATTCCCTCGGATATGCTTGTAACGGAATATACGATAGTTGAGTGGTCTCTTCCGCCGAATTCAGTACCGATAGAGGCAAGAGGCATCTGTGTGATCTCTCTTACTACATATATAGCGACTTTTCGTGCTATGGAGATCTGTGCAGAGCGCTTATTTGAGCGGATATCATCAGCAGATACGCCGTAAACTGTGGATACCTCTGAAATGATCTTCTCTACAGTGATCGGTATAGGCTGTTCATCGGTAAGTACGTCACGGATAACGCTCTGAGCCATAGATATGGTTATCGGGCTTCCGGCAAAGTGATTGAGAGCCTTAAGACGGACTACTGCACCTTCAAGCTGACGGATATTTGATTTCAGGCGGTTTGCCATGAATTCTGCAACTTCACTGGGCATTTTGAGTTCTAAAAGCTCAGACTTTCTGTTGATGATAGCAAGTCTTGTCTCATAGTCAGGAGCAGAGATATCTGCGATAAGTCCGCCCTCAAAGCGGGTACGGAGTCTCTCTTCAAGGGTGAGGAGCTCCTTTGGCGGCTTATCAGATGTGATAACTATCTGCTTGCCCTCCTGGTGGAGCTTATAGAAGGTATGAAAGAATTCCTCCTGCATACGCTCTTTTCCGGCGAAGAACTGAACATCGTCGATAAGAAGAATATCGGCATTGCGGTACTTATCCTGGAAATTGGAGATATGGCTGGTATTAAGAGCATTTACCAGGTCACTTCCGAAGGTCTCGCTGGTAACATATACTATATTGAAATTGGGGTGATTCTTTCTAACCTCGTTGGCAATAGCAGTTATAAGGTGAGTTTTTCCCATTCCTGAAGGTCCGTATATAAAGAGCGGGTTATAATCGGGAACAGACTTTTCTCCGCAGTTCTTTGCGACTGACTTGCTGCAGGCAAGGGCAAACTCATTGGAGCGTCCCTCAATGAAGGTATCGAAGGTATAGTCATAGTTAGCAAATTTATAGGATTTTTCAAGCTCTGCGTGTTTTTTCTCAAGCTCGTCGTCTGTGGGGACCTTTATTTTTTCGGATTCTGTATTTTCCACATTTATAACAAGATCTATATTGAATCCGAGGATCTGCAGGAATGCATCTTTCAGAATATCAACGTATTTTGAAACAACTATATTTTTCTGGAAATCTGTGGGGATGGTGAAAACTGCTTCTGTGGGGGTGAAGCTTACGGGCTTCATCTGATCTATCCATGTCTTAATGCCTATTTCCGGTATCTTGTCGTTTTCAAGGCAGTATTTCTTTACTTTTTCAAAAACTTCCTCAAAAGAATTCATGATTTACCTCCGTACAAAAAATGAAATGAGTGAAAAAACAACACTCTCCTATATTAATATATAGTATATTATAACATACCGGTGTTTAAAATGCAAGCAGTTTTATATATCAAAGGTTGAGAAAAAACACCTTTTCTCAACACACAAATTGACATATTGTTGAAAACTGTGTTGAATCCACTTCCGTCTGGGGAAAATTACCGCTTTTTAGCTATGACAGACAGACTTTCACCTGTTGAAAATCATCATTTCCGGTCATTGATCCTGTGGTATCAACATTTTTATCATGGATCTCCTCCACATTATTCAACGGGGATAAAAGTTTTAAACAGCAGTTTTCAACACTGTGTTGAGAAAAATAAGACCGCATGGCCGGTTTTGTGATATATCTTGATTTTCCTCGTTAAACAGGCTTTTTCCTGACAAATTAGTGAAAATTATCCGATCACCTTTATATTGATATTGTTAAATAGCATGAAATTGAGCCCTTGTCCGAAAAAATTTTCAAAAGCCCTTGACATATCCGCTTTTTTATTATATAATGTTTTAGTGTAATGCAGAAATATGCATATCGGGACTGCTCTTCTTTCGGAGATGTATGTCCTTAACATATCATTTGAGAAGAGAGGAGGATCTTATAATGAAAAGAACATATCAGCCTAAGAAGCTCCACAGAAAGAAGGAGCACGGCTTCATGAAGAGAATGGCTACTAAGAACGGCAGAAAGGTTTTAGCTCGTAGAAGATCTAAGGGCAGAGCAAGATTAACTCACTGACGAGG
>JAFYGE010000073.1 GCA_017543335.1 Ruminococcus sp.
AATCTACTGGCATATTTCCCGTCATCTTGCACAGAAATCCCTTGACATACATCAGTATGCCTGCGGAATTTCTATACAATCTGACGAAAAATATGACTGCGTATCTTCAGCACAAGCTTTGTGCGGTGTTGCCTTAAGACTATAATGCACTGTTTTGGTCGACTAACTCAACAGTAAAAAATAAAAAGTTTGAGAATATTTAATTTGTCCACCATTTATTCAAAAAATGGGTTGTGGAATTAAATAATAAATGGTATTATGATAATCGTTAACTGACTTTTATGTCAGTTATTTAAAGCTATGCTCAGCTTTAAATAAATCATCTTCACCATTCGGTGCCATGTGAGAATCCCTCTATCTGGCACCACTTTTTTTATTTACTGATAAAAAAAGTTCCGCTGAACAAGCTGACCATTAAACAGGAGAGAGTATTTTCGTCGAAGCTGCATCCTGTTTGAATATAGTTTCTTGCAATACTGTTCATGCCGCTTGCAATGAAGTCGATGAGAAAAGTTCGATAGTCGCCGGAAACGTCCTCAATGAAGCTGCTGCATTCGAGAAGATTCTGATATTGAACATCGTATAGACAGTGCATCATATCATTTTTTACAAGCAGTTCAATGATTTGTTTTTTACTGGTTATGTATCTGCTGTATTCCGCACAGAATTCCCTGAACGCTTTTGCACGGCTTTCCGTATCGTTTCCGGCAGGTGTGTAGCAGCAATTGTGCTGGAGTTCATATACAATAACATTTTCTTTCGTACTGAAAAGAGAATAAAAAGTCTGCCTTGACACTTGAGCTTCCCTGCACAGATCGCTTATGCTTATATCGCTGAATGGCGTTTTTTCAAGCAGTCTGAGCATTGCTTCTGATATTAATTTTTGTGATAAAAGAGCAGAACGGTTGCTTCCTTTGTACATTGACATAACACCTCTATTTGTATAAGTTTTGACAAGTTTCTTGACAAATGTCCATTTTGATGTTATTATTATAACATAAACTTGGACAAGTGTCAAGTATATTGCTTCGCTGGAAGCAGAAAATATAGAGAGTATCTCGCTTTATGAGGTGCTTTACTGTAAATCGGAGGTAAAAAATATGGCAGCACAGGTAACAAAAGAAACAAGAATCGGAGAGCTTCTTCAGCTCGATGCAGATGTAGCTCCTATCCTTCTCAGCATTGGAATGCATTGTCTTGGATGTCCTGCATCACAGATGGAGACAATTGAAGAGGCAGCAGCAGTTCACGGTGTAGATGCAGATGAACTTGTAAAGGCTCTCAACGAAAAGATCGCAGGCTAATTAATAATAAAATTTTGAATTTTATCCTTCCGCTAAAACGGGAGGATATTTTTTTGAAAACTTTTGTGAAAGTTGTTGACTTTTATGAATAAATATGGTATTATTGATTAAGAAGATATGAGTTTGTTATTAATTAGTTATAATATTTATTCAGAAAGGAGTCATACAAATGAAAAAGATAATAAAGAAAACAGCAGCTGCCGCTGTTTCAGCTGCTGCACTTGTAATAATGAATTTTTCTGCGACATTTGGATTTATCACTAATGGAGCAGATGCTGTCTGGCCAACAGACAGTAAATATAAAAATATCACAACTTATTTCAGCGAATTAAGAAACGGCGAAGAACCTGATTGCTACAATTATCACAACGCAATTGATATCGAAGCTGACGGCGGTGCAAATATATACGCAGTATATCCCGGACAAGTCGTTTCTGCCAACTGGATGGACGGATATGGATATATAGTCATTCTTTATCATCCTGACCTTAATGTATATACTTTTTATGCTCACTGTTCACAGCTGAATGTGTACGCCGGACAAAATGTGGCTCAGGGAGATGTTATCGCCGCTGTCGGAAGCACGGGACAGTCTACAGGTAATCACCTGCATTATGGAATTTGCGATACTCTTATAGGCGGCTGGCCAGACAAATTGTATTATGACCCTCTGACATATTTTACATATACTGATTCTCCGACAGTTTCTCAGACTGTACCAACTGAGCAAAGTGAGGTCTGTAATTGCTCTGTTGACTATGCCGGAGTTTACTTCACAAAAGGAGTTACATCATATCTTAATATAAGAAGCGGTCATGGTTCAAATTATCCGGCTATAGGCAGGATATATCCGAATGACGAGGTAATAGTGAATATGGCTGACGGAGTATGGGCACACGTCAGTGTTAATGGAGTCAGTGGATACTGCTCAATGGAGTATCTTCAGAAACGTACAGAGTTTCAGCCGGGTATGATGGTTACGGGAGTTATCGCACCGGGCGGCGAACTTACTCAGGGGAAGCCTTTCCCTCTTAAAGGAGTTATTTCTTCAATTTATCCTATATCCAGAGTTTACGGCGGAGTTTACGAAATAAACGATCTGCCGACCGAACAATACTGTGTAGTTGAACCGGATTCCTATACTTATGATATATCTGGCTATTTTGATGATCATATAGCATTTGGTAAATTACCGGAGGGAAGATATTACTATAAGGTGTCTGCTGACGATCAGGAAGGCAATATGTTTGAATTGATAAGGTCAGATTTCACTGTAGCCGGTGTACCTCTCGATGTAATAAAAGGAGATATAAACGGTGACGGCAGAATGGGTATATCTGATGCAGTAATACTTGAAAGATATTTGCTTGCAGGAAGAAGTCTGACTTCTGAACAGGCAATGGCATCCGATATTGACGGTGATTCGATAATTGACGGTTTTGATCTTATACTGCTCAAAAGAATGTTGATAAGAGGTTTTTGATAAAATGCACTTAGTTGAAGCAAAAGGCATACTTTCATCGCAAAATGGAATGAATATCTACAGAGGGTGCACTCACGGATGCATTTATTGTGACAGCCGAAGCAAGTGTTATCACATAGATCATGCATTTGAAGATATAGAGGTGAAGATAAATGCTCCGGAATTGCTTGAAAAAGCGTTAAAGTCCAAGCGGAAAAAATGCATGATAGGTACAGGCTCTATGTGTGACCCTTATATGCCGGTCGAAAAAGAAATGCAGATAATGCGAAGGTGTCTTGAAGTAATAAAAAAGTACGACTACGGAGCTGCTGTAATAACGAAGTCCGATCTCGTACTGCGGGACATTGATCTGCTGAAAAGTATAAATGATGAGCAGAAAGCGGTCGTTCAGATGACACTCACAACGTATGATGATGAGCTGTGTTCGATAGTAGAGCCGAATGTATGCGTTACAAGCCGGCGTTATGAAGTGCTTAAAATCATGCAGAAAGAGGGGATACCGACAGTAGTCTGGCTGACTCCGCTTCTGCCTTATATCAATGATGATATGAAGAATCTCAGGGGAATACTTGAACTGTGTGCGGATGCCGGAGTTAAAGGTATAGTCTGCTTTGCAATGGGACTTACGCTGCGTGAGGGCAATAGGGAGTATTTTTATAATGCCCTCGACAGGCATTTCCCCGGACTAAAAAGTAAATATATGCGTGAGTACGGAATATCATATGAGCTGAATAGTCCGTTTCAGAACAAGCTTATGGATGAGTTTGTATCTTTTTGCCGTAAGTACGACATAATTTACACTCCGGAAGAGTGCTTTGGCTATATGAATGAACTTCCGGATAAATACAAGCAGCTTTCGTTTTTCTGATCTTCTTTCACAAGATGTATATCCTGAGTCAAGTCTGAAATGATCTCAGCTATTTCTCCGAGAGCATCTAAAATTTTACTTATTGGCGGAAGGGCGAGGCGGTATCCTCCGATACCATAGATACTCATAAGTATTGCACTAATCAATATAATCAGAAACTTTTTCATATATCTTCCTCCGCATTGATAGTATCTGCGGAAAAAAGAAATATATACAAAAAGGCTGCTTCGCAAATGAAGCAGCCTTTGCTGTGATTATTCGTCTGTATCATCATCCGGATAGAAGTCATCATCGTAATCCGGAATGAACTGTTCACTCTCCATAGCAGGAGGAGCAGTTGGGATAGGTGGCTGAACCGGTGCAGCCGGCTGTGGAGCAGGTGCAGGAGCAGCCATTTTTCCACCGAGGAAACCTGCAAGAAGTGATCTTATGTCGACACCTGTAGCTTCTGTAAGACCATCAGTGATCTTAGTTGTAGAGCTGATAATGTCGCCGACAAGCTTGCTGGAGTTACCCTCGCCGTACATAGTGATCTTATCAACATTAGCAAGAGGAGTAGCAGCATTCTTAACGACTTCAGGGAGAGCCTTGAAGTACATTTCGAGTACAGCAGCTTCGCCGTATTTTTTCATAGCCTCAGCCTTAGCGTTAATACCTTCAGCCTCAGCAAGACCCTTAGCACGTATAGCGTCAGCCTCAGCCTGACCTACAGCAGCGATACCTTCAGCTTCCTGCATACGAGCAAACTTAGCAGCCTCAGCCTCAGCCTTCTGAGCCTCAGCTTCCTGTTCACGCTGGAAACGGTCAGCCTCAGCTTCTTTTTTGAGCTGATAGAGTTTTGCGTCAGCTTCCTGCTGAGCCTTATAGCGGTCAGCTTCAGCCTTTTTCTTGATCTGAGCTTCGAGAGCTTTTTCAGTTACCTCAGCTTCACGAGCTTTAAGTTCAACGTCCTTTTCGGAAGCAGCGATATTAGCGTTAGCCTTAGAGACCTCGATAGTCTTACGCTGTTCTTCCTTCTGTATCTCATAAGCTGCATCAGCGATAGCGAGCTGAGTATCAGCTTCTTTTTTGAGTTCAGCCTGACGGATAGCAAGTTCGTTGTTTTTCTGAGCGATCTCAGTTTCAGCGAGTACCTTTGCATCGTTAGCTTCTTTCTTAGCCTGAGCTTTAGCGATCTCGATCTCTTTTTCGGATTCAGCTCTTGCGATAGCAGCTTTCTTCTGAATTTTGGTAGTGTTGTCGATACCGAGGTTTTCGATAAGGTTCTGGTCGTCAGTGAAATTCTGAACGTTGAAAGAAACTATTTCAAGACCCATTCTGTTGAGGTCCGGAGCAGCATTTTCCTGAACTTTTTCAGCGAAGGCTTTACGGTCGTTTACCATAGCTTCGAGGGTCATCTGTCCGACGATCTCACGCATATTACCTTCGAGAACTTCTCTTGCAACTTTAGCAATATAAATAGTGTCCTTATTAAGGAAGTTTTCAGCACCGAGCTTTATAAGTACCGGATCACTGCTTACCTTAACATTAACGTTTGCATCAACATTGATGTTGATGTAGTCGGCAGTCGGAACAGCACTTGAGGTCTTTACATCAACAGCGATAAGCTGTAATTTAAGTTTATCTATACGCTCCAAGAACGGTATACGAATACTTGCTTTTCCTATGATGATTTTACGCCTCAGACCTGAAATAATGTAGGCGGTATCCGGTGGTGCCTTGATGTAGCCCATTGCTATGATAAGTATTATAAGCAATGAAACAACTGCGATTGCGATTATCATTGGTAGATCCATAATTATTCCTCCATATCATATTATGATCGTATAGACTGTTGTACCAGTCTCCGTTCTCTCTGAACGGTATGACAGTATTATACAGTATTTTTTTGGATTTGTCAATATCCGACAAATATATTACCAGCAGTATATAACAATGTGTGGAATTGTGCAGTATGTACAGGAGAATACGATAAGATAATAAGTTCATATGAACCTATTGCATAGTTTGCAGAACTTTAGGCATTCGGAGAAACTTAAATTTGACGGAAAGTTTATTTATTACAGTTTGATTACAGTTTCTCAACATTGTGATATAAAAAACAGCCGCACCATATTTCAGGTGCGGCTGTCGTCATCTTATAAGTTCGTTATAAGCCATAAGAAAAGGAGCTATGCCTTTAGCATCATTTTCTGTCTTTTTTTCTGAAAGATAATATTCTATAGAGCCGTTGCGGCCTATACCAAGTCCTGCCATAAGACAGATATTTCTCAGTACAGGTTTTCCGTCAAGATCAAAACTGATATATTTTTCTGCGACTGTTCCGAGTGCTTTTTTTCCGTAATCGCCGATAGTCCCGTCAACCAATCCGAGATTTTCAGCCTTTAGTGCTGAGTAGGCAAAAAGGAGAGTGCCGCTTGTTTCGGGATAGTTGTCCTTTAGCTCCGGATACTGAGGGAGCTGCATTAGCATTCCGTCAGGCAGAGTTAGTACTGAAAGTGACCTTAGCAAGTCGAAAAGCATATCACGAAAAATAATTTTTTCCGGTAATATCTCCGAAAGATCAGCAAGTGCAGCACACATCCAGCCCATTGCCCTTAGCCAGAATTCTTTTGAAAGTCCGGTTTCAGGATCAGCCCATTCGTTATATCTTGACTCATCATATCCGTGGTAGTAAAGACCGGTATCTGAGTCACGCATTATGGAGCGGATGTTTTCGATCTGCATACAGACATCATCGATCATATCGCTATTATTGGTGATCTTTCCGTACTCAGCCATGAAAGGCAGTACCATGTAGGTGCCGTCGATCCAGATCTGGTTTGGGTATATTTTTTTATGCCAGAAATTACCGCATTTCAGTCTTGGCTGCTGAGCAAGCTGACCTTTTACGAGCTTCTCGGCAGCGGTCATATATATGTCTTTATTTGTTAGCCTATATAAGCGGAGCAGATTTTTTCCGCCGTTTATGTTATCAAGATTGTGATCTTCAAAGTTGAGTGTAGGGATATTTCCGCTGCTGTCGAGATAAGCTGAGATAAAGTTTTCAGCGTAAGTGAACAGTCTTTCATCTCCGTAACGTTCATAGAGCATAAGAAGAGCTGTCATCATGCAGCCGTCTATATAGTTCCACTTAGGCTTTTTCCTGAAGATAAAGTTTTCCCTGTTCCAAAGCGGAAAAAACGGATCAGACGGCAATATCAGCTCATCTATATAACTTTTTGCAGCTTGCCCGAGCTGCTTTTGATCTATCATCCTGTCAGTCCTCCTGCGGTTATACCGCTGACAAATTTTTTCTGAGCGACCGCAAATACTGCAACGGATGGAATAAGTCCGATGACAGAAAGTGCGATTATTTTATTCTGCTCATAATTCTGACCTGTACTGTCTACAGACAGTCTCAGTGCGAGAGAGAGGGGATATTTTTCGACTGACTGAATCATAATGAGGGGATTCAGAAAGTCGTTCATAGTCCAAAGGAAATTGAATACCATTATTGATATTATTGCCGGACGTATACACGGAACAAGTATAGAAAAGAGTACTCTTAATGTTCCGCATCCGTCAATTCTTGCGGCTTCATCAAATTCTTTCGGCACATCACGGAAAAACTGGATAAGAATGAATACGAACATTCCCTCAGCTGCAAAGAGGGAGGGCAGTGTTAATGGAATGTAGGTATCAAGGAGTCCGAGTTTGCTCCAAAGAAGGAACATCGGCATAACCGTTACTATTGCCGGCATAAACATACCGCCGAGCAGAAGTGCAAGAAATAATTTTTTAAGAGGGAAATCAAATCTTGCAAATCCATAGGCTACTACGACTGATGATAAGACTGCGAATATAGTTTTTGGAAGTATTATGAGGAATGTGTTGATAAAGTAATGTCCCATTGTGTATGGAGTGGCAGTTTTCCATGCGTTTTTGTATACCTGAAAATCGAGGGAATCCGGTATGAACCAAATTGATGAAAAAATCTCATCATTGCTTTTGAATGATGCTCCTATCAGCCACAGCATCGGGTACAGCATTACTGTCCCACATGATATAAGGAGAAGATAAAGAGGTATTTTTTTCATATCAGTTTCTCCTTATTTTTGAGGATACTGCGTACATGACTGCAACTGCTCCGGCTATTATGGCAAAAAGTGCCCACGAAACGGCGTTAGCATATCCTGTTTCATTGTAGCGGAACATCTCGTCATAGATCAGCATACCGATAGTGTAAGTGCTTTTCAGCGGTCCTCCGTCGGTTATCATATACGGAGCGTTGAACTCCTGAAAAGCAGTTATAGTCTGCAATATCAGATTGATGAAAATAATGTTTTTCAGCTGAGGCAGAGTTATTGAGAAGAATGCTCTGAAAGTTCCGCAGCCGTCAACCTTTGCAGCTTCGTAAAGTTCTTTTGGTATGCTTCTGAGACCTGTCAGGAATATTATCATAGTTGAGCCGAATTCCCATAGTCTGAGGAGCACTATTATAAATATTGCATTTTTCGGACTTCCGTACCAGCTTACGGGAGAAGCTCCGGCAAGTTCGAGAAATTGGTTGACGAGTCCTTTTGATGTGAAAAGGTACTGCCACATTATCACGACCGCAAGGTTTGAACCGAGTATAGAGGGAATAAAAAAGGCAGTTCGGAAAACTCCGATACCTTTTATCTCGATGTTCAGAAGCAGAGCGGTCAGCAGTGAAACTATGAGTTTCATCGGTACGAGCAGCAATGCGTATTTTACCGTGACTTTAACTGCATTGCGGAATGATCTGTCTTTCAGCATATGCCGGTAATTATCGAGTCCTGTGAACTCCGGCGGATGTATACCGTCGTAGTCGGTAAGTCCGAGGATAAATGAGCATATGAAAGGATAGATCATGAATACTGCCATACCGATAATGAATGGTGAAATAAGCAATAGTCCGGTAAACCTGCTTACTCCGACGGGGTTGCGGTAGGTATGTTTTCTCATTTTTTTATCTTCTCCAGATATGTTGTGATCGAATCATACATTTCCTGAGCCGCAGAAGAAGTGTCGGTCATACCGTATGACACCTCTTCTATAGCTGTATTGTAGAACTCCTTCATTCTTGAAAGCTCCATATACGGACTTATAGTTATTGTATCGAGTTTTTCGAGCATTGCATCGTTTTTCTGGGCAAGTCCTGTGAGCATACCGCTTTCTTCGAGGCTTTGTTCAGCAGAAGCGGAAGCCGGTATACCACGGGAGGTCCCCAGTATCTTTGCACATTCCTTATCATTGAGCAGAAAGTTGATGAATGCCGCAGCTTCGTCGGGATATTCAGTATTTTTAGATACTGCATACAGCATAGAAGGTTTTATCATCCAGCCGCCGGAATTCCCGTTTTCGTCTGTTATGAAAGGACCTGCTTCCAGCACACCGTCCGGAAGTACAGATTCATATTTGCCTACTGAACTTCCCCATTCAAGCACTCCTGCAACATTTCCGCCTATGAATTCCTGTGACTGATAGAGTGCAGCATTTCCGTCCTCATCAGTTCGTGTCCGGATAGTACGGATAACGTGTCTGTCTTCCGTTTCACGGTAAAAATCAAGAGCTGTTTTTATGTCATCAACTGTAAAGCCGAGTTCTCCGTCCATAGTAATAAATTCTCTGCCTGTTTTCTGCTGAACATACACGATAGCAAGATACCATGCAGTTCCGCCGGATTGTATGTCAAGATCAAGAGGGTAGAGGCCGTTCTGACCAAACTTGTCACCAAGAGCAAAAAGATCGTCCCATGTTCTGGGGTATTCAGCATTTAGATGACAGTATACTTCAGAGTTATAAAAAAGTCCACGTCCCGTAACCGAAACTGTCACAGCATTGAGCTTGCCGCCGACCTTTCCGAACGAAAGAACGTCATCAGAGAAATTTGAGAGATCTATCTGATCTTTAAGTTCGTTAAGGTCATAGAATCCTTTTCCGTCAGGAGACATTGCAACGAGCCAGTCATAATTTATCTGCATCACATCCGGTTCAGTGCCGCCGCTTAGCTGAGAAGTGACTTTTTCGGTCCAGCCGTCCCAGCCTCCGTATTCGGGAGTGATTTTTATATCCGGATGCATTTTGTTCCATAGTTCGATAGCTTTGAGGGTAGCTTCATGACGGTCGTCACCGCCCCACCATGAGAATCTGATCGTACACGGATCAAGTTTTCCGTCCGGAGCAGTGGAGCTTGTCTGATCTTTTTTTCCGCAGGCAGAGAGTGTAAATATACAGCATAATGCTGTAGCTTTGAGAAATGTATTTTTCATACTCTCATCCCTTAATAATAATGTTATTTATATTATACAACATAAAATTCATTAAATCAAGAGAAAAAATTTATATACATATATTTGCGTTGAGGACTTGCAATTTGTCGGATTTTGTTATATAATAGAATGTAATTGTTAGGAGGTACACACTTATGACTATGGAAAGTAAAATTGGCTTTGACAACGAAAAATACCTTAAAATGCAGTCTGAGCATATTCGTGAGAGGATCGCTCAGTTCGGCGACAAGCTTTATCTTGAATTCGGCGGAAAGCTTTTTGACGATTATCATGCTTCAAGAGTTCTTCCCGGCTTCAAGCCTGACAGCAAGTTACAGATGCTGCTCCAGCTAAAGGATGAGGCTGAGATAGTTATTGTCATAAATGCGGGCGACATAGAAAAAAATAAGGTCAGAGGCGATCTTGGCATCACATATGATGTCGATGTTATCAGACTTTTCAACGTGTTCACAAAGATCGGACTTTATGTGAGCAGCGTTGTTCTCACAAGATACGAAGAATCACCTGCTGTAGCTGCATTCCAGAGCCGTCTTGAATCTCTCGGCATAAAGGTGTACCATCACTACAGCATAAAGGGTTACCCTTCAAATATCAACAAGATCATAAGTGAAGAGGGTTACGGAAAGAACGAATATATCGAGACAAGCCGCAGACTCGTAGTTATAACAGCTCCGGGACCGGGAAGCGGTAAAATGGCTACCTGTCTTTCTCAGCTCTACCATGAGCATAAAAGGGGAGTTGATGCAGGATATGCTAAGTTCGAGACCTTCCCTATATGGAATCTCCCGCTTCGTCACCCTGTAAATATCGCATATGAGGCTGCTACTGCTGACCTCAATGACGTGAATATGATAGACCCGTTCCACCTTGAAGCTTACGGAAAGACTACTGTAAACTATAACCGTGATGTCGAGATATTCCCTGTACTTAACGCTATGTTCGAGAAGATACTCGGAGTATCACCATATAAGTCACCTACAGATATGGGAGTTAATATGGCTGGAAATTGCATTATCGACGATGAGGTAGTTTGCAAGGCAGCAAGAGATGAGGTCATCCGCCGTTACTATGTTGGTATGTGCGATTACCGCAAGGGTCAGATAACTGATGATGAATTAATGAAACTTGAGCTCCTTATGAAGCAGGCTAATGTTACTACAGAAGACAGAAAAGTTGTCGCTGCTGCTCTTGAAAGAGAAAAGGAGACAGGTGCTCCGGCAGCTGCAATGGAACTCCCTGACGGTACTATCATAACCGGAAAAACTTCAAATCTTCTCGGAGCAGTTTCCGCACTTCTTCTCAATGCACTCAAATACTTCGGTGAAATTCCGGATGATGTGCTTCTCATGTCACCTCACGTTATTGAACCTATCCAGAATCTTAAAGTTCAGCATCTCGGCAACAACAATCCGAGAATACATACAGATGAAACTCTGCTTGCACTTTCTATCTGTGCTAATACAGACGAAAATGCTAAAAAGGCTATGGAGCAGATATCCAAGCTCAGGGGATGCGAAGTACATTCCACAGTTATCCTTTCTCCTGTTGATGAGAGAATATTCAAGAGACTCGGCATAAATCTCACCTGTGAACCTAAATATCAGTCATAAGTAATAAATAAGGAGGCAAGGTCGATGTGACCTTTGCCTCCGTTTTTTATTAGAACCTGTCTTCACAAGTAAGCTGAGTGGATCTTCAAACATAATTTTGTTGAGGACAAGGCAGAAATCATGCAGGAATGCTGTCGCATTTCAAGTGATTTTAACGCAGTCATCAGCAAAATTTGCTGAAAATCCACCAATTTATCTTGTGAAAACAGGTTCTTATATGACAAGACCTTTCCATTCAGTTTTTCCGTGTTTATTACGTATAAGCTGTCTGCGTATGTACCTGAAAGCTGCATTTTCGCCTTTCTGAGCAAGCAGTACCAGCAAAAACTCCAGTTTTGCTGCGGTTTCTTTTTCGATAAGTCGTTTATGTTTTACTCGTTTATAGTACTTCAGCGGCATATCGTCAGTATATTTTTTTCCGTTATATATCTTTGAAGCTGCTACACGGTCGCAGAACATCTCAAAAATAAACACATCCGGCATTTTTACCGGTTCAAGACTTTTAGTCTCCATGTTATAGTCAGTCCAGTACTCAAAATGGTGGCGATTTCTTCCCTTATGATGCATCCAAGCTTTTGAATAGCCTGCAACTTCACGTTCACGCTCGTTAGGAGAGCGGTTGCCCTGAAAGTAGCGGACTCCGGGGATGAATTCGGTAGGGGAGAATTTTGAAAGGTCATGAAGAAGACCACGTTTGATAATGCCAGCCTTGAAGCAGTGACGCATTACCATGTGGCGATGTTTAAGCACTGTACTCAGGTGTCCGAAAAATTTATTCATTTTATTGCCTTACTTTCGTACGGAAACTTTATCTGAAATATTCAGAGCACTTTCCTTGATTACCAGTTTACACGGAATGACTTTGCGTCCCTCATGGTAGCTGGGTGAGTTGAGTTTCTTTGCCATTAATTCTACAGAAACGTCTGCCATTTTAACGAGGTCGACTTCCATTGTAGTGATAGGCGGTATGCAGATGCTCGACATGGTGTAGTTATCATATCCGACAACCGATATATCCTCCGGCACTCTTATACCTTTTGAACGCAGTGCTGATATAACACGGAACGCAGTTTCGTCGCAGTTGCAGACGAAAGCGGTAGGGAGTTCATCAGGAAAATCAAGGTCATTAAAAAGCTGACCGAATTCATTTCTATCATTTAAAGTCCAGTCTTTGCGGTATTCAAGGTCATTTTCGATAAGACATTTCAGGTATCCGAGGAATCTGTCATTAATACTGCTGGTTGCATTAAGATTTCCGAAAAATCCGATTTTTTTGTGCCCGAGACTTACGAGGTAGTCGGTGAGTACATAGCAGCCGTTATAGCTGTCTGAGTTGACTGAATCGACGTCGTAGCGGCTGTCGTAGAAGTCAACAAAAACGACCGGAACAGCAACATTGCTGAGCATTTCGATATATTTACGGTGCATCTGACCGATAACTATTATGCCGTCAACTTTATTATCTGTAAGGATATTAGGCTGGATGCCGTTATTTTCATTTTCCACAGAGATACATTCATATACCGTGAAAACGCTCAGCTGAGAGAGCTTGTTTGAGATATTGGCAGTAAGCTCCCAGTAGAAAGTACCTCTTGCACCGACGAATCGTTCAGACGTGATTATACCTACATTTTTTCCGGGTTTAGGCATCAAAGCACGTTTTTTCTCATTTTTTGTATTTGAAGGCTTGTAGCCCATTTTTTCAGCGGTCTCACATATTTTGCGACGCATTGCCTCACTAACACCGTCTCTTCCGGCAAGTGCGTTTGATACAGTAACCACGCTAACGCCTATTTTATTAGCGATATCAAGCATTTTAACTCCGTTTTTCATAAAGTCCTCCTGAAAGGTATTTTATCGACGGCTTATATTATATCATGTTTTAAGCAATAAATAAAGTAGTGTGTAGAAACTTTGTAGGATATTTTAATTGTGAACATACTGATTAGGTGATAATGCACAAATGGTATAAAAGCAAAGCAGAGCCGTAAGCTCTGCTTTATAATGTGACTTTATTTAAGGTATGATTTAAGATATTGACCGGTATACGACGCTTCACAGGCTGCAACTTCTTCCGGAGTTCCCTGTGCAACTATAGTTCCGCCGCCGTCGCCGCCCTCAGGACCGAGGTCGATCAAATGGTCTGCGACCTTGATGACATTGAGATTGTGTTCAATGACGAGAACAGTGTTTCCGTTGTCAGTCAGGCTCTGAAGCACATTGATGAGTTTATGGACATCGGCTGTATGAAGTCCGGTAGTCGGTTCGTCGAGGATGTATATAGTTTTGCCGGTAGCACGTTTTGAAAGCTCTGTTGAGAGCTTTACACGCTGAGCTTCACCGCCTGACAGCGTAGTTGCAGGCTGTCCGATCTTGATATATCCCAGACCAACTTCCTGCAAGGTTTTCAGCTTTCTTGCTATCTTGGGGATGTGCTCGAAGAACTCAACACCCTCATCAACGGTCATTTCGAGAACGTCATAAATTGACTTGCCCTTGTAGTGGACTTCAAGAGTTTCACGGTTATAACGTTTACCCTTGCAGACCTCACATGGGACGTATATATCCGGCAGGAAGTGCATCTCTATCTTGATGATACCGTCGCCCTCACAGGCTTCACAGCGTCCGCCCTTGACATTGAATGAGAAACGTCCGCTTGTATAACCGTGAGCTTTAGCGTCAGTCGTTTTGGAGAACAGGTCACGTATATCTGAGAAAACTCCTGTATAAGTAGCAGGATTTGAGCGTGGAGTTCTTCCGATAGGTGACTGGTCTATGCAAATAACTTTGTCGAGATTTTCAATACCGTCCATAGAGCTGAATTTTCCGCTTTTGATTTTAGCTCTGTTCAGCTGAGCTGCAAGGTGTTTATAAATTATCTCATTCACGAGAGAGGATTTTCCTGAACCTGATACACCGGTCACGCATATAAGCTCACCGAGAGGAATTGTCACATCTATATTTTTCAGGTTGTGTTCAGCTGCACCGTGTATGGTGAGGAATTTTCCGTTGCCCTTGCGTCTTTCTTTAGGTATCTCGATTTTTTTCCTTCCGCTGAGATACTGACCTGTTACAGAATTCTTGCACTTCAGAAGCTTATCGACTGTTCCGGAGAATACAACTTCTCCGCCGTGTATTCCGGCTCCCGGACCAATATCAACGATGTAGTCGGCAGCGAGCATGGTATCGTCATCATGTTCAACGACTATAAGTGTATTGCCGAGGTCACGCAGTCTTTTCAAGGTCGCAATGAGCTTGTCGTTATCACGCTGATGAAGACCAATACTCGGTTCGTCGAGGATGTAAAGTACACCTACAAGAGATGAGCCTATCTGAGTTGCAAGGCGGATTCTCTGGCTTTCTCCGCCTGAAAGAGTACCTGATGAGCGTGACAGAGTGAGATATTCGAGTCCGACGCTGCCGAGGAATCCCAGTCTTTCTTTTATCTCCTTTATGATACGTTCACCGACGAATTTGTCGTGCTCAGACATTTTTATCTCTTTGAAGAAAGTGAGAGCGTCCTTTACGGAAAGGTCGGTGAGGTCGCTGATATTCTTATCGCCGACTGTAACAGAAAGGTATTCGTCACGGAGCCTTTTTCCGTGACATACAGGGCAGTCGCTCTCGCTCATATACTCTTCGATCTCGTTTTTTGACCATTCGCTTGAAGTTTCACGGTATCTTCTTTCGAGGTTGTTTATAACGCCTTCAAAAGGGGAGTTATAGGTGCCGCCGCCGAGCGACTTAGGACGTTTCAGTTCAAGTGAAGCGTCGCCAGTGCCGTAGAGAAAGACGTCGAGCTCAGCCTTTTTCAGATTTTTAACGGGAGTATTCAGGTCTATCCCGTACTTATCAGAAATAGCTTTATAGTACATTGTTGCTATAGAGGTTTCGTCGAGACTGTTCCATCCGGAGGCACTTATAGCTCCCTGCATGATAGAGAGTTCCTTGTTCGGCACAATGAGGTCGGGGTCGATATGACGAAATACTCCCAGACCCGTACATTTAGGGCAAGCTCCCATTGGATTATTGAATGAGAACATGACCGGTTCAAGCTCGCCGATACTGATGTTGTGTTCGGGACAAGCGTAATTCTGGGAGAAAAGCATTTCTTCTCCGCCTATTACGTCGACCATAGCGAGTCCGTCAGTCAGACTGAAAACGGTTTCGAGGCTGTCTGTGATACGGGACTGTATTCCTTCTTTTACTACGATCCTGTCGACTATTATCTCGATGTTATGTTTTTTATTCTTATCGAGTTTTATATCTTCCGAAAGGTCGTACATAATACCGTCGATACGGACTCTTACAAATCCGGACTTTCTTGCACTTGCAAGTTCTTTTACATACTGACCCTTACGTCCTCTGACTATCGGTGCGAGAAGCTGAAGTTTTGTTCCCTCCGGGAGTTCCATGATAGTATCGACCATCTGGTCTATGCTCTGCTGAGAGATTACTCTTCCGCAGACAGGGCAGTGAGGGATTCCGATACGGGCGTAAAGGAGTCGCAGATAGTCGTATATCTCAGTAACAGTACCGACTGTTGAACGAGGATTTTTTGATGTAGTTTTCTGGTCGATGGAGATAGCAGGGGAGAGTCCCTCAATGCTGTCAACGTCAGGTTTTTCCATTTGTCCGAGGAACATTCTTGCATAGGACGAAAGGCTCTCGACATAGCGACGCTGACCGTCAGCGTAGATAGTATCGAATGCGAGCGAAGATTTTCCTGAGCCGGAAAGTCCGGTCATAACGATAAGACTGTCTCTTGGCAGTTCGAGGTCTATATTTTTAAGGTTATTGGCTCTTGCACCTTTGATTATTATTTTATCAGTCATACTTTTCCTTCCTATTCGCCTTTAAGCTCTTTTATGCGGTCACGCAGGTAAGCAGCGTGTTCAAATTCAAGGAGTTTTGCGGCATTCTTCATTTCAATTGTAAGTTTGTCGATGAGAGCACGTTTCTCAGCCGCTGAAAGCTTCTTTGTTTTGACTTTGGATTCTATCTTCTTCTTTGAAGTGATCTCCAGTACATCACGTATACCCTTAATGATAGTTTTTGGGACTATATTGTGCTCCTTATTGAAAGCGATTTGCAGACTCCTTCTTCGCTCAGTCTCAGTGATAGCACGTTCCATTGAGCCGGTAACGGAGTCGGCATACATTATGACCTGTCCCTGAGCATTTCGGGCAGCACGGCCTATAGTCTGTATGAGGGATGTCTCGCTTCTTAGGAATCCTTCTTTATCTGCATCGAGTATAGCAATTAGGCTTACCTCAGGTATGTCGAGACCCTCACGCAGAAGATTTATTCCGACAAGCACATCGAATATACCATTTCTGAGGTCCTTGATTATTTCCATACGCTCGATAGTATCTATATCGTGATGCAGGTATCGTACTTTTATGCCAAGACGTTCATAATACGAGGTAAGGTCCTCAGCCATTTTTTTGGTGAGCGTAGTAACAAGTACACGTTCGTTTCTTGCGGTGCGTGTATTTATTTCAGAGAGCAGATCGTCGATTTGTCCCTGAGTTGGCTTGACTATTATTTCAGGGTCAACAAGACCTGTCGGACGGATGACCTGTTCAACGATGGTATCGGTTTTTTCACGCTCTATCTGTCCGGGAGTTGCACTGACGTATATTGCCTGACAAATATGGTCGTTGAATTCATCGAAGTTCAGCGGACGGTTGTCCATAGCACTCGGAAGTCTGAAACCGTAATCAACGAGAGTAGTTTTTCTTGCTCGGTCTCCGGCATACATAGCTCGAACCTGTGGGAGCGTAACGTGACTTTCGTCGACGATAAGAAGAAAGTCTTTGGGGAAGTGGTCGAGGAGTGTCTGCGGAGTACTTCCGGCAGGTCGTCCTGCAAGAACACGGGAGTAATTTTCAACTCCGGAGCAGTACCCGACTTCACGCAGCATCTCCATGTCGTAATGAGTACGCTGTTCGATACGCTGAGCTTCGATGAGTTTATTGTTCTGCTGGAAGTAGTCTATCCTCTCGGCAAGTTCACGGTCAATTTCTTCAAGTGCGGATTCAAGCTTTTCATCTCCGACAACATAGTGCGAAGCAGGAAATATTGCAGCATGAGAAACAACTGCTTTTACCTCACCTGTAACTACATTTATCTCGGAGATACGGTCTATCTCATCGCCGAAATACTCAACTCTGACGGCTGTATCACTGTACATTGCCGGAAATATCTCGACGACATCTCCTCTAACTCTGAACTTATTTCGCTCAAAGGCAATATCGTTTCTTTCGTAGCGGATCTTAACGAGTTCCTCAATAAGCTGGTCACGAGGCTTTTCAGCTCCCTGACGTATTGACACACACATCGAGCGGTATTCATCCGGACTTCCCAGTGAGTATATACATGATACACTTGCAACTATGATAACGTCACGTCTTTCAGCAAGTGCGGTAGTAGCTGAGTGGCGGAGTTTATCTATCTCGTCATTGATAGAGGAGTCCTTTTCGATGTAGCTGTCAGTGCTTGGGACGTATGCTTCCGGCTGATAGTAGTCGTAGTACGAAACGAAGTACTCGACAGCGTTATCAGGGAAGAATTCTTTGAACTCCGAGCAAAGCTGAGCGGCGAGTATTTTATTATGAGCGAGCACAAGGGTTGGACGATTTACTTTTGCTATGACATTTGCCATTGTGAAAGTCTTACCCGAACCGGTTACTCCGAGCAGTATCTGTTCTTTTTTGCCGGAATTTATTCCCTCAACGAGAGCGTCTATAGCCTTAGGCTGGTCACCGGCAGGTGCATATTCCGAATGAAGAATGAATCTATCCATAACAGCTCCTTAAAATACAGAATAAAATATCTTTATTATTATATCACATATTTAAAATAAAATAAAGAGCTCCGAACATATTTTCTTTATTTAATCAAAAAATACCGAGTGATGTGAGGTCACCCGGTATGTTTCAAAGGCTTTTGCTAAAATGAAGCTGTTGTGGGGGGAGCAATAGTAATTATTTCATAAAGCAGTTAGATAATAAGCTCCGCATGACCAACCAGATCATGCGGAGCTTTTATTATATTGCTAAGGTCATCCAACAGATAACGCCATACTTTTAGCGATCTGATACTTCGTTTGCATTCATTATTTTTTCATATATAGAAGCTGTATCTTCCATAGTGAAATCAGGTGAATCGAATACATAATCATCGAGCTTGAAAGATGTTTTACTACCGTATTTTTTTCCTTCATAAGAAATGAGCTGTCCGTTTGGAGTTAGAAGAATTCTTGTTCTTTCGTTCGGATCATCATCTGGACTGCCATAGAGTATTTCTGTATTGCCGTCGACTTCATTGATCTCAAATGTAAAATTGTTAAGTAAATACTCATTTAATGAATTTGGTGTAAGGCTTTTTTCTATATCTTTGCAAAAATAAATATAATGGTATTCCGGGCATGTTCCATCTCCACATAAGTGGCGGTAGCGGTATGTCGAGGGGTCAATAATATATTCTCCGGTATCTTTGTTCAATACCCATTTAGCAGAATCGTCATGTCCGTTCATTATTATCTCAGATTTTATGTTATAGATTTCATCAACATAGAGAAACGTTCCTTCATCTGTCATGTACATTTTGTTATTTTTAGCATCTACGCTGAGATCACCGCTTATAGACTTTTTTACCACACCATCACAAGATAAGTTGTAAGTATAATGAGCTTTGAGGTTATCGAAATTAGTTATACCATTGCATATCTTTTCAGCTATCTTCGAGCTTTCATCCATAACAAAATATTTTTCAGCCATCTGAGTTATCTTTTCAGCATCACTTTCATTTTTGAGTTTAAAATAATAGTAGATACTGTTAGTATCTTCGATTCTTATATAGCCTTTCGGATAAAGGCTTACTATGCCGTTGTAGCCATTGTCACCAAATTCAAATATACCGTCAGAAATATAGCATCCTCCCTGTTCCCAGTGACCTGTGGCATTTTCAACTTCACTGTTTTGACAAGCTTCCCATTCAAGTGAATTTAATTCATCTATCATGCTTTTTATATCGGTGATAGTATAATAACGAACTATTGTATCGTACTCTTCGTAACTCTGTGGATCTCCCGAAGGATTTTCCCGCCATTGTACTGTAGTTTCATTGCTTATTCTCTGCAGCAGCCTTGCAAGAACATCATATTTACCTGTTGTTGATACATTTTCAGTTGATTTGATTTCAGCAGCAGTTGTTGTTACAGTTTCGGAAGTTATGGTAGTGCTGGTAGTTACTTCAACTAAAGGGTCCTGCACATTTTTATTGCTTTTTTTATTGTGACCCAGCATAAATACGCTTCCTGCGATCAATGCTACAGCAGCAGCCGAGCAAGCTGAAATATACACGAACTGACGTATTTTGCTGCGGCTGTATTTTTCAACACTTGTTACTTCATCAGAATAATCTTCTTTTTCCGGAGCAG
>JAFYGE010000074.1 GCA_017543335.1 Ruminococcus sp.
ACGCTAAATTCAAAGTAACTTCATTCAGCGGTAACTGGGCTGCGGTTGAGTACAACAATATCAAGGGTTACGTTTCTAAGGACTTTATCCAGAAAACTACCGGCGAACCTACTACTCAGACTCCAACTGATGAAACCGGTACTTATACCACTAAAGGTGTCGATGCAGACTCAAATCTCAACATAAGAAAAGAAGCTAACGCTTCTTCTGCTATTCTTGGAGTTATTCCTCCAAACGCTAAATTTAAAGTTACTGCATTCAGTGGTAACTGGGCTGCGGTTGAGTACAACAATATCAAGGGTTACGTTTCTAAGGACTTTATCCAGAAAACTACCGGCGAACCTACTACTCAGACTCCAACCTATGAATACGGAACTTATACTACTAAAGACGTTGATGCTGACTCATCATTGAACATCAGAAAAGAACCTAATGCCAATTCCAATGTACTCGGTGAAATTCCAGCTAACGCCAAGTTTAAAGTAACTGCTTTTACAGGTGCTTGGGCTGAGGTTGAGTACAACAATATCAAAGGTTATGTTACTAAGAGCTTCATCCAGAAAGTTGATGAATATAACACGGAAACTGTTGTTCCTAAGGCAATACCTGAACAGTCAGGCACATACACAACTCAGGGCGTAAAGGACGGTCTGAATATCAGAAAAGGCAACAATATAAACTCTGCTATAAAAGGTTCTATTCCGGCTGGTGCTCAATTCACCTTAACAAGAATGTTAGGCGACTGGGCTTATGTTGAGTATAAAGGCATTTGCGGATATGTTTCAACTGATTACATAAAGAAAGTTTCAGATAATGTTGTTATATCCGGTGACCTCAATAGCGACAAACAAAATTCGGTTGCTGATGTTCTTCTCCTGCAGAAGTACCTGCTTCGCAAGGGAACTCTCTCTTCTGCTCAGGCTTCTTTCGCTGACCTCAATAAAGATGGCTGTGTAGATGGATTTGACATGATATTGCTCCGCAAAAAGCTTGTAGATCAGCCGCCTGTTCAATTTGCCTCAGTAAAACTCAATGTTATAAACTTTAATCAGAATCCTTCATATCCTACAGGATGCGAAAGTGCTGCACTCTACATATTACTCAAATACTACAACGTAAATGTGTCTATGGATCAAATCGTTGCTAAACTTCCTAAAGGTCCTCTTCCATATCAGAGCGGCAATAAGCTTTTAGGTGGAAATCCAGAGAGAGAATTTGTCGGTGATCCTAAAAATTCATATTCATATGGTGTATTCAATGGTCCTTTGGCTATTACTGCTGCTAATTTCAAAGCTAATGTAAAAACTAAAAAAGGTGCTACACTTTCAGATATTTATACACTCGTTTCTAACGGCTCACCTGTTATAGCTTGGTACACTACTAACCCTGAAAGAGATATCTACTATAATGACAGTTGGTACGATTACGTAACTGGTGAACTTGTTCGTTGGCCTGCCGGTGAACACGCTGTTGTTATTTGTGGTTATGATTCCAACAACATCACTTACAGTGACCCATATACAGGCACTACTAAAACTGTTTCTAAAGCAACTTTTCAAAGAGTATTCAATCAGCTCGGATCAAGAATTCTTTATTATTGATATAATTATCAAACAGCTCTCCGTTACCAAATGGAGAGCTGTTTGCTTTACTTATATAAGAAAAAACCGCCTTATTATAGGCGGTTTTAATTTTATCAGGTATTATGAAGCGGATCTTAGCATATCAGCTTTTAAGATACCTTGATAGCTTTTTCTTCTTTTTCTCTGAATACATCATATTATCAGCTGCCGAAACGAATCTGAAAATATCCTCTCCAATTTTGGGTTTTGCTATAACATAACCGGTACTTGCACTCAGTACGTAAGGATTTTCTTTTTTGGAATTTATCTGATTTATTTGATCCTTTATATCATTTGTGAGCTTCTGAGCGTCATTTTCGGTATAGTCCGCAGCGAATATTATAAATTCATCACCGCCGAAACGACAGTATATCTCTCCCGACGTACAAGTCTTAACAATTACATCAGCTATATTACATATAGCCTGATCTCCTACGCTGTGACCAAATGTATCATTTATCCTTTTCAGTCCGTCAAGATCAATGAACATGAGCATTATATCACGTTCATTTTCGGCACAATGCGTATATATTTCTTTAGTAGCCTGCATAAAGCCATTTCTGTTATATATTCCGGAAAAAGGATCTAATGCATATAGCTTGTCAAGCTTCATTATTGCATTTTCGAGACATATCAGTTTACGTACATTTTCAAGTGAATTGCTTATATTTATGCACATAGTCTCAAATGTGGAGTTATCTATTTGTATTTTAGGATTGCAAGTAACAAAATATCCAAGACAGCGTTCACCGAAGTGAAGCGGTATGTGATAATATATTTTTCCGCTGCATCCATTATTTGAATGATTCGGAATAATATCAGCTTTTTTGATTTTACCGACTTCATGAAAAGTCCCATTATAATATGCGATTGGAACATACATCTCATCAGTATATTCTGTAGGTATCTCACTTTCAGAAACCGTTTTTTTCGATAACGGTGAGTTACTTGTATCATCGTCCCAGTTATCGCAAAGACAAAAATAGAATTCTTCAGGAGAAAAATTACTTACACTTTTCTTTAGCTGATCGATATACTCATCGAATGTATTGCATCCAAGCAACTCAGTTGACATAAGATTGATAGTCGACATAAATAACTGCGACTCTTCAAAACGCATATAATTGCGGTAATTCAGCTCACGTATTGCCTCTTTATCGTGATTTACATTTCCACAGCAGCCACAGCTTTCAGTGAACCTTGCGGACATATTAAGTATGACGCTTCTCTGCTGCGGCATTTGCTTCAGATGATTAAAGAGCATTTTACAAGCAAGTCTGCCCGATAGTTTTAGCGGACGATCAACCGAAGTTATCTCCACTTGATAATTCTGTGTATTGTACGTGTTATCAAAGCCTGTGACTGCAACATCATCAGGTACCGAATATCCGTTCATAGTCAGGCAATTGATCGCAGAAGCTGCCATAACGTCATTTGCACATATTATAGCATCCGGAAGTTTTTCACCTCTCGAAATGAGTTCATCAACTGCCATTTTACCTGAATGTGCTCTGAAGTCACCATAAAAAATGTCATCATCATCTATTTCAATGTCATGCTTTGCAATAACATCAAGAAAAGAATCAAGACGGTCTGCACTTTCGGGATTTTCCTTAGGTCCGGATATATAATAAAACTTCCTTGCATTGTGCTCGTTTATCATATGCTCGGTTATATCCCTCATTGCAGTTTTATTATCGATGCCTATATAGTAAAGAAACGGTACATCACTGTCGATACTTACAGCCGGTATGCCGGCATTCTTTACTCGCTCAAGTATATCTGAAATGACAGGCTGATATGCTATTGTATTCGTTAGAAGTATAGCTCCGTCGAATCTGCTGAAATCAGGAAGTGAAAAAATATTGAACTCACCGGCATCATGCTTTGGATTGTTCATTGCACCGCTGAATGACATGAATACAGATATGTCCATTGAAAACTCAGCAGCGGAAGAAACTATGCCTTTCAGTATCGCATTCTGGTAACTTTGATCGATTTCTTCTATGATCAAAGCTATTTTATAACTTTTCATCTCCGCTCACTTCCTTTCTGTATTCAGGTTACATCTTACAATAAAAATCACTTATATATATTTTACAATATTTCGCACAAAAAATCAATAGTTTTTTATTATTATTTTCATTATTAATATTCATCTTCTATTAATAATATTATTGCTCCCCCAAGCCTTTTTGGCAAAGTTTAATTTGGGGAGCAATACATCATCGCTAATATATCTATAAAAAAATGCTATAAGCCGAAAATATCATGTTAATTCGTGATAAATTATATCAGATTGCCGAAAATTCGCTCGCTTATTGACAAATCTCAAAAAAATGGTATACTTATTAGTGAGAGATAACTGTTGCCATAGGCAAGTACGTGTTATTTTTACATTTCCGGATGTACATTTCCGGTAAGACTTCGGAGGGAATTTATGAATATTTGGCATAATATCAGCCCGAAGCGTATCAGTCCTGACCATTTCTTCGCAGTAATCGAGATCGAAAAGGGCAGTAAGATCAAGTATGAACTCGATAAGGACACCGGTCTCATCAAAATGGATCGTATCCTTCATACTTCTACTCACTACCCTGCTAACTACGGTTTCATCCCTCGTACTTATTCGGATGATAACGATCCGCTCGATGTACTCGTTCTCTGCTCAGAGAAGCTGATACCGCTTACACTCGTTAAATGTTATCCGATAGGCGTTATAAGAATGCTTGATAACGGTCATAAGGATGACAAGATAATTGCTATACCTTTTGACGACCCGAACTACAATATGTACACTGATATTGAAGAGCTCCCAAAGCATATCTTTGATGAGATGATCCATTTCTTCAAAGTGTACAAGGAACTTGAAAACAAGACTACAGCCGTAAACGAAATCGACCATGCAGATGTTGCCCGTCAGATCATCGCTCATGATATTGAATCTTATATCGATAATTTCTGTAAATGATCTCTAAGCAATATCACACCGCCGCTTTTGCGGACGTATCGAATTAATGAAAGGAGTATCGTACAGCTTCTCTGTGCGAAAAATATCTTATGACAGCTTCAAGTGAAATTTTATTCGGACGTGACTCTAACGTCGCACCAATCGGAATCATTGCCATGAACAGCGTTACCGAACTCGGTGACAAGATAGACAGCTATCTCGTTGACTGGGCTGGTAAAGGCGGTATAAATGTTGATTCTTTCCTCGTTGAGAGCGAATGCCCTCGTTTCTCCTCCGGAGACGGTAAGGGACTCATCAAATCCACTGTTCGTGGTAAGGATCTCTTTATTATCATAGATGTCGGCAACTACAGCATCAAATACGATTACTTCGGTATGCAGAATGCTATGTCCCCTGATGACCACTTCCAGGACCTCAAGAGAATCATACAGGCTGCAAGCGGTAAGGCTCACCGTATAAACGTTATTATGCCTACACTCTACGGCGGACGTCAGCACAGACGTAACTACCGTGAGTCTCTTGACTGTGCTTGTGCTCTTCAGGAACTCGAAGCAATGGGCGTATCAAATATCGTTTGCTTCGACGCTCATGACCCTCGTGTACAGAATGCTGTACCGCTTATGGGCTTTGATAACGTTATGCCTACTTATCAGGTTCTCAAAGCTATGCTCAAGGATATTAAGGACATAAACTTAAACAAAGAGAAGTTCATGGTCGTAAGTCCTGATGAAGGTGCTCTTAACAGAAATATGTACTACGCTTCTGTTCTCGGAGTTGAAATGGGTATGTTCTACAAGAGAAGAGACTACTCAACTATCGTAAACGGACGCAACCCTATCGTTGCCCACGAATACCTCGGAAATCCTGTTGAGGGTAAAGATATATTCGTTTCTGACGATATTATCTCATCTGGTGAGTCTATGCTCGACCTCGCTTATGCACTCAAAGAAAAGAAGGCTGGCAGAATCTTTGCTTATGCTACTTATACTATCTTTACAAACGGTCTTGCTAAGTTCGACAAGGCTTACGAAGACGGCATAATCGATGGCGTTTTCGGTACAAACCTCACTTACAGAACTCCTGAGCTCCTTTCAAGGCCTTGGTTCCACGAAGTTGACGTTTCTAAGTACATCGCTTACTTTATTGAAGCTATCAACCACGATGTTTCTATCAGCAAGATAATCGACCCACACGAAAAGATCGAAAATCTGCTAAAAAAATATGGCATGAAATAATCTATACGGCACTGCTGATTCAGCAGTGCCGGTCTTATTTTTTCTGACTATTTTATCTGCTGCTATTGAAAAATTGCTCAAAAAATGTTATAATAATATTATATATTTTTTGTTAGGAGTTTCATTATGAGAAAATGGACTGTGAATATCCCGGATAAAAATACAGTCTCCAAGTTGACCTTTGGATGCGGAGTAACTACTCTGACCGCAGCTGTTCTTGCTCAGAGGGGGTTCAGCTCGCCGGAATCAGTAGCTGAAAAAATGAATGTCAGCGAACTTTCTGACCCCTTTCTGATAAAAGATATGCAGGAAGCTGCTGACGTTATCAATTCTGCTATAGATAATGAGGAGCGTATTTGTATCTACGGTGATTATGACTGTGACGGTATAATGTCAACTGTAATATTATATTCATATCTCCTTGAAGCTGGTGCGGATGTTACCTATTACATTCCGGATCGCTCTGAGGGATACGGTCTGAACATGAGTGCTGTCGACAAGATCGCTGAGGACGGCGTTAAGCTGATAGTTACTGTAGATAACGGTATATCCGCTATAGATGAGGCTGAACATATTTACGAACTCGGAATGAAACTCGTTGTTACCGATCACCACCAACAAGGCGATCAGCTACCTCGTGCTGAAGCTGTTGTTGACCCTCATCGCCGAGACTGTTTCTCAACTTTTAAATTTATGTGCGGAGCAGGTATTGCTCTGAAATTAATAGCTGCTCTTGACGGCGGCGATTATACCATGGCTCTTGAGCAATTCGGAGACCTCGCTGCTATCGCAACTGTCGCTGATATTGTCAGTCTCACAGGTGAAAACAGATTTCTTGTAGCTTACGGTACTGAACTTATTAATAACACCGACCGCCCTGCTCTTATAGCTCTTAAAGAAGTTGCTGGATTAAGCGATAAAACTGTAGATTCTCAGTCCATAGGATTCGGTCTTGCTCCGAGGATAAACGCTTCCGGACGTTTTGGCTCACCACGAACTGCTGCTGAACTGTTTTTATGCGACGATTATGAATCTGCCTTGCCTATCGCACAAGAACTTGACCGGCTGAATAATGAGCGTAAAAATGCTGAAAAAGATATTATCGATAACATCTACAGTATGATTTATGCTGACCCTTCTATCGTACGTAAACGAACGATATTTATGTGCGGCAAAAATTGGCATCACGGTGTTATCGGCATCGTAGCTGCCCGTATTATGGAGCAGTTCGGAAAACCGGTCTTCATCGCCTCTGAATGTGACGGCGAGATAAGAGGCTCTGCACGTTCTTTCGGTGAGTTTTCTATTTTTGAATCACTCAACTACGCTTCGGATACTCTTGTAAAATTCGGCGGACATCCCGGTGCAGGCGGATTTACTATAAAAAGTGAAATGAAGGACAGATTTGCTGAACTTATTGAGCAATATGCTTCTAAAAATCATCCGATAATGCCGCTGGCTGCCTTGACTGCCGATGCTCCCGTGAGTCCGACTGAATTGACCGTCGACAACATAAAGGGACTTGAATTGCTCGAACCTTTTGGCACTGATAACGAAAAACCTCTTTTCTATATCGAAAATGCAATTGTTGTCGATATTTTACCATTGTCCGGCGGTGTTCATACTAAAATAAAAATAAAACTTGGCTACGGTGCTTTTGATGTACTCTTGTTCCGTACTCCACCGTCTGATGTTATCGTTCAAAAAGGTACTGAATGTGATATGATAGTCACACTCGGCTTGAACGAGTTCAGAGGCAATACATCAGTCAGCATTATCGTAAAGGACATACGCCCTCACAATTTTGAACAAAGCAAGTATTTCGCTGCAAGATCTGCTTTTGAAGCTTTTTCACGCAGCGAAAAGCTCCCGCCAAATTACTACCCAAGTATGTATCCTGAACGTGATAATGTGGTAAAGATATATAAGCATATCCCTGAAAATGGTATACTGTCGGATGACCTATATCTCAGGCTCAATGACGCTAAGATAAACTATTGCAGATTCTGCGTGTCTATCGAAGCTCTCAGACAGCTTGGACTGATAAATGTCGATCCGTCCGATACACGTATTTCAAGAGTTAAGGTCTCTAAGAAAGCTGACCTTGATTCAGCACCTGTTCTTGCTGCTTTGAGAAATGTTCTCGGCAGCAGTACGATCCCGGCTTCCGCAAGCCGAAACCAGCGGTGACCATATTTTAGGTCAAGGAGTGTAATATGAATGATGATATGAATATTTCCAACATCCCTCATCATGAGGTCGGAGTGCCTATACCGGATACTGCTGAACAATCAGCTCCTGAGGAATATCTCAGCGAGATACCCGATTATGATGATAATTTTACTATTGAAATGATAATCCAGAAGATACTTACTGATGATAAACAATATGATCTCAGTAAGATCATCTCTGCTTATGAATTTGCCGCTAAAGCTCATGAGGGACAAAAACGTTCCTCCGGTCAGGCTTATATAATCCATCCGCTCGCAGTTGCATATATACTTCTGGAATTCGGTATGGATACTGATACTATATGTGCTGCCCTGCTGCACGATGTTGTCGAGGATACTGACGCAACTCTTGATGACCTAAAAAAACGTTTCGGTCAGGATGTTGCTATGCTTGTCGACGGTGTTACTAAACTCGGAAAAATGCCTGTATTCACTAAAGAAGAACAGCAGGCTGAGAATATAAGAAAAATCCTTCTTGCTATGTCTCAGGATATCCGTGTTATGATAATCAAGCTTGCCGATAGACTCCACAATATGAGGACTCTTAAATACCGTCCGATAGAAAAACAAAGAAATACCGCTCTTGAAACCATGAATATCTACGCTCCTATCGCTCACAGACTTGGTATCAGAGCTATCAAAGAAGAACTCGAAGACCTATCTTTCCACTATCTCGACCCTTATGCATACTCCGAAATTGAACATATTCTCGAAAATAAAAAGGAAGAGCGTGAGGAGTTCATCGAGACTATCAAAGCTCGTATCTCTCAGCGTTTTAAAACAGAAGAATTTGCCGTTCCGCCTCAGATTGACGGACGTGTCAAGAGTATCTACAGCATTTATAAGAAAGTATTCGTCCATCATAAAAATATTGAGGAAATATACGATAAATATGCGGTAAGAATTATTGTGACTACTATCGCTGAATGCTATAATGTACTCGGACTTATACATGATATGTTCCGTCCGCTGCCTAACAGATTCAAGGACTATATCTCTACTCCGAAAGCTAATATGTACCAGTCTCTGCATACGACTGTACTCGGTAAAGAGGGTATTCCTTTTGAAGTTCAGATACGTACTTGGGATATGCATGAAACTGCTGAGTACGGTATCGCTGCTCACTGGAAATACAAGGAAGGTATACAGGGCAAAGATAAAATGGAACAGCGTCTGGCTTGGGTACGTCAGGTAATTGAGGCTCAGCAGACGTCTGATGATGTCGAGGAGATCGTTCGCATAATAAAGACCGATCTTGCTCCGGAAGACATAGTCGTTATGACTCCAAAGGGAATGTCCATTTGTCTGCCTATCAACTCAACCGTTATCGATTTTGCTTACCGCATCCATACTGAAATCGGTCATAAAACTGTAGGTGCTAAGGTCGACGGAAGAATCGTCCCTCTCGACTATAAGCTCCAGACCGGTCAGATATGCGAGATAATCACAAGCAAAGACCCCGAAAAAGGTCCGAACAGAGCATGGCTGAATATCGTACAGACAAATGAAGCTCGCTCTAAAATTCGTTCTTGGTTCAAAAAAGAACGCCGTGACGAAAATATCATCGAGGGTAAAGCCGCTCTTGAAAGAGAATTCAAGCGTCATAGAATAAATCTGCCGGAGTCTGAATATGAAGATTTTCTCTCTGACGATTTCAAACGCCACAACTGCGAGACTCTCGACGATTTCTACGCTTCTATCGGATACGGTGGTATTCTTTTATCAAAGATAATTCCTCGTTTAAAGGATAAATACGAAAAAATACACTCAGCTGATGAAGAAACTCCAACTCCAAATATCATCAAAGCTAAAACCACTGGAAGAAGCAGTATTATTCTCGATGAGATCGACGATATGCTCGTAAAATTTGCTCAGTGCTGTAATCCTCTGCCCGGCGATGATATAGTCGGTTTCATTACAAGAGGTCACGGTATCTCAGTCCATACTGTGCAGTGTACCAATTATAAGGCTGTCATTGCAAGAAATGATCCTGAGGAAATGAGCCGCTGGGTCGAAATACAATGGACCGAAAACAGCAATACTCAGCTCCAGACAAGCTTTGAAGTTACCGCTATCGACCGTGTTGGTCTTGTTTATGATATCTCAGCTGTACTTCTTGAAGCAAGAGTTCCTATTGTTCATTCAGCTTCAAGAGTCCTAAAAAACGGTAACGCTCTTTTTGAAAGTACTATTGTTATTTCCAGCACTGAACAGCTCAATAATCTGTTCGAAAAACTCAGAAAAATCAAAGGCGTTATTTCTGTAGAACGCTCCGCAATATAGGAGGAAAATATGAAGATCCATACCCTTAATCTCGGTGAGCTGCGTGTAAATTGTTATGTGGTTGAAACAGCTCCCGGACGATGCATTATAGTCGATCTTGGAGGTGATCCGGATTATCTCCTGAACTTCCTGAAAGACCATAAACTCAAACTCACTAAAATTCTCATCACTCACGGTCACTTCGACCATATCGGCGGTGTTGAGGAAGTGCGTAAAAAGACTGGTGCTGAGGTCTATATCCATGCTGAAGATGCTAAAATGCTCACCAGCAGAGAGTACTCCCTCGCAGCAGGAATGTCTTTTATCAAGTTTACTCCCGTAACCGACTGGACTGCCGTTCTCGGCGACAGCTGTATAAATGACGGCGACCTCTCTTTTAAGGTCATCCATACTCCCGGACACTCTGAGGGAAGCGTTTGCTATGTCTGTGAGGACGTTATTTTCTCAGGCGATACCCTTTTCAGATGCTCCGTTGGTCGAACCGACTTCCCCGGCAGTAATCCGATCGATATGCAGAATTCACTCCGCAAACTTGATCTGCTTGAAGGTGACTATAAAGTACTTCCGGGGCATAACTCCCCTACTACCCTCAATTTTGAGAGAAAAATGAACCCATTTATGAAAAATATCAGAGGATAATATGATAAATAATGATTTTAAAATGCCGGTTGTTCTGATCGGCAATTCTTTTAAATACGAGATCGAAGCAATATTGAAATTATTCTTCAATACAGCAAGATTCTCATTCAGCAATGCTCCCGAAGACGCTTGCGGAGATAGCTTTGTCTCAGCTGAACTTTTTCAGCAAGATAATACTGTAAATCTGAGCGTTACTGTAAAATTACTCGATAAAGCTCCTGTACAAAAATGTACAGCTGCTGACTCAGAAGACGATCACGAATACATACTTTGCCATATGCTTTATCATATCTTGTGTGATATTACCGGAGTTGTTCCGCCTTGGGGGATGATGACAGGTATAAGACCTGTAAAAAAAGTCATCGAGCTTATGCGTGCAGGCAAAACTAAAAGCGAAATATTTGCTATTTTACGTGATAAATACGAAATCTCAGACCCTAAACTCCAAATTGCTTATGAGACCGCTTTGAATCAGCTGCCTATTCTTGATAAGATCGATAGTAAAGCTGTAAGTCTTTACGTTTCTATCCCTTTTTGTCCTACAAAATGCAGTTACTGTTCTTTCGTTTCACACTCTATGGACTCAGCTATAAAATTAATGCCCGACTATGTTAATGCTCTCTGCAAAGAACTTGAAATAATAGGCAATATAGTTAAAGAAACTAATACAAAAATCGATACCATTTATTTTGGAGGAGGTACTCCGACCTCTATCTCAGCTGATGATCTTAGAAAAATCATGGAGGCTGTAGAAAATAATTTCGACCTCGATAACGTCAGGGAATACAGTGTTGAAGCAGGCAGACCCGATACCATAACCGAGGAAAAACTTCGTGTTATAAAGGAACTTGGTGCCGGAAGGATCTCCGTAAACCCTCAGACTCTGAATGATGAGGTGCTGAAAGTTATTGGTCGTAAACATACAGGTGAAGATGCTCTGAAAGCTTTTGAACTTGCAAAAAAAATCGGTTTTAAAAATATCAATACCGACCTCATTGCAGGTCTTCCTACTGAATCTGCTGAGAGCTTCAGAAATACTCTCGACACTATCATCGATATGGACCCAGCAAGTATCACCGTTCATACCCTTACTTTAAAACGTGCTGCTAACCTCTTCGATAAAGTGAGTGAAAATATTAAAAATCCAGCAGCTGAAATGGTAGATTACAGCATTAAAAAGCTCATGGATAATTCATACCTGCCATATTATATGTACCGTCAGAAAAATACAGTTGATAATCTCGAAAACATCGGCTACGCAAAAAAAGGCTACGAAAGCTACTACAATATATTCATAATGGATGAAACTCAGACCATACTTGGTGCAGGATGTGCTGCGTCAACTAAGCTTGTCTACCCTAACGGTAAACTTACTCGTATACATAACTATAAGTTCCCTTACGAGTATATTAGACGCTTCGATGAGCTTATGAATAAAAAAGAGGAGGTCATTGAATGCCTGAAAAAAATCAATTCTTCGATACTGTAATTGAAGATGTAACTTCAGAAGGCAGCGGTGTCTGTCATCTTGACGGTTTTGCGGTTTTCGTTCCGGATACCGCTATTGGTGATAAGGTGCGTGTTAAACTCGTAAAAGTTCTGAAAAACTACGCTTATGGTATCGTTGATAAACTTATTGAACCTTCTGCTGATAGAATCGATCCGGACTGCTCAGTTTATAAAAAGTGCGGTGGATGTAATTTTCGCCACATTTCTTACGAGGCTGAGTGTCAGATAAAAAACTCTATCGTCGAAAATGCATTTAAACGTATAGCCGGACTTACTCCGGAGTTCGATAGCTTTATTTCCGCTGAAATTACTTCAAGATACCGCAATAAAGCTCAGTACCCTTTAGCTATTGTCGACGGTAAAGCTGTTTGCGGATTTTACGCAAATCGCTCCCACAGACTTATACCTGTTAATAACTGCGATCTCCAACCAGAAATTTTTACCGACATTCTTTCAGCTGTACTCGATTTTGTGAATAACAAGAAAATCTCCGTCTATAATGAGGAAAATAATAGCGGTATACTCCGCCATATCTATTTACGCAGAGGTGCTCATTCGGGCGAAATAATGCTCTGCTTCGTTGTTAGAAAAGATATCTCACGCCAGCTTATGCCGCTGTGTAACTCACTCGCTTCTGAATTCCCCGATATTAAAAGTTTTGTTATGAATATCAATCCTGATAAAACTAATGTTATACTCGGAAACAAATGCGTCACTTTGCTCGGAAATGACGTTATTTACGATACTATGTGCGGTAATAAAATCGAGATCTCTCCCCTCTCATTCTATCAGATCAATACAGTTCAAGCTGAAAAACTCTACTTTAAAGCTCTTGAATACGCTAAGCCTGATAAAAATGATGTTGTTGCTGACCTTTACTGCGGTGCCGGTACTATAGGTCTGTCTATGGCTGAAAAGTCCGGAAGCATTGTCGGTATCGAGATCGTTCCGGAGGCGGTGGAAAACGCTAAAAGAAATGCTATTAATAATAAAATCACTAATGCGTCTTTCTTTGCAGGTGATGCCGCTAAGGTCTTTGGCGAACTAAAAAAGAATGGCTGCTCACCTGATATTATCATTCTCGATCCGCCTCGTAAAGGCTGCTCACCAGAGACTGTTTCACTTGTCGCTGATGCTTCGCCACAAAAAATCGTCATGATCTCCTGCAACCCCTCGACCGCCGCTCGTGATGCTAAACTCTTCGCTGAGCTCGGCTATGTCGCTCATAAGGTCTGCGGAGTCGATCTCTTCCCTCGAACTAAACACGTTGAGTGCGTAGTATTGATGTCAAGGAATGAAAGCTGATAAGCCCGATTCTACGGCAGTTTTCGGGTATGCAGTTAATCTGCACATAGGGCGCTGGTATGGTTTTGGCTGTATTCGGAAAGACATCTACGCACTAAAAACGGCTGACAACATTTCTGCACACTGAGGTTAGTGCGTCAAAATGATAATTGGCTTTTTGTAGTACGTCAAAATGTTGTCAGAGAGTGAAAAGTGCGTAAAACCGCTAAAAATAGACTAATCAAAAATTGCGATTTGGGTGTTTGCAAAATAGGGTTGAGTGTGGGGAAAGGTTGTCTATGAAAGGAGTGATCCATATGCCTGAAGTCATCAATCTGCATGATATCAACGAAATGCTTAAGCTGTTGAAAGGCGGGTATCCTGTACGCCAAATCAGAAGATCGCAGTATGATCCGCCGGAATTTGATGTTCCAACCGAAATATCTGTTGTGCTGAATGAATATGTATATCAGGATGCCGGCTGCAAGCCTGTGTTTCAGGAGGCTTTGACTGTATTGTTTTCAGGAAATGCAGAAGATGTTTTTCTCGGCGCTCTGTATTTTGATTACTGCCTGAGCAAAGAAACAAACAAAACTGCAAGTTTTTCTATTGATGCAGAGAAGATGTTCCCGCTTCTGAAAGACGGAATCAGACGGAACAAAAACGGATTGATGCATAGAAATGCGTTCCTGCCTGGCTGTAATGACAGTTGTATGGATTGGCTCACAAAATTAAGTTCACGTTATAACAAAGAGTACGGTTTTTCGCTGCTGCACAATGAATAATCCATACGCCGCTGAAACACCG
>JAFYGE010000075.1 GCA_017543335.1 Ruminococcus sp.
GAGGCTGGCGCTACAATCGAGATCAAGTAATTTCAGCGGCGCATTATGGCGTCCTGCAATACTTATCAAAAAAGTCCGTGCGTTTATATATAACGCTGATACGGAAGTTTTATGCCATAGTATTTCTGATGAATGTCAGAAATGCTATGGCATTTTTATTGACAATACAGTTATGCGGTGATATAATTGTTACTAATAAAAAACCGGAATTCAGGAGGCAATAAAATGAAAGCCGCAAAGCCAAAAAAGAAAGTAAAGAAAATACTGCTGATAATTCTTGTGATAGTGGCATTGTTCTTATTGTTCACCTTTATCCGACATAGGATCCTTCTCAAACGTGAGAAAGATATAGTAAAGCCAATTGGACAGATGGTCGAAGTGGATGGTCATAAAATGTGCGTGTACACCGAAGGTGAAGGCGATAAAACGCTGGTGTTCATGTCTGGCAGTGGAACTATCTCTCCAATACTTGATTTTAAAAGTATATACCCGCAGCTGACCGATAAATACCGCATAGCAGTAGTAGAGAAATTCGGTTACGGTTACAGTGATCAGGTGGACAAACCACGCGATGTGGCTTCGATCCTTGCGGATACAAGGGCTGCACTTAAAGGTGCGGGTGTGGAGGCTCCATATGTGCTTTGTCCACACTCCTATTCTGGAATAGAGGCATTGTATTGGGCACAGACCTATCCTGACGAGGTGGAGTCAATAATTGGGTTGGATATGTGTGTTCCGGAGTGCTATGACTACACAAAGGACGGTAAACTTGCTGTGCCGTATTACAGGCTGATGCACGGACTGCTCAATCTTGGCATCGGCAGATATGTATCCGACAGTACCCTGCTGCCTTCTGGCGATTTCCTCACGGATGATGAATGCAAAACATGGATAGCACTCTTTAACAGAAATTACGGCAACATATCCTTTGCAAGAGAATGTAAAATGGCTAAGGACAATGCGGCGGTGGTATCTTCAAAGGAAAAGCCAAAGGTGCCAATGCTTTTGTTTGTATCCACCGGCGAAGGAACGTCGATGCAGGATGAGTGGAGAGATATATTTTACCGATACGCCGACGGTATGCAGAACATAAAGATCATTGAGCTTGATTGTTCCCACTATATCTTTCACTTTGAAGCCGACAGGATGACAAAGGAGATCGGTTTATTTCTTGATGAAAAGACCGTTACGCAGAGAGTCAGCGAATATGTAAAAAGGCTGCAGCGTCAGGCTGAAAAATCTGATTTATCTTAGCAGCCATATAAAATAAAAATGCCCCGAAGCAAGTAGAAACGCTTCGGGGCAAAACTTCTATATGGGCACCAGTTTTTAGATAGCTGATAACTTTTCCGCAAGGTATTGCATTATTTTGAAATATATGTTAGAATAGTATCACTATACTATTATAATATATAAGGGAGATGGAAGAAAAGAATTTTATGGACAATTCGGATGTATGGAAAATTATCCTCGTAATTTGTATGATGATATTCTCTGCACTCTTCTCCGGTACAGAGACAGCTTATTCCAGCGTGAACAAGCTAAGACTGAAAAATTACGAGGCTCAGGGAGATAAAAAAGCAGCAAAGGCACTTAAGCTGGCAAACCGCTTCGATGAGGTGCTTACAGCTGTACTTATCGGCAATAATATAGTAAATATAGCAACATCATCAGTCAGCACACTGGTTTTCCTTAAATTTTTCGGAAGCAACGGAGCTGCTGTATCAACAGTGGTCATAACAGTGCTTGTACTGGTATTCTGCGAGGTGATCCCAAAATCCTACGCAAAAAAGAATGCGGAAAAGCTTGCACTTTCATTTGCAGGACCTCTTTCTGTGCTTGTAACGGTTTTCAAGCCCTTTGTTTTCCTTCTCAATAAGCTTTCATCATTGGTATCACGAGGCGGAGAGGAGTCTCCAAGTGTTACTGAGGACGAGCTGAAATACATGATAGATGAGATAGAAGAGCAGGGTGTTATCGAAGAGCAGGAGAGCGAGCTTGTAAAGAGCGCTCTTGAATTTGACGAGATAACTGTAAACGAGATTCTTGTTCCCCGTGTAAAGGTAGTGGGTGTGGAGCTTGGTTCGACTATCGACGAAATAAAGGAGATATTCTGCACCGAGATGTATTCCAGACTTCCAGTCTACGAAAAGAGCCTTGACGAAATTGTGGGACTTATCACAAATAAAGCCTTTTTCAAAATGCTGATAGAGGGCGGAAACGATATCAGTACTATAATACAGGAAGTCCCGCATATAGCTGACAGTAAGCTCATCAGCGAAGCTATGAAGGAGATGCAGCGCTCAAAGGTCCACTTTGCAGTAGTCACAGACCAGTATGGCGGCACAAAGGGAATAGTTACCCTCGAAGACATAATCGAAGAGCTTGTTGGTGAGATATACGACGAGGACGACGAGATAATCAATAATATTATGATGCTTGCTCCCGATAAATACGAGGTTGCAGGCGATATGAGCATAGACGACCTTCTTGAACAGCTCGACCTGAATGATGACCTGATAAAGACAGATTATACAACTGTGGGAGGCTGGGTCACAGATGTGATGGAGCACATCCCGGAGGCAGGAGAGACTGCTGAAAGCGGAATATTCCGCATAACAGCCGCAGAGGTCAATGAGCAGAATGTTGAAAAGGTAATAATAGAAGTTCTTCCCGAAGCGGAGGAAAATGAAAAAGAGGACGGTCAGTGAACCGTCCTTTTCTTATTTTTAAACAATGTTTTCAGCCCTGTATACTATTATAATATATAATAGCGATGCAATAAACCTTTTCTGATACGAAAAAACATCATTAAATATACACTCGTAATATCTTGCTGAAATGTGACATCAAAAAAATTCATAAAACGAGCAGAAATATTCAAAATTAGCTATATTCACCTAAAACTGCATAAATATTCATGGTTTGAAAAATATGCCTGTCCGGGAAAAATATTACCGGATTGTCATTTTTTCAAAGGCTCCTGAATATTATTTTTACTGGGCGGAAACCGGTAAAAAAACCGCCCGTTGAGGCCATCCGGAGGCCTCTTCTGGCAGGCCTGACAACTATTACATAAAGAACAACAGCTATAGATTTATACCTAAAGTTGTTATAAAAAACCTTGATTTTGTAATTAATTTGTAACTTTTTAAAGTTAAACATTTTTGAATGTTAATATTGAGTACATAAAGGTTTAAAATTTATGTAATAATATTTGTGCTGTTTATCACTAAGTGCGGTAAAATCAGCTTGCATTTTTGGGTGCAAAATGGAAAAAATCTGAAAAGTATTGCTATTTTCCGTTAAATGTGGTATCATTTACACGTTCCCGAAAAAGGGAGCAAAATTCAAACGCTAATAATTGAAAGGATGAGTTGATGAGAGAAGCCAAATTTGCAGCTGGCGTCTTCGGGCTTATTTCTGCTTGTTTGATTGGCGGGGGAGCTGTTGCATATAATGCAGCACCTCAGGTTAGTACAAGAGATGATTTCGAAATTGTAGAACCCGCAAACGAAGAACTGGCAGCTGCTGCTGAAACTTCTGCTAAGACCACAACCGCTTCAGTAAAAAGCAAAAATTCTAATTCAAGCATATCAAAGAGGTCCCTTAGCTATAAAGCAGAGGACAGTGTTTCAAAGACAGTATACAATGTCACTACAACAGTTGCTGCAGCTGCAGTTGAAACAGTGACATCAACAGCCGCTTATATAGAGGCTGAAACAACAACAGAAGCTTACACAGAAGCTCAGACAGAGACAGAATATATATATTACGAAGAACCCACCTACCTCGAACAGCCTCAGACAGAAGCTTACACAGAAGCTCCTACAGAGGCAACTACAGCAGCGCCTGTAACCGAGGCTCCTACAGAGGCTGAAACAGAAGCACCTGTAACCGAGGCTCCCACAGAAGCTGTTCAGGAGACAAACGCAGATACAACTGCAAACGAGCTCCCTATTTCAGATTCAGACTTCATTCTCCTTTGCAACGTAGTCGGACATGAAGCTGGTTCGTACTGGATCAGTGAATATGATAAGGCTTGCGTAGTAGAGGTCGTAATGAACAGAGTATACAGCCCTCGTTTCCCCAATTCTGTATACGGCGTGCTCACACAGCCCTATCAGTTCTCAGGAAGCGGCGCTTATGTAAATCTTGGAACATATTCAGGATACGTCACTGAAAGCGTAAAGAATGCGGTAAGACTTTACTTCAGTGATCCTTCACAGTTCTCACAGGGTTACCTGAGTTTCTGGGGAGACGGAACCAGAAATCATTTCAGCTAAGCCCTGAAAGAAAAAGTGGTCTTAAAAATTTAAAAGAAAAAAGGATCTGACGCACAAGTCGGATCCTTATTTTTTTGCTAAAAAAGCCCTTTGATATCATTGAGTGTCAGTGAGGGCTGGAGGGCAAGATTAATACCGAAGGCTATAAGCTGCGAAGCTCTCTCTGTAAGCCTGTCAATGTCACGGGGAGTGACCATCATGTCAGGAAGCTCATTTTGCAGCTCCTGCCCTGTAAGGCTGCTGACAATAGTTCTTATATCCACTACAGTCGGTACCCCTACTGCTATAACAGGAATGCCTAATAAGCGCTCAGAAAGCTCTCTGCGAGCGTTTGCGACTCCGCTGCCCGGGGATATGCCTGAGTTGGTGAGCTGTATAACAGAGCCCAGACGGCTTATATCAGAGCAGGCCAGAGCATCAACGGCAATAATGGCAGAAGGCCTTATCTGCTCTGAGACCGCTCTTATAAGCTCCGCAGTCTCTATCCCCGTCTGACCCAGTACCCCTCCTGCAAGGGCGCTGACAGGCCTAAGAGAAGTCAGGAAGGCCTCTCCCTCATCTGCAAGCTCCTCTCGAAGGTGACGGGTAGCAAGTACCTTAGAGACCACCTGAGGGCCAAGAGCGTCCGGAGTGATATCATTGTTGCCAAGTCCGGCCACAAGTACATCTCCGTCAGGTATGAGCCTGCTGAGCTCATTGGAAAATTCAAGCACCATATCGTCATAATCATCGGAAAAGCAGCTCAGGCTCATTCCTTCAAAAGTAATGTAAGTCCCCCTGCCCTTTCCGATAGTATCAAGACAGCTGTCATCGTCGATGATTATCTCGGTAATATCAAAGACCTTTCCCCTGATATCCCTGTGTACACCTGCCGGCAGCGCATCTGCGGAAAAACTTTCAACAGCAAGATCTGTACGAATGTTCAAAACTTCGCCTCCTTGTGCATAATGCTTTAAATGTAAAAAAAATTTTTTATCAGAATATCACATTTGCCTATTGCATTTTATTGGTGAAAATGTTATAATATTATTTGTCTCAGTAGGATAAGTGTGCGTTGCACTTATCTGGAGTACACGGACCCGTGTGTACTCTGTTATTATCTGTTAAATGCGGAGATATATACATTCCGCTCATTTTCAAGGAGGTGTAACAAAATGCCAAACATCAAATCTGCAAAGAAGAGAGTTAAGGTTAACGAAACCAAGGCTGCTGCTAACAAGGCAAGAAAGTCCAATCTCAAGACTATTCTCAAGAAGGCTGACGCTGCTGTAGCTACAGGCGCTGCTGATAAGGCAGAGGCTATCAAGGTAGCTATCAAGAGAGTTGACCAGGCTTGCGCTAAGGGTCTTATGCACAAGAATAAGGCTGCAAGAAAGAAGTCTCAGCTCGCTAAGAAGCTCAATTCTGCTGAATAATCTGTCTTGATTCAAATACAGCAAACATCCCCTGCGGACAACTCACGGTCTCGCAGGGGTTTTTATTTTTCTTTTATAAA
>JAFYGE010000003.1 GCA_017543335.1 Ruminococcus sp.
AGCGATATTGCAAATGAGATAAACAGAGTTATTGCTGTTAACGAAACAAAGAAAATGCAGGCGGCATGGATAAATGACTGGCTTGAAAGTATAGGGATGATGATAAAAAACGCTGACGGACGCCGAGTTGTAACCTCTGCAGGAGAAGAAATTGGTATTACATCACACCTTAAAACAAGTCTGCGAGGAACAGAGTATTATCTTAATCTGTATTCAGTGCAGGCACAGTCTTTCATTTTTGATAATCTGAGAGCTATCATTGATTATCATTATGACCGCAGCTGAGCAATAGGGAGTAGCAATGGATTGGAAGAAATTATTTAATCCCGTTATCCTTGAACGAGGATTTGACTATCACCGAGATAAGAAAGCTGAGATACTTAACTTATCGGCTGATGAAGTAAATGCAGTGGTTTCAGGTTCAGACGACTATGAGGTAAACATTTACTTCTCTGACGGAGAAATTGAGGATATGTACTGCAATTGTCCATATGCTTCTGACGGCAATAATTGTAAGCATATGGCTGCTGTATTATATATGTTCGAGAACTTGAAAGACCATCCAATTTTAAGAGACACTGAAGTTGAAAGTCTTATTAACAACACATCTCCTGAGCAGTTAAGGGGATTTCTCATAAATGCGATGAAATATGAATCTGGACTGAAAGAGCGATTTATCCGTTTTATTGACGGTGAAAACGGTAACATAAATATAGCTGAGTATAAGTCTCAGCTAAAATCACTAATTAAGAAATACTCATATCACAGTTCCTTTAACAAGCTGTAAAAATGTTTTTGCCTTTTCTGCTTCAGCGAATGTGCTCTTTGTCTATGTGCATTATTTTTATACCATTGTTTATAATTTTTTATAAATAATATTCAAAAAAGCTATTGACAAACGCAAATTCGTTTGATATAATATATTTGGAAGTAAGCCATAAAGTTTTAATACAAGCCAACTAGATTTTGTTAACTTTATATTCTAATCTATTTTAAAAAGGAGTTATTATTATGGCAAACATTCAGGAACTTTTACAGAACGAATCAGCAGGCGCATATCTTCAGGTAATAGCAGGCGAAAAGAACGGCAGTATCACAGTTGAAAACAAAGGTGCATATGTTGCTAAGTTCAGTGTTTCTTACAAAATCGGCGATAAGTCATTCAGAGAGGAATCTGACAACTTCTCAGCAGGTGTTGCAAAGACAATCATGATCCCCGCAGATGCTACAGCAGTAAGCGTTCTCGTTGAAGAATATTGGTTCATCAAGTGTACAAGAACAATTCTTCAGGAGAATTTCGAAGGCCCCGTTACAAAGAAATACATTGTTACCGGTACAACCCTCGATCCTGACTGGCACGAGGGCTGATTAAAGTAAACGGCTTATTTCCTTTATGGTCATGTCTAAGCCTGTTTCCCAGGATAAAATGTATTACAAGCTTTTAATATGAACCATAAATAACAGATGTATCTTTACAGGGCGGTCTGCAAGCTGCCCTGTATTTTTTTGTGCTCTGTAGATTGCTTTCTAATGATTCTTACAGTATCTCAGACAAAAAGAAAACCTCGCAGGATAGACTTGCAAATTATGTATTTTCAAATAACAATACCTATCTTATAGAAAAATATGAATCACTCCTAATAGAAAGTTATTCTGAGCTTGTTCTTGAAGCATATGCAAACGATCTTAATAAAGCCGCAGAGCATACCGCTGACCGTTCGACTTACAAACGTTGGGCGGATAAACTAAGACATATGAAAACAATAAAAGGCGGAATTGAAACAGCAGATATGATTATAGACAGGTGGCGAGAATTGTATTGCAATCGCCGTGCTATGATGCAGGAGATAAATAAGGTCGCAGATGAAAGTGATTTTGGCGTAAAATAGCCATTTTACATATGTCATCAATTTAGTCATGCCCATCCAGTAAAGCTCACGCAATTGCGTGAGCTTTTTGTTTATGTGACAGAGTAAAAAACGATACAAAGCATTTTCTCATAATTCTGTCTGATATATGACTGTTTAAGATCCTGAGTATTTCCCGACTGCACGTATCCTGACGCTCCCATATATCATAAATTTTGACAGTCTAAAAAATTTTTGAGTTTTTTGTCCTACTTGATATCCGGTGTGCGAGTGTATGTAATGAAAGCGATGATACGTATCAAATAACACAGCAATCAACAGAGGGAGATGAAAGTGGTTCATAAAGCAGCCAGCATCCCCGGACTTAAAAATGATGATAAAGAGAGGATGTTTTTTATGAGTATCAATAAATATAATGCAAATTACAATAACGAGGTAAGAGAAGTTGAAAAGAACACAGGTCGTAACCAGCACAGATATGCAGCAATTGCAGCAGCATTTGCACTTCTTGTCGGAGGAATTGGCGGAAGCGTTGCTCTTGGCAAGCATATTGGCAATAACAGCAATACCGGAACAGCTTTTGCAGAGGAGATCACAACTATGTCAGAAGCTGAAATAGAGACAGCCGCAGCTGCAACAGTTTCTTGTGTTGAGACAACAGCAGCTGTTGATGACAGACATGAGCCTGCTGATATGGATGCATTCGCACAGGAGTGGCTCGAAAAATACAATGAATGGTTGAAGATACCTAACGGAGCTGTTGAGCACGAATATGAGAGTGTCAGCTTCAAAATGGCAGAAGGTTCTTATGTACCTACAATGGACGCATGGAAAATAACAGACGAAGAATACTGTTCAGCTGATGCAATAAACGAGCATCTGCACGCATTTTGGGCTCCTGGAAGCAAAGAGGATATAGCTCCGGCTGAGCTTACAGAGAAGATAGACAACGGAACTGTTACATATAACGATTTCTTAGGCGACATATACTTTACATATAATAATGAGCTTTACAGAACTACAGGTAATGCAGGAGTTGAAGGAAGAAGAACTTCTCCAACAGCTGAAAAAGTGAACGACAACGAGATACTTGTTCACTGGGACCTTGGCTGGGAAGGCGTAACTGTACCGCAGACTATGCACCTTGTATGGGTAGACGAGCTCAATGACTGGCGTGTTGACAATATATTCTTTGAAGGTGAATGATACGGCATTAAGTGTTAATATAACTCCCCCTTTCTGGACTAACAAGTTCAGGGAGGGGGAGAATTGTATAATCGCAAAAAATACCAAAAGCTTTTTGTATGATATGTTTATTTCTTTGAGCATACCGGGAGTTGAATGCCGTAAAAATACCTATTGCAATTCACAAAACGATGTGATATAATATAAAAATAGGGGAGCTTGTATAACAGGCTGAGAGGAAGGTGCGACCTTCGACCCATGACCTGATTTGGATAATGCCAACGTAGGGAGTCTGATATTGTTTTTACATTCAGGGAACTGCGTTTGACGGTTCCCTGAATTTTTTTAAGGAGGAATCTGCGTATGGTCAAGATAAACGGAGAGCAGCTTGAAAAAGCTGGCAAAAGCGTATCTGAGGTACTGGCTGAAATGGGGATAAGTGGTCAGAGAGTTGCAGTGGAGATAAATGAAGAAATTGTTCCGAAAGCAAAATATGATGAAACTATCCTCAAAGATGAAGATACAGTAGAGGTAGTACGTTTTGTGGGAGGCGGCTGATGAGTATACCTACCAGAGACGAGATGTATAAAGCTTTGGAGGAGCGTCACGGAAAAGAGCTTCAAAGGAAGCTTTCGGAAGCATCCGTGGCTGTATGCGGACTTGGCGGACTTGGCTCAAATATAGCTATAGCTCTTGCAAGAGCAGGAGTGGGAAAGCTCCACATACTTGATTTTGACAGAGTTGATATATCGAATCTTAACCGACAGCAGTATTTTCCGGAGCAGCTTGGCGAGTACAAGGCGGATGCCCTGTACGATACACTTAAACGTATCGCACCATACTGTGATATACGCAAAGAGTGCGTAAAGCTTGATGACGGAAATATAGCTGACCTGCTAAAGTCTGACGATATAATATGTGAAGCATTTGACAATGCCGAGCAGAAAGCGATGCTGGTAAACCGTGTACTGGAGGAAATGCCGGAGAAATATCTGGTATCAGGTTCAGGGATGGCTGGGATAGCACCTTCAAATATGATAAAGACCAAACGTATAACAAAGCGTTTTTATCTCTGCGGAGACGGTGTAAGCGATGTTGCTGACGGAATGGGACTTGTTTCCACAAGAGTACTGATATGTGCCGCACATGAAGCACACGCAGTTATCCGTATCATTGCCGGAGAATATGAGATATAAGGAGTAATCTATATGAACAAAGATGATAAGCTGATTCTGGGAGGACATGAGTTCTCCTCACGTTTCATACTTGGTTCAGGAAAATATTCCATGAGCCTTATTGAAGCGGCTGTAAAATATGCGGGAGCTGAGATGATAACTCTTGCTGTAAGACGTACTAATTCAAAAGAGAATGAAAGCATTCTCGACCACATACCTGAGGGTGTTACCCTGCTTCCGAATACATCAGGTGCGAGAAATGCCGATGAGGCTGTACGTATTGCAAGACTTGCAAGAGAGCTTGGATGCGGAGATTTTGTAAAGATAGAGATAATGCGTGATTCAAAATATCTCCTTCCTGATAATCAGGAGACTATACGTGCTACAGAGATACTTGCAAAAGAGGGATTTATCGTAATGCCTTATATGTATCCTGACCTTAATGCTGCCCGTGACCTTGTAAATGCCGGAGCTGCTTCTATAATGCCGCTTGCTTCACCTATCGGCTCAAACAAGGGACTTGCTACAAGAGATTTCATTCAGATACTCATTGACGAGATAGACCTTCCTATCATAGTTGACGCAGGTATCGGACGTCCTTCACAGGCTTGTGAAGCAATGGAAATGGGTGCAGCAGCAGTTATGTCGAATACAGCTCTTGCAACTGCCGGAGACCTTCCTGTAATGGCAGAAGCTTTCAAGCAGGCTGTTGAAGCCGGAAGAAAGGCTTATCTTTCGGGCCTCGGACGTGTTCTGACAAGAGGTGCTTCACCGTCAGATACACTTATAGGTTTCCTTCATGACTGATGTAAGGAGAAAAATATGAAAACTGTCATTATACATGGGCAAAGCCACAAAGGTTCAACATATCATATGGCACGTTTGCTTGCTGACAAAATAGGCGGAGAGATCACGGAGTTTTTTCTTCCGAGAGATTTCGGTGAATTCTGCACCGGCTGTATCAGATGCTTTAAAGAGTCAGAAAAGAAATGTCCGCATTATGAAAAGCTTGCACCTATCACAAAAGCGATCGATGAAGCAGATGTAATAATACTTGCAAGTCCTGTATATGTTTATCATGCTACCGGTGCTATGAAGGCATTTCTCGATCACTATGGTTACCGCTGGATGGTACATAGTCCGGAAGGTTCTATGTTTAAAAAGCAGGGCGTTTGTATAAGTACTGCTGCCGGAGCAGGTATGAAGTCAACAAACAAGGATATGGCGGACAGTCTGTTTTTCTGGGGAGTTCCTAAGATATATAAATTCGGCAAAGGCATTGCTGCGGTTGATTGGAACAGTGTCAGTGAAAAGAAAAAGAAGGCTATCGAAAGCAGATCAAGCTCTATAGCCGCAAAGATAGTCAGCAGGGCAGGAAATGTGAAGCCCGGCATCAAAACAAAAGGAATGTTCAGTATCATGCGTTTGGCACAGAAAAAAGGCTTTAATGAGCGTGACGTAAACTACTGGAAAGAACATGGATGGCTTGGCAAGGAGCGTCCGTGGAAATAAATTTATAGAAAAGGAATTTGTATTATGAGAAATTATGCTACACAGATGGAAGCTGCAAAGAAAGGGATAATCACTCCCGAAATGGAAATAGTTGCAAAGAAGGAGTATATAGAGCCTGAGCAGCTTCGTGAACTCGTTGCAAAGGGTGAGGTATGTATCCCCTGCAATATCAACCATAAGTCCATTTCACCTGAGGGCATCGGCAGCAGAATGAAGACAAAGATAAACGTCAACCTCGGTATTTCCGGTGACTGCAAGGACTACACTATGGAAATGGAAAAGGTCGATATGGCTATAAAGTTCGGTGCAGAGGCTATCATGGACCTCAGCAACTACGGTAAGACAAATACTTTCCGTAAGCAGCTTGTTGAGAAGTCACCAGCAATGATAGGTACAGTTCCGATGTATGATGCTATCGGCTATCTCGAAAAGGACCTCCTTGAGATAACAGCAAAGGACTTCCTCAAGGTAGTTCGTGCTCACGCTGAAGAAGGCGTTGACTTCATGACTATCCATGCAGGTATAAACCGCCGTGCAGTTGAGGCTTTCCGCCGTGACAAGAGAAAAATGAACATCGTATCCCGTGGCGGTTCACTCCTCTTTGCGTGGATGATGATGACAGGCAACGAGAATCCATTCTATGAGTACTATGATGAGGTGCTTGATATACTCCGTGAGTACGATGTTACTATCAGTCTTGGTGACGCACTTCGTCCGGGATGTATCGACGATTCTACAGACGCAGGTCAGATCTCTGAGCTTATCGAGCTTGGTGCTCTTACTGAGAGAGCGTGGGCTAAGGATGTTCAGGTAATGGTAGAGGGACCGGGTCACATGGCAATGAACGAGATAGCAGCTAACATGAAGATACAGAAGCGTATCTGCCACAACGCTCCATTCTACGTGCTCGGACCTCTGGTAACAGATATAGCTCCGGGTTATGACCACATCACTTCTGCTATAGGCGGAGCTATCGCAGCAGCAAGCGGTGCAGATTTCCTCTGCTATGTAACTCCTGCTGAGCACCTCAGACTCCCTGACCTCAGTGACGTTAAAGAGGGTATAATCGCAAGCCGTATCGCAGCTCATGCAGCTGATATTGCAAAGGGAATCCCTCACGCTACAGACGCAGATAATGCTATGGCAGAGGCTCGCCATGAAGTTGACTGGGACAAGATGTTCGACATTGCTATTGACGGTGAAAAGGCAAGAGCTTATTTTGAGAGCACTCCTCCGGCAGACCGTCACACTTGCTCTATGTGCGGAAAGATGTGTGCAGTACGTACAACAAATATGATACTCAACGGCGAAAAGGTTGAGTTTTGTTCAGAAAAGTAATTATAATTAATATATTTACAAAATGACGAAGTCGGCAAAAAGGGATTCCAAAGGGTTCACAACCCTTTGGCGGAAAGGTGTACGAGGGAAGGCAGAGCCTTCCCTAAGAAGCAGTAAAACCAGCGTAGCGAAGTTTTACGACCTGTCCGCATTCCTCCCCTCGGCTTGACCGACGCAAATTTTATAAATATGTTGTTGTAAGAGTAATAGTATCTGCAATAGTATGGTTTTTAGCTGTTCTATTACAGGTCAGATATTATAAAAGAAGGTCATAAAATGGATAACAATTACTTTGTAGATTCAGATAAACTCTCTGAAGCTGCACTGGAAAAAAAGCATCGTATTGAAAACGATCCTTCCTCACGTACTAACCACATGGAGTACATGGAGGGAATGGAGCGTATCAGTTCTGATATAATGGAAAAAGTCCTCACTGAAATGGACAACTACGACTATTCTGCCTATACCGTCAAGGACGTAAGGGCAGCTCTCAGCCATGACCACTGTACGGTTGAGGACTTCAAAGCTCTTTTGTCTCCGGCAGCAGAGCCGTTTCTTGAAAAAATGGCTGAACGTGCAAGACTGGAAACTCAGAAGCATTTCGGCAACACGGTTTATTTGTTCACACCGCTGTATATTGCTAATTACTGCGAGAATTACTGCGTTTACTGCGGCTTTAACTGCTATAACGACATCCGCCGCATGAAGCTCAATATGGAGCAGATAGAACACGAAATGAAAGTTATCGCAGACAGCGGTATGGAGGAAATACTCATCCTTACAGGAGAAAGCCGTGCTCAGAGCGGCGTTGAGTATATCGGAGAAGCCTGCAAGCTTGCAAGAAAGTACTTCCGTATGGTCGGAATAGAGATATATCCTGTTAACGTTGAGGAGTACAAGTACCTCCATGAGTGCGGAGTTGACTACGTTACCGTTTTTCAGGAAACATATGACAGCAACCGCTATGAGCAGCTCCACCTTATGGGACATAAAAGAGTGTTCCCGTATCGCTTTGAGGCTCAGGAAAGAGCTCTTATGGGCGGTATGAGAGGTATAGCAGGCTCGGCACTTCTCGGACTTTCCGATTTCAGAAAGGACGCTCTTGCAAGTGCTCTGCATATGTACTATTTACAGCGTAAATATCCTCATGCAGAGATCTCTCTTTCATGTCCGAGACTAAGACCGATAGTAAACAACGAGAAGATAAATCCGCTTGATGTGCATGAGCGTCAGCTTTGTCAGGTGCTTTGTGCATACAGAATATTCCTGCCATTCTGCGGCATCACTGTATCATCCCGTGAGAGCGAAAGTTTCAGGAATGGTATCGTAAAGATAGCGGCAACAAAGGTCTCTGCCGGAGTTTCTACCGGTATAGGTGACCACGAGAGCAAATATACAGGAAAGGAGAGCGATTCAGCTGAGGGCGATGAGCAGTTCGAGATAAACGACGGAAGAAGCTTCAAGAAGATGTATGATGATATGTCCGGAGAAGGCTTGCAGCCTGTGCTGAATGACTACCTCTATGTATGATATTCTCTGTATCACTAACCGCAGTCTGTGCAAAGAGGACTTCCCCGAACGTATCCGCAGGATAGCTGAAAATCATCCGAAAGCTATAGTGCTGCGTGAAAAAGACCTTACTCCGGACGACTACAGGTCACTTGCAGAACAGGTTATGAGTATTTGCAATAAGTACGGCACTGTCTGTATACTTCATAGCTTTGCTGATATTGCTGCTGAGCTCGGTGCAGAGGGGATTCATCTTCCGCTGCACATACTCAGAGAGCTTGACGGTGTGACTAAGAGAAAGTTCCGCATTATAGGAGCTTCCTGTCACTCTGCTGAAGATGCGATTGAGGCTGAAAAGCTTGGTGCGAGCTACATAACTGCCGGTCACGTTTTTGCTACTGACTGCAAAAAAGGACTTCCGCCGAGGGGGATAGAGTTCCTGAGAAATGTCTGTAAAAATGTGGACATACCGGTCTATGCTATCGGTGGGATAAGTCCGGAGAATATCGGTGAAGTGTGTGAAGCAGGTGCAGCAGGAGCCTGCGTTATGAGCGGACTTATGTCCTGTATCGACCCTGCGGAAACTCTTTCGCTGTATAAAGGAGAATTAAAATGAGCATAAAAAAAGATGACCTCATATTGTATGCTATAACTGACAGAAATTGTATCGGCGAGCGTGACCTGTGCGAAGTTGTCGAGCAGGCTATACTTGGCGGTGCAACCTGTATACAGCTCCGTGAAAAGGGCATATCAGAGGACGAACTTGTGAATGAAGCTGCTGCTTTGAAAAAGGTTTGCAGCAAGTATGGAGTACCGCTTATCGTCAACGACAACTGGCAGGCTGCACTGAAAAGCGGTGCGGACGGAGTTCATGTCGGAATAGAGGACGCTCCGGTAAGGGAGATTAGAAAAGCTGCCGGAAATGACTTCATCATCGGAGCTACCGCTAAAACTGTTCAGCAGGCTGAAACTGCCGAAGCAGAGGGAGCTGATTATATCGGCGTTGGAGCTGTTTTCCCTTCTCCGACAAAGAAAAATGCTATTCGCATAACTTCTGAGCAGCTTGCTGAGATATGTTCAAGTGTAAGCATACCGGCAGTTGCTATTGGCGGTATAAGCCTTGAAAATGTCGGAGAGATAGGGGACTGCGGTCAGGCTGGAATAGCGGTTGTGTCAGCTGTATTTGGCAAGATTGATGTAAAAAAAGCTGCCGGACTCCTCAGAGAGAAACTCGGCAAATAATTATTTTGTTTTATTTTGCGATTTTATTTTGATAAACTATTGACATTTTACTGCTTGATGTGATATAATTATTAAGCAGTAATTGCCGGTGTGATGGAATTGGCAGACGTGACGGACTCAAAATCCGTTGGTAGCGATACCGTGCGGGTTCAAGTCCCGCCGCCGGCACCAAAAGTAAAGCCTGAAAGTAATGGATAGTTACTTTCAGGCTTTTTTGTATCATGTTATATTGTTCCCTCATTATATTCAGCGATATAGGGCAGATTGCGGTAGTACTCATTAAAGTCGAGACCGTAGCCTATAACGAATTTGTCGGGGATGGTGAAGAGTGAGTAGTCGGCATCGAGCTTGACCTCACGTCTTGAAGGCTTGTCAAGAAGGGTCACGACTTTGAGCGACACAGGTTCTCTTGCTTTGAGCAGCTTTATGACCTCGCTGAGCGTCCTTCCGGTATCGATTATATCCTCGACAATTATAACGTGGTATTTACTTATATCATGTTTGAGGTCCATAGTTATAGCGACGCTTCCGGATGATTTTGTGTCAGCATAATAGCTTTTAGCTTCCATGAAATCTATCTCGCATGGGACATCTATAGCACGGCTGAGGTCGGCAAGGAAAACATAAGCACCTTTGAGTATGCTTACGAGCAGTATGGGAGTACCGTCGTAGGAATCACTTATAATTTTGCCGGCTTTTTTTATGGCTTCTTTTATCTCATCCTCAGAGATGAGGACTCCTTTTATCTTGCTTTTGAATTCGTTTTTGTCCGCAAAGTTCATGGTATCACTCCATTCTGAAAAGTTGTAGATAAATATATGATAGCATATTTGGTGGACTTTGTAAAGGGAGCGTGTGTGCTGTTGAAATTTTTACAGAACTGTGATACAATGTAAGGGAAATATTTCTTCAAATCAGTCGATCAAATGCGGACTGATTAAAATGGGAGGAGAAATCACAGTTGCAGTTAAATGGAATAACAAAGAAATCTGCTATAACTGACATCTTTACAGGAATAATTATAGCACTTGTCTCTATACCGATATCAATGGGATATGCACAGGTTGCCGGACTTCCGGCAAAATACGGCCTTTATGGTTCAATATTTCCGATATTGATATTCGGGATATTGTCCTCGTCACCTCAGTTTATTTTCGGAGTGGACGCAGCTCCGGCAGCATTAGTCGGAGCACTTCTGGTCACATTGGGAATAACTCCCGGCTCTGCGGAGGCGATAAGCACAGTACCGTTGGTGACACTTTTTGTAGGAATATGGCTTCTTATACTATGGCTAATGAAAGCCGGACGAGCGGTCAACTACATCTCAACACCGGTAATGGGAGGATTCATCAGCGGCATCTCAACTACGATAATATTCATGCAGATACCAAAGATACTCGGAGGTACGAGCGGAAGCGGTGAGATAGTCGAGCTTATCGCACACATAATAACTACTGTCTCAGATCATTTCAATTCTGCATCGTTTCTGCTTGGCGGTGCGGCACTGCTGATACTGATAGTGTCAAAAAAGCTGATGCCGAAATTACCAATGTCGGTATTTGTAATGGCTGCCGGAGCTGCAATAGGCTATACCGGTTTTGCAGACGAGCATCAGGTAGCTCTGCTCACAGCGGTTAATACCGGACTTCCTGCGTGGAAACTTCCGCAATTTGATTCCGAAATACTTTCGGATGTAATAACTTCAAGCTTCACGATAGCTATAGTCATAATGGCGGAAACGCTGCTTGCTTCAAATAATCTTGCAAATAAAAACGGCTATAAATTGATAAATGACCGTGAGATAATGGTGTATGCTCTTGGAAATCTTGCAGCTTGTTTTGTGGGATGCTGTCCGGTGAACGGTTCAGTTTCAAGAAGTTCAATGGGTGAGCAGTACGGCGGACGCTCACAGTTAATGTCCATAGCGGCGTCTGTTTCAATGATGATAATACTCCTTTTCGGAACAGGATTTATACAGTACCTTCCTGTACCGATACTCACCGCAATTGTAATATCGGCACTTCTCGGAGCTGTTGAGTTCGACCTTATGGAACGTCTTTATAAAAAAGACCGCAAGGAATTACTGATATTTCTTGCTGCGTTTTTCGGAGTGCTTGTTTTCGGTACAGTCTACGGAGTAATGATAGGCGTTATACTTTCATTTGTAACGGTAATTGCACGTACTGCCAATCCTAAACGCTCGTTTCTCGGAATAATTCCCGGACACGAAGGATTTCACAGTCTCGAAAGGAATACATATTCAGTACCGCTGAAAGAGGCGGTGATATATCGCTTTTCGGGAAATTTGTATTTTGCTAATATAGGCATATTTGCGGACGATATTGAATCCTCCGTGACTAAAGATACGAAATGTATAATTGTTGATTCCGGAGCAATATGCAGTATAGATATAACAGCTGCGGATAAGATAATCTCTCTTAGAAAGCAGCTCGAAAAAAGTGGAATAGAGCTATATTTTGCATCGCATATAGGCTCTCTTAACGACAGATTCCGTCAGCTTGGACTTGGTGAAATGGTTCAGCAGGGACACTGCCGACGCACTATACCGGCTGCACTTCTTGCTGCCGGCATAAAGCCTCCGTATGAGATGCTTGATGACAGCATCTCTGAAAGCGAGGTCCTTACAGCAGGTAATCCTAACAGACTTGAATTCGAGTGGGCTTTTGGAGTTGCCGCTGACGATGAGTTTGAAAAATATACCGAAAGGATGCTCGCAGAGATAGACCCTGAAAGTGATCCTGAAAAACAGCTTAGTGAGCTGTTTGCCGCTAAAGGCGTCTGGGACGGCATCAGTGAACTCGATCAGGAGGAGCTTCTGGAGCATATGGCAGTTCATGTGCGTGACCTTGCTGAGAAACTCAACATAAAGCCTGAGCGGATAGGCGAAAGGATAGAGCGTAGGAAGCTCAATATTGCTGAGCATCTTCGTGCTAAAAATCCGCAGGCACTCAGTGTGATAAGGGAGCATAATGCACGTTTTGAGAAGCATCTCCGTGAGCATGACCCTAAATTGTACGAAAGTCTGCTGCGTTACAGACGGGAAGCTCTTGACAATCTCAGAGCTGCTGATCCGGAGTTCAGTTCAGTTATAGATAAGTTTTATGGTGAAACTGATTATTAATATGATTATAAAATATTGATAATTATTACGTCGGTCAAGCCGAGGGAAGCAATGCAGACGGTCCGTAAAACTTCGCTTCGCTGGTTTTACTGCTTTTTAGGAAGGGCTCTGCCCACCCTAATCGGGTCCAGCCACCCCTGTCAGCAAGCTGACATCCCCTACCGCTGGTAGGGGTAACCTCGCACACCTTCCTGCCAAAGGGTTTCAGGCTAACCGCCCCGTCCCCTCTGTCACTTCGTGACATCTCCCCACACTGTGGGGCGTCACCCTTTGGAATCCCTTTTTTTGACGACTTCGTCGTTTTATAGATATTTAATTGATGAAGTAATAATAATATAATTTTACTGCCGTGTAATGCGGCAGTTTTTTATTGCACTTCACTCAAAAATATGCTATAATAAACTTACAGTTTACAAATCAAATGTAGGTTTAATTCTGCAAAGAATATCTTGCTTGAAATCAACCGGTAAGTGTGATATTATGTAATTATGACAAGGATAGAAACATTATCATCAAGGTTTCAAGATAGGAATTGCAGGATTTCAGCCGGAGAGGACGCTCTTTATATGAAATTCAGTGACAATTTGATAAAATACCGCAAAAAAGCCGGTCTGACTCAGGGACAGCTCGCAGGTATGCTCATGGTAACACCTCAGGCAGTTTCAAAATGGGAGAAAGGAAGTTATCCGGATAGCGAATTGCTGCCGGAATTAGCAAAAGCACTTGGCATTTCGCTCGATACGCTGTTCGGACTCCGTGATGATGACGGAAAAGTCGATCTTGAAAGAGAGACTGTTGAAAGGATACAGCAGCTTCCTCCGGAAGAAAAAGGAAAGTTTGTAATGGAGCATATCTATAGTATGATATGTGCCTATAATTCAAATGCTTCGCCGGAGAGTATGCATCTGCCTGAGTCCTTTATAAGAGAGACTTTTGCACATCTCAGGACGGATAATGAGCTTTCTGTCGCAAGACTGAATCCCGATATGCAGTACTGCTGCTTTATGAGGATACCTGAGAACGGCATCAACAGCTATTTTTCGATACAGCCGAGAATAATGGAGCTTTTCAGCTTCCTTGCTGATGAAAAGGCACTAAGGATCATCAGTCTGGCTGAGACACTCGGACGTGATAATATAATCACTAAAGAGTATATCGCTAAAGAACTGAATATGCCGCTGGAGGATGTTTCCGATATAGTTGACCGTTTCGACCGCTTTGGCATAATGTGGAAGATAGTGGCAAATACCGGTGAAAATTCATTTCCGATATATGGCTATGTACATAATGTCCCGCTGCTTGGTATACTGACTCTTGCAGAATCGCTGGTCAATTTCCTTTCCTATTGCGAACCTGATATAGACATCTGGAATAAAGCTCCGTTCAGAGCTGAAAATAACAAATAATTTTATCAGGAGGACGATACAATGATAAGAAGAAGCTTTGCCGGTCTTATGGCAGGTCTTTGCGTGATCTCAAATGCGGCACTTTTACCTTCCGGAACTGTTTCTGCTGAGGGAGCAGACAGTTACACAATGGACGTAAGCGTAAAGATGAATGGTACTAAAAAGGAGATAAGTCCATACATCTACGGTGTAAATGCATTTGATTCAAGCAGCCTTAAAAATGTTAAAGTAAATAATGTTCGTCAGGGTGGTAACCGTTACACAGGTTACAACTGGGAGACTAACTGGTCTAATGCCGGTGAGGACTGGCACCATAGCTCGGATACAAATATCGGAGATATTACAGAGGGTGCAGGTGCAGCTGTAAGAAAGCTCTCAGATATGAGCAAAAAGAATAATGTTCCTTATAAGCTTGCAACACTTCAGATGGCTGGATATGTGTCTGCTGATAAGGACGGTACAGTTAAAGCTGAAGAAAAAGCTCCTTCTAAGCGTTGGAATAAAGTAGAATTCAAAAAAGACGGCGAACTCTCACTTACACCTGACCTTGACGACGGTGTAGTATATATGGACGAGTATGTTAACTATATCGTTAAGACACTCGGCGGAGCAAAGTCTGAGACCGGTATTCAGGGATACAGCCTTGATAATGAGCCTGTACTCTGGAACGATACTCATCCGCTCATTCATCCGGATGAAGTAAGCAACAGCGAACTCGTTTCAAAGTCTATCGAGCTTGCTAAGGTAGTCAAGGATATTGACCCTGATGCTGAGATATTCGGACCTGCTTTCTGGGGAATCCTCCCATGTGCTCAGGCTGGTGAAGGTGAAAAATATCAGGACCCTGACTGGCAGAAGGTCAAGAACGACTATACCTGCTATCTCGGATATTATCTTGACCAGATGGCTAAGGCTGAAAAAGAGAACGGAAAGAGACTCCTTGACGTAATAGACATCCACTATTATGCTCAGGACTGTGCAACAGATGCTTCAAGATTACAGGCTGCAAGAAGTCTTTATGATCCTTCATATGTAGAGAACAGCTGGCTCCAGCCATACTGGGGCAAATATTTCCCTGTACTTCCGTGGCTGAAAGAAACAGTCGACAAGTATTATCCGGGAACAAAGATAGCTATATCTGAGTACAACGTTGCTGACATCGGAAATGAAAAGGATACAGGCAAGAGATCAGTTTCAGCTATCGCAGAGGCAGAAGTGCTCGGAAGCTTTGCGGCTAATGACGTTTACTTTGCTACATACTGGGGAACTCTTCCGGAAGCTCCGTATGTAGAGTCTGCTATCAACCTCTACACAAACTATGACGGAGAGGGTGCAGCTTTCGGTGATACACTCGTAGAAGCATCCACAACAGACCTTTCAAAGTCAGCAGCATTTGCCGCTATAAACGGAGATGATACATCAAACGTAACAATGGTCATTTCTAATAAGGACTCCGCTAAAAGCGAAAAGGCTGAGATAACCCTTGACGGCGGTGCAAAGGACTATAAGAGTGCTGTAGTTTACGCTGTTACTCAGGACGACAGTCAGATAAGAATAATCGATGTTCAGAACGACCTTTCAGGCAACAAAGTCACAGTTGAGCTCCCTCCGCTCTCTGTAGCACAGGTAGTTATCTCTGATAAGGCTACTGACAAGAAGGTTTACGAAGCTCCTGATATAGAGGTAAAGGAAGTTAAGTACAACTTCGCTGACCTTGAAAAGTCACCTAACGGCTTCCCTATGATACCTCTTGGCGACGTCGATGCACTCAAGAAAATAATCATCAACACAACTGCAAGCTGTTCAACAGGTGCCGGCTGGTATGGCGGCGGCGGCGGACTCTGCTTCAACAAGCTCGTTATCGCTGACGGTACTTCACACTGGGGACAGAAATCATTCTCCTATGGAGCAGGCACAGCTGATAATGTTGTAGAGTTCGACGGAACTTTCGTAGTTTCAACTGATCCGGCAACTAATAAATCAGAAGAGCTTGAAGCTAAGGTAGAGGATACATATATTGAATTCCAGGATTGGTGGAAGTCATCTACAAACAGCGACAGCGGCGATGATGTAAGCGTTACATACAACTACATCACAATGGTTTATGAGTATGACCACACTGGTGAACAGAATAAACCGTTTTACGGCGATGCAAATTGCAGCGGTGAAGTAAAAATGAATGATGCTGTACTCATTATGCAGTATATTGCAAATAAAGACGTATTCGGAGTAGGCGGTTCTGATGCGAATGCAATGACTGAGCAGGGCGAGAAAAACTCAGACTGCTATGGCAATAATGACGGTATCACAAATATGGACGCACTTGCTGTTCAGAAATATCTTATAGGAACATATAAATCCCTCCCAATAAGTGAATAATAAACGAAAGAGCTGCTGCACCATACCGGTGCGGCAGCTCCTTTTTTATACCGTGAATCCCTTTGCCCTTAGTGAGTCGATAAGATCACCGAGTATCTCTGCGTTGGTAGAGGATACCGAATGTAGAAGCAGTATCTCTCCGCCGTGAGCAGCATTTACAAGCTTTTTCAGACTTTCAGCCGGATCAGGCTGTGCATCAGTTTTCCAGTCCACGTAAGCAAAGCTCCAGAAGACGGTCTTGTAGCCGCATTTCTGTACGGTCTCAAGAGCTTTTTCGGAGTACTCACCGCATGGAGGACGGAAGTACTGCATCTGGTAGCCGTAATTATTCATCACGAAATCGTGGAGCGACATTATCTCTTTTTCAGCTTCTGCATCGGAAAGCGTAGGAAGGCTCGCATGAGTCATACCGTGGTTACCGAGGGTATGTCCCTCAGCGATCATACGTTTTACGAGTGCGGATTCTTTTTTTGCGTAGTCTCCCGTAAGGAAGAATATCGCAGAAGCATTTTTCTCTTTGAGGGTATCGAGTATTTTTTCGGTATAGCCGTTTTCATAGCCCTGATCAAAGGTAATGATAATACGCTTATCATCCTGCGACAGGGCGAAGGCATCAAGGTCGCCGTATCGGCTTGTGAATGCCGCAGCGTCACATGGGCGGTTGAACTGGTCAACTGTCGTACCCTGACCGTATCCGATTTTAGTAGAGTCGGCAGCATAAACTGCTGAGCATGGGATAAGGGCAGCGGTAAAAAGTGCAGCTGCGGGAGCTATTTTGTTCATAAGCATTATTTTTTTCCTTTGCATTAAGTGCGGTCATTGCCGCAATATAAGTATGTTCCGATGCGGAAAAATTATTTATGAGAATTTTTTCAAATTTTATGTTACACTTTACTTTGTTTCGGCGTAAGTGTATAATGAAAGCAGATCTGCTGAGGGAGAGGAGGAATACTATGACCGATAATGAAATTATAAAAATGATGAAAGAAGAACCCGAAAATGGACAAAGGGCTCTGTTTGATGAGTATTACAGCTATGTGTATGCTGTAGCGATCAATATACTGCGTGGGTACGGAACAGCTCAGGACGCTGAGGAATGTGTTATCGATGCATTTACTAAAGTTTTTAATGGAATAGATATTGAACACGAGGCGGCTATAAAATCGTTTGTTGGAACAGTCGCAAAGAATTGTGCACTTAGTATGCGTAGAAGCCTTAAAGCAAAGTCCGGCAGCAGCTCGCTGGATTCCGAGGAATTCATATCCCTCAGCACCGGTGAGCGTATAGAAGAGGACAGTGATAAAAAAGAAACATCTGAGCTTCTCCTTAAACAGATAGAAGAACTCGGTGAGCCGGATTCAACCATTATTATCCAGAAATTCTTCTATGAACGTAATTCCAAAGAGATAGGCAAGATAATAGGTATGAGCTCTACAGCGGTGAGAATGCGGTGCGGAAGGGCATTGAAGAAACTGAAGAAAACTCTTGCCCATACTGTATGAAAGGAGAATCACTATGAATAAAGAGGAAATTAAAGATATTATGAAAGATATGGATGATAAAACAGTTGAAAAGATCTCCGCTGATTATAAAGTAGGGGATGACAGTGCAAAAGAGAGAATATATAAAGAGATAGTCCGCCGTATGAATAGTGAGAATGATGCTGAAAATACAGCTGTCGGCGACGAGGTAAGTGGAGTCGAGACATATCGCCGCAGAAACATTACAAGAATTATTTCTGCCGCTGCTGCATTTATCATAGTTGCCGGAGCTGTAGGAGGCGGTGCGTATCTGCTCAAAGGCCACAAGTCTAAATCTCCGGTACAGACCTCCGATGAGATCGTTGAGGCGACAACAAGTCCGGCTACAGCTGCTGTTACCGAAAGAACTACAGAACCAACTACAACTGTTAAGACCGTTGAAGTAACAACAAGCGTTGCAGTTACCGAGACTGCTGTAACAACTACAGAACCTGCTGCGGTAACTACAGAACCAGTTACTTCCAGTGAGGAACAGAACAATGGGGCAATTTCAAAGCAGGAGATATATGATAAGTGTATATCCAATAGTATGAATTCTGTTGCATATACTGCTGAGATCGAAGAAATAGTTTCAGAACGTAACGTTGCTAAATATTGGTATAATAATCATCCTGATTCAACAGAAACTAAAATTAAGATGTATTCATATGATGCTTCAAATAATATAACTTATATTGAAAAATATGAGCATTATCTTTTCAGTGATAATACCTACGTTAGTATTTATGATCCGAGAGAAACTTTAGACGTAGGAGCTTCAAATGTGGAATCAACGATCAGTGTTGGAGTTAGCGAACCAATGGATGGAGGAGGTTCATTCAATATATTAGATGCTTTTAGAGGGTCTTCAATTATTACTCCTTATAATTCTAAATATTTACTTTCTGATTTCAGCAAATGGGATATAAAGGGCATAGAAACTTATCTTTCAAGAGAATGTGCTGTTATTGAAGGAAGCGAAATATATATTGCTCATACTGATGAAGCCATAACAATAAATTATACGATTTATGTGGATATTGAAACCGGTGCATGGATGAGGATTTCATATAACGATATAAATAACGAAGAAAATACAATTGAAGTAAAGCGTCTTTCTATAGGAGATGAGGCTGATAAGCCTTTATCTAAGTCGGAACTTAAAGCAAAAATAAATAAACTTATAGATGAAGAAGGCTTTGAGCTTTATAGTGCTAATGATTATTCAGTTAGTGGAAGAAAAAATGTAGATCTTAGCATCCTCGATGAATAATAAAAAAATACCTATGCAAGCCTTTTACTTGCATAGGTATTTTATACCCCATAAGCATCCGGTCTCCCCAGACCGGATGTATTTTTTGCTCAGTTTACGTGAGCTTTAATTCCCCATGAACTTATCCTATTAAGCAGATGAACCATAAATTTTATCAGTCAGCACGAGTAAGAGTTTCAACTTTACCTTCTGAATCTGTAATTGTCATTTTATCGCCGTCGATCTCTACTTTAGACGGTTTATCGTCGTCTTCACTTGATTTTAATTCTTTCTTTTCTTCATCATAGATGTAATCAGTGCTGCCTGATACGTTCATGAATGATTTTCCGTCTTTTTCAAAAGTTATAGTGCAGGTGTCCATTTTGATCTCAGATTTATCATCAGATTCTTCATTATCGTCTTCATCCATTGGGAAGTCATAAGTACCGTACATATCGTCGGATTTTTCCTCACGGGTAAAAGTTAATAAAACTTTTTCTCCTTTACCTACAGAGAGTTCAGTGCCGGTGAAGTCAACGATTTCAAGCTCATGCCCCTGGAGAAAAAACTTGTCGTCTTTAAGGGAAGTCAATTCTGAATAATCTATTTTTCCTTTTAAGATCATTTTGTTATTGTCTTTAAATTCCATAGTGCCTGATGTAGCTTTTAGCTCTTCGTGATTTCCGATCATTTCAGACAGCGATTCGTCAGTTATATTCCATTTTCCCACGATGCCTTCCTTTTTTGATTCAGAAGAGGAGCTGTCCTTGCTTCCGCATGATACGAATGAAGCTGCCATAGCAAAGCAGACTGCGAATGTTGGTATAATTTTTCTCATGATATTAAGTCCTTTCGTATATGAAGTTTATAGCATAAGCTTATTGATCAGCACGGGTTAAAGTTGCAGGATCTCCCTGCGAATCTGTAATTGTCAACTTATCGCCGTCTATCTCTATTTTAGCAGGAGTATCATCGTCTTCATCTGTTTTTATCTCATGTTTTTCCTCGTCATAGATATAAGGCTTACTGCCAACGATATTTGCATATGTTTTACCGTCTTTTTCAAAGGTGATAGTGTACTTCATGTCCTCTAATTCAGTGTCTTCCTCATCTTCATTTGACATAAAATTGTAAGTGCCGTACATATCATCAGAGTTTTCATCACGAGTAAAGGTCATTGATACTTCACTTCCGATACCTACGGAAAGCTCTGTACCTGTAAATTCGACAATATCAAGCTTATAGTCCTGGAGTAAGAATTTTTCATCTGTGAGGGACATAACATCGGAATAATCTAACTTTGCTTCAATGATAGCCTTGTTGTTGTCCTTGAATTCCATAGTACCGGATATAACTTTGATACCTTCGGTGTCTCCTACGAATTCGGTCATCATTTCATCAGACATATTCCATTTGCCTAATAAGCCTTTTTCCTTTTTGGATTCAGAAGAAGAGCTGTCCTTGCTTCCGCATGATACGAATGAAGCTGCCATAGCAAAGCAGACTGCGAATGTTGGTATAATTTTTCTCATTGTATTTATTCCTTTCAAATTACATTATTCATTATTACTTGGGGATGCTGCCTGTGAAGTCTGAGATTTCTGAGAAGAACCGTCAAGACTGTTCAGGTCGACATCTATAAGCATTCCGCTTTCAGAGCCGGTGACCTTAGGCATAACGCCGTCCCATTTTTGTATCTGTTCATAAGCGATGACCTTGTCGGAAAGAGATTCTTCAAGGAGCTTGTTTGCTTCTGCCTGAGCCTTAGCCTTTGCGAGTATAGCATCTGCTTCTGCATTTGCAGCTACACGTTTATTTTTAGCTGAAGTATCGGCTATAAGCTCAGTCTGTTTCTGTTCGGTCTGAGTTTTTAAGAGATTCTGCTCAGCGACCTGCTTTGACTCTATAGCGGTATTGAATTCCTCTGAGAAATCAAAGTTTACGATATTGAATTTTTCAATATAAATACCGTATTCACTCAATCTTGCTTCAAGGCTTGTTTTGACCTCATCACCAACTGACTGACGCTCTGTTATGAGCTCCTCAGCGGTGTGCTTAGCAGTAGCGGATTTCATACATTCCTGTACTGCCGGAGCAATGAGTACTGTCTGGTAATCACTTCCTACCTTGCGGTACATTTCCGGAGATTTGTCTGATACGAGTCTGTAGTTGACAGCAATTTTACTGCTGACAGTCTGCAAGTCTTTAGAAACTGCCGAAGCGGGAGTTTCATAAACCTGTATCTGATTGGATATATTTTCCACACGCTGTGCAAATGGGACTTTGATGTGGAAACCTTCTGACAGAGGCTTGTTGTTGACCTCGCCAAGAGTAAGAACTACACCTGTATTACCTGCCGGGACTATAGTGAATGAATTTGCTGCGATAAAGAGAGCTGCAACCCCTGCAACTATCCATTTTATACCTTTGAACTCATGTTTTTTCTGATTAGCTCTGAGATCTCTGATGTTGATATCCATGATTTCCTCCTGAAATATTTAATTAAACACGCACATAATAAAAGCTGATTTTCAATAATTATCACTCTGAGTTCCCCAACTCAGAATTTTAAGATTGGTAAGAATAGTAATGAAATTAAAAGAGAATTTTGTGAACCGATTTTATATGTAATATCCGAGCACCCCTGATCGGATATTATTCACTGAAGTATGACTCGTCATCATATTCACTTGATATATGGTAGATGTTATCGTCTATTTTAATTGAATTACGATCCTCTGTTTCTGTATAAAAACAATCATCTTCTGAATCATAATCGTCTGTTTCTGAATTAAAATCATCTGTTTCGTTTGAATTTGGATCATCATTTCCATTTGAATCGGAATTTTTATTATTTTCGTATACAGAAAATTGTTCCGAATCTTCAAACTCATTCTTGACCAGCAATATAGGCTCAGGCTTAACCAGCAATAAAGGACGTTTATCAGTGCTGTATGTATGGGCAGCTTTACGCTCATCAAAAGTGAAAATCAGAATTATTAAACCGATAGCACCTATCAATATACAATAAGGACCATCAGGTATAGTGATCCATAGAGCGGCAGCGAGAATGATTGCACTATATGCTATCTTAAAAGTAGTTAAGTATATTCTCTGGAATTTAGTTAAGTCATATTTTCTCTTTTTCATAATATTAATTCTCCCTATCGGGTATTATTTGCGAAACTTTGGTATGTCATCCATTAACGCTGATGACTTGCAGCTGTATTCGTTTTTCTTGTTTGAAGCTGAACTTGAATTATTTGTAAATACAGGATATTCTTCATAGCTTACGAGTTCACCGTCACTTGGTGAAGTGTCTTTAGTTTTTTTATAATTAAAGACAGGTTTATGATCGCCGTCCTTGCGGTAAAACTCGAACGTTATAGCGAGTGCACCGATAAATATCCAATAATACCCTAAAAAAACCGATATTACAAGTGCTCCGCCGAGAAAGATCACAGTAATTATTACTTCAAAAATAATGGAAAAAACTTTCTGGAATGTAGTTAATTCATAATCTTTTTTCATAATAATTCATCTCCTTCTGAAATATCCTTATTATCTTTATGCTGTCCGATCAAAGCCCCCATAGTGATCCCGATTGTTAATCCGATGCATATACCCCATAGTACATCGGTAAAAAATATTACCCCGATCAGTATTCCGCCTGCAAATCCGATGCTTGTTCCATATGGAATGTATTCTGCGGAATAACTTATTCTTTTGGTTTTCATAGCGTCACCCTTTACACTATTTCCTGTAATCCCTTTTCCATTTCTGATTTCAGCCAGCCGCTTCTGTAAGCGAGTACCATGATGTACATGGCTTTTGCGAGCTTTTCACCGTCCTTTATGTCTTTGGATTTTTCAGTGATCTCACGTCTTACCTGCCGTCTTATAGAATCCGTCGTGAAGATGCCCTCATCTTCCGCATTGAAAATAATTTTGCAAAGTATATCATAGAGAGCAACATCTGCGATGATATCGTCCGAAGTATCTTCGACATCTCCGTTGATAAAGCTCATAAGTTTTGCGATATCCTCCAGCTTCATGGCACCCCGCAGCATATTTATCAGGAGTATTCGCACAACTTGCTGTTCTGAGTATTTTTTCCCTTTTGTACCGGATACCCACCCTCGCTTTATCCAGTTCTGAATGGTAGTACCTTCCAGACCTGTGAGCTTTGATAACTGAGAAAGCGTAAGACCTCCGGTGGCTTCAAGTACAGGAGAGATCATGGTAAATGCTGCATCTCTTGCCTGTTCTGAATATTTAAGTGTTGTACCGGGAATATAACGATTCATATTTATATGTCCTCCTTACGTGATGTTATGATTATATCACAGGTTCACATGAACTTCAAGTCTGCTCAAAAGACATTTTAAGGCGGTATCTGACATTTTTTGGAATATATCATAATAAATCTCATTAATTCGCATTTTTTCATGCTTTTTCGCTCGTATATGCAAAAATTTGCAAAATGCGTGACAAATTCAAATAATTGTGTTATAATAATAGTTAAGGCAACACCGCACAAAGACCGCCTGACGTCTTTGTACTGAATCTGCTTGGATATTTTCCGCCATCTTGCACAGAAATCCCTTGACATACTTCAGTATGCCTGCGGAATTTCTATACAATCTGACGAAAAATCTCACGGTGCATCTTCAGCACAATCTTTGTGCGGTATTGCCTTAAGCTTTTCTTCCATTAGGAAAAGAAATTTATACACACTGATTGGAGCGATATTTTATGTCAAAGAAACCCTTTTACATTACTACACCGATATATTATCCATCGGGCAATCCTCATATAGGTCATTGCTATACAACTGTAGCCTGTGATTCAATAGCCCGCTACAGACGAATGCAGGGTTATGATGTAATGTTCCTCACAGGTACAGATGAGCATGGTTTGAAAATAGAGCAGAAAGCTGCTGAACAGGGCGTAACTCCTAAGGAGTACGTTGATGTTATAGTTGATAAATTCAAGAGCCTCTGGAAATATATGAATATAAGCTACGACAGGTATATCAGAACTACTGACGATTACCACGTTGAATCAGTTCAGAAGATATTCAAGACTCTTTACGATAAGGGCTATATCTATAAGGGTGAGTACTCAGGAAAATACTGCACACCTTGCGAGAGCTTCTGGACCGATTCTCAGCTCGATGAGAATGGCTGCTGTCCGGAATGTCACAGACCTGTGACATTCGCTAAGGAGGAAGCTTACTTCTTTAAAATGTCTCCTTTTGCAGAGCGTATCGAAAAGCTCCTCACTGAGACTGACTACCTTCAGCCTAAAACAAGAGCTACTGAGCTTGTAAATAACTTCATTAAGCCCGGTCTTGAGGACCTCTGCGTTTCACGTACCACTTTCAAGTGGGGAATCCCTGTAACTTTCGATGAGGGACACGTTGTATATGTATGGATAGATGCACTCTCAAACTACATCACTGCAATGGGTTACGAGAATTCTGCATACAATGACTTTGAAAAATACTGGCCTGCTGATGTTCATATGGTAGCTAAGGACATCATGAGATTCCACGCTATTATATGGCCTGCAATGCTCATGGCACTCGAACTTCCGCTTCCTAAGCACCTTGCTATACACGGCTGGATAACAATGAACGGAGAGAAAATGTCCAAGTCACTGGGCAATGTAGTTGACCCGTTCGTGCTTGGCGAGCGTTACGGATGCGATGCTATCAGATACCATATCCTCAGAGAAATGGCTCTCGGAGCTGACAGCTCGTTCTCCAACGAGATAATGATAAACCGCATAAACTCAGACCTCGCAAACGGCTTCGGAAACCTTGTTTCACGTACTGTAGCTATGGCTGATAAGTACTTTGGCGGAACTCTCCCGGAGGAGCGTCTGGAGGCTGACATCGATAAGGACTTCATATCTGTTGTTACAGCACTCCGCTCGGAAGTCGATAAGTATATGGACGAGACTAAGCTCAAATCCGTACTTGAGGAAATATTCAAGGTCGTTGACCGTGCTAATAAGTATATCGACGAGACAGAGCCGTGGAAGCTCGGCAAGAATGAGGCTGATAAGCCGAGACTTGCTTCTGTACTCTATAATCTGCTTGAAGCTATCAGAGTTATTTCAACTCTTCTTTCACCATTCATGCCTACAACAATGCCAAAGGTATGGGAGCAGATCGGTGCATCAGCTGAGGACGCAACCTATGATAATGCTGATAAGTTCGGAGTTCTTCCAAAGAACGTAACTGTTCACAAGGGCGAGATACTCTTCCCAAGAATCGACGTTGACAAGGAAATTGACGAGCTTAATGCAATACTCCAGAAGAACATGGAAGAAGCTCAGTCCAAGCTTTCAGCAGAGGAAAAGGGCGAAGCACCTGCTGAGCCTATCGAGCTTGCTCCTGAGATAACTATAGATGATTTTGCAAAGGTCGAAATAAGAGTAGCTAAGGTAATTGCCTGCGAGAAGGTAAAGAAGTCGGATAAGCTTCTCTGCCTGCAGCTTGACGACGGTATGGGCGGACGTCAGGTCGTATCCGGAATAGCTCAGTATTATACTCCGGAAGACCTCATAGGCAAAAAGATACAGCTTATTGCAAATCTTAAACCTGTAAAGCTCAGAGGTGTTGAGAGCAACGGCATGATATGTGCGGCAGATACTCCGGACGGCGTTAAAGTTATCTTTGTTGATGACTCTATTCCGGTAGGTTCTAAAATCAGATAAAAAAACAGCGGCTGATGCAGAAACGCATCAGCCGCTGACTTTTTTATTTGATTATTCTCCGGCAATTATATTTTCCCAAGAAACCTTGCCTTCGTAAGCGTAGTATCTGAGGATGAGTCCGGCGTCTGAGCCGTCTATAGAGTCGTCCCCGTTGATATCTCCGGCAGCTTTCATAATATTGTCGAATGTAGAAGGCTGTTCTGCACCTGTAACTGCAAATTCATTGAGCACCATAGCAGCATCTGTGCCGTCAACAGAGCCGTCGCCATTTACATCGCCTTTAATGAAAGATTCCATATTGAGCGTGTAATTCTTTACTGTCAGAGTACCGTTATCGAGCTTTTGTTCACCTTCGGAAGTAAGCTCTACCATAGCTGCATCTGAGCCTTCCTCAGCTAAAGTGAAATTATAAGCGATACCGGTGTAGCTGTTTGGGTTATCGTTTACGTCAGCCACAGTGAAGGTGTCGGTGATAGGATCTGTAACAGCATTGAATTTACCGCCCTTGACTGTAATGCTTATATGATAATTTCTGTAATCGTCCTCAGTATTATCGTGACCCTCTATTTCAAATGCAGCCTGAGTTTTTTCAATATCGGTCACATAGTAAGGGAGAGCAAGTCCCTCCGGAGAATCAAATGTTATCTCAACGTGAGCGGAGTAGCCTTCCGGAAGTTTTATTCCTACAGCACCGTTAACGTCATTTTCGTTGAAGAAATCGTATACAGGCTTTTCAGATACTAAAGGAGCTTCAGCAGCATTGACCTGCATTATTGGCATTGCAGCAAGAAAAGCCGCTGTGATAAAAGCCGTTGATCTAATGAATTTCATTGTTATCACTTCTCTTTTCTGTTATAGATTTATCTGTATTGTGCGTCCGTTATCATTGATAACTGAGACTGTAACATTACTTCCCTCAGTGTATGCGGCGGACGGAATGTATATCGAGAATCCATTGTCACTGGACTCTCCGCTGCGGTCGAGTTTCTGGTCTTCAAAGCAGTTGAAAGCTTTGTATGACTTATCTCCGACTGTAACGACTATGGAGACTTTATCGCTTTCAAAACACTTATCAGGGAGTTCACCAAACAGGTGAGTAAGCTCGCCAAACTGTTCTGACCTGAAGCTGTAGCTGTCACCGGAATAAAGAGCGGTTGCAGCAGGTGTTTCGGTTTCAGGAGCTTCCATTACCGGAGCGTATTTTTGCAGATTACCGATGTTACGCTCGACTATCTCCAATATAACATCTCCGCCGTTTATGCTGTCCATACGGTAAGGGACAGAGCGTGAAAACTCGGCAGATGCGTAGCTTTCAGCCATATACGGGAGTATTGCTTCGCCGTAGGAATCTCGCCACATCAATAATGTGTCCTCTCCGGTCTCACAAATAGTATTTATAGTTATATCGTCAAGACCTTTGAATCTTCCACGGTAGTTATAGGTGAACTCGTAGTCGTTATATACCTGAGTGTCCTTTGCGTCCTCGGCAGGGTATATCATAGCAGCGAGGTCGCCAAGACGGTCATCTCGTGTGAACCAGCGTGTACCGGCAGGACAGAATTTATGTCCGAGCATCTCCATGAGTTTTACGTGACCGGCATAAGCTCCCATATTGTTCCAGTGAGTATCAGTTTTATGATAGAGCGGCATACTTGAATCGGTGTTAAGTATAGTCTCTTTCATATCGCACCAGTAGTCCTTGTCTTTCAGGGACTCTGCGAGTCTTTCGTAATTGTCCTTATTGTCGGAGCTTACGTAGTTGAACGGCATATATTCAGGATACACCGAGTTTTTGTTCGGAGCTATCATAAATAAGAAATCAGCTCCGTGTTGACTGCAATAGTCGTTCATCAGCTCGATATTGCTGAGGATATTGTTTATACCTCTCTGACTGAGCATATTGATATTCAGGAAATCATTGACTGTAGCTCCGTAGTAGAGCCAGCCGTCCTTGCCGACTATAACGTCCTTGTTAGGGGATGTGCCGAAAACAGTTGATTTCAGTCTGCCGTCAGCATTTACGAGTTCCTGACGGAAAGCGAAATGCTCTGAGAAGTACTTTTCAAACTCATCGAAGTAATCGAAGTTGAGTTTGCCGTCTTTTTTTATCTTCGGAGCTTCAGCGAGCTGCCGTTTTTCCTTAGTGGAATCAGTTTTTTTAAACGGAGTCAATGCTGCCGGAACGAGGCATATTCCTACAAAAGCGGCAGCATATATCCTATAGAGTATATTTTTATTCATATTGCCGCCTCCTAAAATCTGAAATAGATGAATGGGTTATATGAGGCGGATGAAAGAGTGATGATGCACACGGCTAAGAGCACCAGTGAGACTGCGTATGAGCATACATCTGCGGCAGAGGCAGCCTTTGTGGAGCTGATTTTCTGCTTTGCGGACTGTATCACCGGCATAGAGAATATTATAGCCAGTCCCAGCATTATGAGGTACATAGGTGTAAGCTGAGCCATGAACATTGAAGTTCTTGTACTGTTTCCGTTGGTCGGGTCGAACATTCTGCCGATGAAGCGGCAGGCAGTGCCGAGGTCGTCCGCACGGAAGAACACGAAAGCTATTATAGTTACAAAAACGGCATATATATGCCTGAAAGGTCTGAGCCATTTCTGGGTATTGATTATCTTGTAGGATTCAAGCATGAGAAATCCGCCGTTGAGAAGTCCCCAGACAATGAAGTTCAGACTTGCACCGTGCCAAAGACCGGTACAGAAGAAAACAAACAGCTTGTTAAGTGCAGTACGCACCTTGCCTTTGCGGTTGCCGCCGAGTGGGATATACAGGTACTCCTTGAACCATGTCGATACCGAGATATGCCATCTTCTCCAGAATTCCTGTATACTCTGAGAGATATACGGGTAATTGAAGTTTTCCTTGAAAGTGAAGCCGAACATAGCTCCGAGACCTATAGCCATATCGCTGTATCCGCTGAAATCGAAGTATATCTGGAAGAGGTAGGAAACAGCTCCCAGCCAAGCCAGCGGGAGTGAAAGCTCCGAGGTATCAAGACCGTAAACATAGTCGGCAGCAAGAGCCATAGTGTTTGCTATGAGGAGCTTTTTTGAAAGACCGGTAATAAATCGTCTGATTCCCATTGCTGTCTTTTCGGGATCATCTTTTCTGTGATCTATCTGGTCGGCGAAATCGTAGTATTTTACGATAGGACCTGCAACGAGCTGAGGGAAGAAAGTGATATACAGTGCGACTTTATACAGGTTTTTCTGTATATAATTCGGGTCTTTGTAAGCGTCGATAACGTAAGACATCGCCTGAAATGTATAGAATGAAATTCCTATCGGCAGAGCTATACTTGGTACAGGTACGCTCACGAAAGGCAGGCTGTTGAGCAGGTCTGCTCCGAAGCCGGCATATTTGAATATACCGAGCATAACGAGGTTTGCTGTTATCGCCGTTATGAGTACAGGCTTTCTTGCTTTGTTTTCCGGTTTCATGGCGAGTCCGAAGAAGTAGTTCATGATGATAGATATTATCATCAGGACTACCGCTTTAGGTTCGCCGTAAGTATAGAATGCAATGCTGAATATCAGCAGAAGCACATTTTTAGCAGTGATAGTAGGTATGACACGGTGCAGGATATACACCGAAGTCATAAAGATGAACAGGAATACGGGACTGCTGAAAACCAAAACAGTTCCTCCTTTATCAGCTGATAGTTATCTTAGAAACGGTATCTCCGCTCATATAGAAGTATATTTCCTGATTGCCGCTGTCAGCGAAGAGGTCACTTCCGGAGCTTCCTGCACCCGGATATGCAGCAGTAACTTCAGCTCTTGACGAACCAACTTTGATACCCTTGTCAGTAGCAAAGCTGCCGCCTGTTATATCTATCTCACCGACATATTCAGCTCCGCCCATTGTGTATGTGAGCACATCAAGTCCGGAGTAGGAGTATACAGTGTTTGAGTCGCTTCCGTCGCCCTTAGGGATACAAGAAGGAACAGTGCTCTGAGCACCTGCACCGAGTATATTTGTTATAGAAGATATTGGCTGATCTATGTTGCTGAAAGTGAAAGTAGTGTTGTTATTTGACGGAGTTGCAACAACAGGTTCTTCATCCTGTGGCTCTTCGTACTCTTCTTCCGGATCTTCCTCGATATATTCAGGTTCTTCCTGAACCGGTTCAGGCTGTTCCGGAGTATCAGCTGCAACAGTAGTTATATTTGCTTCAGTTGCTTCTGGAGCTGTAGTTTTAGCAGTTGTAGTAGTTGCCTTAGCTTTTGTGGTAGTTACAGCGGATGTGGTAGTAACATCAGTAGTGCTTTCAGCAGAAACGGTAGTAGTTTTTATGTCAAGTACGACATCAGAGCTGCTGCTGTTCTTATCTTTTCCGCATGAAACAGCTGAAACTGCTGCACAAAGAGCAGCAACAGCAATAATAGTTGTAAATTTAGAATTCATTGTAAATTAGCCTCCGATTAATTGAAATTAGGATATACATATTCCCGGAAAAAATAGCCCTTGCCGGTAGCAGTGCTTGGTGCTTTCAGGTATTCGTCAGTAACCTTTGCAAAGCCATTGCAGGTATCATAGTTCCACCATGTACCGTTGATGAGCACCTGATTCCAGTAATGTTCGCCTATACCTCTGCCGGTACCGTGAACTACACGGGAAGTGTAGCCTGCTTCCTTGAAGAGAAGGTCGGTCAGAGCTGCATAGTAGTAGCATACGATATTTCTGTTGTCAAGAGCGTAGTTTGCGAAATATCCCCAGCCGATAGCATTTATCTGAGCGAGAGTTCTTGTTGATTCAATATAAGAATAGCGGTTGTTGTTACGCACGTAATTGTATATAACAGTGAGGTCCTTGCCGATTGAAGTGATTATTGAAGCACCACGCTTCTGTATAACAGTCATAGGAGTTGCAACGCCGTTATTATCGATGTTATAGCCTTGTATACGTGTATTTGTAGCCATTCTGCCGGTAGAAGGATCTAAATATCTGCGTTTGCCGTCGTGAGTAGTCTGCCAGCCGGTAAGTCTTGCACCTGTAGTCGGGTCGAAGTAATAGTAGTATCCGTCGCTGAGCTTTATAAGACCCTTCTGAACGACACCCTTACCGTTTATGTAGTAGTAGTTGCCTCCGATACGCTGATTTCCTGTGAGCATCCAGCCGTCATCGTTGAAGTAGTACTTATTATTATTTTCATCGTAGTACCAGTTGTGCTGCATAACTCCATTTTTGTCAAATAAATATGTATGTCCGTCGAGAGTGAGCCAGCCTGTATACATTTTACCGTCGGTATTGAAGTAGTACTTTTCGTTGCCGATCTGCTGCCAGCCTATAGCAGCCGAGCCCTTGTCTGTGAAGTAGTACTTAGCACCGTCAACGACTATTCTGCCTTTCTGCATTTTACCGTTATCAGCAAAGTAGTAAAGTTCTTTGCCGATCATCTGCATACCGGTTATCATGATGCCGTCGCTGCCGTAGTAGTACTTGTCAGTACCCTCAGTTCTCCAGCCCTTTACAGCAGCACCGTTATCGGCAAAGAAATATGTATTGCCGTCTATGGTTTGCTTCCCTGTATTCATAACACCGTCATTGCCAAAGAAGTATAAATTGTTATCGATAGTCTGCAAGCCTTTTAAAGCAGCACCGTCATCACTGAAAATGTATGTCTTATTGTCGATAACTTTTTTACCGGTGAACATAGTACCGTCATCGTTGAAGAAATAGTTATCGTTTTCTATATTCTGGAGACCGGTGTTGATGATGCCGTCATCTCCGCAGAAATAGCGTGCATCGTTGACATCCTGCCAGCCGAGGAGAATACTTCCTCTGTCAGAAAAGATATAATTCTTTTCATCTACAGTGGATAATCCCTCCGGATGGGAGCCGTCCTGCTCTATATAGAACTTTTCATCATTTTTTTCCTGCCAGCCTGTAGCAATTGTGCCGTCCTCGTTAACATTGTATGGAGTGCCGTTAAGCTCGAAATTTTCCTGACTGACTTTTCCGCCCTCATTGACGTAATACAGGTCGTCGTCAATATTAGTGAAGCCCTTGTCTTCAACGAGAGTGCCGTAGTTATTAGCGATATACATTGCATCTTCGCTGTCGGTGAAAATGCCGGTAGCCTTGCCAGCCTCAGGGTCTATGTAGTATTGTTTGCCGCAGTATTCAAACCAGCCGGTAACGTGTTTTCCGGTTTTGGGGTCGAAATAGCAGCGGTGACCGTTTACAGTACGCCAGCCTGTTTTCTGAACTCCGTTAGCGGAGAAGAGATAGTAAGAGCCGTCGATAACCTGTTCACCGGTGAGCGGCTTGCCGTCCTTGCCATAGTAGAATATTCTTCCCTTATCATCCGTGAACCATTTGGATACGAGGGAGGAAGTATCTTTTTTATCTGTAGTTTTTGTCTCAGGTGCAGCCTGAGATACTGCTGCTGAGTCAGAAGATACTGAAGCTGCCTGAGCTGCTGCCGGAACGGCAGTCATAGCTCCGATAGCTGCCATAGCAGCACAGAGCATTATCTTTTTACATTTTTTCATAGTTCTCTCCTTTTGTATCAGATACATCCGCACTTTTTCCGGCAGCGGAAAGCCTGAATTTTCCCAATTCTATAGTTAATATATCTTTTTTGATAGTATGTGGAAAAACAAATGTGCATATGTAAAGCAGCTATATCTGGCTGTTTCATTATCATATGCACATTTATTATATCAAAGATTCAATTTAACTTCAACCGTTTTTTATGATTTTTGCAAATTTTTTGCCGTTAATTTCAGGAAATAGCTAAATTATTCGGGTAAAAAACGGTAAATATTGGCACGGGAACGTGTCACATTTTGCGAAGATGCATCACTCAGCCATTGATTCGCTTGAATTGAAGGTAAATGTTTCATAGCTGTTATCATTAACCCAATGGAGAATGAATGTGTGATCGTCATACCTGCCTATAGATGCAGTCCATTCTTCGTTTGGAGCAGGGTCAGGTTTGGAGATACTAAGCTTTATATACGGACCTGATTCAGATTCGTATACTTTATATGTGAAAGCGTAGCCTATCATAGTGTCAGGGTAGTAAACCTGTCCATAGCCGTCACGGTCGAAGTACCACTCTCTCTTTTCGCCTGTATCGATAAATGTGCTGTCCCAGTAACCCCAGATGTCTTCATATTGAGGTATCTCGTCTTCTTCTGTTTGACTTACAGCAGGTTCGGTAGGCTCAGCATTTTCAGCAGCAGGCTCAACGTCTTGTGAGAGTTCATTAGTAGTTGTTTCAGTAGCATTTTGAATTATCTCAGCAGTAGCTTCCTGAATTATTTCAGCAGTAGGTTCCTGAGGAATATCGGTCTGTACAGTAGTGACGCTTTCTATGTTCTCTTGGACTGCTGATGTGGTTTTTACTGCCTGTGCAGTTTTGATCGTGGTTGAAACGACAGGGGATGTTACAGCGACATCGCTGACATTATTTGACTGTGTTATGATGTTGTTCTTGTTTGATTTGTTGCCTATCATTATTATGCCAGCCGCACTGAAAGCTGCGAAAGCCAGAGCAGCTGCCGCAAACATATATTTATGCCAGCGTGGACGGCTGTACTGTTCAATACCTTCAACGGTGTCGCCGTTATCATCTTCAATAGTCTTGGTGGTTTTAGCAATGCATTTTTCTACAAGTCTTTTTTTCATATCTTCGTCCGGAAGAGGAGAATTCTGAGACAGCTCCTCGATCTTATCGTCATCAAGCTTATAAAGCTCGTCAAGAAAATCCTTTTTCATAGTCTCACCTCATTATATTTCAAGCATGGTTTTTAGTTTTTGACGTGCCCTCTGACTTCTTTTAGAGACAGCATCTGCCGACATAAGCAGCTTTTTAGCAATATCCTTTATGTTCATTCTGTAGAAATACTGATATATGATAATGTTGGAATCAGGTTCGCCGAGTGATCTTACAGAGTCCCATATCTTTTTTCTGAGCATATTGTTTTCAGCTTCGGACTCAGTATCATTTTCAGCAGAAAGCATACCTATATTTGTATCTTCATCGTCAGCAGAAACAGTGATGCCGTTCCTGTAGGACATCTTTCTGAACGTGTCTATAGCACGTCTTTTTGCAATGTTCCCGATAAAAACCTTTATTTCACCTTTTGACGGCGAATATTTATTCAGGTTTGAGTAGACCTCCACGAATATATCGCTCACACAATCTTCTATATCTTCTTTTGAAGCGATACCTCCGAGTTTACTTACAGCGATAGTATATACATAACCGCCGAATTGGTCTATGAGCATTTCATATGCAGTGCGTGGGTCATTGCTTATCATTTTTTCAAAGTTTATGTCGGACATTGCCTCACCTCCATTATTTTTGTGGCTGTTATAGATCTATAATGTTCTCACATTAATAACATTCGTTTATCTCTGAAAATAAGGACAGACTTATTGCAATTTTTTTTAAAAGGGTTTATACTATTATTAAGGCAACACAGTACAAAGGGGAGTGTATTTATGATCTACCTTCTTGAAGACGACAGCGGCATAAGGAATTTTGTGATATATGCCCTTAATAATTCAGGATTTGAAGCGGAAGGCTTTGAACTGCCGTCTGCATTCTATAGAGCTGTTGAGGAAAAAATACCGGAGCTTGTCCTGCTTGATATAATGCTTCCGGAAGAGGACGGACTAACAGTCCTGAAAAAGCTGAGAAACGGAGCTCTCACAAGCCGTATCCCTGTGATAATGCTAAGTGCAAAGGGGACTGAGTACGACAAGGTGGTCGGACTTGACAGCGGTGCAGATGACTACATCGCAAAGCCGTTCGGCACTATGGAGCTTATCTCAAGGATAAAGGCGATGCTGAGACGTACCGCTGCGGACAGGGGAGCGTCAGAAGAACTTGTCCTCGGCGGAATAAAAATATATCCGGAAAAGCATGAGGTCACAGCGGACGGAGAGCGTCTTATACTCACTCATAAGGAGTACGACCTGCTGCTAATGCTGATAAGCAATAAGGGCAAGGTCTTTTCAAGAGACGACCTGCTAAGACGGGTATGGGGATTCGATTTCACCGGCGAGAGCCGTACTGTAGACGTGCATATACGTACTCTGCGTTCAAAGCTCGGCAAATGCGGAGAAATGATACGTACCGTTCGTGGTGTCGGATATAAGGCAGGTGAAGAGCCGGGTGACTAAAAAGATCCTTTGCAGTATAATCCTTATTTCTACTATAGCGGTCATAATTTCATCTCTTATAATAATAGGATTGATAAACAGGACTTACTCGCAGAAAATAGAGGAAGAGCTCCGCACAGAAGCTCTGCTCATAGGCAGAGGTATCGAGCTTAACGGTATGGACTACCTTAAAAATGCGGATCACAGAGATATGCGTATAATCTGGATAGAAAAAAACGGCAGGGTCATTTTTGATTCTGAAAATAAGATAGAGGACGGTAAGGATATTGCCGAATCGGATGAGGTGAGAAAAGCTTTTGAGGATGGCAGCGGTATAACCTCTACAAGTTATATAAGTCTGAAACGTTCTGCGATACACTATGCACTTCGCCTGAAAAATGGTACGGTCATACGCATAACCGATGTTCACAGCTCTTTTGCAGCTCAGCTTGCAAATGTATTAAAGCCGCTCCTGATGTTTCTGATACTTGAAGTGCTTATATCAGTATTTGCCGCAAACAGGATCTCAAAGAGGATAGTGCGTCCTATCAACGAGATAGACCTCGATCATCCTAAGCTTGAGGGAAATTATCCTGAGCTTGCTCCGCTTGTCGATAAGCTCGGAGAGCAGAACGGAAAGATCAACCGCCAGTTTGAGGAGCTCAGAAGAAGCCGTGAGCAGTTCAGCCTTATTACTGAAAGCATGAACGAGGGGATCATACTCGCTGACCCTAAACTGAACATACTTGCCTGTAATTCCGGAGCTCTGCGGCTTATGGAATCTGAGGGAGCAGGTGAGGGACAGAGTATATACTCGCTCTATAACAGTGAGGAATTCAGAAAATGCATACAGGATGCAGTCGGCGGAAGACATTCAGAATGTATAATAAGTACGCAGAATGGTGACCGTGAGGTCATAGCAAGTCCGGCAAAAAGCATAGATATGGTAAACGGAGTTGTAGTTCTCATAATGGATGTTACCGAGAAAAATCAGCTTGAAATCATGAGGCGTGAGTTTACTTCAAATGTGTCCCATGAGCTGAAAACTCCGCTCACGACTATTTACGGCATATCCGATATGCTGTCTAACGGTATCGTGAAAAGCGAGGACGTTGCTTCGTTCGGAGAAAATATCCGCAGCGAATCCGAAAGACTGATAAATCTCATAAATGACATAGTTTCACTTTCAAAGCTTGATGAAAACAGTGCTCCGGCACAGAATGAGGAGATAGACCTCTATGAAGCTGCGGAAGAAGTACTTGAACGTCTTAAACTTTCGGCTGCTGAGAAGAACATACAAGCTCAGGTTGCCGGTGAGCATCTGATATATACAGGAAATCCGACAGTCCTCAGTGAAGTTCTTTATAATCTCTGTGACAACGGGATAAAGTACAATCGTGACGGCGGCAGACTTGAAGTTAAGCTGTCGCATATTCCTAAAAAGATATTTATTACCGTGAGCGATACGGGTATCGGGATACCACGGGAGCATCTCGACCGCATCTTTGAACGCTTTTACCGTGTGGACAAAAGCCGCTCACGCAAGATAAAGGGCACAGGTCTTGGACTTTCAATAGTCAAGCATGGTGTTATGTATCACGGCGGTACTGTAAAAGCTGAAAGCACTCCGGGAAAGGGGACTATATTTACTGTTACACTGCCTGTTGAGGGCAAGAAAAGAAAATAAACCGAAGCGGCGGGGAGCTCCCGCCGCATTCTGCTCTCATTTATGGGAGCTTTTTTTATGCTCTGATAAGTTTTCGTATTTCCGTTTTGTGGCGAGTCCGCCACGTATATGACGTTCCTGCTTGTTTATTTCAAGAACGTCCCTTACCTGAGTGTAAAGCTCACGGTCTTCCTTGCTAAGACGTTCTGTAACATCCTTATGCACTGTACTTTTGCTTATGCCAAATTTTTTCGCAGCAGCTCTGACGGTAGCTTTATTTTCGAGTATGTACTGTCCGAGAATAACTGCCCGCTGGTCCGGCTGAGCTTTCAAAGTCATTCCTCCTTTATATCAGCGATCATTTAAACTATATGCTGATATCAGGAAATAAAGACGTGAAAAAGCATCTTAAAAAACAATGCTCCGGAATACCGGAGCAAGCAGTCTGTTGAAAAAATATAACATAAAAGGAGAGACATAATAATGGGATTCCAAAGGGTTTATTAACCCTTTGGTCAGGTCAAGGGCTGACAGCCCTTGTGGGGGGTGGGGCAAAGCCCCACATATAGCCACAAAACGCTCCGCAAGGGGTGAATTCAAAAACAGTCCAGTGGACTGTTTTTGAAGAGGTGGACGCCCTGCACGAGAGGGCGTCCCCTAAAGAATCAATACTTTTTCAACACTCTGAATACTCCGGAATAACGGAGCAAGTTATATTATTCAGCGTTTATGCTGTTTATAAATTCAGTGCGGAAATAGGACAGCGAGTTTTTACCGGTAAGAGATGATTTATCCATTAACTCGCCGGTGAATTTGCCGTCGATAAAGATATTGCACTGATCGTTTCCGGCATCACAGAGCTGATATGTCATATCTGTTCCGTCAGAAAGGTGGTAAACCGCTGTGAGTATCGGGTCTTTCATTTCGGGTTTGGACTCTATATCTATATTGCTGAGATAAAGATTTGACAAAGCATTGTAGAAATTGAAGAAGTCGCTGAGCTGAGTATCAATGTTGAGATTGAATTCAGTTCCGTTGAAACTGCACTTTTTGGACTCGTTATCGATAGTAACGGAGTCCTTTCTGCCTTCAAAATCGAGTTCAAAACCTTTTATAGTAGTGAAGTCAGGATTATATCTTGTTTGAGAAGTGAAATCGAAAGGAGTGTAGTCTATAAAGTCCATATCAGAGGTGTAAACGAGTTCTACCTGATTATTGTAGTTGCATAAGAGGATATTGCAATAATCCTTATTCTGAGTAGGTTTACTTATGAGGATGCGGTGATCTACGCCGTCACTACCGGTTATAACAGCTTCTCCGTAAGGCTCGTCAAGATCGTATTTTGAGAGATCATCCGGATCTTCTTCAAGCACGTCCTGAACAATGATATGAGTCATTACAGCGAGCATTGACTGAACTTTTGAAGCGTCAAAAGAAAACTGGTCGTATTCCGGCGGAAGGTGCCAGCCGTTTGTTTCATCAAAGTCGAGCTGACAGGTAACTTTGCCGTTTTTGATAAGCTTGACAGCCTTTATATCGCTGGTTGAGATATAAGGGATTATGCTCTTGGTTATGAGGGCACTTCTCTGGAGATCGAGATACGAGCCGCTGAGTGCCGGCACAGCATATATCTTGCTATTTCCGCCCACTGATACGTAGTAGAATTCTTTAGTAGGGGAGAGGTCACCGACATTTATTGTGTAGCTGTCAGTGCCGTTGCTGAGAGTAACGGTCTGAGGATCATCAAGACCATATGAAGCAGGATCACCTTCATAGGAATCCGAAGCAGTAAGTTCGCTTGCATACTCACATATGAGGTTTATGTACTCCTGTTCGAGGAGGAAATCGCTTCCGGAGGTGAGCTTCCAAGTCTCGTCGTCTGAAAGTTCGGCTGTATATTTTCCGTCGTGAGTGGAGAACTCCATTTTATTAATGCTTTTCGGGTCGAAATCAAAAAGCACGAGAGCATCCTGTGCTTCTTCTGCTTTTTTATCTTCTGTTTTTTTCTTGTCTTTTACAGCGTAGTAAGCACCGACTGAACTTCCGGCTGCAATAACAAGTGCTGTAAAAGCTATCAAAGGTTTTTTCATATTAAGCTCCTTTAAATAATATCATTGCCGCAGTATTGCATATAACTGCGGCAGATAAAATCAGGCGTGTCTTCTTTTGAGCCATACAGCTATGCCGACAATGGCAACAACAAGTGGGAATATAACGATCAGAGCGATCGTACTTTCAGCTTTTTCTCTGCTCGGGAATTTCATATAGTCATATGAATTGAGCTTGCTTCCAACTCCGAGGGAGTCGTCAGCGTCATAAAGCCAAGTGTTGGTCCAGAGAACAAGGTTCTGAGTTCCGCTTGTTGTAGGACACATTTCTTCTGTGTCAACTATATCGTTTGAACCGAAAACGATTATTTTACTGCCGTTGAGCTTGTTGTAGCTGTAGTAAGCGTAGTTTAATTCTACATTGCTGAGGTTTTCTTCAGCATCCTTAGCGGTATCAGCGTCACCGCCCATTGCTTCGCTCTTAGTTGTGTAAGTCTCATTAGTCAGATTTTTGTGGTCAGGTGAGTTTGCTATCATAGGTGAAACTTCAACGCTGCCTGCGTTTGCAAATGAATCCTCAGGGATCTCAGTAAAGCTTCTTGTATTTGAGATACCCGGATTATAAGCACCATTATCTATGAGCATTATCATCTCGGAAGTAAGGTCTTCTGTGAAAGCTTCATTCTGAGAGTTGTCGATGAAATCAACACGCATGAAGCTTGGGTCCTGCTGATTTTCTCTGTTATAGAACTGGTTGCTCGGATTTGTTTCTGTAACTTTGTTATAGTCCATGAGGATACCGTACTTTTTCAGCAGGTTCTCGATATTGAGGAAGCGTCCCTCAGTATCGCTTGGTCCGAGGAGGAATGACATTTTACCGCCGTTTTCGAGGTATTCATCAAGAAGAAGGAACTCGTCAGCTGAAAGGTCTTTTGAAGGACCTGCAAGGTAGATGATAGCAGCGTTATCCGGTATTGCATTTCCTTTTGAAAGGTCAAGCTCTTTTACATCATAGTTCTTTGCAAAGAGCATCTGAGCGAACTTGCCGTATCCTGTAAGCTCAGCGTATCCGCTGTCGGGATCGTTAGGAGTTGTGTATATTGACTTTTCTCCGTGACCTGTAAGGAAGTATATTGTTGGGAGAGAGCCCTTTGTTACAGTATTGATAGCACCGGAGATAAGCTCCTCACCGTCGTAGTGCATTACGCCGTCTATCTTCTGGAATATTCTGTCGTGCTCAACTTTTTTAACGACATCGCCGCATTTTACGAAAACGTCTGCTTCTGATGCACCGAGGATACCTGTAGGGTCGAGAGTTTTTATATCGTCAACGTCTTTATCAGGATCTATGCAGTGAAGAGTTATATTGTCTCTTGCATCGAGCTGTGTAAGAGTGTGATAGAGTGAGAGATACTCAGGAGCGTCCTGAAGGTATCTGAGTTCAGAGAGATAGTAGACATCAATGTCCTTATCGTCAACGCTGTCGAGCAGCTGAACTGTTTTATCGTTAAGTGTATATCTTCCGGTCGGAGTCATATCGAATACCTTATCATAGTAGCTTACGATGAGGTTGATAGGAACGAAGATCAGAAGCACCAGTACTGCGAGTACAATGGCAAACGGACCGGAAAGGTTGAATTTCTTTTTCTGCATTTCAGATTACCCCCTGTTCCAACGTCTTTTTTCAATGGATATGTAAGTCCATGCGATGAAGACGATGATAGCTGATGCGAAGAATACGAGATCGGAAAGGCGGATAAATCCCTGTGAGAAATAAGCGAAGCGGGGCTGTGCAGCGAATGCATTCAGACCGGACTGAAGCTTAGGATACTGGGAAATGAAAGCAGTTCCGGAGAAGTCATCAATGAAGAGATCAGCGAACATTACGATCTCACCGATGATAGCAGCGGTTATCGGACTCTCAGTGAGAGAAGAGATAAGCATACCGAGTGCAATGAACATCGCACCCCATGCGAAAAATCCGATATACGCACATATGAGCTGGCTTACAACAACTTTTCCGTTCATTTCGGTAACGATCGGGAAGAATACTGAGCCGAGCATCATAAAGAGGAAAACAGTTATATTTGCAAGGTATTTGCCTATAACGATCTTTCCGACGCTGAGCGGAGAGCTCATGAGAAGAACTTCTGTACCGAGCTTCCTTTCGTCCGCAAAAGACCTCATAGTGATTATAGGTATGAGGAAGATGAAGAAGAACAGGAGATCATAGAATATCTCGGTGAATGAGAACATAAGACGGTTTGAAGTCTCAAGTTTAGCGATAGAAGTCGCAAACATATAAGTGAACAGGAGCATAAAGAGTGATGCGAGTGCATAAGCAAACGGGGTATAGAAGAAGGACTGAAGCTCCTTTTTGAAAATAGAAAACATTTTAATCTTCCTCCTTTGTATCTGTTTCGTCAGTGTCGGTTGTTTCAGGCACGATCTCGTCGAGCAGATCGGCAAGACTTTCCTTTTGTACCGGACGATTTATGAGGTCGATAAAGACATTTTCAAGATTTGGCTTATCTGTATAAACTTCGACGATACGTATCTGATTCTGGAGGAGGTCAGCCATAAGCTTGTCCTGAATTTCTTCGGCATCGCCTTCAAGCTGAACGGTGAAAGCGTATATGTCGTTGCCCTCGTTATCGATCGAAAGAAGTTCCTTGACACCATCGGTCATTTCGATTATAGAAGCGGCTTTGCTCTTGGAGCCCTTTACTTTAATGTGGAGCGAGAGTGAAGAGCTGAATGTACTTTCGAGGTTCTCAATAGTATCGATCGCACGTATATCGCCTTTGTTGATGATAACTACTCTGTCACAGACCTCACTTACTTCGCTAAGGATATGTGAGCTGAAAATAACGATATGGTCTTTTTTCAGTTCTTTGATGAGCTTTCTTACTTCGATGACCTGATTAGGGTCAAGACCAACAGTAGGCTCATCAAGAATTATGAACTTAGGGTCACCGAGCAGTGCCTGAGCGAAACCTACACGCTGTTTGTAACCTTTTGAAAGGTTGCGTATGAGTTTTCCCTTAACGTCCTCTATCTTCAGAAGGGCGAGAACTCTTTTTATCTCGTCTTTTCTTTTAGACAGCGGAACCTGTTTGATACCGGCACAGAACGAAAGGTACTCTGTAACTTTCATATCCGGATAGACCGGAGGTATCTCCGGAAGATAGCCGATATTTTTCTTTGCTTTGATCGGATCTTTGGAAATATCGCTTCCGAAGATCGTTACCTTGCCGGAAGTCATAGGCAGGTAACCGGCGATCATGTTCATGGTCGTGGACTTTCCGGCACCGTTAGGTCCGAGAAATCCGAGGATCTCATTGTCATTGATTGTAAAGCTTATATTATTTACGGCTTTGTTGTTACCGTAATATTTAGTCAGATTTTCAATGGTAATCATGAGGATCTCCTTTCGTAAAAGATATAATTATAAATGTATGTCAAGATAAAATATAGTCGATATAGCATACTGTTTTATTATCTCAGAATTTTATTAACTCAAAATTAACAAACTGTGAACAAAATATTAATTAACAGTTAGCTTATGCTTCCAAGCAGCCGATCTGATAATAACATCCTGCTAAATGTTATAGCGTATATGTGTGAAATTTGTGAAAAATTATTGTAAAGAAGATGAATCTTGGAAAATTAAATTAAAAAAATAGGCGAGTTTACAAACTGTTTACAGTTAATATTTTGTTAACTTTTTGGCAATGGACAAAGTATACAAAAAAGCTTGCTGCTATGTGTGCATTGCACCAAAATCATCTTTCAGTCCCCGATAAAACTGCATAAACTGTTGACAGGGATTAAAATGTGGAATATAATAATTTTGAAAATAGTTTGAGAATTGTGTGTTCGCTTCGTGATGCGTCACACAGCGTATGGAGGCATTCCATATATCAATCATTTTCAAACCGCTTTTTATTAATTAAAACCAAATTTATATGAGAGGGGTAAAAACTAATGATAAGCAAAAAGAACAAGGCTCTCGTTGCTGGCGTACTCGCTGCAGCTTCTGCTGTATCTGCTGTTCTTCCTGTAATGGGTTCAGCTGCTGAGAATACTTATGCAACAGAGAACAAGGCTAACGAATCATATGCTTCGATGTTCGCATCACTCTATGATGACGTTATCACAAACGGCCAGACAAACGGCTACCTCAGTAAAAACACAAACGGAAGTTCATTCGGTATTCCTTACCATTCAGTAGAGACACTTTGTATCGAGGCTCCTGACTACGGTCACGAGACAACATCAGAGGCTATGTCCTACATCGTATGGGTTGCTGCTATGCACGATGCTCTCGTTGCTAACAACAAGATCAGCGGTTCAAGCGACATCCAGAAGGCTTGGAAAACTCTTGAAGCTATCATCCCAGGTTGGTCTGAGGCTTCAGGCAGAAACAATGATGTTCTTTACGAGACATTCTGGACACAGAACCAGATCCAGTCTGACGTAGCTCGAGAGCTCGATACTCCACAGGAGTACCCAACAAAGGCTACTGGTGCTAAGACAACTAACCCGCTCTGGAGCACATTCAAGACTGCTTACGGCGGAGATAAGGGTTATTACCTCATGCACTGGCTCGCTGACGTTGATGACTGGTATGGCTTCAGCGGCGGCAACGGCAAGTTCACATTCATAAATACATTCCAGAGAGGCGAGCAGGAGTCTTGTTTCGAGACTGTTCCACATCCTTGTCTTGAGGAACTTCAGTATGGTAATAAAGACGGTATCAAGGGTATCTTCAATGGTCCAAACGTAGCTGCTCAGTACGCATTCACAAATGCTCCTGACGCTGAGGATCGTGCTATCCAGGCTATCTTCTTCGGCAATCACTGGGGCGTAAATGCTGGCGAAGTTTCAGCTCTCGCTGGTAAGATGGGTGACCAGTGCCGTAACGATATGTTTGATAAGTACTATCTTGAGATCGGCTGCCAGAATATCGATTCTACACCAAGCAGTGCTAAGAGCCAGCACTACCTCATGGGTTGGTATACATCATGGGGCGGAGCTCTCGGTAAGAGCAAGTCTGACTACACATGGGCTTGGCAGATCGGATGCTCACATTCACACCAGTTCTATCAGAACCCACTCGCTGCTTATGCTCTCCTCACAGATACAAATATGCAGCAGGGTATTGCTGATAAGTCCGGCGATAAGAAGGACTACGAAGAGTCACTCAAGAGACAGATCGAAATGTACCTCTGGCTCCAGTCTCGTGAAGGTCCATTCGCTGGTGGTTGTACAAACTCCTTCAGAGGACGTTATGAGAAGTATCCAAGCGGATACCCAACATTCTATGACATGGTTTACACTCCACACCCTGTATATGCTGACCCAGGTTCTAACCACTGGATCGGTAACCAGGTATGGTCAACTCAGCGTCTTGCAGAACTTTACTACTACCTCTGCACAGAGGGCGACAATAGCGGCGTAAAGGTTTGCAACGGCACAATGACTCTCAAGGAAGCTCTTGAAGCTGTTCTTGAAAGATGGATCGATTGGTTCGAGAAGAATACTCTTATCGATGCTACAGATCCAGACGGCAACTACTGGGATTACGCTATTCCTTCAACTCTTGACTGGGGTAACAGTGATACAGATTATAGTGTTGCTCCTGATACATGGAATGGTAAGTATGATCCTGATGGCAACCAGAAGCTCCACTGTGAAATCAAGGGCTATGGTAAGGGCGACGTAGGATGCGTATCTTCACTCTGTAATACACTCATCTACTATGCTAAGGCTAAGGGTGTTGCTGCATCTGAGGCTCAGGAGTCTACTGCTAAGGATGATTCAATAGCAGCTAAGGGCCTCCGTCTTGCTAACAGACTCCTTACAAAGCAGTGGAACGAAGGTCGTGACGAGATCGGTATCTCCTTCCTCGATCACAACGGAAGCCTCAATCGTGTATTCGAGCAGTGGGTATACATTCCAAAGGATTACACAGGAACAATGCCTGATGGTTCTAAGCTCCAGTACAGCGATGAGAACGCACCTCTCGAGAGCAGAACAACATTCGCTTCTATCCGTACAAAGTACCAGAAGGATAAGATGTATCAGGATCTCGAAAAGGTTTGGAAAGAAAACAACGGTAAGACAGAGAAGTATGAGTACAAGCTCCACAGATTCTGGCACGCTGGTGATGCTCTTATGTCTTACGGTGGTATGGCACTTCTCTACCCAGAGGTTGAGCCATTTAAAGATGATATACCGCCACATACAGATGGTATCTGGGGCGACGCAAATATGAGCGGCGAAGTTAAGATGAACGACGCAGTTCTTATCATGCAGTCTGTTTCTAACTCTGATGAGTACGGTATCGGCGGTACTGACAAGAACGCTCTTACTTCTGACGGTGCATACTGGGGCGATGTTTACCAGCACAATGGCGGTGACATCACTAACATGGATGCAGTTCAGATCCAGAAGTTCCTCATCCACACTATTGCTTCTCTCGATCCTACAAAGTAATAGATTTTTAAATATAAATTTGCTCAGACGGTTAAAGGGACGCTTCGGCGTCCCTTTTAGTTTTGCCTGTTGATATTTTTGTGAAAACCCTTGCTTTTTTTGAGCGTTGGTGTTATAATAAAATAGCATACATATGCGATGAGACGCATTGGGGTGTAAATAATTTAGAAAGCAGGCGATAGGGTGCTCAGAAGCATGACCGGCTATGGCCGTTCCCAGAAAATTCTTAACGGACGTGACATACTTGTCGAAATACGTTCAGTTAATCATAGATACTACGAATATTCGTCAAGAGTTCCCCGTACATTTAGCTATATCGATGAAAAACTAAAGGGACTACTCAAAACCGGCATTTCGAGGGGTAAAGTCGAGGTTGCTGTTACTATTAATAATATAGAAGGCAAAGACAGTGAGATCGCTATAAATAAAGGCGTTGCTGAAGGCTATGTCAACGCTTTGAGAAGTGTCTCTGAAGAACTCGGTCTTGAAGATGACCTTTCTCTCTCTAAACTCATTAAACTGCCGGATATCTTCAATATCCAGAAAACTCCGGATGATGAGGAACAGGTCTGGAATGACGTTTCGGAGGTCACTAAAGAGGCTCTTGAAAGATTCGTTGAAATGCGTAAGGTCGAGGGCGAGCGTCTCAGAAATGATGTTATCCAGAAAGCTGATGCTATTCTTGAAATGGTCGGACGTGTTGAGGTACTCTCTCCTCAGACCGTTGAAAACTACAGAAACCGCCTCTACAAAAAGCTCAGCGAGATACTCGAAGATAAAAATATCGACGAGCAGAGGATCCTTACCGAAGCTGCTGTTTTTTCTGAAAAAATTGCTGTCGACGAGGAGACTGTCCGCCTGAGAAGCCACATCTCTCAGCTCAAAACAATGCTCGACGCTGACGAAGCTGTCGGCAGAAAGCTCGATTTCATCGTTCAGGAGATGAACCGTGAAGTAAACACTATCGGCTCAAAGGCTCAGGACCTTAACGTTACAAAGATCGTTGTCGATATGAAGGCTGAGATCGAAAAAATCCGTGAGCAGATCCAGAATATCGAGTAAGGTGAAAGTATGCTGATAAATATTGGCTATGGAAATATGGTGTCTGCCGAAAGAATAGTTAGTATAGTAAGTCCGGAGTCTGCTCCGATAAAACGTCTCGTTCAGGAGGCTCGTGACGACGGCAAAGCTATCGATGCTACTTACGGCAGAAAGACAAGAGCGGTTATGATAATGGACAGCGGTCACGTTGTTCTTTCGTCGCTCATAACTGAAACTCTTGCCGCAAGAATTAATGGTTCTGGAGGTCATGACGAAGATGAGTAAGGGCAGACTTATAGTTTTTTCCGCTCCGTCCGGATGCGGAAAGGGTACTATGCTGGCAGAAATATTGAAGAATGATAAGTTCCGTACTTCTGTTTCAGCTACTACACGCTCCCCTCGTGAGGGCGAGATAGACGGCGTTAGCTATCATTTCCTCAGCCGTGAGGACTTTATGAAGAAAATCGATGAGGACGCTTTCCTCGAACACGCAGAGTACTGCGAAAATTGCTATGGTACTCTTCTTACGGAAGTTGATCCGTACCTCGAAAAAGGTATAAATGTTATCCTTGAGATCGAAGTTCAGGGAGCTATGGACGTTATGGCGAAAAGACCGGATGCTGTTACTATTTTCGTTCTTCCGCCGTCACTTAAAGAGCTCCGCAGAAGACTCGAAAAAAGAGGCACTGAGTCTCAGGAAGTAATCGAAAAGAGACTTTCAAAGGCTGCCGGAGAAATATCCTTCGCAGACAAGTATGATTATATAATCGTAAACGGCCCTCTGGAAGAGGCTGTCAGTGACTTTTTCTCTATAATCCGTGGAGAAGAACTGAAGACCGCTTCTATGGTTGAAACTATAAATGAGGTGTTACAAAATGCTTAGACCCGCAGTAAATCAGATCATTTCAAAAAACGAAAGCTGCTATTCTCTCGTTATCGCTGTTGCTAAACGTGCAAGAGAGATCTCTGAGGAGCTTTACGAAAAGGGCGAAACTCTCGAAGAGAAGCCTGTAAAGACCGCAGTTGAGGAAATAGCAAGCGGAAAGTGCAAAATTGTGAGCACTGAAAACGAGCCGACAGAGTAATGTCACTAATTGCGGAGACCGCAGTCAGCGGAACGGCTTATTCCTTTGATATGCTGTTCAGCTACACCGTGCCTGAGCGGATGCAGGAGAAAATTGCCTGCGGATGCAGAGTACTCGTGCCGTTCGGCAGAGGAAATAAAAGGCGTATCGGCGTAGTCATGAAGCTTTCAGAGGGGAACAGCAGCGGACTAAAATCACTGGTATCTCTGGTCGATGAAAAGCCTGTTGTTTCGGGAGAGCTGCTCTCGCTGGCATTTTACCTTAGAGAGACTGCTTTCTGCACCTACTATGACGCTGTAAGGATAATGCTCCCGCCTGCTATGAGCATAACTGCTAAAGAGACTTTTTCCCTGAATACTCCGGCTTATGATGCCGAGCTCACGGAAGAAGCGGCTGAACTTCTTGATTCACTCAAAGAAGCTTCCGACAGTAAGGAGCTGAATGAGCTTATCGAGAACTTCATAACCGATAACGGCAGAAGACTCATTGACGAACTCTGCGAGACCGGCAGACTCGTGTCTGATAATATTTTCAGACAGGCAGTCGGCGATTCTACAGTAAAAATGGTAAGACTCACTGACAGCTATCTCGATGCACCTGATAATTTTCAACTCACTCCAAAGCAGAAAAAAGTTGCGGAGTTTTTGTTTGAATACGGTACAGCCGCAACTAAAGAAGCTGCATATATGTGCGGAGTTACTTCTGCTGTTGTGAAACGGCTTATCGCAAACGGTGCGGCAGAGGAGTACACAGCTGAGACACTAAGAAGTGTAGATGACGGCTCTGAGGAACGTTGTGATCCGGAGTCTATTATTCTTTCAGATGAACAGCAAAAAGCTCATGATGCTGTTCTGGCTTCAATGTTTGAAAGAAAATACTGTACCTACCTTCTCCACGGAGTTACCGGAAGCGGTAAGACTTCGGTGTTCGAGAAGCTTATATATGATACGGTAAAACTGGGACGGCAGGCAATGCTGCTGATACCGGAGATAGGTCTTACTCCGCAGATACTAAAGCGATTCCGCTCACTGTTCGGAGAAAGAGTAGCTGTTATACACAGCGGACTTTCCCACGGTCAGCGACTTGATGAATACAAAAGAATACAGCGTGGCGATGCGGATATTGTTATCGGTACGAGAAGTGCCGTGTTCGCACCGCTCGATAATATAGGACTTATTATCATGGATGAGGAGGGCGAACGCTCCTATAAATCGGATAGTTCACCAAGATACCTCACGCATGATATAGCCAAGCGAAGATGTGCATATAATAATTCTGTACTTCTTCTTGCTTCGGCAACACCGTCGGTCGAAAGCTATTATATGGCTGAAAAAGGAGTTTATAAGCTTCTGACTATGAAGCAGCGTTACCATAGTAATTCGCTTCCGGATGTTGATATTATTGATATGAACACCGAGAGAATGAACGGAAATGCTTCCGAATTCAGCCGTAAACTCACTGACGAGATAAATGAAAACCTTAAAAATGGAGAACAGACTATACTTCTGCTCAATAGGAGAGGTTTTCACACTATCATAAGCTGCTGCGACTGCTATCAGCCGCTCTATTGCCCGAACTGCTCCGTACCGCTGACGTACCATAAGAAAAATAACAAGCTTATGTGTCACTACTGCGGATACGTTTCCGAGCCGGTCAAGGAATGTCCTTCGTGCGGCTCTGAGAGACTAAAGAGCATGGGATTCGGCACTCAGAAACTGGAGGAGGAACTTAATGTGTCCTTCCCGTCAGCAAGAGTGCTCAGAATGGATGCTGATACCACTTTTTCACGGTATTCCTATGAAAAAGGGTTCAATGCATTCCGCAATGGCGAGTACGATATTATGATTGGTACTCAGATGATAGGTAAGGGACTTGATTTCCCGAATGTTACTCTGGTGGGAGTGCTGTCAGTTGATAAAGCCCTGTATGCAGGCGATTTCAGGAGCTACGAAAGGACTTTCTCACTGATAACTCAGGTAGTCGGCAGAAGCGGCAGAGGTGACAAAAAAGGCAGGGCAGTCCTACAGACTTTCATGCCTGAACATTATGTCATGAACCTTGCTGCCGAACAGGACTACGAAGGCTTTTATCGTGAAGAAATTGCGATACGCAGGGCACTTATCTTCCCGCCGCTTTGTGAGATGTGTATATTCTGTTTTGCGGCAAATGACGAAGTGTCGGTGAAAAGAGGTTCTGACGCAGTGCTTTTGCTCATGAATGACAAACTTCACGAATTACAGCCGAAAACTCCGGTAAGGGTGCTTGGACCGGTAAGATGCTCATACGGCAAGCTCAACGGCAAATATCGCTACCGGATAATTATGAAATGCAAGAATACTGCTGAAATAAGAGGATTTATCAGTGATATTCTCAGAACAGGTACTCAGCTTTCAGATATGAAAAATGTTGCTCTCTATGCCGACATAAACGGTGATGTGGGAGTTTAACGGAAAGGATAGAAATTAATGGCATTAAGAAAAATTTTAACTGATAAGGACGAGATGCTCCACAAGGTTTGCAAACCTGTAGATAAATTTGACGACAAGCTTGCTCAGCTCCTTGACGATATGCATGAGACACTTGACAAGGCTCAGGGTGTCGGACTTGCAGCTCCACAGATAGGTTTATGCAGAAGAATTTTCATAATGCACCTTGAAGAGGGCGTTTTTGAGTGCATAAATCCGGAAGTCAGCGAGAAAAAAGGTGAGCAGAGAGTGCAGGAAGGCTGTCTTTCATGCCCGAATGTGTGGGGATATGTCACACGTCCGATGACTTGTCACCTTAAAGCTCAGGATAGGAACGGTAATTGGTTCGAGGCTGATTTTTCAGGTCTCGGAGCTCAGTGTACCTGTCACGAGAACGATCATCTCGACGGTCATGTGTTTACAGAGATAGTTGAAGAATTTTTCGTTCCCGAGGAGGAATGATATATGAAGATAGTTTTCATGGGAACTCCTGAGTTTGCAGTACCATGCCTGAAAAAGCTTGCCGAGAGCAAGCATGAAGTCGCTGCTGTATTTACTCAGCCTGATAAACCTAAGGGTCGAGGCTATAAGATGATACCGACTCCGGTAAAGGCTGCGGCTGAGGAATATGGACTCCCGGTATATCAGCCACTTTCACTCAGAAAGGGCGATGATGCAGAGGAGTCAATGAGAATATTGAAGGATATTGCTCCTGACCTTATAGTTGTAACAGCTTACGGTCAGATACTTCCGAAAGAGATACTGGAGCTTCCGGTACATGGATGTATAAATATCCACGCTTCATTGCTGCCAAAGTACAGGGGAGCAGCTCCTATAAATTGGGTGCTCCTCAACGGTGAGAAAGAGACCGGAGTTACTTCCATGCAAATGGGTGAGGGACTCGACACAGGAGATATGTTAATAAAAGAAGTAACTGAAATAGGCGAAAATGAGACCTATGAGGAGCTTTACTCCCGACTTTCAATAATGGGCGGAGAAGTGCTTGAGGAGACTATTAATGCTCTTGAAAATGGCACTCTTGCTCCGGAGGTGCAGGATGAGGCTCAGACTTGCTACTCTCCGATGATAAAAAAGGAAATGAGTGCTCTGGACTTCACAAAGTCAGCAAAAGAGATCCACAATACTATCAGAGGTGTTACCGGATTTACAATGCTTGAAGGAAAGAGACTGAAAGTGTTTAAATCAGAAATTTTGGACAAAATTGCTTCTGATGCTGCCAACGGAGAGATAGTTGACGAGAAGAAATTCACCGTAAAATGCGGTGACGGAGGTCTCGTAACTTTCCTTGAGGTTCAGCCGGAGGGCAAAAAACGCATGAAAACTGAGGATTTCCTCAGAGGCAAAAAAATAACAAAGGGCACACAGCTCGGTTAACAGGAGGTTTTTATGGATATTTTACTTTTAATGATTATGCTTATATTGCCGATAATCGCAAGCATCAACGTTAAAACAACATTTAATAAGTACGCAAAAATACCGAATTCAAGGGGACTTACCGGTGCTCAGGTAGCACGAAAGATACTCGATGCAAACGGACTTTACAACATCAGAATAGAGCATATTTCCGGAAATCTCTCAGATCACTATGATCCTCGTGACGGCGTGGTGAGACTTTCTGATTCAACTTGCAATGAGACTTCTGTTGCCGCTGTTGGTGTTGCCGCTCATGAGTGCGGTCACGCTTGTCAGCACGCTGAGGAGTACACTCCAATAAAGATAAGAAGTGCGATAGTTCCTGTTACTAATCTTTGTTCAAGACTCTGGTACATTGTTTTCATCATTGGAATTTTGGTGTTTGAGTCCTTCCCTTCACTTGTTTATATTGGTATAGCTATGTTTTCCGCAGTTGTTCTCTTCCAGCTTGTAACACTCCCTGTTGAGCTTGACGCAAGTAACAGAGCTTTAAAAACTCTTGAAAGCGACAGTATTCTAGATGCTAATGAGATACCTCACGCTAAGAAAGTCCTCACAGCTGCTGCACTGACATACGTTGTAGCCCTCGTTACAGCCATCATTCAGCTGCTCCGACTTATTGCAAGTGTTAATAGAAAATAATGGCAGACCCAAGATATATTGCGATAAAGCTCCTGAATAAGACCTTCAGGAGCGGAAGTTACTCCAATATTCAACTGAATGCAGGGCTTGATTCCTCTGAGCTTGACGAAAGAGGAAAAAAGCTCTGCTCAGCAATTTATTACGGAGTTATTCAGACAAGGATAAGTCTTGATTATGTGATAGACAAATTTTCAAAGCGTCCGATCAAGAAAATGGATGACATAATTGTGAATATATTGCGTTCCGGAATTTATCAACTTGCATATATGGACGGCGTACCGGACAATGCTGCGGTCAACGAAAGTGTTTCGCTTGCAAAGAAATTCGGCAAGACAAGTGCTTCCGGAATGGTCAATGCGATACTCCGCAATTTCATCCGACAGGATAAGAAGATATTTACCGGTAAGGTCGACAGTGCAAAGTCAATGTCGATCGCATACTCTTGTCCGGAGGAGCTTGTTAAAAGTCTCACAAATGATTATGGTGAGGAATTTACGCTCAGTTTCCTTGCACATTCTATAGAGAAACCAAACGTGTATCTCAGGAGAAATCAGCTGAGATGCAGTCTTGATGAGCTGATCGGGGCAATGAATGGATCTGAGTTGGAAGCAGTAAGTGATGAATTGCCGGAATGCTGCATTGTACGTGGCGGAGGCAATATCACTGCAAATGATGCCTTTAGGAAAGGCTTTTTTCATGTTCAGTCGATGGCATCGCAGTATTGCTGCCGTGCACTTTCACCAACTGAAAATGATCTTGTGCTTGACATATGTGCCGCTCCGGGAGGAAAGACTTTCACCATGTCTGAACTCATGAACGGTAAGGGCACTATATATGCGTTTGACCTTCACGAAAAACGTGCAGAACTCATACGAAAAGGTGAAGAACGTCTGGGACTTGCAAATATAAAAGCTGCTGCCGGTGACGCAACAAAGTTCAATCCGGAGCTTCCAGAGTTTACCAAGATACTCTGTGATGTGCCTTGCTCAGGATTTGGAGTGATCGGCAAGAAGCCGGAAATAAAATATAAGAGCCTTTCGGATTTTGAAAGGCTTCCTCAAATACAGTACAATATTGCTGATAATGCTCTCAGGTATCTTGCTGTTGGCGGAGAACTTGTGTACTCCACCTGTACCGTTAGAAAAGCGGAAAATGACGAGGTCTGTGACAGGATCCTGAAAGAGCATCCGGAGCTTGAACCTGTAGAGCTCCCGACTATGCTGGGCAAAAAGTTTGGCTGCCGTGCAACGCTGTCGCCTCTGGACGGCTTCGACGATGGTTTCTTTATTGCAAAATTCAGGAAAATAAAATAGACAGGAGGGCGGTGTCCAAGTGGAAAAAATAGATATTCTCAGCCTTGATCTCAGCGAGCTCGAAGCTGTTCTCGTTGAAAATGGAGAGAAAAAATTCAGGGCAAAACAGATATTTCAGTGGCTTCATGTAAAAAGAGTATTCGATTTTGATAAAATGACTGATCTTTCTATCCAATTGAGACAGCGTCTGAATGAAATATTTTGTATAAATGGACTATTTGTGCAGAAAAAGCTTGAATCTTCTATAGATAATACGGTAAAATATCTGTATAGGCTTTCTGACGGTAATTTTGTGGAGACTGTTTTAATGGAGTACAACTACGGTTACAGCATTTGCGTTTCCACTCAGGTCGGGTGCAAAATGGGGTGCCGCTTCTGTGCGTCAGCCATTGCCGGATTCGTCCGTGACCTTCGTCCGTCAGAGATACTCATGCAGATCTACCAGACCGAACAGGATGCCGGTGTCAAAGTTTCGGGCATCGTGCTTATGGGTATCGGCGAGCCGCTTGACAACTACGATAACGTAATAAAATTCCTCGGACTTCTCTCCGACAAGAACGGCAACGATATGAGTCTTCGTCATGTGTCCCTTTCGACTTGCGGAATAGTCCCGAAAATTTATGAGCTTGCCGAAAGAAAGCTTCAGCTTACACTGTGCATTTCACTTCACAGTGCTGATAATTCAAGGCGAAGTGAAATAATGCCGGTCAATCGTGCATATGATATCAGTGAGCTTCTGAAAGCCTGCCGGTATTACATCGATAAGACCGGAAGGCGTATCACGTTTGAGTACGCTGTTATCGATAATGTCAACTCGTCCGACAAGGATGCGGACAAGCTTGCAGATTTGCTGAGAGGCATTAACTGTCATGTAAACCTTATTCCGGTGAATAAGGTGAAAGAAAGAAATTACACCACGGCGAGGTCGGGCGTTGCTGATTTTGCAAAGCGTCTGGGCAAGCGTGGTATCAATGCGACCGTGAGAAGAACTCTCGGAAGCGATATAGAAGCCGCCTGCGGTCAGCTAAGACGTGATGCGGCAGATCAGAAAAGAAAGGAAGGTGCGGATAGTTGAGGTATCGTTTCGGTACGGATATCGGTCTCAAGCGTGACGAGAATCAGGACGCTGTGAGATGTGAATATTACGGACATAATATCCTTGCTGTCGTATGTGACGGCATGGGAGGTGAACGTGCTGGAAAAGAGGCAAGCACTCTTGCTATAGAAGAGTTCTTCCAACGCTTCTCAGCCGGCTATACCGAGAGTATGGGCGATGAGGAGATCCGCAAACTTCTCGTTTCATGTATGTCAGCCGCCAATTCCGTTATATATACACGGGCAAGATTGGATTTCAAGAATTTCGGCATGGGAACTACCTGCGTGGCGGCATTTGTAAATAGTAAATCAGCCTTTATCGCCAATGTGGGCGACAGCAGAGCTTACCTTATAACGGATAAGAAACTGCTGAGGATAACTACAGACCATAATGTAGCTTCTCTTCTTTTTGAACAAGGAAAAATAACAGAAGAGGAAATTGAAGATCATCCGCAGAAACATATGCTCGTAAGAGCAGTCGGTGTCGAAAAGACAGTGCTTCCGGATACCTTTATACTTGATTATGAGGATAAGATCAGTTTGCTGCTTTGTTCTGATGGACTTTCAGGATATTGCAGCGACGATGAAATATATGATGTCATTCTGAATTCAACTTTCGATGACGTCGCAGATGAACTGATAAACCTTGCTCTAAGCAAGGGCGGCCGTGACAATGTTACAGTCGCTGTCGTGTCAGATTAATTCAGGAGGAAAGGAAATGGATAAAAACATTGGCAAGAAGCTCGATGGAAGATATGAAATAACCGAGCTTATTGGCGTTGGAGGTATGGCAGAGGTATACAAAGGTATCGATGTCATAGACAACAAGACTGTAGCCATAAAGATACTCAAGAAAGAATACGCAGAGAACGAGGAGTTTCTCCGCCGTTTCCGCAATGAGTCAAAAGCAATAGCTGTTCTTTCACATCCGAATATCGTCAAGATATACGATGTCGGATTCTCTGAAAAAATACAGTATATCGTAATGGAGTACATCGACGGTATAACTCTTAAAGAGTATATCGAGGAGGAGAAAGTGCTCACATGGAAAGACACAGTTCATTTTGTCATCCAGATACTCAGAGCACTTCAGCACGCTCACGATAAGGGCATAGTTCACAGAGATATAAAGCCTCAGAACATCATGATGTTCACTGACGGTACTATCAAGGTCATGGACTTCGGTATCGCCAAGTTCGCAAGAGAAGAGGGCAAGACCGCTACAGATCAGGCTATCGGAAGCGTTCATTATATCAGCCCTGAACAGGCAAGCGGAAATGTTACCGATGCCAAGAGCGATATTTACTCTGTCGGAGCTATGATGTATGAGATGCTCACAGGAAAGAAGCCTTTCGACAGCGATAATCCGGTCGCAATAGCTGTTATGCATATGCATGACATCCCAGAGCGTCCGAGAGCTATAAATCCAGAGATACCTGACGGTCTTGAAGAGATCGTTCTCAAGGCTATGGAGAAAGCTCCTGAGGACAGATACCAGACTACAGGCGAGATGATAAATGACATCGAAGCCTTTAAGTCCAATCCTGAGATGAAGTTCGGCTACTATCAGGAAGAAGAGGACTCTATCGAGGATACAAGACACTTCAGTGCTCATATGGATAATGCCCAGCATGAAGAACCAATGGGTCAGGAGCAGAACGTACATGCCTATGCTGGTGCAGGCATGGGAGCAGCAGGAGCTCCGGGCTATCAGAATCCTCAGGCAGCTCAGCAGAGATTTGCTCAGCAGCCTCAGCAGCCGCCGTATAATAATAACTACTATGAAGACGAGGACGACGATGATGAGGAAGAAGAACGTTCATCACTTGTTGTTCCGGTACTTACAGCGGTAATAGTTGTCGTAATAATCGTTGCAGTTATTTTCATTGCATCGCTTCTCAGCGGTCTGCTGAAAAACAGCGGCAAGAAGAACGATTTCAAAATGGAAGACTTCATCGGTATGGACTACACAGAAGCTAATAACAAGTACGGCAATAATATCAACTTTGAAGTCGTTGATTCCGAATACGCTGAGTATCCTGAGAATGCTATCATCTGGCAGAGCATACCGGAGGGTCAGGAATTCAATAAGGGTGATACGCTTAAAGTCAAGCTCAGTAAGGGTATGGAGAGCACAGAAGTTCCTAAGTGTACTGAAATGAATCAGGAAATGGCTAAGGATCAGCTCAATATACGTGGACTTAAATTCGAGATAAAACAGCAGCCTGATGCGAATGTCGAGAAAGGCTATGTTATAAAGACCGAACCTAAAGAAGGTACAGTAGTACACAAGGGTTCAAAGGTAATACTCTATGTCAGCATGGGACCAAACAAGGCTCAGATAGAAGTTAAGGACTTCGTTGACATGGACGCTAAGGATGCAGCAGAAGTTGCTTCTTACAGCGGACTCAAAGTTAAGACAGAGACAGGTCCTTCTTACAAGGAGAAGGGTAAGGTTTACGAACAGAGCATCGCAAAGGGCGAAAAGGTAGATGAGGGTACAGAGATCATCCTCTACGTCAGCGACGGTACTGATCCTGACGGCGAGATACCTTACAAGATCACATTCCCGGACGGTGCTAAGGGCAGATTCGTTATCGACTACATCGTACAGGGCAAGGACGGTGCAAGACCTAAGACAGAAAGCTCAACAACTATCATTCTCCCTGGATATTCAGACTATGAGCAGGTAGTTGGAGGTTCTGGTGAAGATGTTCTTGTAACTATCATGCTCACAAACCTCAACAATAACTCTACCGCAACTCTCGGAACATATAAGTTCAACTTTGCTACAGGCAGCGTAAATACTCTTACAGAGGACGTTTACAGTGCATTCCAGCAGGTTGGCGGATTCCCAGAGCCTGAGACAGAGCCTTATGTAGAGCCTGAGCCGGAGCCGGAGCCGACTCCGAATGAGTACGGTCCGGAGCCAACCACACAGGCACCACCTCCGCCGGCACCAACAGCTGACCCTTCATGGCAGCCTGGTTTCAACGGCGAGTATGTAAACGGAGTATGGACTCCATACGAAGCTGGTGTAAACGGCGACTGGGTTTATGATGAAACTGACGGTGCTACTAAGTGGCAGTGGTATTAATGAGTAATAAAAATACCAGCGGAATAATAATAAAATGCTTAGGGGGACTCTATACTGTAGAGTCCCCTGACAGTATATATGAGTGTAAAGCAAGAGGAGTTTTCCGCAACAGAGGGATAAGTCCCTGCGTGGGAGACAGAGTGAACATCGAAAACGGTGTCATAAGTGAGATACTTCCACGAAAAAACTGTATAATCCGACCTCCGCTTGCAAATCTTGACCAGTTGATATTTGTGGTATCTACTTGTTCGCCTGCACCGAATTACCTTATCCTCGATAAATTTATAGCGATAGCGGAATTCAAGGGGATAACTCCGGTCGTGGTCATCACTAAGACCGACCTCGGCGACAGCAGCGAGATACATAAAATTTACAGCAGTATAGGCATCGATGTGCTTGAAGTCGACTATAACGATGAGGCGACAGTTGAAGCGGTCCGGAAGCTGCTTGCCGGAAAGATAAGTGCATTTACAGGGAATTCCGGTGCAGGGAAGTCGACGCTGCTCAATGCTGTCGACCCATCCTTGAATATCCCGACTGCTGAGATAAGCAAAAAACTCGGCAGAGGCAGACATACTACCCGTCATGCCGAGCTTTATAAACTCGCCGGAGGCGGCTATATCGCCGATACTCCGGGATTTTCGACTTTTGATACTAACCGGTACGATATCATCCGTAAAGACGAGCTCGCCGACTGCTTCCGTGAAATGAGAGATATTACCGATGAATGTCAGTTCAGGGACTGCTCTCATACCTGCGAAAAGGGATGTGCAGTACTGGAAGCTGTTGCAAACGGAGCAATTTCTAAAAGCCGTCACGAGAGCTATTGTGCTATGTACGAAGAAGCAAAACAGCTGAAGGAGTGGGAGCTGAAATGAAAAGATGCCACATTTTTGCCGGCGGAGAGCTTGGGCATATCGCTAAATACTGGTTCCCTAACCACGGCGGATACGTGATATGTGCCGACAGCGGCTATAAACACACTAAGAAGCTGAAATTGAAGCCGGACGTGATAGTCGGGGACTTTGATTCCTACAAAGGAAAGCTGCCGTCTGACTGCGAGATAATAAAAACAATGCCGGAAAAGGACGATACCGATACTCTTATGGCAGTAAAGATAGCGATAGAACGAGGATATGATGTCATATACCTCTACGGAGCAATGGGAGGTCCTCGCTTTGACCATGCTTTCGCCAATATCCAGACTATTTTATATGCCCGTGAGCACGGTGCTGCACTTATGCTTATTGGAAACGAGTTTATCGGCGTACAGGGAGCAAGAGAGGGCGAGGCTATGTACGTCGACGAGTCAGATCGCTGGGGATTTAAGTATCTTTCGGTGTTCGCAATAACTGAGACAGTGAAGATAAGAAGTCTCAGGGGAGTGAAGTACCCGCTTGAAAACTACGAGATGAAAAACTCGTTCCCTATCGGAGTGAGCAACGAGATAACCGGCGGACAGGCTTTTCTCGACATTGAAAGCGGACTCGCCCTTGTTATTCAGTCTTGATGTAACATAATCCTGAAAAGTGAATATAATGTTATATATTCATTTCAAGGAGGAGTACATATGAAAGTTGTAATAATAAAGAGTCCTAAGTTCCTTTCCGGACTTCTCAGAATGATCTTTCACATTAAACGTGACGAGGATTGCTGAATAATACAAAAGAGACGGATTTTTTCCGTCTCTTTTTTTACCTCTGTGATGTATGAAAAAGTCGATTTCCTCTTGAAATCAGTGAGCAAGTGTGATATAATAAATTGTAAGCGTGCATATGCACAAATTAATTTTATGAAAAGAGGAAATCAAATGCCTGCTAATATTGTTGTCGGAACTCAGTGGGGAGACGAGGGAAAGGGTAAGATAATTGACATAATCTCTTCCCGTGCAGATGTTGTAGTTCGTTCACAGGGCGGTAATAATGCCGGTCATACAGTTGTAAACAACGGCGAAGTGTATAAGCTCCACCTGATACCTTCCGGAATTCTTTATCCAAACACACTCTGCCTGATAGGTGCAGGAGTTGTTCTTGATCCTAAGGATTTCATCGGCGAGCTCGACAGCCTTGCTGAAAGAGGAATAAAGACTGAGGGACACCTCAAAGTTGACCCTCGTGCTCAGATCGTTATGCCTTGGCATATCACTCTCGACGGCCTTTCAGAAGCTTTCAGAGGCGGTAAGGACATCGGTACTACAAAGCGTGGTATAGGTCCTGCTTACATGGATAAGTACGAGAGATGCGGCATCAGAATGTACGATCTCACACATCCGGAGGTGCTTGCTGAAAAGATACAGGCTACAGGTAAGCTTAAAAATAAGATAATCACAGATGTTTACGGCGGAGAAGCTTTCGACCTCGACGCTGTTACTAAAGAATACACAGAATACGGAAAGAGACTCCTCCCTTATATGGACGACGTTTCTGTACTCACTTTTGAAGCTGATAAAGCAGGAAAGACTATCATGTTCGAGGGTGCTCAGGCTACTCTCCTTGATATCGACTTCGGTACATACCCATACGTTACATCTTCACATCCGCTCTCAGCAGGTGTTTGTGTAGGTACTGGTGTTGGACCTAAGGTAATTACAAACATAATTGGTGTTGCTAAGGCTTATACTACAAGAGTAGGTAAGGGACCTTTCCCAACTGAGCTTGACGATGAGATCGGTGACCAGATCAGAAACGTCGGCGGCGAATTCGGTACAACTACAGGCCGTCCAAGAAGAACAGGCTGGTTCGATGCAGTTATCGTTCGTCATTCAGTAAGAGTTAACGGTCTTGACAGCCTTGCAATAAACAAACTTGATACACTTGCAGGTCTTGATACACTTAAAGTGTGCGTTGCCTACAAGAAGCCGGATGGCACTATTACAGAGAATTTTCCACCTACTCTCGAAGAGCTGGAGGGATGCGAGCCTGTTTACGAGGAGTTCCCGGGATTCAATGAGGATATTTCAAAGTGTGCAAGCTTTGATGAGCTCCCGGACAGCTGCAAGAGCTATATAAAGCGTCTTGAAGAACTTGTTGGCTGTCACGTAAGCATGGTAGGTATCGGTCCTGACCGTGCTCAGATACTGGAAAGGTAAAATGAAATTATTAAAGAGATCTTTTATTATTGCTGCTGCACTGACATTATTTGTCGGTGCAGCTCCGGTATATTCAGCGGCTGAAAAAGCTGCGGTCCCTGCTTCTGCCGGTACAAAGGCAGATAGTTCTTACTTTGAAACTGTGGATAAAGCCGCAGTTTATGTCAGAGAGCAGATGACTTTACGAAATACGGAAGTGGTGGTAAGCCTTCCAAATGATACCGGACTCTCCGGAGGTACTTTGCTGAATACCATTGTTGACCTTGCCTGCAAGGAAACAGGTAAGAGCAATGAGGGCGATTACCTCAGACTGAGTCTCAAAAATCACGGAGGCTGGATCTCTCGTTCTGAGAATACAGTTACTATCGGAATAAAGCTCGGCTACTTTACTAATGCTTCGCAGGAAGCGGAAGTGGGCAGGAAGATAAGTTCTGCACTGGCTTCTTTTAAAATTAGCGATAAAAGCAGCTACGAGAAGATAAAGGCTGTTTACGAATATGTTACGGCAAATGTAGCTTATTCTCATGATCTCAATAAGGATGTGACATTTTCTGCTTACGGTGGACTATCCGGAGACGGATGCGTTTGTCAGGGATATGCTCAGATCATTTACAGGATGTTAAGAGAACTGAACGTTCCGGTGCGTATAATATGCGGTACCGGAGTCGGCGGAGGTACTCATGCGTGGAATATTGCTGAGATAGACGGCAAATACTACTATCTGGATGCAACTTACGATGCCGGTACACAGTCGCTGAATCATAAGTATTTCCTGAAAGGGAAAAATGACTTTGATTCTTTTACTGCCGGAAAGCATACTCCCTCAAAGGGAAAGGCTGATCTTCCGAATATAGAGCCGGATTATACCTCGGACAGCTTCTGTTCACTTTATCCTATAAGCGATACAGCATATGTACAGCCATATATGGTCGGCGACATAGACGGCGACGGACTTGTCGATTCCTTTGACGAGATAAAGTTAAGATCAGGGATAATATACGGGTTTAAAAAACAAGTTGAACATAATGCCGCCGATATAAACGGCGACGGTGCAGTAAAGGTCAACGATCTTGTAATGTTGCAGTCTTATCTTCTCAGACGTTCAGCAGGATTGAGGACCGAATAGAGGTCTGAGTTTTGTAACTCAGTATTTGTAGATTATGAGAGCATTAAGAGGACTGCTGTCTTTAGCGGCAGCAGTAAGTGTATTGGTATGTCCGGTAAATAAAGTATGTGCGGCGGCTGATGTTTACCCTATTGTAAGCAATGTTACAGCTGTATCGCAGTATACCGATATTACAGCGGCATCAGAGTATCTCCGTGAGCAGACTAAACTGAAAAAGAGCATGGTCTCGATCAACTATGCTGTTACTATGGATAGATCAGATGATGTTCTTGATGAACTGTTCAAGTACGCTTATGAAGAAACAGGCTGTCCGGATGAGGGAGATTACCTCAGGTATGGCATCTACGGGTGTGCGTGTCAGACGTTCGATCACGGAAAGTACGTTACCTTCATACTGAGATTTGAGTATTTTACTACTCAGGAGCAGGAACGCTATGTCGATAAGCGTGTTGGCGAGATCGTTCAGGAACTTTCATTAAAGGGAAAAAGTGAATACGAAAAGATAAAGCTGATATATGATTATATAGTCCGCAATGTTGACTATGCTGATGATCTTGAAGATAATTCAGTATACTCGGCTTATGGGGCACTTGCTAATGGTAAGGCAGTGTGTCAGGGAATAACCCAGCTTTTCTACAGACTCGCTTCTGCTGCCGGAGTGTCCAGCAGGATAATCGCAGGAACTACAGGAAGCGGAGATCATGTGTGGGTAACCGCCTCGATAAACGGCACATATTACCTCCTTGACCCTACGTGGGACAGCAATTTCGACGGTGTCAATAAGTATTTTTTCCTTAGAGGAACTGAAACTTTTGACCAGTATTCAGGAGAGCAGAAGCATATCACAGGTATGGAGCAGGAGAAACTTACAGCTCTGTATCCGGATTATACATCAGCGGAGTTCAATATGTACCATCCTGTAGCGAAAAGTGACTATTCTCCTTCGGATAAACCGGTTGACTATATGCTTGGTGATGTCAATTTTGACGCCGATATTGACGGTACTGATGCTGCAATGGCACTCAGGGCGTACGCAGAGGTCATGTCTTATGGCAATTGCAGTCTGACCGGTATTCAGCGGCTTGCAGCAGATGTCGACAGGGACGGTTCAGTTGATGGCTCTGACGCTTCATTGCTCCTGACATATTATGCTATGAAGGACTCAGGTCAGTATAAGAACATGGATGAAATGGTAAGATCGATTATAAAACGAGGTGAATAAAATGAATGAAGAGAATAATTTCGGCGGTTCACCGCTTGAAGATATAGAGTATAAAGCTCCTGAGCCGAAGAAAAATGACATCTCAGGTATCGCAGCTCCTGTTCTGGACGATATAGACTATGTTGCTCCTACAGCAAAAAAAGGCGGTCCGACTGGTGTCGCAGCTCCTGTGCTTGATGATATGGATGTATACACACCTTCAAGCGAGAAAAAAGGAGCTCCTACCGGAGTAGTTGCTCCTACACTTGACGATGATGTGCCATATGTAGCAGATTCAGCGAAAGCTCCGGAGAAGCTCGTTCTTTCGGATGAGGAGATAATTGCCGGACTTACTCCAGAGCAGCTTGAAACTTTCAACAGACTTCCAAAGGCAAATCAGCAGAAGGTTCTCGATATGAGAAGAGACCAGCTTGGTGCAGTAGCACCGGAGCCTGTTATCTCCGCACCTGTGCTTGATGAGGACAATTATGTTCCGCCGCCGAAGAAGGAGGAAGCTCCAAAGCTTGAAGAGCCTATCACAGCTCCGGTACTTGACGATGCTCCGGAGCCTGTTAAATATGTTCCTAAGTACGTTGATGAAGACCTCGAAAGAGCTAAGAAAGAGGCATCCAAAAAGGCTGTTGCAGCCCAGCTCGTATCAGAGCAGAAGGATTCAAAAGAGAGTCTCAGGATGATGATACAGCTCAAAGAGGAAAGAAAAGCTGAGCTTGCACAGAAAGGCTTCAAGATAACTATTGTTATCGCTATAATAGGAATTGCTGCGGCAGTTCTGTTCTATCTGCTTTATTCAGGTCAGCTCGGACTCAGCTATAAGGACGGTTTCAGCGGATTCGGCAAAAAAGTCGGAGATTCATCATTCTATATTGCAGGAGCAGTTGGACTTTGCTCGATACTCCTCGTTACAGGAATGGGATTTGCAAAATCGCTCTCATCACTTGTATTCGTACTTTTCATTCTTGTCCAGATATTCCCCGGAGTGGTCATGATACCGCAGCACAATGGAAATTTAGGACTTGTTGGATTGTTATACGGCTTGTCGCTGATAGCAAGTATAGCAGTAATATTCATGCTTTCAGGCAGCGAAGCAGTCGGACAGTACTTTAAGAGAAACAGTAAATAAAAAAACGGCAGGATCGCTCCTGCCGTTTTTTAATTGATATAAGATCAGATACCGCATTCGTCGTAATCTTTCCACTTTTCAAAATAGCGTTTATCGCTCTGTTTTTTGCAAATGGAGTAAGCTGCATAAGCAGCGGCGATCGACAAAACAGATATCAGAGGAAATGATTTCCGGCTGCATCTGCAATTGGTGTATTTTTTTGTTTTTTTCATAATATACACCCCTTTCATTATCTGGATACAAAAAGAGGGGCAGAATATCCGCCCCTCAAAAGAACGTTGATTATTCAGCGGAACCTGTGTCAGCAGCACCGCCGTTCATCTCAGCCATTAATCTTGCGAGCTCAGCGTCTACCTTAGCGTCGGATTCAACCTGTGCAAAAGCATCATCGAGTTCAGTATCTCCGCTTCCTGCGATCTCAGTGAATGCAGCAGCTTCAGCTTCCTTGCGTTCGATCTTTTCTTCCATTCTATTGAATTTCTCCAAAGCGGAGTTGCCATCGAAACCGCCGGCAGCCTTAGCGAGACTCTTCTGAGTATCTGCCATCTGTGAACGAGCGATAAGCATAGCCTGACGTGACTTAGCTTCGTCTAATTTAGCTTTAAGTACCTCTACCTGATTACCGATAGCCTCGGTCTGTGTAGAGATAGAATCGTACATTTCCTTATAGTTTGCGACATCCTCGTCAGCCTTGACTTTCTTAGCAAGAGCCTGCTTAGCGAGGTCAGCATTTCCCTGAGAGAGAGCAGCCTTAGCCTTTGACTCCCAGTTTGCAGAGACTCTCTGAGCTTCGAGGTACTTCTTTTCAGCAAGCTTCTCACTTGCCTTAGCCTTACCGTAATTCTGAGTAGCCTTTGTGAGTTCCTGCTGCATATCAATAATGATCTGCTTGACCATTTTCTCCGGATCTTCAGCTCTGTCGATAAGGTCATTAACGTTTGCCTTAAGAAGGTCGCTTATTCTGCTAAAAATTCCCATAGTAAAATCCTCCTATTAATTATCCTGTATCTTTTATACGACAGCGAACCCCTTTCGCTGCTGTATAAATATTATAGAACAGAAGTAAGTAAATGTCAATAAAAAAACGTTTTATTTCATCAAATTTTCATCGTTATTACAAAATTGTTTCTGACAGATAGTTATATTTCCTGATCTGCTTCGATCTCTTCGATATATTTGCTCAGTTCTTCGAGAGAGATTCCCTTTGACTCAAAAGGCTCATCTTCGTTAAGTCTGAGAAGTTTTTCACGGAGATCGAGCATTTTTTTGCGTCTGTAGTAAGCATCGGCATTCATCACGATAAGATCCGGACTGCCTTCTTTTGTAAGTTTAAGCGGCTCTGAAGTCATGTCGCAGAGTTTTACAAACAAATCGTAATTACTGCTGAAATCGTCATGTTTAATTGAAATCAATATCCTGTACTCCTTTCGTGATATGTGTTAATAATATTGTACACTACAAAAGAAAAAATGTCAATAATAATTTAGGATGAAATGAAAGTGAAAATGAAAGAATGATGCTATAACAGGTGAATAATGTAACTAATATGACTGAATGTGCGTTGAAAAAGTGATAAAAAGCACAAAAGGTCAGTTAGTGAGTATTATATATCATTGAAAATACGGACGATTCTGGCTATAATATAGACAGAAGATATGCTGACGGCTTAGGGAACCGTCAGACGGAAACCAAAATCATATATGAAGGCATTATATTTTTTGGAGGAATTAAAATGAGAAATCTGATTATGAAGAGAAGGATAGCTGCTGTTGCAGCTGCCGCAGTCATGACAGTTACCGGTACAGTCGGAACAATGGGCAATTCAGGCTGGGTACTCATGACAGGTGAGACAATGGTGGCAAATGCTGCCGAGAGTACTGTGAAGTTCATTCAGTCTGTAGGATACGGCGAAGCGGTTTATGCAACATGGTCATCTGTTTCGGGAGCTTCCGGATATAACGTTTATGTTGACGGCAAACAGATCGACAGTATGCTCATAAGACAGTATCCCGGCTATATGCGTGCAGATGCTGTCGGACTTAAAGCAGGTAATCACACTATAAAGGTAGTTCCTGTTGTTAACGGTAAGGAGGATTCTTCAAAAGCAGGTGAGACTTCCGCAACTGCTTATGCACACGACAGAAGCGGATTTGGCTGGGTAGGCGGAACATCCTCAGGTGCTTACAATGAGGACGGCACACTCAGAAGCGGAGCAGTAGTGCTCTATGTTACCGAGCAGACTAAGGATTCTGTAAGCATGGATGTTGTTACCGATTCAAAGGGCGGTACTACAAAGACTACAGGTATCCAGAATATTCTTACAGCTTACCAGAAAGGTACTGATTCAAGACCGCTCTGTATCAGATTTATAGGCAATATAACCGATCCTTCAACTCTTATGGACGGCGACCTTCTTATAAAGGGCAGCGGAGCTTCAAAGAGACTTAGCTGCGGTGTTACTATCGAGGGTATCGGAAATGATACAGTATTCAACGGCTTCGGACTTCGTATAGCTAACGCTTCAAATGTTGAGGTAAGAAATATCGGCTTTATGAACTGTAACAGCGGTGAGGGCGATGATGTCGGACTTCAGCAGAATAACGATCATGTATGGGTACATAACTGCGACTTCTTCTACGGCGACGCAGGAAGTGACGCAGACCAGGCAAAAGGTGACGGAGCTCTTGATACCAAGACCTCATCATATATAACTCATTCTTATAACCACTTCTGGGATAACGGAAAGTGTAATCTTCAGGGAATGAAGAGCGAGAGTACTGAGAATTATATCACATACCACCACAACTGGTATGACCACTCAGATTCACGTCACCCAAGAATAAGAACCTGTACAGTACATTCATACAATAACTACTTTGACGGAAATGCAAAATACGGAGTCGGTGCAACAATGGGCTGTTCCGTGTTTGTCGAGAACAACTATTTCAGAAATTGTCCAAAGCCTATGATGAGCTCAATGCAGGGTACAGACGCTGCCGGAGAAGGAACATTCTCAGGTGAAGCAGGCGGAATCATAAAGTCCTACGGCAACTATATGGAAGGTGTTCAGAGTTACATAACATATCAGCAGAATAATTCAAGCTTCGATGCGTATGAAGCTAAATCAAGGAATGAATCCGTTCCTTCAGGGGTAAAAACGCTTTCAGGCGGTACAACATACAATAACTTTGATACATCTTCCATAATGTACAAATATACTCCGGACGCAGCAGCGGATGTTCCTGCAATAGTTACAGCTAAGGCAGGTCGTGTTGACGGCGGAGACTTCAAGTGGACTTTCAATAACTCAGTAGATGATTCGAGCTATGCAGTTAATACAGCTCTGAAATCAGCTCTTGTAAGCTATAAGGGCACTGTAACTGCTATAGGAAGCGGATTCAAGGAGGATAATACAACAGCTCCTCCAGTTGTTACGACTGCAACAACTTCCGTAAAGCCTATCGTAACAACTCTTACAACTACTAAAGCTCCTACAGTTACAACTCAGACTCCAACAGTTGTAACACCTGTTACAGGCGGCAATGTTATATATGCATCACCTAACGGCGGCGGCGACGGAAAAACTGTAAATACACCTACTGACGTTCTTACAGCTATAAAGAACGTGCCAGCAGGAGGTTATATCTACCTCCTCGGCGGCACTTATAAATACAGCTCTACTATTAAGATTGAGGAGAGCAATGCCGGAAGTGCAGGCAAGTATAAGACTATCGCTGCATATCCGGGAGCAACTGTAAAGTTCGATTTCTCTGGTGAATCAGTATCAAACTCAAACTACGGATTCGTTCTTGACGGTTCATACTGGCACTTCTATGGCTTCGAGATAGCTAATGCTGGTGATAACGGAATGCTTCTCTCAGGCGATAATAACATCGTTGAGCAGATGGTATTCAACGGAAATCAGGATACAGGACTTCAGATCTCAAGATACAACAGCAGCTACACAGCTGTATCACAGTGGCCGACAAACAACCTCGTAAAGAACTGTACATCAAAGAATAACTGCGATGATGCTACAATGGAGAATGCTGACGGATTTGCTGCAAAGCTTACCTGCGGCGAAGGAAATGTTTTCGATGGATGTATGTCTTACTGCAACTCTGATGACGGTTGGGATCTCTACGCTAAGGAAGCTACAGGACCTATAGGCAAGGTCACAATAAAGAACTGTATCGCATTCAGAAACGGATTTACTGAGGACGGAAAAGGCTACGGAAACTGTGACGGTAACGGATTCAAGCTCGGCGGCGGCGGAGTAGGCACTCGCCACAATGTTGAGAACTGTCTCGCTTTTGAAAACCTCAACTGCGGATTTACTGATAATAACAATCCGAAATTTGGTGATATGAAGGATTGTACAGCATACAACAACGGAATAGGCGGAAACGGAAAAGGCAACTATTTCGTATATAGATGTGCTTCTGATGCCACTCTTGTGAACCTTATGTCCTACTATAATACAAGCAAGGTCTCAAAGACTAATGCACCTGGAATCTCACTTGCAACTGATAAGTTTGTCGGCAAGATGACAAATTCTATCCAGTTCAATAATAATGGCAGCTACTACTATAACAAGTCTCAGGTAGACATGACAAGCGGAGCTAAGATAGGCGATGTTGTTAAACCTGCTGATTCCGACTTCATCTCTCTTAATGTCGGAGCAATGGGTACTGATTTCCATAAGACATGGAGAAACAGCAATGGCTCACCTGCACCGGCTGGTTTCGCAGAGACAAACGGCACTTACAAGTCTCTTGGTTACCATATGGCAAATGGAATCTCACAGGCTTCTACACCTGATGTATATGCTGGAGCAAGCTCAACACCAACTCCAACAAATACAACAACTCAAAATACTCCAACACCTACAACAACCACTACAACTTCAAAACCTGTAGAGCCTGTAGCAGGCGGTTATGTTCATAACTTTACTGAAAATGGCACAGCAAGCAACTTTTATACAATATCAGGCAACCTCTCTAACAGTAAGGGTACAGCCACATATAACGGACTTACCCTTACACAATGCCTGAAATTAGAAACAGCTACAAGCGTAAGCTTTACAGCTGATAAAGCAGGACAGTTGACCCTCGTATTCATAGAACCGGCAGCAACTATCAAGATAGACGGTGTGAAGTACACATCTGCCGGTGACGGTATAATAACAGCTAAATTAAATGCAGGCAGTCATACTATAACCAAAGCTGATGCAGCAAACCTCTTCTACATGGCTTTTGCTGAGGACGGCGGTTCAGTAAAGCCTGTACAGACACTTGCAGGTGACGCAAATTGCAGCGGTGAGGTCAAGATGAATGACGCTGTACTTATAATGCAGAGCGTTGCAAACTTCGATACTTACGGCGTTGGCGGAACAGACGAAAACGCAATGACAGAACAGGGCGAGATAAATGCCGATGTTTATGGTGATAATGACGGAGTTACAAACATGGATGCACTTGCAGTTCAGAAATACCTCATTGGAACACTGCCATCTCTCACGAAGGCTTAATAACCTTCGATTCCCTAATATAATGATATAATGAAAAGAGGAGCTTGAAAAAGCTCCTTTTTTCATATCATATCAATCATTCTCACTCAGATAAAGCGAGATGCGGTCATTAAGCAGATTTATGCATTGGTCCACGGTCTGTTCCTTGTTATAGACTTTCATGTATTCTTCTTCCATGATCCTGTTTATCTGTGGATCAAAGAGCGGGTCTATTTTTATGGACTGAACGTAGTCTACGCACTGCTGTATCTGTTCGGGAGTCATTTTAAAAGACTTGTCCTGATCTAAATGTGAGGGATTTTGCTTATGTATCGACCATGCAGCCCACTTGTTCTTCTCAGAGACGAATTCCGGAACAGCGTCTTTCAGTACAGGTGTTGTGGTGGTATAATTGGGGTCGCATTGTATTTCCTCAGTGAATAATGAATTTATTATCTCCCATGCCTCAGCTTTATGCGGACTTTGCTCCATTATACCGAATACAGGGGCAGTTGATGTTATAGCTCCCTGACCATTTATAGAAGGATAGCCGACAAAGGTGAGGTCGCTGCCTTCAAGTTCGTAAAACAGATCGGCTGTAATAGCGTTAAGTCCGCACCCACTCATAGAACGCATAAGCAGAGCTTTATCGTTAAGCATTTCATAACCGTCCCAGCCGTTGAAGTCGCCAGACTCTATATTATCGCTGAGAAATTCAAGAGTTTCACGGAATGGACCGTCAAAGTCGCAGGTATTGTTTTCAAAGTCTATCGAGTCGTAACCAACTTTTGTGAGCATATAGCTGTAGTAGTCCTTATTTTCGTAAATTCCGTCGATGAACTGCATACCTTCCGGCATATTCTTATAGGTTTCGATAGCGTCCTTGTACGACCAGTTTGTCATATCTTTGTCACCGAGATTCTTAGTCTTTGCGACAACTGCTGCAAAAGAGAATTCATTGTAGATGAAGTTTATCTCGCCGTCTTTTTTTATGCTGTCGAGAACGTTAGGCAGAAGGTCGTCAGGCTTTACACCGTCATAGTTTTCCATAAGCGGAGTAAGATCGGTCATGTAGTCTTTTTTTATGAGCTTGTCCATGCAATTTCCCTGAGTTACGATAATATCCGGTATATTGCCGGAAAGTATCTCGACATTCATGTCAGTAAGAGACTGAGTTACGTCTGTGTCTGAGCCGTAAAATTCAGTTTCGGTCAGCGTATACTTATTGCTGTTGTTCACGAAATTTTTCATTGGGTCGTTGTCATTGCGGTGGAAATTTGTCATAGCAAAGAGCTTTATTTCAGTCTTTTCACTTCCATTTGTGGTGTCTCCGACAGGAATGACAACTGTGTCAGATGAACTTTCGGTGTCCTTTTTGCAGGAGACTGCTCCTGCTAAAAATGTGAGGACTGCCAATAGTGCCAAAGATTTTTTCATAAAAATACCTCCTTAAAGTGCTGTATATAATACAGTGATTTAAGGAGGTCAAAAAAGACGATATTTAATTTTACTTTGTATTAATTCACAAATACTATATGCTAAGTTTGTGCAGTATTGCCTTGACTTTTATCTATTCTTATGGAATCCCAGACACTGTACGATTGCTACCGGTGAGCCGTTTTCGTCAGATACGGTCACATGATAGGAGCAAGTAGAGCGTCCGTCTTTTATAAGAGTTGCCTCAGCTATCAGACGTTCAGTTTTAGGAACTCCGATAAAGGAAACGCTGTTGTTAAGACCGACAACTCCGGGTTCCTGCCAGTTTGAAGCTACAGCAAAGGCAAAGTCAGCGAGAGTAAAATAAACTCCGCCCATAACGCCTCCCATAGCGTTTTTGTGATGATCGTTTATGGTGAGGCTTACTTTTGCGTAGTGGTCACCGATTTCGTCTATAACAGCACCTGTCTCAGTAGCATAGCGGTCGTTTTTGAAAAATTCACGAACTTTTTCAAGAGTTTCGAGATCAGCCATAATTACCTCCAAAGGATATTATTTTTCGTATTCGCTTCTGAGTATAGAGAAATAAAGTCTGCCCACATAATTGCCGTTCATGAAGAAATAGTCCCTGAGAGTACCCTCATAGGTGAAGCCGCATTTTTCTATAACTCGCTTTGAAGGAGCATTTATAGTTTTAGTGCAGATCTGTACTTTATGGAGATTCATCTTCTTAAATCCAAAGTCGATAACAGCTTTAGTAGCCTCAGTAGCGTATCCTCTGCACTGAAACTGAGAACCTATGCAGTATTCTATCTCAGCAAAATGGTTCTTGTTGTCGACGAGAAAGTATGCGATCTGTCCGACGCACTCACCGTTTTCCTTATCGATGATAGCCCAGCGGTAGTAATCCTCTCTCGCATAGGAGGATATGTACTTATCCAGAAGTCCCTTTACTTCTTCTTTTGTGGAGTAAGTAGGCTCTGAATATAGGGACTGTATTTTTTCGTCAGCTATCCAGTATTTAAGCATAGCCTCATCATCGGAGTATTCAAATCTCCTGAGTATAAGACGTTCTGTTTCGATAGTGATAGTACCGGTATGTGTAAGCATGATAATTCCTCCGTAATAAACTTCCCCTTATAATTGCAGCGTTGATTCAGGAATTATACGTATATTATTGAGGGAAACCCTTTTGAAAAAGGGTTCTCCCTCAAACTCCCTTCCTAAAACTTTCGGCTTCATTTTCCCCAGATATAGTGCTCCTTTAACGGAAATAAAACAATGGCTTTTCTTTTCTCAGGAGCACTATATCTGGGGAAAATCATACTGAAAGTCTTTGGAAAGGGGTTCGGGGAAGAACCTTTCTTCAGAAAGGTTTGCCCCGATAAATAAACGTAAAGTTCCTAAATTGACGTTACAGTTAAAAGGGGAGTGATGTCTTAAACTAAAAGTGACATATCGTAAAGTCCGGCAGCTTTATCCTTGAGGAAAACAGCTGCATTAATAGAGCCCTCAGCGAAGACGCTTTTAGAAGCTGCTGAGTGAGAAAGTGTTATCACCTCGTCGTGACCGGCGAAGATAACGTCATGTTCACCGACGATAGTGCCGCCTCTGATAGAGTGCATACCAATCTCGGACTTTTCTCTCTTCTGTCTTCTGGAATGGCGGTCGTAAACGTAGTGCTTGGAGTTATTGAGAGTTTCATTTATAGCATTAGCGAGCATGATAGCAGTACCGCTTGGAGCGTCTATCTTCTGATTGTGATGCTTTTCAACTATCTCAATATCGAACTGATCTCCGAGTACTGAAGCAGCCTTTTTAGCAAGGTTTACCAGCAGGTTGATACCGATAGACATATTGAAAGTAAAGAATATCGGGACCTGCTGAGCAGCAGCTTTTATCTGAGCGATCTGCTCATCGCTGTAGCCTGTTGAAGCGATAACGATAGGTGTTCCTGTAGAAAGGCAGTATTCAAGAAGTCCGTTAAGTGAAGCAGGATTTGAGTAATCGATGATAACGTCCGGTTTTACAGGAAGCTGAGCCGGAGTTTCAACGATAGGAAAGTCAGCGTACTGCTTTGTGAATATATCTATACCGGCAACGACCTGACAGTCATCACGTTCCTGTATACAATTGTAAACGGTCTTGCCCATATGTCCGTTAGCACCGCATATAGCGATATTTGTCATGTTTATACACTCCTTTGTTTTAGTGTTTAAGAGGCTATGCAAAATTACTTGATAAGACCGTGCTTTTCAAGGGAAGCTCTGAGTTTAGCCTTGTGTTCGTCCGACATCTCTGTAAGCGGGAGACGGCATGGACCTGCGTTCCAGCCTATCATATTCATAGCTTCCTTTGCAGGGATAGGATTAACTTCGATAAAGAGGTTGTTGATTATATCGAGATACTCTATCTGGAGCTTAGTAGCTTCTGCGAAGTTGTTATCAAGGCAGTACTGGACCATATCGTGCATTTCCTTAGGAATGACATGGGAAGCTACAGAAATAACTCCCTTTCCGCCGAGAGACATTAACGGAACTACCATATCGTCATTACCGCTGTAAACGTCGATATTGTCGCCGCACTCAGCAATGAGCTTAGCAGCGAAGCTGATATTTCCGCTTGCTTCCTTGATAGCAGCGATATTCTTGTGCTTTGAGAGCTCCTTAACAGTAGCCACATCGAATCCGCAGCCTGTTCTGCTTGGAACATTATAGAGGATTATCGGAATATTTACAGCATCAGCAACAGCAGTGAAGTGGGCAATGAGACCCTTCTGAGTAGCCTTGTTGTAGTAAGGAGTTACGTGGAGCAGAGCGTCAGCTCCGGCAGCCTCAGCCTCTTTGGAAAGCTCAACTGCATAGCGTGTGTCATTGCTGCCTGCACCGGCGATAACAGGAACTCTTCCTGCAACGTGCTTAACAGCGAATTTAATACAGTCACGGTGCTCGTCGTCGGTCATAGTAGCGGATTCGCCTGTAGTACCGCAGATAACGATAGCATCAGTGCCCTTTTCGATCTGGTCATCGATAATGCGTCCGAGCTCATCATAGTTGATAGAACCGTCATTATTCATAGGGGTGATGATAGCGATAGCAGCACCGGTGAAAATTGTATTTTTCATAATAGTTCTCCCTTTCGTAAAATTCAGTTAACTCTTGTGTGTGTCATGTAAATGCGTCCCCAAACTTCGTTTTTGAAGTGGAATGCATCGTCTGTATGCGAGACTTCTTTAAACCCTGCGTTGATGTAGCATTTTCTTGCAGCTTCATTGCAGTCAAATACACAAAGACCGATAGTATTGGTTTGTGCTGCTTCAAACCCGAGCTTCACGGCTGAAGTTATCATTGTCCTGCCAATGCCTTTTCCACGGACTTCCGGAGAAATAACAACAAATTTGAGCATACATTCACTTTCGCCTGTAGATAAGCAATAGAAGCCTATTGGCTTGCCTTCATCAGTTTCAGCTGTATATGCAGCGTTATTATATTTTGCTTTCTCCACTTCAAGAAATTCGTCAAATACCTCTCTCGTCAAAGGATAAGGCATACGGAATGCACACCACATAGCGTGTGTACGTTCGTCTGTTATCCAGCGTTTGATCGCATCAAAATCCTTATTTGGTATATATGGTCTTATTATCATGATAATATTGTATGTTTTGAACTGCTGCTTAGTCGAAATAGCCCTTTGCAGCGAGAAGCTCAGCGAGGAGTACGCCGCCGCCTGCTGCACCTCTGAGAGTATTGTGAGAGAGGCAAACGAACTTATAATCGTACTGTGTATCCTCACGGAGACGACCTGTAGAAACAGCCATACCGCCTTCGAGGTTTCTGTCGAGCTTAGCCTGCGGACGGTTATCCTCCTCGAAGTAGTGGATGAACTGCTTTGGAGCACTTGGGAGTTCGAGCTCCTGAGGTACGCCCTTGAAGTCAGCCCAGAGTTTGAGTATCTCTTCCTTGGAAGGCTTGTTCTCGAAGCTTACGAATACAGCAGCTGTGTGACCGTCTGAAACAGGTACACGGAGACACTGAGTTGTGATGTTAGGAGCTGTAGCCTTAACGATCTCGTTGCCCTTGATCTCGCCCCATACTTTGAGCGGCTCCTGCTCGGACTTCTCTTCTTCTCCGCCGATGTACGGGATGAGGTTATCGACCATTTCAGGCCATGTCTCGAAGTTCTTTCCGGCACCGGAAATAGCCTGATATGTGCAGGCAAGAACGTTTTTCAGACCGAACTTTCTGAGTGGGTGGAGTGCTGGAACATAGCTCTGGATAGAGCAGTTAGACTTAACAGCGATGAAACCTCTCTTTGTGCCGAGACGCTCACGCTGAGCCTTTATTATTTCAATGTGGTCCGGATTTATCTCCGGAACTACCATAGGAACGTCAGGAGTGAATCTGTGAGCGGAGTTGTTAGAAACGATAGGGCACTCAGCTTTAGCGTAAGCTTCTTCAAGAGCCTTTATCTCGTCTTTTTTCATATCAACAGCACAGAAGCAGAAGTCAACCATTGAAGCAATCTTCTCGATATCTGATGTAGCGTCCATGAGGATCATATCCTTCATAGCAGCCGGCATTGGAACAGCCATCTTCCAACGGCTTCCGGCAGCCTGCTCATAAGTCTGACCTGCACTTCTTGGTGAAGCTGCGAGGACCTTAACGTTGAACCATGGGTGATTTTCGAGAAGTGTTGCGAATCTCTGACCAACCATACCTGTTGCTCCGATGATACCTACATTGTACTTTTTCATTAAAAAAATCTCCTTACAAAAAAATTTGCATAAAAATAACAAAAACCGGTTGCAAACCGGCTCATCATACGTTATAATAGAAATGTTGGCATTACAGATAATTTTGTATGCCGATAGCTCTCCATCATAAGGAATGATGACAGCCACAGACCTGTTAGATCCGCAGCCAGAACGGAATTTACCAGAGACCGTCCTTCGGCAGCCTTGCCTTTCGCCGGACATCATTGGATCGGTCATCCCATGTACGGTTACTTTTCGCAGCTGCACCTCTACCTTGTTTACATAATAGCACTTTAGCGGCTTGTTGTCAACAGTTTTTGATGATTTTACAAAAAAATATTTTTTACTTGAAGGGATACAATATGAGCATATTTACTGATATTGAAAGCTCTCTTGCAGGAGCGAGAGATGATAAATACGCTTCCTTTCAGCAAAAACTCATTCCGGAGCTTGGAAAAGAACATTTCAGCGGAGTAAGGACACCTGAGCTCCGCAAGCTTGCAAGGGAGTTGAGAAAGCGTCAGGATACCGCAGATTTTCTGTCAGCTTTGCCGCATGGCAGTTTTGATGAGGATCAGCTCCACGCATTTATTGTTTCTGAGGAAAAGGACTTTCAGAAATGCATAGCTCTGACAGAGGCATTTCTGCCGTATATCAACAATTGGGCGACCTGTGACCAGTTTTCGCCAAAGGTGTTCGCAAAGCACCGTGAGGAGCTGCTTACGCATATCAGGAGCTGGATAGGTTCAGACCATACTTATACGGTCAGATTCGCAGTAGGTATGCTGATGAAGCACTTTCTCGGAGACGATTTCAAGCAGGAATATGCAGATATGGTGGCGGAGCTGCGTTCAGATGAGTATTACGTAAAAATGATGACAGCGTGGTATTTTGCTACAGCTCTTGCTGTGAACTATGATGATGTACTTCCATATATCGAGCAGAAAAGGCTTGATGTATGGACTCATAATAAAACTATACAGAAGGCTGCTGAAAGTTTCCGTGTAACTGACGGACATAAGCAGTACCTCAGAACTCTGAAGATAAAAGGAGCATGAAATTGGAATTACTTAAATCAGATTTTTATTATGACTTGCCGGAGGAGCTCATAGCTCAGCATCCGGTCGAGCCGAGAAACGCTTCAAGAATGATGTGCGTTGACCGTGTTACCGGTGAGATCTCTCATGAGCACTTCTATAATCTATGCGAACACCTCAAAGAAGGTGACTTGCTGGTAATGAATGATTCAAGGGTAATACCCGCAAGACTTTACGGCGAGAAAATAGAAAACGGAACATTCATAGAATTCCTTCTTCTTGAACAGAAAGGCGATAAGCTTTGGGAAATAATCTGCCGTCCGGGTAAAAAAGCTAAAGTAGGAACACGCTTTTCTTTTGGCGGAGGAAGACTTGTTGCCGAGGTAAAAGAAGTGAAAGATGACGGAAACAGGATAGTTCAGTTTGAATGTGAAGGCAACTTTTTTACAGCTCTTGAAGATGTAGGTCAGATGCCGCTTCCGCCGTATATCACAGAGAAGCTTGAAGACAGAGAACGCTATCAGACGGTATATTCAAAAGAACTCGGCTCTGCTGCCGCACCTACTGCCGGACTTCATTTTACTCCGGAGATGCTTGATGATCTCAGAGCAAAGGGCATAAAGACTGCCTTTGTTACGCTCCATGTGGGACTCGGCACATTTCGTCCTGTTAAGGAGGATAATGTCCTTGACCATAAAATGCACAGCGAGCACTATCATCTTCCGAAGGAAACTGCTGACCTCATAAATGAGACTAAAGCAAACGGCGGACGTGTTATTGCAGTCGGCACAACGACCTGCCGTACTCTTGAAAGTGTAGCTACTTTCTATAACGAAATATCTGAGCATGACGGCTATACTGATATATTCATCTATCCGTCATACGAATTCAAATGCATAGACGGTCTTATAACTAATTTCCATTTGCCTGAGAGCACTCTTATAATGCTTGTATCAGCATTTATGGGGTACGATAATACTATGAACGCATATAAAAAAGCTGTTGAAGAACGCTATAGATTCTTTAGTTTCGGCGATTGTATGTGTATACTTTAGGCAATACCGCACAAATCCCGCCCGTCATCTTGCACAGAAATCCCTTGACATACATCAGTATGCCTGCGGAATTTCTATACAATCTGACGAAAAATATGACTGCGTATCTTCAGCACAAGCTTTGTGCGGTGTTACCTTTAAAATAGTTGTTAAGTAATTGATTTTTCTGAAAAATGTGGTATAATAATAGTTGAGACATACAACCGGTATTTTAGGTCCGCATTTATTTACGGGGACTGCTTAAAAACCGGAACAGCATTTTTATTTTCCGAAGGAGAATTTGGGTAATGGAACTTATTGATTTTTTTAGAGGGGTAATAGAAACATCTAAAAGTCCGATAGTTATATGTGATATGGATTACAGGATAGTTTATATCAACTCAGAGGCAGATACCTTTTTTAAGAGACAGAATAAAAATATAACTACAGGAACTTCTGTGCGTATCTACTTCAACGAGGAAACTATGTCAAAGATAAATATGTCGATAGAGTGGTTTAAGGAAGATATAAATAACAATAAGGTCTTTTCTTATCATATCGATGAAGGCAATCAGGATGTGTACATAAGAGCTATAAGAGATGATAAGAAGAATCTGATAGGATTCTTTAATTATCATGAGTTCAGAGACCCCGAAAACGGCAAACAATACGATGTCGATTAATTATGATAACAAAGGAGCAATTAATGTTTACTCTTTTTAAAACCGAAAATAAGGCAAGAAGAGGTCAGTTTGAGACTGTACACGGTACTTTTCAGACACCTTGCTTCATGAATGTTGGTACTTCAGCAGCTATAAAAGGCGGAATATCGTCCATAGACCTGAAAGGACTCAAAACACAGGTCGAGCTTTGCAATACATATCATCTCCACCTAAGACCGGGTGACCATATAATAAAGCAAATGGGCGGACTTCATAAGTTCATGAACTGGGATAAGCCTATTCTTACAGACAGCGGCGGATTTCAGGTCTTTTCACTGGCTAAGCTCCGCAAGATAAAGGAGGAGGGCGTTTATTTCGCTTCCCATATCGACGGAAAAAGAATATTTATGGGACCTGAAGAAAGTATGCAGATACAGTCAAATCTCGCTTCGACAATTGCTATGGCATTTGATGAGTGTATCGAAAATCCTGCACCGCATAAGTACGTTGAGGAGTCTGTTGCGAGAACTACAAGGTGGCTCCACCGCTGTAAGGACGAAATGGCAAGACTGAACAGCCTGCCGGATACTATAAATAAACATCAGATGCTTTTTGGCATAAATCAGGGCTCTACATACGACGATATACGTATCAGACATATGGAGGAAATAGCTGAGCTTGACCTCGACGGCTACGCTATAGGCGGACTTGCAGTTGGTGAAGAGACTTCCGAAATGTACCGCATTATCGATGTTGTCGAGCCTTATATGCCTGTGAATAAACCGAGGTACCTCATGGGAGTCGGTACTCCTTCCAATATAATCGAGGCTGTCGCAAGAGGTATAGATATGTTTGACTGCGTTATGCCGAGCCGTAATGCACGTCATGCTACAGTGTTCACATGGAGCGGTATCATGCATCTTGGCAATAAGTGCTATGAGACTGACCCACTTCCGATAGATGAGCATTGTGACTGTCCTACCTGCCGCAATTTCAGCAGAGCTTATATACGTCACCTATTCAAGTCACATGAACAGCTTGCCGGCAGACTTGCAGTCCAGCACAATCTGTATTTTTACAATACTCTTACCGAAAAGATAAGAGAAGCTCTTGATGAGGGAAGATTCGAGCAGTTCAGAAGACAGTATTCTGAACTCCTTGCAAAAAGAATATAACTAATATTGTCCACATATTTCTTATGTGGAAAATGCTTGTCGGAAAAGTATTAATTCTTTAGGGGACGCTCTCTCGTGCAGAGCGTCCCCTCTTCAAAAACAGTCCACCGGACTGTTTTTGAATTCACCCCTTGCAGTGCGTTTTGCGGCTATATGTGGGGCTTTGCCCCACGCCCCACAAGGGCTGTCAGCCCTTGACCTGACCAAAGGGTTGAAAACCCTTTGGAATCCCATTATTTATGGTTATCTTTTTATTTTATAGTTTTTTAACAGACTGTGTCCACATATTTCTCATGTGGACAATTTTTAAGGAGGAAATATGATAACTGCAATTTTTGACCTTGACGGCACTCTCGCTGATACTCTTGCAGACCTTGCTGATGCGACTAACTATGGTTTAAGACAGCTTGGCTACCCTGAGCATTCCTATGACAGTTACCGTCATTTTGTTGGAAACGGCGTACAGAAGCTTTGTTACCGAGCTCTTCCGGAGGAGCATAAGGATGATACCGAAAAACTGCTCGAACTTTTCAGTGAGTACTACGGCGAGCATTTTCTCGATAAGACCTGCCTTTATGACGGCATCGAAGATACTGTACACCGACTTTGTGAAGCAGGTGCGAGAGTGGCTATAGCTACCAATAAGCCTCAGGATTTTGCAAGAAAGATAGCCGCAGCACTGCTGCCGGATATAAAATTCGTAAAGGTGCTCGGAGGGTGTGCGGAGCGTCCAAAAAAACCTGATATTGCGATAATAAGAGAGATACTCGCAGCTATACCAGAGCAGGATAACAAGGTGTACATGATAGGGGACAGTGATGTTGATATCATGACCGGTAAGAGTGCAGGAGTTAGCACTATCGGCTGCGTATGGGGATTCCGTGGAATAGATGAACTTCAGCAGGCTGGTGCAGACTTTATTGCTAATAAAGCGAGCGATATTGCGGAATATATTCTCGTTAATGCTAAATGATTTATGGAATTAAAATATTGATGCATATGTATATCAAATATATATATGCGTCAATGCTTTTTTATGGTCATTTTTAATGCAAAATGTGAAAAAAAGGTTAATAATGCCATTTCTTTATTGACAAACAAAAAGACAACAATGTATAATAATGTATATAAATGTATTAAAAAATTATATATTCATATATAGGAGAATAGTTAAATGAATAACACTTACAGCATAAAAGATATTATCAATCTGCTTCTCAGTAAACTTTGGGTAATAATACTGCTTGCAGTTATCGGTGGAGCAGGTGCATTCTGCTATTCAAAATTCATATTGCCTCTACAGTATTCCTCACATATTTCAATGTATATCCAGAGCTATACTTCAGTAAAGGACAATCCAGAAGAAAATTACAATAACATAAACAACTCAAAGCAGCTTATAAATACGTATATGGAAGTAATGAAAGACGATGCTGTAATGAATGCTGTCGGTGACGAACTTAAAGAATCTTTCACTTCGGACGAGCTTTCAAAGTGCTTTTCATTATCAGAAGGTAAGCCAACGCCATCTTCGCTCAGAAGCAAAATAAAGATCACATCCGTACAGGATACAAGTGCTCTTAATGTCGTGGTAACTACAAGTGATCCGGAAGTATGTGCGGCTGTATGCAATATACTTGCAAAAGTATCGCCTGCTTTCCTTGATGATGCAGTAGGAGTCGGAAGCATAAGTACTATCGATGTCGCTAAGGTGAACAAAACACCTGTTGGTCCGAATGTTATGAAGTACACTCTTATCGGAACAGCAGCCGCTATGTTCCTTGCAATGCTTATCATCTTCCTGATAGATTTCTTTGACAATACAGTAAGTGATTCTGCTGAGCTCTCTGAGAAGTATAATAAGGCTTTACTCGGCGAGCTTGTATCTGTCGGAAATGATAAGAAAAAACGCAAAAAGAGCGACAAGGATGATGAATACTTCCTTATAACTGACGAAAAAGCACCTTTCAATATAGTTGAAAGCTATAAGTCGCTCAGAACTAACATTACTTTTGCTCTTGCGACTACTAACAAGAAGATATTCGCTATCACCTCGTCTTGTCCGGGTGAGGGAAAATCCACAGTTTCTGCGAACGTTGCTGCTGCTCTTGCACAGAGCGGTGTCCGTGTACTTCTTATAGATGCTGATATGCGTAAAGCGGTACAGCATAAGATATTTGGTCTTGTAAACAAAAAGGGACTTTCTACAGCTGTCAGCAAAATAGACAAGCCAGAGGATTGTATCTCCAAGAACGTCATAGAAAACCTCGATGTTATGACTGCCGGTCCGATACCGCCTAATCCTTCGGAGCTTCTTGCTTCTGAAAATATGGCAAAGATGCTTGAGGACTTCTCTGAGGAATATCAGATAATAGTGATAGATACTCCTCCTGTAAACGTTGTTACAGATGCTATGGAGCTTTCAAATTCTGTTTCAGGTATTGTGATGGTAGTACGTTATGGTGTCACCAAAACGGATGAAATTGAAGCGGCTGTAAAGAAGACAGAACTTGTTGGCATTAATATGATGGGCTTTATAATGAACGACATAAAGATAAAGAAAAATGGACATTACTATTCAAAATACAAGTATAAATCAGGTTATGACTACGGATATTCTTATGGAAATGGAAAAGCAGATAATGAAGTATTCAATAATGAAAAAAAGTCCAAGAAAAAAAGCGAACGCTCAAATAAGGAGAAATAATAATGCTGACTGATCATCATTGTCACATACTCCCGGGTATCGATGACGGAGCCGATTGTCCCGAAACATCGATAAGTATGCTTGCGATGATGAAAGCCCAGGGAGTAGAAAGAGTTGTTGCAACACCTCACTTTTATGCACACAGAGAAAAATCAGTAGAGCATTATCTTGAAAAGCGTCAGAGAGCCTTTGAAAAGATCAGAAATGACTCTCCGATAAAAGACATCAGACTTGGTGCAGAAGTGGCTGTTGAGCGTGGTATTTCCGAAATTCCGGGAATCGAAAAACTGGCATTTGAGGGAACTTCACTCATTCTTATGGAGCTTCCCTATGCAGAATACAGACCTTGGATGTCAGAGGAGATATATAATATTTCCGCTGAATACGGTCTGAAAGTTATTATGGCACACATACACCGTTATCTTGACTATACTAAAAAGGAGGATATGGAATCTCTATTATCTGGGAAAGCAATACTCCAGATAAACAACGAAGCATTCGACACATTCAGACAGCGTAGATTCGTCAAGAAACTTATTAAAGAGGACTATCCTTTAGTATTTGGAAGCGATGCTCACAATTTGGGAAAGCGTCGTCCTGACTGGGATACCGCACTGAAACGGATCAGTGCAAAACTTTTGGAAAAGTCGAACAATACTCTTGAAAGATATTTGTTATAGGAATATCAGATTAATTGGGTGGATTGGAGTGGTATTTATGAAAAAGGTTTTTGGTAGATTTGGTTTCAGAAAAACGTTGCTTGTTATCGCTGATATTTTCATAATCACCGTGGCGGCAATCGGTACTGATTTTATTTTTTCGTTTACCGGATACAGGGTAAAAAGCGATACGGTTTTATGCTCAATAATACTTACAGTTCCTCTTTGCATAGGAGGCTTACTGGTGTCCGGAGCTTACAGTAAGCTATGGAGATATTTTAATAAAAAAGACTACTTTTCGTGCGTTTTAGGTATTTTATTTGGAATGAGCATGGCGGCTTTATTTAAGGTCGTTTTAAATCAAAGCTTGTATATGCCATATGTACTTGTTCACTTTTCTTTTAGTATCATCGGAGTATGTCTTTTCAGATTCTTATTCAAGACTACTTTCATCGACCTTATTAATGCCGGAAAAAATGAAGCAAAAAACAAGAGCATGAACAAGCGTACTATGATAATCGGTGCAGGTACAGCCGGCAGAATGCTCCTCAGCGAGATACATCATGCACAGCAGTCACCTTATGACGGCGATAAAATATCAGCTTCTTTCGAGCCAGTATGCTTTATTGACGATGACAGAAGCAAGGTCGGTTCTGAAATTGAAGGTGTACCGATAGTTGGCTCTTCTGTTGAGATACCTCGTTTTGTAAAGGAACTTGATATTGAACAGATAATTTTCGCTATTCCTTCATGTTTCGATGACGAGCGTAAAGCGATACTTGATATATGCTCATCAACAAGCCTTCCGCTGAAAGTTATTCCTTTCCTCGGAAACCTTATTTTCGATGACAAAACAACTACTCTTCTCAAGCAGGTGCGTGATATCCGTGTCGAGGACCTTCTCGGCAGACCGCCTATAACCTTCGATAATAAGGATATTCGTGATTTCATCAGCGGCAAGACCTGCCTTGTAACAGGCGGAGGCGGCTCTATCGGCTCTGAGCTCGTTCGACAGATCGCAAAGTACTCACCTAAAAAAATAGTTATTGTGGATATTTACGAGAATAACGCTTACGAAATACAGCAGGAACTCATTATGGAACACGGCTCTGACCTCGATCTTACCGTGCTTATCGCCTCAGTAAGAGATTACGACCGTATGAACCAGATATTTGAAAGATTCAAGCCGGATATCGTTTTCCATGCAGCTGCTCACAAGCACGTCCCTCTTATGGAGACAAGCCCTATGGAAGCTATAAAAAATAATGTGTTCGGTACATTCAATGTCGCAACGCTCGCTCAGTATCACGATGTAAAGAAATTCGTTATGATCTCTACTGATAAAGCTGTTAACCCGACTAACGTCATGGGAGCTTCAAAACGCTGCTGTGAAATGGTCGTACAGTATCTTGCTCAGCAGAATGAAGGCGTTACAGATTTCGTTGTGACAAGATTCGGAAATGTGCTTGGTTCTAACGGCTCGGTTATCCCACTCTTCAAAAAACAGATCGAACAGGGAAAGCCTGTTACAGTTACTCACCCTGACATAATCCGCTATTTTATGACTATTCCGGAGGCTGTAAGCCTTGTACTTGAAGCGGCGGCTATCGCTGACGGCGGTGAGATCTTCGTACTTGATATGGGTAAGCCTGTAAGGATACTCGCTCTTGCAGAGAATCTCATCCGACTTTATGGAAAGGTGCCGTATAAAGATGTTGAGATAAAATTCGTCGGACTTCGTCCCGGTGAGAAGATAAAGGAGGAGCTCCTTATGAATGAGGAGGGACTCCGCAAGACCTCAAATAAGCTTATTTTTATCGGCAAGCAAATCGAAATTGACGCTGATGAGTTCATTAAGGCTCTTAATCGTCTTAAAGCTGCCGCAAAAGCTAATTCCGAAGAGATAGCTGTTCAGACACTTCACGATATAGTTCCTACTTTTACAACTCCAGAACAGTTCAATCGTGCTATTATTAAAGCAAGCTGATTTGTTTTAAATATAAAAGCCTTGACGTTAATGTCAAGGCTTTTATTATTCGACCTTTGGACTGAGTTGAAAAACAAATTGCTTTCAGAAATTTTAGTAAAATCCAGTATTGTCTTGATACTTTGTTGCACTTGCAATTGTTTTTGTGTATATGTATAATGAAAGCAGATCTGCTTAACAAGGAGGTGGTGTTCAATGACTGATTCAGAAATACTTTCACTAATGAATCGTTCTCCTCAACAGGGACACAGAGCTTTGTTCGAGGAATATTACAGCTATGTCTATTCAATATCGGTAAACATACTCAGAGGATACGGCTCTGCCGAGGATGTAGAGGAATGTGTAGTTGATTCCTTTGCTTCTGTCATAAACAATCTGAACGGTGAAGCTCTGAAACCATTTATAGGAGCTGTCACAAGGAACAAGGCTCTCAATATGAGGAGAAGTCTTGCAGGAGCTCTCGGAAGAAACATCTCTATTGACAGCGATGAATTCGGTGAACTTTCTTCATCTGAAAGTATGGAGCAGAATATTGAGGATTCAGAAAGAACGTCGTTTATATTGCAGAAGATAAAAGAGCTTGGCGAGCCGGATTCAATTATAATTATACAGAAATATTACTATGAGAGAAATGCCAAAGAAATAGGCAGACTGATAGGCATGAACGCTGCCGCAGTACGTATGCGTTGTACAAGAGCGATAAAAAAGCTCCGAAGTCTTCTCAGCGACATTGATTAAGGAGAGATATTATGAAAAAGAATGATATTTTCAAGCAGATTAGCAATGAAGATGCAGCAAGGATAGCTGCTGAATATCCTACAGGAGACAAATTTCAGCGAGATCATATATTCAGTAAAGTGGAAAAGCGTGTAAACAGAAGTTTTACAGTCGGCGACGAAGTAAGAGGTGTAGATGTTTATCGTCCGAGAACAACCATGAAAATAGTTTCTGCTGCTGCTGCGGTCGTGCTTGCTGCCGGAGCAACAGGTGTTGGCTATAAGCTGTTCAGCAACGGAAAAAGAACATCGGAAAGCAGTTCTCTTGCGGAGGTATACGAGCAGCCAACAGAGGAAATAATTGTTGAAGCTACTACGGTCTCTAATAAGATCACTAATGAAGAACTGCTGGAAAAGATACACGGCAGGAACTATGAATCGTTTGAACGTATCAATATGAAATACCGAGAAACCATGAACGGTGTTTCATTCATGGACGGTGTTATCAAAAGAGACGGTCTCACAGGCAACGAGTCCGAAATGAAGACGTGGACGCATACTCCTGAGTATTTTGATGATATCGACAGCGGCGAAGATCCAGAGGAACTTGCCAAAAATTCTACACATAACGAAATGTTCTTTATAAAGGATATGTTCATTTGCTTCTATGAAAATTCAAACAACGATAGTCAGGCTCAGTATGAGATAACAGACCGCAGCAACTGGCTGCTTGACCAGCCTACCGCATTTTCAGATACGTATTCTGAGTATCTTGTCAGAGATTATATCGATAATTTTGAGATAAAGAATATCACCGAGAATACTGTTTTCCTCGGCAGAGACTGCACAGACGTATTTATGACATATGATAGCAGTGAATCACCTGAAAACAAGAAAACAGTTGATTTGCCGCCAGAACCTGAAATGGCTCCGGAAGAGGCAGAAACTACATTTGATAAAAGATCAGATAAAGAACTCTCCCTTACTATAGACAACGAGACAGGTATTATCCTCAAGGCAAAGATCGTTTATAACAAAGAATATTATGAAGAATTTGAAGTGAAGGAGCTTTTAATAGGCGATGATGCCGAGCTTCCTGAGAACGGCGAGTATATAAGAAACAAGATCGCCAATAGTATTCCTATCAATGATTCAGCATCCTACGACCTGAGCGTTCTTGACTAAAATTGTCAGGTATGCAGTAAGTTCGGAAACCCAATGAAAATAGAAGTTCTAAAATAGGAAATGTCCTCCTTTTAAGGAGGGCATTGCCACAGAGTGTTGAAAAACTATAAAGTAAAAGGCTAACCATAATAATGGGATTCCAAAGGGATTATTATCCCTTTGGTCAGGTCAAGGGCTGACAGCCCTTGTGGGGTGTGGGGCAAAGTCCCACATATAGCCGCAAAAACGCTCCGCAAGGGGTGAATTCAAAAACAGTCCGGTGGACTGTTTTTGAAGAGGTGGACGCCCTGCACGAGAGGGCGTCCCCTAAAGAATCAATACTTTTTCGACA
>JAFYGE010000076.1 GCA_017543335.1 Ruminococcus sp.
ATATTATAACAGTTCAGGCGCTCAAAGTCAAGAGCAAAGCTGATATGACCCGGAGAAACAGCATTTACTTTCTATTAAGATGAGCGAAAGCAGAGTAATCGCTTCGTACAGAGCATCAGCGTGAAAAGGGATGCAAGGGATGTTATCCCTTGCCAGAGTCCAGAGGCAGCGCCTCTGGTCGCCGTTTTCAGCTTTAAAGACGGCGAAATAATACGAAGGCGCTTCGCAAAGGGTGAATCCCCAAACAGTCCGGCGGACTGTTTGGGGAGAGGGAACGCCTTGCAAGTGAAGGTGTTCCCTTGTTACAGCGCACAATTTATATGCCTGCGGAGTTACCTCAGCACATAAAAAGTAAATGCTGCTGACGTGTGATATGATCGGTACTATAACGGCTGAATGAGCTGTAAGTATCCACAGATTTTTCCTGCCTGAGGAATTTAAGAAAATTTTAAGACTTGGATTAAGTGTTTTTTTAGGATCGTCCGTTATAATTGATTTGTAATCAATTAACACCGCAAGGAATTTATTAAGTAAAGATCAATCATAAAAAGTTCTTAAGGATTTCTTAATATTTCCTGTGTTATCATTAAACAAGCAAAAGAGCTAAAATTTTAAAGGAGGATTTTGTTTTGAGGGTTTTTTTACGCTACATAACAAAAAGTATGCTTGAAAAGAAGGGCAGGTTTTTCCTTCTCATCTTTTCTATCATGATAAGTACCGCACTTCTTGTATTCAGTCTCGGAACAGTCAATGTAATTATTGACGGATATACTGATACACTCAAGAGCTCAGCGGACGGAAAGGATGTTGGTATTTTCTCGAATACCGAAGAAGTATTTTTCGACGAGAACGATTTCGATGCGGCCGGATTGAAAAATATTGAAGGTCAGCTCTCTACTACCGGTGTAATGGTAGAAGACGAAGAGATCACCTATATCGATATCGTAGGCCGAAAGGACTGTAACAAGTATCTCACAGAGGGAAATATCCCCGAGGGATCAAACGAACCTATATGTGTCATTTCCGACAGAATCGCTGATGAGCGTGACCTTAAAGTGGGAAGCACTATTGAGATGAAGGTCAACGGAGAGCCTCAGACTTTTACAGTTAAGGCGATCAGCGCTCCAAAGGGATTTTTCTATGAAGACAATAAGATGTATTTTGGCATACTTGTTCCATATGAATTCATGAATGAATTCATGGAAGCCGGCGGCAAATACACCTTCATGAGAGCAGAGTGTGACGGAGATTCTGTCAAGGCTTCAGACAAATTCAACGATGCAAACGAGAATATCAAGTCTCAGAGCCTTACTGACCTCTCTGCATACAAGACAATGATGTCCTCTATAGAGAGCGTTGTATACCTGATGTTCGGTATAGTCTGCGTAGTATGCTGTATCATCATTCACGGAGCATTCAAGCTCATAATCACAGAGCGTATGACGATTATCGGTACGTTCATGAGCCAGGGAGCTACAAGAAAGAAGATATCTCATATACTTCTCATGGAGAGCTTCCTCTACGGACTTATCGGTTCACTTTTCGGTGTAGTTATCGGTGAGTTCATACTTTACGGCATCACAAGATACACTTCACCTATGGCTGAATACGGTATTTATATGCCGTTCCATATCAGACCTTCACTTATAATCATAGGTATCATTTTTGCTATAGCAATGTGCGTAATATCCGCATGGATGCCGATAAGAAGTGTAAAGAAGCTCCCTGTAAAGGATGTTATCCTCAACAGACTTGAGACCAAGCATAAGAAGGGCAATATCCGCTTCATTATCGGATGCTTGCTCCTTGCTGTAGCAGTTATGGGAGCTTACATCGATGCTGAATGGACTGAACGCATCAGTGTTCTTCTCCTGTTTGCAGCTATCATAGGTGTGGGAATGCTTCTTAGAAAGCTTCTGAAATATGTTGCCGGAGCACTTTCAAATGTATTCAGAAAGCAGCCCTCCGTTTTCCTTGCACTTCATAACATCAAGAGCACAAAGCTTCTCAGAAGCAAAATCACTCTTATG
>JAFYGE010000077.1 GCA_017543335.1 Ruminococcus sp.
CAGATGTATGCAGCAGGCGGAGAATTCACCGAAAACATCGATAAGATGGGCGGAGAAGGGACTGCTGAATTTACAGCCCGGGCAATCAGTATTTATTGTGGGAAAGAGTAGTTAATATCGGATGAAGGATACAGAGAACGGATCTCTGTATCCTTGTTTTTTTATTGATGATAATGTATAATAAAACAAGTTATCAGATTATCGGGACAGACAGGAGAGTTTTATATAATGGCTAAGAAGAGTGAAGAGACTACCGTAAAAACTGCTGCTAAGGCATCGGCAAAGAAGACTTCAACTAAGACAACTGCAAATGCTTCAGCTAAGAAGACCACATCCAAGACTTCAACAAAGGTTACACCGGTCATAAAATCCCAGGCAGAAAAAACTGACACTAAGCAAATGCTGGAAAATCAGATGGCGGCATCATGCCAGAACATGCTGTCTTCGATAGTGTCATGGTCCATGGATGCGCTGATGTACAGTAACATACAGCTTATCAGTAAGAAAATGAAAATGAGCATGGAAGAGGCGGCAGCGGTACTAGATGTCAATGCGATTGAGCTAGCCAAACTTACCGTAGTATATAATGCTTATATTAAGACTCCGGCAGGTGATAGGGCCGGAATCCTAGGTAAATATAATGACAGAATTATAAAGTGAGGATAGAGAGAGGGAACAGGGGGGAACAGAGAACCGTCCCCTGTTCCCGGAAGGAGAAGAAAAATGAAAAAATGTATTGGAAAAATATTAATGGCACTGGTTATAGTTATTTCGGCTGTAATGCTTATGGAAGGCTACAGTATTCATGCGGGTGAAGGGAAAACAGTCCGCGTTTCAACAGCCAAGCAGCTTAAGAAGGCTATAAAGAATGAGGATGTCGGAACCATCATCCTGAGGACTAAAGCGTATATTACGATAACTATTAAGGCTGATAAAGCAGCTGCGGACAAGTTCCTTATCGTTGATTCGGATAATGTTAACGTTGTGAACAAGGCCGTATTTGCGGGCATTGAGATCCGTTCCGTAAACAAGTACACAGAAAGTGTTTCCGGCAATAAGATCAGCTTAACCGGTTATTATGAGGATGATCTCGGAGCGTTTACGGTATCCAAGAAAAAGCAGGTTGAGCGTCTTATATTAAATAATGACACAAAGTATTACCCCGGATATGTACTGAGAAAAGGTGCCAAGGTCAAAGAATTGGTGCTTGTGATGACAGATGACGGCGCACCTGTCGAGCTCAGCCTCACTGCCAAGAATAAAACCGCAAAAACGCGTGTGACGAACGAGTTCGGTTTTTATGAGGACTGCAAGATAAGTATCGATAAATACGGCCGCATATCAAGCAGGGTCTGTGACTCCAACGCGGCTGAATTCAGACTTGATTATACTTACAAATATGACTCAAACGGCAATCTGACCTCTATTTCCGGGCGGGACAATGAAAATGGAAAATTTTCCGACAAATTCACCTATTCAAACGGCAATCTTATAAAGAGAGTTGCAGATGGTTTTGATCTGCTGCAGCGTGACTACACGTATGACAATAAGGGAAATAAGACAAGCGAAAAGATTTATTCCGAATATCATATGGATGGTCAGACATGGTCGGTAACAAGTTACCATGAATTTGAATATGACAATAATGGCAGACTTTCATATGAAAGCTATGAGCAGGATGATGATATGTCAGAATTTGCATATACATATGATTCAAAGGGATTTAAGATTGAGGAATTTGAGAATAATTATGGTTTGGGGATAAATACAACATTTACCTATAATAAGTACGGCGACCTGATCACTGTCAAGCAGACAGCAGACGGTGAGACTGTAGCCACCAAGTACAAATACGATAAACTCGGGAACC
>JAFYGE010000078.1 GCA_017543335.1 Ruminococcus sp.
TCCGGCTACGGCTCAGACTGCTAAGCCTGAGGTAAAACCGGCTGCTCCGGCTACGGCTCAGACTGCTAAGCCTGAGGTAAAACCGGCTGCTCCGGCTCCGGCTCAGACTGCTAAACCTGAGGTAAAACCAGCCGCTCCAGCTCCGGCTCAGACTGCTAAACCTGAGGTAAAACCGGCTGCTCTGGCTCAGGCTCAGACTGCTAAACCTGAGGTAAAACCAGCTGCTCCGGCTCAGACTCAGACTGCTAAACCTGAGGAAAAGTCTGTTCCACAAAAAGTGCAGACTACAAAATCAAGCATCCAGATCGAAAACGGAGTTCTTTTGAAATATTCCGGCAGTGCTGAAATGCTTGAGATCCCTTCAAGTGTCAAAAAAATCGGCGATAACGCTTTTGAAGACTGCGATACACTTATCAGCGTCAAGCTTCCGGACGGTCTTAATGAGATCGGCGGTTACGCTTTCAGAGGATGCTCCAATTTAAAGGAGATAAGAATTCCTGAGACTCTTTCAAAGATAGGTCCATGGGCATTCCGTGGCTGTACTAAGCTCGAATCCATGTTCCTGCCTAATAATATAATAGTTGTTCCGGACTGCGTATTTGCAGAGTGCGAAAGCCTCCGTACTATAGAGATGTCAAATAAGGTTTCTGAGATCGGTTCATTTGCTTTCAGCGGATGTAAGAGCCTCGAATCGATATGGCTTCCTAACACTATTATGCAGATAGGCAAGTATGCGTTCTCAGGATGCGAGACACTTACCAAGATAGAAGTTCCGGACGGCGTTTCTACTATCAATGACCGTACTTTCGCCGGATGTACAAATCTTACGGAGATATCTCTCCCTAAAACCATACGCACTATCGGTCAGTTCGCTTTCCAGAATTGCGTATCATTAAAGAGTATCGCTCTTCCGTATGCACTTACTTCTGTTGACGGTTTCATGGGATGTTCCTCACTCAGAACTCTTGAAATCCCTTCAAAAGTCACATATCTCGGTGATTTCAGCGGATGTATCAATCTTGAAATGATAAAGATACCTTCATCTGTTGTCAAGATCGACAACGTATTCAATGATTGTCCGAAGCTTATGAACATCACTTGGCCGCATCTTATGGATAATCTAAGCAAGTTCCCGGCTTATCATGAGAAGATAGTAGCTGATCGTAAGGCTGAAGGTAAATGTATTTACTGCGGCGGAGATTTCAAGCTCATCACCAAGACTTGTAAGGAATGCGGAAAGAAAAAAGATTATTAATATCAAGAGCTGCTGCTGTTGCGGCAGCTCATTCTGTTGATAAAAAGGAGAAAATATGAAGAATTCAAGACATATAGCGTTTGTCACAGCACTTATCATGACATTGTCAGCAGTTTCTTGCGGCAGCAAAAGCTCAGATAAAAGTGATGTAAGCAGCACCCCATCATCCGAAGTCAATACGGATATTACTAAAGAAGAAACTTCGACTGAAAATAGTACAGAAACAGCTTCTGAAAGCACTTCTGCTGCTCAATCACAAACTACTACAGTAACCACTAAATCAGCCGCCGCTGTAACTACTACAGCCGCAGTCACTACTGCTCCAAACAACGAAAAAAAGCCTCAGCCTGTTGCTGACGACACAGGATACAAGGACAAACTTGCTATAGCTCAGGAATTCTATAAATCATACCTTTCTCACGACGCAGAAAAAGTGTACAGTATGTTCAATATCGACGAGATAAATGGCTACTACATACTTATGAAAAACGAGCTCGACGGTAAAAAGCCTGAGGAAGTTTTCAGCAAAGCTGTTATAGTCGCTGCAATCGACCGCTCTATGAAAGCTATCGACGAGATAAGAGAAGCTTATGCTGATTCAAAAGATGATAAGTGGGCTGTTGATATTACAAACGATGATATGAGCGATATCGACCAGCTCACTCTTGAGGACTATAACTCCGAACTCGGTACAAAGTATACATCAGGTGTAGTGCTGAACTATATATTCTACCATGACACCAATAACAACGAGTCATTTACAGGCAATTCCAGTGCCTTTGTCGAAAGAGACGGAAAATGGTACCTTTCTTTTTCCAGTCTCATGCAGAGCGAATTGCTGAATTATATCGACTTATAAGTCCAATACTGCTGAGTTTTCAACATAATAATTATCAGTGTGGAAAAGTCAAGATTTTGAAAAGTACGGTTCATTCCGTACTTTTTTTAATATACGATGATGCCCGACATATAATAACAATATATTCATATAGTTATTTTATACCTCTGATTTAAATATCTTAATAAATATTTATTGATTTCTCACATTTTTGACCATTTGTCAGTTATTATCATCAGAGTTTAGTAATATATATTTACTTTCATATTTGCCTTTGTACACTTTATACAAAGTTGACGTTGATTTCAAATTCTGTCCCCCACATTTTTAGCCTTTTTCATTACGGCGGATTGTAGATTTTCACAAACTTGTCCCATTTATAGCCATATTTATTGATTTTTTCTTCATAAAATGCTATAATGTTATTGTATTTTTTATTTCTGGTATTTATTGGCTAATTTTTTTAATACTTGGAGTGATATACAGTTGAAAACAACACTATACCCCTTTTACACTAAAATTCAAATCGAAAATTGTCATTTTATTTCATTCGCAGTTCAATGACAAGGGGAATTAATCGGAGGTGAAGTTTCAAACAATGAAAAAAGCAAAAATAGTAAAAGTTAAACCAAGAGTAGTTAAAGTCAGAGCAGTAAACGCAGAACAAAACGAAGATGTCAAAAAGGATATATCTGAAATTCAAGTTAATAAAATAGATGCCCCTATTGATGATAAATCAAAACCTGCTCCCGTTAAGGAAGAGATAAAGGAAGCTCCTAAAGCTGAGGTAAAGCCTGCTCCTGTTAAGGAGGAGAAAAAAGAAGCTCCTAAAGCTGAGGTAAAGCCTGCTCCTGTTAAGGAGGAGAAAAAAGAAGCTCCTAAGGCTGAGGTAAAGACTGCTCCTGTTAAGGAGGAGAAAAAAGA
>JAFYGE010000079.1 GCA_017543335.1 Ruminococcus sp.
CGATGACCCTCTGTCCTTACGGACATCTCCCTGTACTACAGGGAGTAACCCCACTGTGTGGGGAGATGTCACGAAGTGACAAAGGGGACGTGGCGGTTAGCCTATTATCCCTTTGGTCAGGTCAAGGGCTGACAGCCCTTGTGGGGTGTGGGGCAAAGCCCCACATATAGTCGCAAAACGCTCCGCAAGAGGGGGACGCCCTGCACGAGAGGGCATCCCCTAAAGATTAATATTTTTTCGACAAGCAAAAAGAGCTGTTTCCATTGCGGAAACAGCTCTTTTATTATTATTATTGACTTATATATGAGCAGAATAGTTAGGAGCTTCCTTAGTGATATAAATATCATGAGGATGACTCTCTTTAAGTCCGGCACCTGTGATACGGATGAACTTAGATTTTTCGTGGAGTGTAGGTATATCAACACAGCCGCAGTAACCCATACCTGAACGGATACCGCCAACGAGCTGGAAGATAGTATCAGCAAGAGCACCCTTGAAAGGAACTCTGCCCTCAACGCCCTCAGGAACGAGTTTCTTAGCACCCTCCTGGAAATATCTGTCTGTAGAGCCGTTAGCCATAGCACCGAGGCTTCCCATACCTCTGTAAACCTTGAACTGTCTGCCCTGATATATCTCAGTCTCACCTGGAGCTTCTTCACAGCCTGCGAGAAGTGAACCGAGCATTACTACGTTTGCACCTGCTGCAAGAGCCTTTACGATGTCACCGGAGTACTTGATACCGCCGTCAGCGATAACAGGGATGCCGTACTTCTGAGCAACACAAGCAACGTCATAAACAGCAGTGATCTGAGGAACACCGATACCTGCAACAACACGGGTAGTGCAGATAGAACCAGGTCCGATACCGACCTTTACGCAGTCTGCACCAGCCTGAATGAGAGCCTCAGCAGCCTCAGCTGTAGCGATATTACCAGCGATAACAGGAGTATCAGGGAATGCTTCCTTGACCATTTTGAGGCACTTGATGATGTTTGCACTGTGACCGTGAGCAGAATCGAGTACAAGAACGTCGACCTGAGCATCGATAAGAGCTTTAGCTCTGTCGAGAACGTTAGCAGTAACACCGATAGCAGCACCGCAGAGGAGTCTGCCCTTGCTGTCACGAGCTGAGTTTGGATACTGAACGGATTTTTCAATATCCTTTATAGTGATAAGACCCTTGAGGTAGCCGCCCTCGTCAACGATCGGGAGCTTCTCGATCTTATGAGCTCTGAGGATCTCCTGAGCCTGTGCAAGAGTTGTTCCGACAGGAGCAGTTATAAGGTTATCCTTTGTCATGACCTCTGAGATCTTTGAACTGAAATCTGTGAGGAATCTCATATCTCTGTTTGTGATGATACCAACGAGTTTATTATTTCCGTCAACGATCGGAACACCTGAAATTTTATATTTACCCATAAGCTCGTCCGCATCAGCAACGATATGGTCTTCTGTAAGAGAGAATGGGTCAACGATAACGCCGTTCTCTGAACGCTTGACCTTATCAACTTCTTCAGCCTGCTGTTCGATAGTCATATTCTTATGGATGATACCGATACCGCCTTCACGAGCAATAGCGATAGCCATGCGTGAATCTGTTACTGTATCCATAGCGGCAGTCATTACAGGTGTATTGAGTCTGATAGTCTTTGTCAGCTGAGTACCGAGCTGGATCATATTTGGAGTAACATTTGATTCAGCAGGGATCAAAAGAACATCATCAAAGGTCAGACCCTCCTTCTGAAATTTGCTGTTCATGTCAGTCAGCATAAAAATTCCTCCTTACAATAAGTTTATTAACTTTAATCATACTATTTTTACACGGATATGTCAATACCTGTTTAGAGCTGGGCGGTATAGAAATTTATAGTCGAAAAAAGAAGTGTTTTGGCAAAAAAAGCAATGTAACATTTTAAAGCATCAACACATCAAAGCGGATCGTTTGTAGTTTTCAGGACATTCCGGCTTCTGCATACATTTTTAGTATAATAGAAGCGTCGGAGCCATCAACATCTCCGCTGTTATCGCAGTCGGCAGCCATTACGCCGAAGGCATTAAGTTCGCCGTCGAACTCGCTTGCGATGAGAGAATATTCTCTGAGAGCGATAGCTGCATCAGAGCCGTCGACACTGCCGTCGTCGTCGACATCACCGAGAATGAACGGACGCAGCTCGATACCGGAGGAACCGGCATATTTTTCGGCAGCAGAGCCTTCCTCACCGTGCAGCGAGAAATTAGCGATATTCTCGACAGCACCTGTTCTGATGCTGTAATGGAATCCTATAGCCTGATCGCCTATCTGAGTAACAGTTTCCGGAATATAGAGTCCATATAATTCGGTGCAGCCGAAGAAAGCGTTATCACCTATAGTCTGGGTCGAAGCGGGTATAGTTATGTATGTAAGAGCTGAGCAGGCATTAAAAGTATTGGTATTGATACTTTTAAGCTGTTCGCTCAGTCTGACTTTCTTTAGGTTAGAGCAGGACATAAAGCAGCTCTTGCCGATATTCTTGACGGAATCCGGTATATCGAGAGTTTTCAGTGAGGTACAGCCGGAAAAAGCAAAGTCACCAAGTGCGGTAACGCTATCGGGAATGTCAACGGACAAAAGAGCGGTTTTGCCGAGAAAAGCGGCTTTACCGATAGTTTTTACAGACTCCGGAATGACGGCATTATTGTCACCGGCATAGACTAAAAGTGAAGAGCCTTTGTCTTTTGCAAGACATCCGTTCACAGAAGAAAAACTGCTGTTTTTAGCGGCAACAGTTATACTTTTCAGTTTAGGACAAGCTGAAAATGAGTAATCGCCAAGAGTATTCAGTCCTGAGCCTATGGTAATATCGGTAAGCTCCGGACAAGCAGAAAAGCTGCGTTCACCTATAGAAACAACGCTGTCCGGTATGACTAAAGACTCTATGTCCTCCGCACCCATTAAAGTATTATCGGCAATAGCAGTCACGGTAAGACCGTCTATAGTCTGAGGTATCACGAGGTCTTTTTCATAGCCGTTTATTCCGATTATAACGGCATTTTCTCCCTGTACTTCATAGGTGAAGGACATAGTTTTCCCGGAATCAGCATTTACAGCTGTAAAGGGAACTGCCGCCGCAGTTAATGCGGCGGCTGAAATAAATGAAAGTATTCTATGTTTCATATTATACCTCCCTGCGGCAGATGTCACCGCTAATGACAACGAGGGCAGGTTCGGTCATCAGGTCGAGAGGGTTCTCGCCCTTTCTATATAGCTGTATATCGGCATCCTTGCCGACTGTGAGCGAGCCGGTCTCTTCGTCGATACCGAGTATCTCGGCAGGATTTATAGTTAGCATTTTCAGAGCTTCCTCCGGATCGAGACCGCCTTTTACGGCAGCCTGAGCAGAAAGCGGAAGATACTGTATAGGAATTACAGTGTGGTCAGTGCATATAGCGAGCTTAACTCCGTTTTCGTGCATAACAGAGGTGTTTCTGAGCTCAAGACCTTTCATTTCGGGCTTGCATCTGTCGCATATTATCGGACCGCATATCACCGGTATCTTTTCACCGGCGATTATGTCAGCTATCTTATGTCCCTCAGTACCGTGTATAATGACAGCGTCGAGTGAAAACTCCTTTGCGATACGCATAGCAGTGCAGATATCGTCGGCACGGTGACAGTGGAAGAAAGCTTTCATTTTTCTGTCGAGGAGCATCATAAGTGCTTCACATTTTATATCGTACTCCGGCGGGTCATAGTTTTCGCTGTCGGAGTAATAGCTATCCATATCGTGGACATATCTTTTAGCCTTATAAAGTCCCTCACGTATAAGAGCGGTAACAGCCATACGTGTTACGGGAGTTTCCTCACGTCCGTTATAGACATTTTTAGGATTTTCGCCCATAGCGAATTTTATACCGCACGGCTTTATGAGCATATCGTCGATTCTTCTGCCGTTGGTTTTTATAGCACATATCTCACCGCCGCAGGCATTTGCACTTCCCGGACTTGAAGCCACAGCAGTTATGCCACGCATACGAGCTTCCTCGAAGCAGCGGTCGAAAGGGTTGATACCGTCAATGGCTCTCATCTGAGGAGTAAACGGGTCAGTAGACTCATTGCAGTCATCGCCCTCGAAGTCGAGACCGTCCTCGATAATTCCGAGGTGAGTATGAGCGTCGATAAAGCCGGGCAGGAGCATACCTCCCTCAGCGTTGATGCTGTCCTCAGGGATGAGGTCAGGCACGCCCTCACCGATACCGGTTATTACACGATCCTCTATTTTCAGCCAGCCGTTTTTGATGACTCCGGCGGAGTCCATGGTATGGATTTCAGCATTATATATAAGCATAAAGTTCTCCGTAAAATTATTTTTTAAGGGCATCCGCTATTTTTTCAGCGATCTCTATCGGACTTCCGGTGCAGTCTATCCTTATGGTCGAATTCTGCATATACACGCTTTTACGCTGATCGTAGAGAGCATTCAGTTCTTCTTTGGTAGACTTCATAACTATAGGGCGATTTGTGTCGCCTGCAATACGTTCATAGCAAGTCTCGAAAGGCACATCGAGGAAAACAACGGCACTTCCGGAAGCCTTTGCAGCAGATGCTGTATCGCTGTTGAGCATAGCTCCGCCGCCGCAGGCAGCAACAGTAGTTTTACCGCAGAGCGATCTTACTATCTCAGCTTCAACATGGCGAAAGAAAGGCTCACCCTTTTTCTCGAAAATTTCAGGTATAGTCATATCAAGAGTTCTTTCGATAAGATCATCGGTGTCGCAGAATCCGCAGCCGAGTTTTTTTGCTGCAAGCTTTCCGACAGTTGTCTTTCCGCAGCCCATAAAGCCGCATAAAAATACAGTCATAACATACCTCCGTTACCTGACCGGTATTACTTGTTCATAGCTTCAACAGCTTTTCCGACCTCAGTGATGATATTATCAATATCCTCGCTGCGGAATTTGCCGCCGTACCATATCTCGTGAGCCTTTACAGCTTGATATACGAGCATTGCAGCTCCGCCGACAGCTGTTTTTCCCATAGCTCTTGCCTTTTTCATAAGGAGAGTTTCGATCGGGTTATAAATTACATCAAAAACGCTTCCGCTGTTTTCGATCACCTTGTCGCTTACGGCACAAGCGTCTGTTTTCGGGTACATACCTACAGGAGTTGCATTTATGAGCAGGTCAAATTTGCCGTCAAGTTCAGAAATATCGGTTATTCTGACGCAGGCTCCGTTGCTTTTTTCGAGTATCTCAGCCATAAGGAGCTGAGCTGTCTTCACATCCTGAGGAATAACAGCAAGGGTGATATTTCCGCCGTGGAGAGCGGTCTCAATAGCGATCATTCTGCCTACTCCGCCGCATCCGAGAATAGCTACATTTCCGCCGATAGGAAGACCCTCGGCAGAGAGCAGGAAACCGTCACAATCGGTATTGTAGCCGATGAGTTTACCGTTATCATTCTTGATGCAGTTTACGGAATTATAACGCAAAGCACTGTCGCCAAGCTCGTCCATAAGATGGATAACAGCCTGTTTATGGGGGATAGTAACGTTCATGCCCTTATGCTGGAGTATGAGCGGACGGCTTTCTGTTATGTCTTTAGGTTCAATGTCGATGAGAGAATATTCGGCATCCAGACCGCTGAGAGCGAAAAGTCTCTCATGAATGAGCGGCGACATCGAGTGTCCGAGCGGATGACCTGTAAGTGCAAACTTATCCATAGATCTTATCTCCTTCGATAGCTTCGATTTTTTCAACATTATAAGCTTCAACGTCCTTGAAAGTCTTCTTTACGAGACCTGTAAGAGTTTTTCCGGGACCGAATTCTACGAATTTATCAGCTCCGGCATTTTTCATAGCGACGAGCTCCTCACTGAAACGTACAGGAGAAACTATGTGTTTAGCGAGCATTGAAGGCATATCAGAGAAATCTGTGAGCTCTCCGCCTGTGAGGTTTGAGTAGTACTTTACCTGCGGAGCTTTGAATGTTACAGTTTTAGCTGTCTCATAGAACTTATCGGCAGCAGACTGCATGAATTTGGAGTGGAAAGCACCGGCGACCTTCAGCGGCATAACACGGGCTTTCATCTCTTTGAATATAGGAGCTACCTCCTCAATACCCTCAGGAGTACCGGCAATAACTGTTTGGAGAGGGGAGTTGTAGTTTACAGGAACTACATATTCCTTAGCGGCAGCACAAACTTCCTCTACTTTGTCTGCACCTATTTTAACAATAGCAGCCATAGTACCGTTTGTGGTTGAAGCAGCCTCGTCCATAGCAGCAGCTCTTGCTTTTATAAGGCGGAAAGCGTCCTCAAGAGTAATCATGCCTGAAGCGTACATAGCGGAGTATTCGCCAAGAGAGTGGCCTGCAACTCCGTCGAAAGTGAATCCCTTTGACTGAGCAGCTCTGAGGCAAACCATAGAAGTTGCCATGATAGCAGGCTGAGAATATATTGTCTTAGCAAGCTCCTCGTCTTCAGCCTCGTGGCATATAGCTCTGAGGTCGAAACCGAGAATTTCCGAACCGATATCATATATCTCTGCGGTTTCAGGAAATGCCTCAGCGATGTCAGCACCCATGCCTTTAGTCTGAGAACCTTGTCCGGAAAATAGTGAAATTGTCATAATAATATACATCCTTTCTGTTGGTTATACACAATACTAAAATAAAACGAGTAAATACTGCCAGATTTTTTGTGTAAAATGATGATGTTTTGTCAGGTTTTTGACAAAGTCAAAAAATATCATTGCAAAAAAACTGGAAATGATTTATAATATAAAATGTGTGGGATGATATATCCCTTTTATAATATAACATAAAATTTCAGGTTTTACAACCTGTTTTTAGAAATTATAGTTATTAAGGAGATTTTTTAATGGGTATCAACATTCTGGGCATGGGAAAATATGTGCCTGAGCAGGTCTTGACAAACGATGATTTTAAACGATTCATTGACACTAATGATGAGTGGATAAGAACAAGAACAGGCATCGTCAGCAGACCTATGGCAGGCTGGGAGCCTACTTGGTACATGGGTAAACTGGCTGCTTTACAGGCAATAGAGAGAGCAGGCATAGCTCCGGAAGATATAGGACTCGTTATTTCTACTACCGCTACCGCAGATTTCCATACTCCGAGCATGGCAAGCGTTATACAGTATGAGACAGGGGCTGTAAATGCAGGTGCATTTGACCTCAATGCTGCTTGTACGGGATTTGTCTATGCTCTTGATACCGCAAGAAGATTCCTTGAAACAGACAGAACAATGAAATATGTGTTGGTCGTGGCTAACGAGTCACTTTCACGCTTCCTTGATTTTACAGACAGAGGCTCATGCATTCTTTTTGGCGACGGTGCTGCTGCTGCTGTAGTTGAATACAGCGATAAGCTCTTCACATCAGCTCTTGGTTCACAGGGAGAGGGCGGCAAGTACCTCTATGCACGTTCAATGCAGATAGCTCCGGAAGTACAGACCGAAGCTCCTGAGGACTTCACTTCTGATTACGCCGAAACACCTCTGCACAAGCTGTTCCAGAACGGCAAGGAAGTATATAAATTTGCAGTTCAGGCACTCCCTAAATCGTTTGAACTTGCAGCTGCAAAGGCTGGTCTGACAAAGGACGATATCGACTGGTTCATCCCGCATCAGGCTAATATCAGAATAATAGAGACTGCTGCAAAGAAACTTGATGCTCCGATGGATAAGTTCATAATAACACTTGACCATTACGGAAATACATCAAGTGCATCCATACCTCTCGCACTGAATGAAGCGGTCGAAAAAGGTGTGGTAAAAAGAGGTCAGAAGCTGGCACTTATCGGATTTGGTGCCGGATTGACATATGGTGGAATAATTATGGAATATTGATAAGATCGTGAGGGGTCAATTATGAAAACAAAAATTACTGAACTTTTAGGCTGCGAATATCCTATAATTCAGGGAGGTATGGCTTGGGTAGCTGAAAATACTCTTGCTTCTGCTGTTTCAAATGCAGGAGGAGTAGGTCTTATAGCAGGAGGAAACGCTCCTATAGACTACCTCAGAGAGCAGATACGTCTCTGTAAGGAAAAGACAAATAAGCCTTTCGGCGTGAATATAATGCTTATGAGCCCTAATGCTGACGATCTCGCTCAGCTCGTGATAGACGAGGGAATAAAGGTCGTTACTACAGGTGCAGGTAATCCGGGAAGGTATATAGCTGCATGGAAAGAAGCAGGAGTAAAGGTAATACCTGTTGTTCCTTCAGTAGCACTTGCAAAGAGAATGGAAAAGAGCGGAGCTGACGATGTTATCGCTGAGGGAACAGAGTCCGGCGGACATATCGGTGAGAATACTACAATGTGTCTCGTGCCGCAGGTAGTTGATGCTGTTCAGATACCTGTTATCGCCGCAGGCGGTATCGCTGACGGCAGAGGTATGGCTGCTTCATTCATGCTCGGTGCTGAGGGCGTTCAGATCGGTACACGCTTCCTCGCTTCCGAGGAATGTCAGATACATCCTGTATTCAAAGAACTTGTTATCAAGGCTAAAGATACTGACAGCGTTGTTACAGGAAGATATACAGGTCACCCATGCCGCAACGTAAAGACAAAGTTCGCTAAGAAGCTTGCTGCCGGAGAAAAGGACGGTACTCTTTCACCTGATGAGTTCGAGAAGCTCACAGTAGGTGCTCTCAGAAGAGCAGTTGTTGAGGGCGATGTAGAGTCCGGTTCATTCCTCTGCGGAGCTATCGCAGGTATGATAAACGAAGTTAAGACCTGTGCAGAGATAGTCAAGGAAATAAACGACGGAGCTGAGAAGCTTCTTAAATTATAATAAAATCAGAAAAGGAGATCATAATTATGGCAACAGCAATCATAACAGGTGCTTCACAGGGCATCGGAGCTTGTATAGCAAGAAGACTTGCTAAGGACGGTTTTGATGTGGCTATCAATCACTATCCAAGTGATGGAGATAAGGAAAAGGCACTTGCAGTTGCAGAAGAATGCAGAGCTTTCGGAGTTAAAGCAGAGTGCTATGCGGCTGACGTTTCAAAGTTCGATCAGTGCGAAGCTATGGTAAAGCAGGTAAAGGAAGATTTCGGCACTATAGATGCTCTTGTTAATAATGCAGGTATCACAAAGGATAAGCTCCTTGCACGTATGACAGAGGATGAATATGACGTTGTTATCGCTGTAAATCAGAAGAGCGTATTCAATATGACTAAATTCGTTACTTCTGTAATGATGAAGCAGAAGCATGGACGTATAGTAAACGTTGCATCTGTTGCAGGTCTTTACGGTAATCCGGGTCAGATGAATTACTCAGCAACAAAGGCTGCTATAATCGGTATGACAAAGACAACTGCTAAGGAATTCGGCAAGAAGAATATAACCTGCAATGCAGTTGCTCCGGGATTCATACATACTCCGATGACTGATGTGCTTTCAGATGAGATAAAGGCAAAAATGCTCGATGCAGTTGCTCTCAAGAGATACGGAGAGCCTGAGGAGATCGCTTCCGTTGTCTCTTTCCTCGTTTCCGATAACGCTTCTTACGTTACAGGACAGGTAATAGAGATCTCCGGCGGTCTTGCAATGTAATAACAAATACTGATTTTAGATTAAAGTTTGAAAGGAAATATTGAAAGATTTATGAGCAGACGAGTTGTAATTACCGGAATGGGTGCTGTTACTCCTCTCGGTACAGGCGTAGACAAATTCTGGCAGGGGATAAAGGACAATAAGATAGGTTTTTCTTTTATCGACGCTTTTGATACAGAGAGAACAGGTGTTAAGATAGGCGGTATCGTAAGAGATTTCGACGAGACACAGTATTTTGACGTTGAAGGCTGTTTCGATAAAAAAGAGTCAAAGCGTATGGATACTTTTACAAAGTATGCAGTAGTTGCTTCACATGAGGCTCTTGTGGATGCCGGTTCTGACTTTTCAGACATTGATCCTTACAGAGCAGGTGTTATAATCGGTTCAGGTATTGGCGGAATCGACCTCACTCTCAGTGAGCATAATAAATTCCTCGCAAAAGGACCGGGCAGAATGTCCGCATTCTATATCCCTATGATGATAAGCAATATGGCTGCCGGAACTGTTTCAATGAAGACCGGCTTCAGAGGTGCTAATTTCGATATAACAACAGCTTGTGCAAGCTCAACTCATTCTATTGGCGAGGCTTTCAGAAAGATAAAGGACGGCTACCTTGATGTCGCTCTTGCAGGCGGTACAGAGAGTACTAACGTTGAATTCACTTACGGCGGATTCGCTAATATGAAGGCTCTTACAAAGTCCGGCGATCTTGAAAGAGCTTCAATTCCTTTTGATAAAGAGAGAAACGGCTTCGTCCTCGGCGAGGGAAGTGCAGTTCTTGTGCTTGAAGAGTATGAGCACGCAAAGGCAAGAGGAGCTAAGATATACGCAGAAGTAGCAGGATATGGTGCTACTTGTGACGGCTATCACATGACATCTCCGATGCCATCCGGTGAGGCTGCCGGTATGGGTATGAAGCTTGCTATGGAAGAAGCAGGACTTACTCCGGCTGATGTTGATTACATCAACGCTCACGGTACTTCAACAGGTCTTAACGATAAGTACGAGACAGCTGCCATAAAGGTCGCTTTCGGTGACGAAGCTTATAACGTGAAGATAAATTCCACAAAGTCAATGATAGGTCATCTTCTTGGTGCAGCAGGTGCAGTTGAGGCTGTTGTGTGTGCCAAGTCAATAGAGGAAGGCTTTATCCACCGTACTATTGGTTATAAGGTACCGGATGAAGAGTGTGACCTCAATTACTGTACAGAAAAAAATGTGGAGCAGGAGGTTCGTGCTGCCCTTTCAAATTCACTGGGCTTCGGCGGACACAACGCTACACTTTGTTTTAAAAAAATATATGATTAACGGGGAGGATCGACGATGAGCGAAATATTCGGTATCGTAGATACAGAAACTATCGAAAAGCTTGCGGATATTATAAATAAAAAAGAGCTTTCCGAGCTTACTATTGCTGACGGCGATAAGACAATAACTATCAAGGGTAAGAAGTGCCCTCCGCCTGCACCGGCAATGCCAGTGCCATTTATGGGGATGCCTGCTCAGGCAGCTCCGGTACCTGCTGAAACACCAGCTGCTCCGGAGAGCGAAGCTGCTGCTGTAAGCGGAAATGTTGTAAAATCACCAATAGTCGGAACATTCTATGCAGCTCCATCACCTGACAAGCCGGCATTCGTCAAGGTCGGCGACGAAGTCAAGAAGGGCGACGTTATAATGATAATCGAGTCCATGAAACTCATGAACGAGATACAGTCCGATTTTGACGGTGTAGTTGAACAGATACTCGTTTCAGACGGACAGGCTGTAGAATACGATCAGCCAATCATGATAATAAAGTAAGAGATAAAAGGATAAAAAGCCTATAAAGGATTATTTCGGGGTATATTATGGAATACAGATACATAACACCAGAAAATATAAGTACAGGAGAAATTACTGTTTCCTGTGCTGAGGCTTCTGAGGAAGCTAAAAGTTATAACAATAAAATGGCTGCTATGATGAGCATAAAGGACTCTTGGGTGAAAATCTCCGACTTCTTTCGGACTCTTCATCTCATAACCTACCTTATGACTCTCTGCATCTTTTTCAAGCCATTCATTTTTCCGGAGGACACTTCGTTCAATATCGGAGCTTCTATTATCGCAGGAGCAGGTTATTTTTACTTCGTTCTGAGATACTGGCATGGAGTGGAAGGATATAATGCTCCGATAGCCGCTGCTCTGGTCGGAGTTATCGGCGTATCACTGAGTATTATACTTCTGAAAGGCGGCTATTCGTTCAACTCGGGAGCAGCCTTTTTCGGAACGGTAGTTTGTACACTGTTTATGATATTCTATGTCTTCTTTCCAAAGAGATACAGTCTGTGGATATCATTGCTTGGATGCTGTGCGTATATCGCAGTCAGCTGGATGCCGCTGTTCTATGTTGTGCTGATAGCTGTTACAGCCTTTATAATGGAAAGAAAAGACAGCGTTATGAGAGCTTCGGACGGCTATCCTGAATTCCGTCCGCTTAAAATAAGAAACTATACCGACGGAAAAATAACTGTAAGATCTTATGACGGATATAACCGCTTTGACGGTATAGACGATGAAATGGAAAGTATATAAAATCAGGAGGATAAACTTATGTCAGATGTGCTTATGAATAAAGAACAGATAATGGAAATAATCCCCCACCGTGATCCATTCCTGCTTATCGATGAGATAGTTGATATGGAAGTGGGAGTTAAGGTACACGCAAGAAAATATATCAAGGAAGATGATTTCTGGTTCAAGGGACATTTTCCGGAATATCCTGTAACTCCGGGCGTTCTTATGGTAGAGATGCTCGCTCAGGCAGGAGCAGTTTGTATGCTTTCAAAACCGGAATTCAAGGGCAAATTAGGCTTCTTCGGCGGTATAGACAAGGCTAAGTTCCGCCGTCAGGTCCTTCCGGGAGACGTTCTTGACCTTGAAGTTGAGATGATACGTCAGAGAGGTCCTGTAGGAACAGGTAAGGCAGTTGCTTCTGTAGGCGGCGAAAAAGCTGTTTCATGCGAGATAACATTCATAGTATCTGACGGAAATAAATCAGAGTGATTTCTGCGGTATCAGACCGCTTGACAATAATTGATTAAGGAGAACATGAGCGATGTTCAGAAAAGTTCTTATAGCCAACAGAGGCGAAATAGCGGTCAGGATAATACGTGCCTGCCGTGAACTGGGAGTTCGCTGTGTTGCAGTGTATTCCACTGCTGACAGAAACTCGCTCCATGCACAGATCGCAGATGAGGCGGTCTGCATAGGACCTCCTGCAACTAAAGACAGCTACCTGAATATGAATGCTATCATACAGGCAGCATTGAATACAGGTGCAGAAGCTATACATCCGGGATTCGGTTTCCTTTCGGAAAATTCAGATTTTGCAAGACTTTGTGAGGATAACGGTATAGTATTTATCGGTCCTTCATATAATTCTATTGATATGCTGGGCAATAAAGCAGCAGCTAAGGAGACTATGGCAGCTGCCGGAGTTCCTGTAATACCGGGAACAAAGGGTGCAGTAAAGTCGCTTAAAGAAGCAAAAGAATTCGCCGATAAAGCAGGTTATCCTGTACTCGTAAAGGCTTCAGCCGGCGGCGGCGGAAGAGGTATCAGAAGAGTTGACGCTCCGGAAGAGCTTGAACCGCAGATAATCGCAGCTCAGCAGGAAGCTAAAAATTTCTTCGGTGATGACTCGGTATATATCGAGAAATTCCTCATAAATCCTCATCACGTAGAGATACAGATAATGGCTGATAAGCATGGCAATTACATATACCTCGGCGAGCGTGACTGCTCTATGCAGAGAAGAAATCAGAAGGTTCTTGAGGAGTGTCCGAGCCCGATAGTTGATGAGGCTCTCAGAAAACGTATGGGACAGGCAGCTATAACCGCTGCTAAGGAGTGCGGATACTATAACGCAGGTACTATCGAGTTCCTCGTTGACGATAACCGTGACTTCTACTTCATGGAAATGAATACACGTATACAGGTAGAACACCCGATAACTGAGGAGGTTACCGGTTTTGACCTTGTAAAAGCTCAGATAGAAGTTGCGGCAGGTATGTCACTAAGCGTTACACAGAACGATATAAAGCTCCGTGGCCACGCTATAGAGTGCCGTATCAATGCAGAGAATCCGGAACTTGATTTCCGTCCTTCTCCGGGAACTATCACAGACCTCTATATGCCGGGAGGTCCGGGAATAAGAATCGACGGAGCCGTATTTCAGGGATATACGATAACTCCTTATTACGATTCAATGATAAGTAAGCTCATAGCTCACGGCTCTGACCGTCAGGACGCTATCAACAAAATGGCATGGGCACTTTCAGAGTTCCTCGTAAGAGGAGTTGATACAAATATCGATTTCCAGCTTTCACTTATCAGAAATCCTGATTTCAAGGAAGGAAATTACGATATAGGCTTCCTTGGAAGATATATGGAAGAGTACAAGAAGAAATAAATTTAAAGAATTGCGGTGATACGATTGTTTGAGGATTTTTTTGGTGTTGTAAAAAAGCGTTTTAACAGCGGTATTGAAGATGAGTATAAACCACCGATGTTCAAATGCCCACGCTGCCAGTCGCTTAGTCCGCTTTCAAAGTATGAGGAGCTTCACAGGGTATGCCCGTTGTGTAATTATCACGGAAGACTCTCTGCTGCAGAGCGTATCGCAGTTACTGTGGATAAGGGCAGCTTTAAGGAATTCGATGCAGATATGAAGAGCGGAAATCCTATCGATTTCCCTGACTATAAAGAAAAGCAGGAAAAGCTCCGTGAGAGCACAGGTATCAATGACGCTGTTGTGACAGGTACTGCTATGATAAAAGGCTCTGAAGTAGTCATAGGAATAATGGATTCCCGCTATATGATGGGAAGTATGGGCAGTGTTGTCGGCGAAAAGATAGCTCGTGCATTTGAGTACGCAACAGAGCACGGACTTCCTGTAGTTATGTTCACAGCTTCCGGCGGAGCTCGTATGCAGGAGGGTATCGTGTCCCTTATGCAGATGGCTAAAACATCAGGAGCAGTTAAGCTCCACAGTGATAACGGCGGTCTGTATATTGCTGTTATGACTGACCCGACTACAGGCGGTGTTACTGCCAGCTTTGCTTCACTCGGTGATATAATCATTGCAGAGCCAAAGGTTATTATAGGATTCGCAGGCAGAAGAGTAATCGAGAATACTATCAAGCAGAGACTTCCGGAAGACTTCCAGCTTGCTGAGTTTATGCACGAAAAAGGCTTTGTGGATATGATAGTTGAACGCAGAAAGATGAGAAGCGTTCTTTCACATCTTCTGAAGCTCCACGGCTATGACAAGAAGGAGGTCTGAACAATGGAAGAAAAAAGATCAGCATGGGAGCGTCTCCAGCTTGTTCATACAAAGGGCAGACCAACTGTAAGAGATTATATTCCGCTTGTTTTCTCGGATTTCTACGAAATGCACGGCGACCGCCTTTACGGTGACGATAAGGCTATACTCGGCGGTATCGGACGTCTGGACGGCAGACCTGTTACCATAATAGGTCAGGTTAAGGGCAGAGACCTTAATGAAAATAAAGTCTGCAATTTCGCTATGCCTCATCCGGAGGGCTACAGAAAGGCTCTCAGACTTGCAAGACAGGCAGAGAAATTCCATAGACCTATAGTTTGCTTTATCGATACTCCCGGAGCTTTCTGTGGCGTTGCAGCTGAGGAAAGAGGTATGGGAGAAGCTATCGCTAAGAATATAGCAGAGTTTATGACCCTGCGTACTCCGATCATTTCAATAGTGCTCGGAGAAGGCGGAAGCGGCGGAGCTCTCGCACTCGGCGTTTGTGACGAACTTGCTATGCTGGAGAATGCTCAGTACTCAGTACTCTCTCCAAGAGGTTTTGCCACAATTCTCTGGAAGGATGCGTCCCGTGAGCAGGAAGCAAGCGAAATTATGCGAATTACAGCCGAAGATATGGTCTCGCTCGGCGTTGCTGAGGCTATCATCGAAGAGCCGCTCGGCGGAGCACACAACGATTTAGACAAAATTTCAGAAAATATTAAGGAATATTTGTCACTGAAAATTCCAGAAAAATGCCAAAAAGATATTGACGTTTTATTAAAAGAACGTTATACTAAGTTTAGAAAGATCGGAGAGTTCATTGAATAACTCCGAACTTATATAAATGCAGTTGTGACTGCACAAAACTAAGGAGGATAAATACATGATTTTTGAAAAGCTCAAGGATATTATTGCTGAACAGCTCGGTGTAGAGGCTGAGGAAGTTACTATGGAAGCAAATATTCAGGACGATCTCGGTGCTGATTCACTCGACGTTGTTGACCTTATCACAACTATCGAGGACGAGTTCGATCTCTCTATCCCTGATGAGGCTGTTGAAGAGATCAAGACAGTTGGCGATATTGCTAACTACATCGAGAAGAACACAGAATCTGAGGATGCTGAATAATCCTGTCTGAAAGTTTTTCTTAAAGAAAAGTACGTTACCGAGTCAGAAAATGACTCGGTAATTTTTTTGTCTGAAAAAATGTAACCTTTTCTATTCATGTTTCGTATATAAGGCAGAAGGGCGAAAGGAGGGAGTACGATGGATGACGAAAAGCTCGTCAGGCTGCTCAGGAAAAAGAAGGAAGAAGCTCTTGAAGCACTCGTAGAAAAATATAGTGCATACGTAAGTACAGTCGCAAGGAACGTCGCAGGCGGTACGCTTGGCAACAGTGATATAGAGGAGATAACCGCTGACGTTTTTATAACGGTCTGGAAAAAGAGCAGTGAACTCTGTGCGGATACATTAAGATCATATCTCGCAGTCATTGCAAGAAACATTTCAATAGACCGCTTGCGAAAACTTCATTATACAGTGCCGATAGATGAGCTTGAGATAGACGATAGTTCCGATGTTGAATCAAATACCGATCAAAGACTTATAGCGGATGAATTCAATTCGGTGATAAACGAAATGTCTCAGCGTGACAGAGAGCTCCTCCTGAGGTATTACTTCTATTATCAGAAGATACCGCAGATAGCAGCTGAAATGAGTATCAGCGAATCTTCATGCAAAACAGGTTTGTTTCGTGCACGAAACAGGTTGAAAGAAAAATTAATAGAAAGAGGTTATGGTTATGAGTAAAAATTTATATGATCTTTTTTCTGAATACAAGGGTGAACTTCCTGAAATAAAAGAAGAGAAGTGCGACAGCGAGCGTATCAAGCAGCTCGTTCGTCAGCAGACTTCCGAGAAGAAGAATATAAAAGTACGCAGAAATCCAAAGATGTTCATTATTAGTATAGCAGCTGCCCTTACTGCTGTCACAAGTATAACAGCTGCTGCGTATAGCGATAATTTTGGCGGCTTCAAGAAAGTACTCCGCCGCACAGAGGCAAGTCCGGCAGTAAACAGCGAACTTCCTCTTGTAAACGGAAGCGATACTGACGGTATGGAGGATAATATCTCCGTTGACTCAGTTGCATTTACAGGCAGTGACAGCGTCAGCGTAAAAACTGCCGGAATGTATTACGATAACAATACCTTTATGCTTTCTGTAGAAATGAAAGTCGGTAACGGCATCACTATACCTGATAACGCTGTTGTACTGCCTTATTTCACTAAGTATGCAAACGGTCAGGCAGAAGAACTCCGTGAGCAGAGCGGTTCGGGAAATGCTGCAAAGCTCGTAAAGGGTGACGATGCTCAGACTTACTACGCAACATTCTATATCTCTGATGAAGACCTTGCCGGAAGTACTATCGGAGTTCGCCTTGAAAATATAATAAACCAAAATGTAGTATCCGATTGTCAGAGTGCTCTTGTAGCTGAGCAGAACAAGTGGCATGAGGAGTTCGGCACTGACAGTAGCATTGAGGATTGGAAGGCTTACTGGAAGGAGAATAACCTCGATAAGCGTACTCTTGACTTCATGGCTTCTTATTACAGAGACTGCGACAAGATAGTTGAGGGAAGCTGGAATGCTGAAGTTGAAGTGCCTGTCGACATTGCTGACACAAACACATTTGAAAATAACGGATTCAGAGTAAAGACTGATACACTTTCTATCACTGTTGATGCTGAAAGAGATATTCCGGAGGGTGCAGCTTATGAGCCTGTTATCACTCTGAAAAACGGCGATGTGATATTCACTACAGGTACTAAAGAGACTGAGTGGCTCAGAGAAAATGGAGTGTTTACTTCCGAGGATAAGCACGAGAATTTTGCAAGCATTTACTCGAACATATTCAGCTACAGCAAGCCTCACGATGTTGACGATATTGCAGAGATAGCTGTATATATCTTCAATTATGAGGGTGCGGAGCTGACTGTTGAGAAGAATCTTGTATATACTGCTGATTGATACAATAAAAAGGGACTGCCGCAGCAGTCCCTTTTTTTATGCCTGATTTGAAACCGGAGCATCAAGCTTTGAGAAGTAATTCTCCGCATAAGCTCTGTAATCGTTTCTGAAAGTTTCGTCGTTTTCTTTTACATCATGCAGATAAGCGTGGATGTTAGTTTTTTCGTCAGTCTCGATGAGGCATCCGGCGATATTGGAGCAATGGTCCGAGATACGTTCGAGGTTTGTGAGTATATCTTGGAAGATATAGCCGAGCTCAACAGTACACTCGTCGTTCTGCAAACGGCGTATATGACGATTTTTAAGCTCTGTGCTGAGGTTGTCTACCACTTCTTCAAGCGGTTCAACTTTGTGAGCGATAGCAAGATCGTCATTTTTGTAGGAGTCGAAAGCGTTATTTATATTCTCGGAAATAGCCTCGTTTATGACAGAGATCTCGTTGAGACATTCAGCAGAGAATTTTATATTCTTCTCATGCATTTCCTGAGCGGATTCAATGAGGTTTACAGCGTGGTCGGAAATACGTTCAAAATTGCCTACACAGTGCATCATTTTTGAGACACGGCGGCTGTCCTTGCCGGTCACACTGCTCTTGGAAATTCTCACGAGATAGCTGTTTATCTTGTCTTCATAATCGTCTATAATATCCTCATTCTCAATAATGAGAGCGGCAGTATCCTCGTTGTATGAGGTGATCGTTTCAAGTGCAAGGAGAATGGTTTTTTCGGTCAGCTCAGCCATAGCTTCCGTTGTACGGCGGCAGGCTTCAACAGCAACAGCCGGAGTTTTAAGGAAACGTTCATCAAGACCTCTCAGATGATTGATCTCTGCTTCAGCAGCTTCACCGCTCTTCTTATCGGATATGATGATGCGTGAAAGCTTAACGAGCATAGATGCAAATGGTAAAAGAATAATAGTTATTGTGATATTAAAGATAGAATGCATTACAGCAATTCCGATATATCCGACTGTCTGGTCAAATATTTCAAGATGTATAACGTTTTGCAATATCAGAGATATTGGTAAGAGTATCAAAGTGCCGAGGATCTTGATAAGTATGTGTATACAAGCAACTCGCTTTGCATTTTTATTAACTCCGATACTGGAGATAAGAGCTGTAACACAGGTACCGATATTAAGACCCATGATAATCGGCAGAGCCATTCCGTAAGTAAGGGCACCGGTCTGTGAAAACGCTTGCAGTATACCGATAGAAGCAGCGGAGCTCTGGATAATTCCGGTGAATCCTGCACCGACAAGCACACCTAATATAGGATTCTGGAAAGCGGTGAGTATTTTTTGGAATTTAGGAGAATCTGCAAGCGGTGTTACAGCGTCAGACATTAATGTCATACCGGTCATAATAATTGCAAATCCGACAAGGATACGTCCGATATCTTTTTTCTTGTTTTTCTTAGCACCCATTATCATTATAACACCTATAAGTGCAACTAAAGGTGCGAATGAAGAAGGTTTAAGCATTTTTATAAACGGATTTTTTCCGTCTACTCCGGCAAGGCTGAGTATCCATGCTGTAAGAGTTGTACCTATATCAGAACCGAAACAGACTGCAACGGTCTGGTCGAGCGACATAAGTCCGGAGTTTACAAATCCGATCAGCATAACAGTCATTGCTGATGAGGACTGTATCGCAACAGTAACTCCAAGACCGAGAAGTATCGCTTTTATTTTGTTTGAGGTCATTTTCTGGAGTGCGGCTTCCAGCTTGCCGCCGGTGAGTTTTTCCAATCCGGTAGACATTACGTTCATACCATAAAGGAAGAAAGCAAGTCCGCCGAGCATGGTGAAGATGTTAAAAATAGTAAATTTTTCGTCCATGATCTTATCTCCTGATCTTTGATAGTACTTTTTTCAGCAGATGATATGTTGCTGAAATAGATTAATTCATCCAAATTTATCTTTATATCCGATTTCCATTATAAGAAAGAACAGACGAAAGGTCAATAGTTATTCTTAGAATTTAACGTGAATTTAACATACACAAGCATCTGCTTTATATTATTTTTCCCTGACAAATGTTCACATATCAGAAAAGCACTTGCAATTATGAAAATATCGTGTTATAATATAACTTAAAGAATTTTTCATTACCCAAGGATAGATGTTGTTTATGAAAAAAATAATAGTTGTTACCGGTCACTACGGCAGCGGAAAAACTAACCTTTCTGTAAACCTTGCAGTGAAAGCTGCAAAGGAAGGACGCTCTGTTGCAATAGTCGACCTTGATATTGTGAACCCCTATTTCCGCACCACGGATTTCCGTGACCTTTTTGCTGAAAAGGGTATCAAGCTTATTGCTCCGGATTTTGCAAATACAAATCTGGATATACCGTCAATACAGTTCGATGTTGAGCAGCTTGCTGCAAGTGAGGACTGCCTTATCATAGACGTTGGCGGAGATGACGCAGGTGCGATCGCTCTCGGACGCTATGCTGAGTCACTCGAAAAATACGGCGATGAGCTTGAAATGTTTTATGTTATAAATCAGAGACGCTACCTCACTCACACTCCTGATGAGGTCATAAAGCTCATGTACGAGATAGAAGCTGCTTCACGCATGAAGCATACAGCTATCGTAAATAATACAAATCTCGGAAAAGAGACTACTTCAGAAATTATCGAAGCTTCCCGGCCTTTCGCAGAGGAAACTGCTGAGAGAACAGGTATACCGATAAAATATACCGTTTACCCGGAGGGATGTTCCGGAAACGGAGCTTCCGACGAGCTTCCGGTAAAGGTCTATGTAAAGGCTATCTGGGATTGATGTATTTGTAAAATGTTCCTTTACAGGGAACGCCGCCCGGGATGTTCTTAGTGATCTGCTTTCGGACATCCGGGGCGGCATCCCCTGTATAAAGGTACAATATATAAAATGGTATTCTATGGAAAGGATGTGTGAATGAATGGCAAAGATGACTGTCATTACTGAACGCTGCAAGGGCTGCGGACTTTGTACAGCTGCCTGTCCTAAGCAGATAGTTGCCCTCCAGAAGGAGAAGCGTAACAAAAAGGGTTATTTCTATGCTGAATGCACCGACCAGTCCGCTTGTATCGGCTGTGCAATGTGTGCAATGATGTGCCCGGACTGTGCTATTACTGTTGAAAAATAATTATCGTTACTTGAAAGGAGCTGTTTAGCTTTGGAAAGAAATCTTATGAAGGGTAACGAGGCTCTCGCAGAGGCTGCTATCAGAGCAGGCTGTAAGTGCTTCTTCGGTTATCCGATCACTCCACAGACAGAGCTTGCCGCTTATATGGCAAAGCGTATGCATAAGGCAGGCGGTGTATTCCTTCAGGCTGAGTCTGAGATCGCTGCTATAAATATGGTTCTTGGTGCTGCTTCAACAGGTGTAAGAGCTATGACTTCTTCATCTTCTCCCGGAGTTTCACTCAAGAGCGAAGGTGTTTCATATATTGCAGGTTCTGATCTTCCTGCTGTTATCATAAATGTTCAGAGAGGCGGTCCGGGACTCGGCGGTATCCAGCCATCACAGGCTGACTACTGGCAGGCTACAAAGGCTCTTGGTCACGGCGACTTCCAGCTTCTCGTTTACGCTCCTGCTTCAGTTCAGGAAATGGTAGACTACGTTGTTAAGGCTTTCGACCGTGCTGATAAGTACCGTATGCCTGCTATGATCCTCGCTGACGGTCTTCTCGGTCAGATGATGGAGCCTGTTTCATTCCCGGAGATCAATCCAAATGCTTATGATAAGAGCGGCTGGGCTGCAAACGGTCATAAGAATTCAAGAGAGCACCATATAATCAACTCTCTCTACCTCAAGCCTGATGAGCTCGAAAAGTCCATCGTTGATCGTTATAAGAAGTACGACATCATCAAGGAGACTGAGACAGAGGCTGAGCTTTATCTCACAGAGGACTGCGATGTTCTCGTTTGTGCATTCGGTGCAACAGCAAGAGTCGTAAAGTCTGCTGTAAACGATGCAAGAGCACTCGGCATCAAGGCTGGTCTCTTCCGTCCTAAGACACTCTGGCCATTCCCTGTAAAGGAAATAAACGAGGCTGCTAAGAGTGCTAAGAAGCTTCTCAGCGTAGAAATGTCTATGGGACAGATGGTAGACGATATCAGACTCGCTATCAACTGCTCAAAGCCTGTTGAGTTCTTCGGAAGAACCGGCGGCGTTATCCCGACCCCTGCTGAGGTACTGGATGAGATCAAAAGGTTAGGAGGTTCTCTGTAATGGCTGTTGTATTTGAAAGACCAAAGTCTCTTATTGATATCCCCACACATTACTGCCCTGGCTGTACTCACGGTATAGTTCACAGAATTCTCTGTGAGGTTATCGACGAAATGGGTATCGAGGGCGATACTATCGGTGTATGTCCTGTTGGATGTTCCGTTATGGCTTACGATTATTTCAATTGTGATATGATCGAGGCTGCTCACGGACGTGCTCCGGCTGTTGCTACAGGCGTTAAGCGTACAAATCCTGATAAGTTCGTATTTACATATCAGGGCGACGGCGACCTCGCTGCTATCGGTACTGCTGAGACTGTTCATGTTGCTACAAGAGGCGAAAATATCGTCGTTATCTTCATAAACAATACTATCTACGGTATGACAGGCGGTCAGATGGCTCCTACAACTCTGCCGGATCAGGTTACTCAGACAACTCCTTTCGGCCGTGACCCTAAGCTTGCTGGTTTCCCTGTAAAGGTTTGTGAGATGCTCTCTACTCTTACCGGTACAGCTCTCGCTCAGCGTGTTGCTGTTGACAGCGTTCCTCATATCCGTGATGCTAAGAAGGCTATAAGAAAGGCTTTCGAGAATCAGAAGGCTGGCAGAGGCTTCTCTATCGTTGAAGTTCTCTCAACTTGCCCTACAAACTGGGGACTCGCTCCTCTTGACGCTATCAAGAGACTTCAGGACGAAATGATCCCTTACTATCCTCTCGGCGTTTATAAGGACGTTACTGAGGGCGTTTTCGATAATCTCAAGGGAGGTAATGAGTAATGACTACTGAAATTCTTCTTGCCGGATTCGGCGGACAGGGCATTCTCTTCGCCGGAAAGATACTCGCTTACTGCGGTCTTATGGACAATAAAGAGCTTTCATGGCTCCCTTCTTACGGTCCTGAGATGCGTGGCGGTACCTGCAACTGCTCAGTTACTATTTCCGATGACCCGATCGGTTCTCCGCTCGTACTTACTCCACACCTCCTCATCGCTATGAATCAGCCTTCTTTTGATAAGTTCGTTTCATGCGTAAGACCTGGCGGTAAGGTGTTCTTCGACAGCACACTCATCGAGCCTGAGTGCGACAGAACTGATATCGAGCTCTTTGGTATCCCTTCACAGCAGATGGCTGACGATAACAACCTCAAGGGCGGTTCAAATATCATACTCCTCGGCAAGCTCCTCAAAGAGACAAATATCTGCTCTCTTGAGACTATGCAGAAGGCTATTGAGAAGGTTGTTCCTCCTAAAAAGGCTGCTCTTATCCCTAATAACTTCAAGGCTATCGAGCTTGGTATGAATGCCTGAGTAGGGATGTCATCCCTGCACCCTTCTCACGCTTCGCTCGTAAACTCGCTTACTATTGCGGAGTCGGGAAGTTATTGTCGCATACGGATGTAAGTCTGTATCCGGTGATGTAATAAAAATATTGCCCCTGAACTTTTTTAGGTTCAGGGGCATTTTTGTATGTTGTTTACCGCAGAAAAGTAGGATTATCTGTTCGTTCCAGCAGATAATCGATAGATACTCCAAAATAGTCAGCGATACGGATAAGCGTCTGATAATCGGCTTGACGCTCTCCACTTTCGTATCGGCTTATAGTATTTTGATTTGTATCAAGTTCAATAGCGAGTCTTAACTGGGTCATCCCTTTTTGCTTGCGAAGTTCTTTTAATCTCATAGCAGCTTCACCAAAATCCAAATAATCAATTTGTAACAAAGATATAATTATTCTTATTACTATTGACATAATTATACCAGTTTGGTATAATATAAATATCCCAAAATGGGATATTTATATTATAAGGAGTGGTTGTTATGAAAGATACTTCACCAACAAAATTATGTAAACATTGTAAATCAGAGATGAAAAAAGGAGCTAAGGTATGTCCTACTTGCGGCAAAAGACAGAGAATTAGTTTAGGCTGTCTGATTCCTTTGATAATAGTTGGTGCTGTTTTCTTATTCATAGTACTGTTTATAAGTGCATGTAATAAGGGTGTCGATGAAGTTATAAAGGAAGATAAGCAAAAGAAAGAGGATAAAAAAGTTTCAGTAGAAGAAGTCGTATATGATAATGACGGAATCAAAATAACGTATATGGGTATGGAAGCAGCAACATTAAATGTAAGCACAAATATTAAATTTAAGATTGAAAATTCAACAGATAAGTCTTTAACGATTTCAACTGATGATTTCTCAGTGGATGGTTATTCAATAAATGCAACAATGTATGCGGAAGTTCCAGCTGGTAAAATAGCAAATGATTCTATTGGAGTTCTTGATTCTTATTTAAAAGACAATGGATTGTCTTATGACAGTATCAAAGAAGCTGAATTTAAGATACGGATAACCGATAGTGATCATATATTAAAGAGTGAAAAAAGCGACGTTATAAAAGTAAAACTCAGATAAAAGTCAGCCCCCCTTGCAGCAAGAAAGCTTCAAGGGGGGCAAAACTTTAATACATCTGTTGACTTACAGGTGGAAATGTGATATAATTTAGAAACATTGATATATTTATAACGGAGGATAAAACCATGAATCTTATAAAAAAGACCGCACTTGTACTCACGATGCTCGTAGGACTTATGACATTCGCATCATGCGGAGATAGTGACGATGATGATTCAGCAAGCAAGAGCTCATCAAAGAAGAGCAGCAGTGTATCATCAGTAGATGATGAAGAAGATGAAGACGCTGAAGAGTCCGACGAGGATGAGGACGAAGATGACGAGGAAGAAGCAACAACAAAAAAGAAGAAGTCCAAGAAAACTGAGGAAGAAGACGAAGGTGAGGAAATAACTACCGAGGCTGAGGAAGAGGAGGAAGTTGAAGAAGAAACAGAGTCCGCAGCAGCTTCCGGTACAAACTTCCAGCCGGGAACAGTTTCCGATAATACTTATGAGAATGAGTTCTTAGGTGTAAAGTTCACAGCTCCTTCTGACTTTACATATCTGTCACGTACTCAGATAGACCAGAGCATGAATAACGGTTTTGAGATAACTAAAACCGATTCTTCTGTAAATGATATGTTAAAGCTTACGACTATTTATGACGCAGTTGCAAGAAATACATCAGGTGAAACTATTCAGTTTATGTACGAGAATCTTTCAAAGTCTGTTCCTGATCCGGATGCATATGACGAAGAAGCGTACATAAAGGCTGCATCTGAAACTGTTGCGAGAGTAAGTCCGGGTATGGAAATGAAGGTTGAAGATGAAGGCGAGAAGATCAAGCTTGGCGGAAAGGAATTCACTAAATTCACGATAAAAAGTACCTATCCTGATTACAACATAACTGTAGATCAGATAATGTGTGTCAGAAAGGTAGACGAGTTTATGTGTGTAGTAACATATACGTCACTTTCAGGTGGAGATTTCGATAAATATATCGACTGTTTCGAGGCTATAGACTAAATGAGATCAAGATTTGTAAGGGGGATGTATCATGGCATCCCCATTGCTTTGGGATATCTTTCGGTGTCGTTTGGGTTTGGCATCATGGCTGTAAGGGCTGGACTGACTCCTTTAGCAGCTACGCTGATTTCAGCGTCAAACCTGACATCCGCCGGACAAGCTGCCGGAGTTGATATTATTGCTGCCAGCGGAGCTATCATAGAAATGATACTTGTTCAGCTGACCATAAATATAAGGTACTCGCTCATGGCACTTTCACTTTCGCAGAAGTTGGACAAGAAATTTTCGACACCGCATAGATTTGCAGCATCATTTGGTATAACCGATGAGATATTTGCAGTATGTTCAGCACAGATCGAACCTCTTACACCTGCGTATATGTACGGCATGATACTTGTGGCATTTCTTGGCTGGGTGAGCGGTACTGCTCTCGGAGCTGCCGCCGGACAGCTTCTGCCGGCTGCGGTAAGCAGTGCCCTTGGTATAGTATTATACGGAATGTTTCTTGCGATAATCATACCACCGTCAAGGAAGCATAAGAGCGTGCTTATAGTTGTTCTTGCGGCAGCAGCCGTAAGCATATTGTTCAGATATGTTATAACAGTAGTAAGCGGAGGTTTTGCAGTAATTATAAGTGCAGTTATTGCTTCAGCAGTGGGAGCGTTATTGTTCCCGGTAAAAGATGAGGAGGCTGAGGAATGACAGTTGCTTTGTATATAATAGTTATGGCTCTGGTGACCTATCTCATACGAATGATACCATTTGTATTTTTTCGCAAGAAGATAAAGTCACGTTTTTTCAGGAGCTTCCTGTACTATATCCCGTATGCAGTACTGAGTGCAATGACTATCCCTGCTATTTTTTATAGTACCGGCAGTGTTATAACTGCTGTAGTTGGAACTGTTGCAGCTGCTGTGCTTGCTTATTTCGGACTGCCTCTTATAGCAGTTGCCCTGACAGCCGCCGCTGCCGTTTTTGCCGCAGGGTTCTTTATATAAGTCTGTATTTTAGGAGAGCGTGTATTCTTACGGTTATTATTGAGGGAAACCCTTTTGAAAAAGGGTTCTCCCTCAAACTCCCTTCCTAAAACTTTCGGCTTCATTTTTCCCCAGATATAGTGCTCCAGTAGTAAGCAAACTACTGATTTTTATATTTTCAAGAGCACTATATCTGGGGAAAAATCAGGCTGAAAGTCTTTGGAAAGGGGTTCGGGGAAGAACCTTTCTTCAGAAAGGTTTGCCCCGATAAATGCACGTAAGAATACACGCTCCCCCAAACACAGACCTATAAAAAAATCAGTATGGAAGGACGAACTGACCAGCGTAGAGCTTATTATCGCTGCCAATAACAGCAGAGAAGTCGTTAGTTTTTGAAGTTGGGGTATCCGGAGACATATCCGAGCCTGAATAGAAGCTTTCGACAGAGAAAACTATCTCGTTCATATTTCTCTCTTTTACGGAAGTGACCTTAGAAGCTGTATAGTAGAGGTCCTGACCTCTTGCGGCAGATAAAGCGTACACTGCACCGTCCTTTTCGATATACAGGTCAGCGAGCTGGCCTTCGTGAGTATCGCTGAACACCTTATGGTAATCTCTGAGCACATCGCTGTACGAGCTTATACCCGGAGTTATGATACGGTGATACTGCCAGCCGAAGTCATTTTCGATGAAATCGTCGTTATCGAGCTCATATGGACAGCCGACAGTATAGCTCCATTCGGTACGGCAAGCGGACTGAAACAGAGCCTGTCCGGCAGAGAGGAGCTCAGCTTCATCGAGTTCTGAAATATCCTTTTTGAGAACAACAGCACCGCTTTCGTCATAAGAAAAAGCTGAGTTAGCTAAGGGATCGAGCTGCTGTTCTTCCTCTGTATCAGTTTCCGTGGACTGTGAGTTTGTAGTTTCAACAGAGCCGGCTGAACCTGAAACGACAGCAGTAGTGTCCTGCTGTTGAGGAGCCTCGGTAGTAGGAGCGAGGGGGGCGGACTGAGTGATGATTTCCTCCGCTGCTGATACGGGAGCGGTCGGAGTTTCGGAAGACAAAGTGCTTGAAGCGATAGAGGCTTTTTTGCCGCATCCGGCAGAAAGGCATAAAACAGCTGAAAATGCAATAAATGCGGATAAATATCTATTCATAGTATTACTCCTGTTCTTCGTCTGATTCAAGGACGAAATCGATGATACCGTCGCTGACGTTGACAGCGGCACAAACAACTCTTACGGGCTGACCGAGAGTATAGGAAACTCCGCTGAATTTCTCTGTAAGAGAAACAGGTTCGGAGTAGTCATATTCACCCTCAGGCAGAGTGCGGATATGGATAAGACCTTCGATAGTGTTTGGGAGCTCGGCATAGAATCCGAATTCGGTAACGCTGGAGATACGTGCATCGAAAGCCTCACCGATATGTGAACGCATATACTCGGCTTTGTAGCAGTCTTCGCATTCACGTTCAATGGTAACAGCTCTTATCTCGGCAGCTGATGAGCGTTCAGCGGCATTAGAAGCGAATCCGGCATAGCGTTTGCTGAGCCATTTATCGTCATAGCCGGCGAGGATGTCGGTTATGATGCGGTGTATAGCGAGGTCGGGGTATCTTCTTATAGGTGAAGTGAAGTGAGCGTAGTCATCAAGCACAAGACCAAAATGACCGAGCGGTTCAGTTGAGTATTTAGCCTTTGCCATTGACCTGAGTATCATAAGGTTCACAGCTTCGTACTTGTCCGTACCCTTAGCACTTTCGAGTATTTTAGCGGCATGATATGGCTTGAACTCGGTGAAATGCGGACATTCGAGTCCGAATTTCGGGAGAAGCTCATGAAGATTCTCGACCTTAGCTTCCGGCGGAGCTTCGTGGATACGATAGACGAATGGGACTTTTTTATCTCTTGCGAGTTTAGCGGCAGCCTCATTGGCAGTGAGCATAAACTCCTCAATAATACGCTCAGACTTACCTCTCTCACGAGGAAGAACACCGCAGCAGACACCGTTTTCGTCTATGAGCAGTTTACTTTCAACGGTCTCTATCTCCGGAGCATTTCTGCGTGAACGTTTAGCAATGAGCAAGTCAGCGAGCTCATCCATAAGGAAGATATCGTCCTTGACCTCAGCGTACTTTTCGGTTATATCAGCGGAGCAATTGCCGCTGAGGATAGAGTTTACTTCGGAATATACGCCCTTTACCTTAGAACTTATAACGCTCTTGCAGAAGCGGTAAGAGAGCATATTTCCGTCTCTGTCGAGCTCCATAAAAGCGGAGAGGGTGAGTCGGTTTTCATTTGGATTGAGCGAGCAGATGCCGTTTGAGAGCTCTTTCGGGAGCATAGGAATGACCTTATCGGCATAGTAGATACTTGTACCACGCTTCATAGCGTCCTTATCGATAGCACTGTTGCCCTTTACGTAGTGTGAAACGTCAGCGATGTGAACTCCGAGCGACCAGCCATTGTTGGTCTTTTTAATGGACACAGCATCATCGAGGTCTTTTGACTCAGCACCGTCAATAGTGAAAATATTCAAATCTCTGAGGTCCTCACGATTATTCAGACAGAAGTCCTGCACACCGCCCTCCTCGATTTTTCTTGCTTCTTTCAGAACATCATCCGGGAACACAGTTTCAGCACCATGCAGAGCGAGTATCGAAGCCGCACACGAAGCCGCCTGTTCGGAGCAGCCGAAAACTGCGGTTATTTTTACTTTATGTTCCGCATGACGTTTTCCACGATAGGCTATTTCAGCGAGTACCTTGTCGCCGTTGCTGTAAGGCACACTGTCGTCCCTAATGATAATCATATGATTTTTGGATGCTATATCCGGTACGAGGTAAAGTTCATCATCGACCTCCTCAATACGTCCTGTTAGGACGGAGTTTCCGAACTGTATAATATCGACTACTTCGCCCTCCGGTTCACCGGAGCGTGAAGGAATATCCTCGACGAGGACTCTGTCGCCGGGCATTGCACCGAGCATACATTTGCCGGGGACGAAATACTCCGTACCGTTATCAGTCATAACGAAGCCGAAAGTACGGCTAAGACGTGAGACTGTACCGCATTTTACTCCAAGGCGACCGCAAAGACCAGTCTTCATGCCCTTTTTCATGAGGATATAGCCTTCTGTACGAAGCTCGTCGAAGGCTTTTATGAAGTTATCACGTCCCTGTTTTTTGGTTCGGCACTTAGTTTCGAGTTCGCTGAGGGGCATTAATTTTTTATCGTAAGTACCCAGAAAAGTGAGTATTTTTTTTCTATAGCTTTCGACGGTGCAAAGACCGCCGGATTTTTTTACTGAGGCTTTCTTTTTAGCCATAAATTACCTCCCGAAAATTAAAAAGCCCTATGACCGGAAGTCACAGGGCAGCGTTCTTACTTAGAAAGAATTGGAACAAGGTTGATCGCAAGGACGATGATAAACATTATAATACCGAGTGCTCTTGTGATCTTATTGAGGATAGCTTCTTTAGTTCTGCCTTCATTCTTACCGTAGAATGAATCGGTGCTTGCACCTGTGAGGGCAGCTGACATACTGTCCTGTGATTTCTGCTCCTGAGAGAGACAAATGATAATAACTAATGCACAAATAACAAGGAGAACAATTCCTCCTACGATTTCAAGACCTGACATAATAAAAATACCTCCGTTTTATGTTCTATGGCAGGTGCCGACATAAGACACTTTGCCTATATATTTCAAGTAACTATAGTATTATATCATATATTCACCTGTTTTTCAAGTGTTTTTAAGAAAAAAGCGTAAGAAATTTTTTTGTATAATTTGTTGGAAATGTACAAGTAGGAGCGTATCGAAAAAATATTGAAAGTCCGGAGTATTATGTTATAATATACTCACATAAAAGATTGGAGATATGTATGTTTATTGGTAAATATAAAATGGCAGACAAAGTGATAGAGGTCACTTCAATTTACAATAAAGTTCACGATTACTGCAAGGACTATATATCTGAAGGGAAACCTGATTTTTCAGTGGTCACATCACAGGCTGATATAGAATACGAGAAGCAGCGTGAGCTGAAATGTGCAAAAGCTGAAAACCGTCAGCCTCTCGTTACATCTGATGATTATTGCGAGGAGCTTGCAGTATACCGTAAAATAGCAGAAAAAATGCCGGACTATGACACTGTTTTATTTCATGGTTCAGTCATAGCAGTTGACGGTCAGGGATTTTTGTTCACTGCAAAATCAGGCACAGGAAAGTCCACACATACAAGGCTTTGGAGGGAATATCTCGGAGACAAAGCAGTAATGGTCAACGATGATAAGCCGCTTCTGAAGATAACAGAGGATTCTGTTATAGCCTATGGAACTCCATATAACGGCAAACACCGACTTGGAAGCAATATGTCAGTAAAGCTGAAAGGAATATGTGTGCTTACGAGAAGTCCGCAGAACAGCATATGTCGTATAACAAAAGCTGAGGCTTATTCAATGCTGTTACAGCAGATATACCGTCCGGCTGACCCTGTACAAATGACTAAGACTATGAAACTTGCAGACCGTATAGCTGAAAATACCGAGCTTTATAAGCTCGGATGCAATATGGATATAGAAGCGGCAGAAGTCGCATATAACGGAATGAAAGGATGATATTATGAAACTCAGCAGCTCATTTATAACACATGACGATGGTGATGAAAAACTGGTCGTATCAACAGGAAGTGCAGATTTTTCCGGACTTGCAAGAGGAAATGCAACCGCAGGATTCATCATAAACTGTCTTGAAAATGACACTACAGAGGACGAGATAGTTGATAAAATGCTCGAAAAATTTGATGCTCCGAGAGAGGTCATCGCAGAGGACGTGCATAAAATAGTTGAGCAGCTCAGAAGCATAGGTGCAATAGATGACTGAGCTTACATATGAGGAATACCTCGAAAAAAACGGCTCTATGACCTATAGCAATGTAGGCACGAGCATGATGCCGCTGCTGAAACAGGGGCGTGACCTTTTTACTGTGACTAAAAAAGGCAGTGAGAGGTGCAGAAAATACGATGTAGTCCTCTACCGCCGACCGCCGGATAAATATGTGCTCCACAGAGTTGTAAAGGTCAGGGAAAACGACTATGTTATACTTGGCGATAACTGCATAAATAAAGAGTACGGTATAACAGACGACGACATATTAGGTGTTATGACCAGCTTTGTCCATAAGGGCAAGCAGCATACAGTGAATGATATGACATATAGGATATACAGTCACTTATGGGTCGACCTGTCATTTTTTCGTGTAAAGCTGAAAAAGCTCCGCATGAAGATAAAAAGAAAGAGAAAATGAAATCAGCTCCCTTGCAAGGCAGGGGAGTAGTTTTTGTGCGGAGTATCTGATATATTGCTTCTGCAAATAAATATCTATAAAACGACGAAGTCGGCAAAAATGGGATTCCAAAGGGATTATTATCCCTTTGGCGGAGAGGTGTGCGAGGGGAGGCAGAGCCTCCCCTAAAAAGTAGTAAAACCAGCGTAGCGAGGTTTTACGAACCGTCCACATTTCTTCCCTCGGCTTGACCGACGAGAGTTTTATCAATATATTACTGCCGTATTAATATTAGGGAAGGGGTGATCATATGCTGATGATCTCCATGATAGACATTGAAAAGAAAAAACAGCACACTCATGCTCATGCGGTGCTGCGAGAGATGCTAAGGCTGAAAAATATAGAATATACCAGTGATACGCCTGTCGTAAAGGGAGAATACGGCAAACCCTCACTTGCGGAGCATCCTGATGTGTACTATAATCTGTCCCATGCTAATGGCATTGTGGCTTGTATAGTGACTGACGCTGAGTGCGGTATAGACTGTGAAAATGTGCGTACTTACCGACCAAATGTAATGAAAAGAGCATTTTCTGAAAGCGAAAGAGAGTGCGTCGAAAATGCATCAGAGGATGAGCGTGACCTGCTTTTCTTTCGCTTCTGGACTCTCAAAGAAGCTTACGTTAAGGCGATAGGCATGGGAATATGTTACCCTATGGAGCAAGCTGAATTTTCGTTTGAGGGACAAAATATAGTGACCCCTATCGAGGGATACAAGTTCAGACAGTACATAGTCAGGGACGGAAAGTATGTTGTGTCAGTATGTGAAAAGCTGAGAAAATGAGGATATTTCGTCAAATTTCACAATGCAAGTCATAGTTATTTTACAATTTGTCAATTGACTTCTATGGAATGATATGGTATACTGGTGTTAGTAAAATATATTTTACACGACAGCGTTAGTATAGTACGTTTTTTTAACTAAACATCCTTGTTTTATCATAATTATCAATGTAACTATGAACAACTATTAAGGAGGTTTAACTATGAAAGTTTTCAAAAAATGTTTATCCGCTGTTATGACATCATTAACAATCATGGCGTCTCTTCCTGTTGCTTCTTCTTATGCAGCACCCGCTCCCTCAACTGATCCTCAGTTCTATATTGATTTTACAGTAGAGGCTGACGGAAAGATAAGAGGAGATGTGATGCTTGCAAATGTGCCAAATCTTTCCGCTATTGGATTTCATATTAATTTAGGAGACGGATTTGAATTTGTCCCATTACCAGATGACCCGAGTTGTTATACAGAAATCAAAACTCAGTTTCATGGTGCGTATGCAGATGCATTAATTGATGACCAACGTCTTTTCTTTGCTGGTGCAAGTGTAACATCAGAAAATGTTAATGGTCATTTTTTATCATTTTATGTAGAAAGAACAGCACAAAGCACAGATTATAACTCGACAGGAGAAATCGAATTTGTCAGTGGAGGATTAGATGGTATATATGATAATGGTAGTTATATCTATAATCCTCCGCATATAATAATACCTATTGATACTCCGCCGATTCTTGAATCCGGTGAATTCATATACGGTGATGCAGATGATGATGGTTATGTTGATGCCTCAGATGCTGGACGTATAATGAGTGCGATTTCTGAAAATGGCGGTGCGATTTCAATCGCATCTTTCACAGAATCGACTTTGACATATCTCCCAACATATCGAACTGCATTTGCTGCTGATGTTAATACCGACGGTTATATTTCCAATGATGATGCTTCAGCGATTTTAAACTATTATGTTACTATCGGAGCTGGAATCCCATACACTGGTAATATAAATACTGTCGATATATATGAAATATATTAAAGGAGGACGAGAATATGAAAAAGTTGATTTCACTTTTATCCGTGGCTGCACTCGGATTTGCAGCTGTTCCAATGACCTCTGTTGCTGAGGAGTATGTCTTTGACGTTAACAACGCTATTCTTGGCGATGTTAACTGCGACGGTGCTCTTGATGCCAGTGATGCTTGTGAGGTTCTTCGCTATTACGTTGTTATAGGTGCAGCAGGTGGTGCTGATAAGGTAGACAGAGATGTGCTTCTTGCTCAGGTACCGCATCTTGCAGGAATAGAGCTTCTTGGCGACTTTAACGGCACTGGCAATGTAGACGGTGCTGATGCAGCAGATATTCTGGCAGCTTACGCAAAGAATACAGGCAGAACACCGGCTGAAATATCAGCTGAGGCAAACCAGTACCTAAGAGCACATCGTAGCGAATTTGACAAAGTTATTGAATAATAGGTAAAAATAGTTTTGCCGCAGTTCTTTTTTAGTAAAGGACTGCGGCATTTTTAGTTCAAGGGTCTCTTGGAAATTTATCTTCGTAGACGCTTATTTCGGTTATTACACCTCTTTGACTTCCCCTGACGGAGACAGCAGCGATCCTTTGAGAAATGATATTCTGAAAAGTTACGATATCAGAAATATCTTCACCGTTATAGCCGCTGTATGAGCAGAAGAAGCGTTTTCTGGCTCTGAAAGCGTACTTATCACGGAAAAACAGAGCATCCTGAGGGTCACGGAGGAATTCCATATCGAGGTCCAAATAGTGATGCCGGACAATTTTAGCATTTACAACATCGGTATCTTCGAGTTCGTATTCGCCGTATTCTCCGGACATATTAGCCATATGGAAATGGCTTATGAGCCTTTTGCCGGATATTTCAGAACCAACGGAGAGCAGCTGAGAATTGTTATAGGAAAACACAGCCGGCTGAGGAACAGGAGTTATCCTCACGCAGTTATCATCTCTGATATAAGGGTATCTTCCGCACTGACGATAAGCGAGATTGACGATAGAGTCCCACATAGTGGAATTTTTATCAACATAGATATAGCCGCTTGAATCGGAGTTGTTCTCGTGAGTGATATAAGGCAGGGGATAGAAGCTGTCCATGAGCTGATTGAAAGAGATATTGAATTTTAGTCCCGGTTCGATCTGATTCTGGTCGAGCATGGAAGTGAATCCACGGGAGCTGAAAGAAGCAATAGAAGTGCCGCCGGACAAAGTTTCCGTAAGAGTATCAATAGTGCCGTGATGCAGAAGTTTGTTCCCGATATACAGCGAAACTTCGCAGGAGTTTTTAGGAATATCTGAGGTGCACCTGAGTTTTGCATTCAGTACGGTATAGGGCAGGTAAGCGTCTTTCCGGAAACTGAACGAAAGGAGTTCATTCTGATAGGTATACAGACCTGATGCGGTCTTGAAAAGTAAGCGGATATTCATTCAGTCACCTCGTTTACAGCTGCCGGAGCCGGAGTTATAAGTGTGATAGAAGCATAGATGAAGTCGTCGCCCTTATCCTCGGCACGGAAGGACTGTATACGGCAATCCGTGAAAGAAAGTCCACGGTAGCCGGTGGAGAAAGAAACATTATTTCTCAGCATATAGCTTATGTCAGCGATTATCGCAAGCGGAGAAGCTCCGCCTGAAATTCTGCCGCTGAAAGATAGCTTCATAGCTTTGGGAGCTGAGTTCGTGATAATATCGTCACCCGAAACAGAAGGAGCTTCCGAGAAAATTCTGCTGCCCTCCGCCTTGAATTCCTCGCACCATAGAGTGATACTGCCGATAGAAACGGGAACTGCTTCTCTTTGACTGATAGAGACTGAGCTGCTCATACAGGACTCCTTTCGTCTTTTATCATACCTGCTGTTGAGAAGTCGACAGTAAGCACGAGTCTGTGGATATTAGAGTCCGGCTTAATGGTTATGTCGTTGATAGAGCTGTTAAGCGATGACATACTTTTGACAGCCGGAGCAATAAGCTCGTCAAAATAGGTATAGAGCCTGTCCATAGTCCAGCTCTCCGGAGCAGTTATGCGGAGCGAAATATCCGCTTTAAACGGTATATAGACATAATTCTGGGAGTATATCGGTACAGAGCTGCTGAACGAGCGTATCTCTGCAACCGAGAAGATACCCTTGCTTTTACGCTGAATATCGACTGCATCGAAAGCACTGTACACTTCTTTTACACCGTGTTCAGTGAGGAGATTTATTATATCAGAAATTATAGTTTTCAGCATGGTATCATTTCCTTTCCTGAGGAAGTACCGAAGAATACGAAGGTCTTGGGACTTATGAGGTCGCTGCAAAGGGTAAGGTAGTCTCTCAGCATTCTTTCGGAGTACAAAAGTGCAGGGTTTGAGCTGTTGCTGTTCATTTTACCTGCGTAGGTATATTTGGAATTGTCACGGGAGGCTTCTGCCTGTCGCAGACGATAAGCTGCAATAGAAGCTGTGAGGAAGTCAAGACGAATATCTGAACTGTCAGCGTCCGGCAGGAGCATCTTTTCAGTTTCGGTCATAGCGAGCTGAATGAAAGGGACGTAAGTACTTATATCGTCCTCACCTATAAATAGGGCGAAAATAGACTTAACTGATTCTAAGTTCATTAGTCACACTCCTATCTCATAGAAAAGTCGGAAGTATTATCGTTATCTCCGGATTGGTCCTCAAGCTGTATCTCTATACCGCCTGAGGAGCGTTTTGCTTCGAGGGCTTTTTTTAGTTTTAAAAGCTGACTTGTGTCCATATTTTTAGATGATACAGCAACGGTGTCCGCAGCGAGTTTGCCTCCGGAGAAATATGCAAGTCTGCGGATGTCACGGCGAAGCTCCTCATCAGCTTTTTCGAGTATGGCATAAGCAGGTGAAGCAGCTGCCTGTTCGGAGCTGTAATGCTTAGTTACACCGGCATTGACCTGAGCCGGAACAGCAACAAAGCTCCATTCATAGGCGTCTTTAATGTCATCGAGAACGGTGTGGCAAAGATTTTTACCGTAGAGCTTGTTTGACTTGTGACCGCAATTTTGTACTGATTTATCGCATCCGCAAATTGAGCATATCCTTTTTGCAGCAGAGCAGGAGATGCTTACTTCCTTTTTGATGCCGCCGTCGATTTCTGCGATGAGGTCATGGTTGTCAGTAGTCCTGACCATGTAAGCGTAAGCTTTGACGTACTTGTAAGGCGAGCCATATTTAGTAGTGCGAGCCTCGTCAGTTATGAGTTCGGTATCAAAAATACGAGCAGTCTGATTTGAAGCACTTGGGTCGTGGTCGGAGATGCCGGTCTTACCGATGAAAAGACTGCATATCTGTTCAAGAGCATTGTCCGAGAAACGTTCGCAGTCACGGTCTATATCATTATCACAGAGAATGACAGAAAATGTGTATATTTCGTCCTCTGTAAACTCACGTCTTGTGAATTTGTTTATCTTGGCAAGAGTTTCAGTATCCATAATTACCGCCTTTCTGTAGCATTACCGCTCCCCGTTGCTCGTCGTGCTGGTATAGGGATTATACGCCTTTTATCGGGGCAAACCTTTCTGAGGAAAGGTTCTTCCCCGAACCCCTTTCCAAAGACTTTCAGATTGATTTTTCCCCAGATAGGGTACTCCCCAATATTCAAAAATATGTCAATTAAAAATACTCTGGGAGTACCCTATCTGGGGAAAAATAGAGCCGAAAGTTTTAGGAAGGGAGTTTGAGGGAGAACCCTTTTTCAAAAGGGTTTCCCTCAATAAGAAGCGTAAAAACTCTACACAGTCACGATGAACAACGGGGGCGGTATATGATATTAGTTACTGGAAGTTACTTTGAGTATTTTTACGGCATCGGGAGTAATTTTTCTGAATCCGCAGGTAATAGAGACAGTGATCTGGTCGAGCTGGCGGTCGATGAGCTTATCGGTCTCCATAACGAGGTCGGTGCTGGTGATAAATTCGAGAGCGAAGCAGCGGTCGATACCGATGATAGTGGTATTATCAGCAGCAGAGGTCTTAATGAGTTCAGAGCCGAACGGGAGAATGAAACGTCCGTCAGCATCAGCAGAGCAGTCCTTCATCTGATCCATAGCAGCTATCTTTGAAGCGAGTTCCGGAGAAGCGATAACTGTAGTCATATCGAAGCAGTCGAAGCTGCCATAGAGCTTAGCAAGATCGTCATAAGTGAGTGCAGATGTAGATATCTGAGCAGCATCTTCAACAAGAGCAGCAATAGCGTCCTTGACTACGGTCACAGCGAGTTTTACGCCGATGCTTCTGAGCATGATACCGAAGACATCGAGTCTCTGCTGGCGGATAGCTTCATATGAAGCACTGATAAGTCTGCCGTACTTAGCGAGCACTGTAGCAGTTGCACTTTCAGTCACGGAAGCAGTCGGGAGCTGGTCAGCCTGATCTGAGGCTGTATATTCCTCAGAGTCATCGAGAGTACAGCCGAGGTACTGTCCGGAGCAGCTCATAGTTTTGGCTGCACAAATGGAAGAGAGTACAGTTTCATCGAAACCTTTTCTGATACATCTTGTGACGAATTCAGGGAAGAGGACAGCGGTTTCGGTAGAGGAGTAGAACTTTTCCACACGGTCGCAGTCCGGACCGGAAATTCTTATATTGAAGCGTTTGAGCTGACGTTCAAAAGCGTCGAGCTTTTCGAGTGGAGTACCGGAGTAAGCAGAAGAGGGGTCAAGCTCTTCGAGGGCGGAAGTGAAAGATTTTCCGCTGAGATTGTAAAGACCTTTTTCGAGTTTAATATCGTTATACATAAGTTTACCTCCAAAAATAATATTAAAAATTAATAATACGGCGAAGCCGCAAAAAGGGATTCCAAAGGGTTTGCGAGGGAGAACAGCGAGCGAAGCAAAGCTGTACGGACGTTAAGTATTATTACCATCGGCTTGACCGACGAAATTACTTTCCTTATTCAGCCAAATATATAGTTGATTGTTTACAAGGCTGCATCAAGCCTGAGTTCAATTTCCCGTGCCTGAGCATTTTTAAGACGTGACTCCGCAAGAACGGATTCATCCTGTAGATTGATATTATCCCATTCGACACGGCAGGAAGCCTCAGAGCCAATAGAGCAAAGGAAGGAGTTTCCTATATCGCAGATAACGGGAGTAAGCATACGGCGGTAGTATTCAAGCTCAGAGGTTAGAATATCCGCCTGCTGAGATGACATTCTCTCGGTGCTGCTCCAGCTTAGTCCGAGCAAAAATGGTGGTATAGAGAGTTTAGCTATGAGCTGTTCGAGTATCTGCCGAACAGGGATATTGGTGTCGAACATTTTGTTATCAGCACCGATGACCTTAATATCCACGTCTCCTACAGCAATGAAGTCCTTGACCTGACCGTATTTAGCGGAATTCATACCGTCCGCCCACTGCTCGGCTATCTGCTGAGCACGTTCACGGGAGTAAATAACATCACCGGGGTCGGACTGAGGTCTGTAGGTCACTGCATATCTTACATTGCCTGCACGGTCGAAGTTCTGACCGATACACTGGTATATTCTAAGGAGAATACTGCTGAGTGACGGAAGACCTCTTAAAACCGAGTGACCTCCGGTGAGAGCAGCGTAGAGGATGCGTTCGGGATGAGATATAGTTCTTAAAGAGCCGTCAGCTTGACGGAATGAATAGCGGCGGTCGAAAGGGTCAGAGCCGGGAGAGATCTTTATTCTGGAAATATCTCCGTTCCAAAGACCTGTAATAGTGGAATTTTCGTTATCAGGGACTATTTCTCCTATCGCACTTCCATAAGTTATAAGACTATCGAGGAAATTATCGACGAAGCAGTTCACCGAGCGTCCGGTAAGTCCGACAGGGACGTTATCGAGAAAATTATCGAGAGCATCCTGTACATTCTCGTCTGAGCAGATAACTTTGAAACCTCCGGTCAGTCTGATTATCTTCATTATAGCAGCATCGATTATGGGAACAGCCGCTCTTAGTCTGTCATAGAGTTCTTTTTCAGCCTGTTCCATGACATTAGGCAGAGCCGTATCTCCACATGGACTTCGCATAGCGGCAGCTATCTCCGGAACATTTCTGCCGGAGCTTTTTCGTCTGAAAAGTTTCATAAAACCTCCTTTTAAGGAAACTGAACGGTGTATTATCTTGCGACTGAAAAGGTAAAGAGTTCATCACCGCACTGCTTACGGAGCATATCCGCTACGAAATAACGCATATCGTCCATAGCGTGGTCATTCTCTTTTATGGGAGCATCCACACCGGCTTTTTCGCTCCACCTGTAAAGGTGAAATTCACGTATTATATCTCTGCACGAGCAATGAAATCTGAGTTTATTCTCACGCAGAGCATTACTCACCTGACGTATGCCGGTAATAACGTCATTTTCGGCTTTAGCCACTCTGAATCTGCGGTGTCTGCGGATACACTCAATAAAACTTGCTGCGGACGGGTCGACGATGACCTTACTTATATTCAGATTTCCTGCAAGTTCTTCAAGAGCGGCATAATGCTCCTCATCGGTTCGGGAGACTCCCGTTTTTTTCGAGGAGTAATAGTACTCCCTTATGCGGTACCAAACGCCTTTATTAAGTCCCCAAAGACCGAATGACGAGGGATTGACAGTGCCGTAATCACAAGATATGACGTACTTTTCGCAAATTACATCTTCTGAGAAAACGTGAATTTTCTCGTTGAACATGGGATAGACCACACCCTCCGAAGCGGTCCATTTGCCGAGAACGAACCGGTCGAAAAAGGCTCCGGAGTAAAGCCGTCTGTAGCGGTCTTTCATAGCTTCTGAGAGTGAAGGGTTATCATCCATAGTGAAGTGAAGATACAGTGCATTTTTTTCTTCAGCCTTTTTTATCCACTCATTATAGAACCAATGCGAGGGATTATCTGGATTGCAGTTGAACCACATTTTTGAGCCGTTTACCGAGCATCTTGCGAGAGCCTGTTCAACGAAAGACCGAGGCATAAGAGCAGCCTCATCAAAGAAAACTCCCGAAAGAGTCATACCTTGTATCAGAGCAGCGGAGCTTTCGTCCTTACCGCCGAACAGGTAAAAGCGGTTTGTATTACCGAACATAGAGATGTCGATATAATTGCCGCTTACTTTTTCAGAGCAGACCGCACCGAGGTCGGAGAGCAGCGGAAAGATCGGTGTGACCACATTTCTTCGCAGAGAAGTGATAGTCTTGCCGCAAAGAGCAAAAGCGTTGCCGTTGAAACTGGCTGAGGCCCAGAAGATAAATCCCACTGACATAGAAAGTGTTTTACCGCTTCTCACAGCACCGTCGCATATGATAGCGTCACGTTTCTTATAGCGAGGATTCTTCCACCAGTTCATTGTAAGCCTTTGTTTTGGAGAGAGATCACTGATCTTCAACAATATCACCTTCCTCTGCGGAAGAGGTAAGAGCCGACATAAGTTCATCAGCTTTACTGCGGTCGCTGAAAGCAGTTTCGAGCTCATAAAGTTTTTCGAGAGCTTTCAGCCTGTCGAATAGTTTTACCTCAACTCCGCCGTTTTTGTCACGTTTTATTTCTGATACGTTGAAAAGGTCGAGCTCAGAGATAACATCAGGCGGCGGGAGTTCCTCAGCGAATACCAGTCTTACAGCGTCGGTACAGCTTCCGAAAGCGAGTCTTTTAAGACCAGCCATAACATTACCGCTGTCCGACAAAGCATCTCTGTATCTGGAGATCTTGCGTCTGCAATTGACGCTGTCCAGAGCTTTAAGTCCCTCAGAGAGAGCGGACTTGCTGTTGAAACCAGCTTTCAGAGCCGCTTCAGCGGCATTGCCGAGAACAGCATAATAGCAGCAGAAAGCGTTCCGTTTGCTTGTTTTTTCATTATCGTCCTGCAATTGATTTACCTCCTTTCGGTATTGAGCGGAAATGCACCGTTCATAAGGGGGCAGAAAAACGGCATAATTCAATGGAAAACAGTTGTATAATAAAAAAATCTCTCCGAAGATTCGGAGAGATCACCAGAAATATGCGGTGTGTTTTGTGAGACTTGAACAATAAAATGGAGTACCACTATAGAATGGTACTCCCGAATATTTTTATTTGACCAGCTCAACAGCCATGTCATAAAGTTCATCAAGGCTGTATTCCTTATCATCGGAGCTGTCGGTACTGATATGGTCATCTTCCTTTACAGGGATGCTGTTTGCCGGAAAGGTTCCGACCTTGCCTTCTTTGTTCTTTGGATTTAATGCTGAAAATACAGTACAGCCGTCTTCAATAACAACAAAATAATCGAAGTCATCCTTTTTATAGAAATAATTCTCAGCGTACTCATCAAGCTTATCAATATCCAAGTCGTCTGGTACATTTACATTCTTGCTGCTGTCTGAGCATATTATATACGTACCGCTGACATCAGCAGCGTCACGGTTTTCTATATCGCACAGAGCTGACGCATAACCTTTTCCTAAAGTACTTGCCGAACTGTTACTGCTGGCTTTTTTGGACTTATTGATGTATTTCCACATACTTTCGTCCACTTTCCAGCCTTCACCGTCAACATAATAAATGAGCATTTCGCTGTTTTTTTCATCATCGTTGACCTTATATTTTACGTTGACTAAATAAGCATCATCAATATTGTAAGGGGACTTGAAGTTTTCTTCCATTTCCGAGTATTTATCCTGCATTTCTTTGAGCTTTTCCTCATCCATCCCCTGAATATCGTCCATGCTCTTCAAACCGTACTCAGCCATGAGGTCAAGAGGATATTTCATCTTGCCAAGGTAATCAGAAAATTCGGTTATAGATTCATCAGGAAAATCATTTTCCTTTTTGATCTCTAAAACTTCAATATCCTTGTTCATAAGTTCCTGAAATTCCTCATTTGTGTCGAAATCGCCGAATTTTTCAAGCATTTTAGCGAGATCATCAGGATACATAAGTTTTAATGCCTTTTCTATATCGCCGTTGTCAACAGTGTCGAAATAATTCTCGATAATATCCTTATAATCTGAGGATTTTCCTTTATCGCTGCTGCTGTCGTCGTCGTCTTTAGTAAGTCCGCAGCCGCCAAGAGCTAATCCTGCTGTCAGAGCAGCTAATGTCAATGAAGTGATTTTTTTCATATTTTTCTCCTTATATTTTACTAATGTTTTTTATTTTAATAAATCCTTAGCAAGCTCGTAGAGTTCTTCATAGGAGTGGTTGAAATTTTCGTCTTTTTCCTTTGAATAGTCGTTAATATCAGCCGGTAAAGTATCAGCCGGATAAGTGCCTATAAATGCATTATCGTCCTTATTCATTGTTACAGCATAAATCGGACAGCCATTGTCAATAACGATAAAATAATCAATTTTTACAATATCGTCAAAATAGTTCTTTGTCTGTGACTTTATCTTGTCAACAGGCTTATTTTCTGCATTTACGTTCATGTTGTCATCGGAGCTTATGATATATTTTCCGCTCAGGTCAACACCTTCAGCGTCCAAATCGGTTAATGCGGATGCATAAGCTTTTTCAAGTGAAGAAGCAGCTGCATTAAGAGAGATTTTTTTTGATTTGTTTACATATCCGATCATAGATTCTTCAAATTTCCAGCCGTCACCGTCGATATAATATACAAGGAAGTACATTTCATCGGGGTTGCCTTCTTCGCCCTCATACTCTATTGCAACATCAACTAAGTATGCCTGTGTTATCTTATATCTGGAGTCTCTTACCTCCATTGCAGCTTCCTGCTCTTCTTCGGGGATAGCTTCAACGTCTCCTTTGTATTTTTTAATGAGTTCAGCAGCTGCTGCGTACTGAGCTAATTCCTCGCCGGCATCTGCGATCTCGTCATCAGGTACTTTTTCTTCACTGATTATACCCTTGTAGATTATCTTTTTACCATTGCTGCCTAATTCTTCTTTTAATTCGTCCGCCATGTCCGAACGATATTCTAAGATGGTATCGACTACATCAGTAGGGTAATAAGAGTACAAAAGGTCTTTAAAATCCGAATTGTTTATTTTTTCGATGGCATCTTTGAGAAAATCCAAATAGTCTCCGGACGGCTCAATATAGTTACTGTCTGCCCCGTTATTATTTTCTTTAGTTTCAGTTTCGGTATTTTCCTCGGTTACGTCTTGTTCGGTTACGTTTTCTTCGGTTGAGTTTGTATTATCCTCGTCTTTTGAATCAGAGTCGCCAGCTTTTTCGGCGGACTGAGCAGAAGAACTACTGCTCTTTTCGGAAGAACTGCTTTCGTCCTTTCCGCATCCTGTAAGCATCGTGAATACAGTTGTAAAGGCTAAAATGCCTGCGATAATTTTTTTCATGGTACACCCTCCTATATTTTTCAGTTAAACTGATAAAAATATTATATCACTACAATTATATCGATGTCAATATAATGCATATTATTTGTATATAATGCCAAGGGTAATTGTTAAAAATAAAAAATATGTAAAGTAGACTTGACAAATAATGTAAAGCTTGCTATACTATTATTGTAAAGTTAACTTTACTTCTGGGGAGGTCGATAAATTGAAAAATAAGATACAGGAGCTTCGGAAAGAAAGGAAGGTCACGCAGCAGGAGCTTGCTGACGCACTTTCGGTCACGAGACAGACTATAATATCACTTGAAAACGGGAAATACAATGCATCCCTCACGCTTGCACATAAAGCGGCTCAGTTTTTTGGCATTACTATTGAGGAACTGTTCATTTTTGAGGGCGACGAGAATATTTAAAGGAGAATAACTATGGAAGAATTCAGAAAAAAGCTAAAAAAACGTGTAAAAATATTCTGGGCACTGATAATTATATTCACAATAAGTTACGTGCTGCTGCTGATATTCGGCAGTGACAAAGATTATGGTATAAGATATAACGGCGGATTTTTTTCTGGTATAATTACAGTTTCGGTAATGAATTTAGTCAAGATAAAAAAGTCGCTTAAAGACGAAAAGAAGTTCAAAGAGCAGTATATCCGGGAAAACGATGAGCGGCTTGGTACTATCGAAAAAGAGGTAGCTAAGACTACATTTAATGTAACTCTTGTAGTGCTGTGTATGGCAGTTATCGTGTCGAATTATTTTAATATCATTGTAAGCTGTACATTAGCCTGTGTGCTTGGAATTATCAGTGTGATCTACCTTGGTTCGCTCATTTACTATAACAAAAAGATGTAAAACAAAACTCCCCGATACCGTGAAGTATCGGGGAGTTTATTATATTTCCGTAACTAAACGAAAATCCGTCTGAGCATAATAAACACGTTAAACAGCGTCAAACTGTCTGATTAGTCGTTACCGTAGAGCTTTGTGAGACGTGTGAGGTAATCGTAACGATCCTTAGCGTTCTCAACAGCAGCGTTGAAGAGCTTCTCAGCTCTCTCTGGGTTAGAGCGAGCGAGTGAGTTGTAACGAACTTCGCCCATGAGGAAGTTCTTGTACTCGTCAACGTTTGGAGCCTTAGAATCAAGGATGAATGGGTTCTTGCCCTCAGCCTTGAGCTCTGGGTTGTATCTGTAGAGGTGCCAGTAACCAGCCTCAACAGCCTTCTTCTCCTCAGCCTGAGCAGTAGCCATACCAGTCTTGATACCGTGGTTGATACATGGAGCGTAGCAGATAACGATTGAAGGACCGTCATAAGCCTCAGCCTCAGTGAATGCCTTGATACACTGGTTCATGTTAGCACCCATAGCAACGTGAGCAAC
>JAFYGE010000080.1 GCA_017543335.1 Ruminococcus sp.
CCCGGCACTATGCGGTCGAAGTAGCTCTTGACACTCATTTCTTCCTTCTGCTCTGCGGTCAGCTCTTTAGTTCTTTTCTTCATTCGTATCAGCCTCCTTGATGTAGTTTTCACCTTCTATATCGGGTATTTCATCTCCGATAATGCTTGCACCGAAATACAGTGCCAGCATTCTCTTGATCTCAGCCTTATCCATACGCTTTACCGAGAATCCATGCTCGGAGATGTTTTTTTGCACCTGCGATATGATACCGAATATCTGCTCAGGCTTCTCACGTCTGAATCTTACTGCGAACATGAAGCGTCTCGCTGAAGACATTTCCAGCTGTATCTCATCGAGAAAGTCGTGATCCGCCTGAAGCAGTTCTCTTACCGCAGGATTTTCCTCTTTCTGTAATCGCTCTTTGACGTACCATTTATTGCCGTCAAAACGCTCCGCACTGTCCATAGCGATTATTTCAAGGTCCGGTATCATCGACATCACTATTGTCAGGTCATGCACCTTTATCTCGATGTTTGCCGAAGACAGTACCGAGATATTTGTCGGCTCAACGGCGAAGAATACTATCTCCGCCTTGTCCGTCTTTACGCCATAATTAGTAAAGCGTTCAAGACCAATAAGGTCCTGAACGCCGTTTCTTCTATTCTTTGTCATTATTTCTCCTTCCAGCGGTACTCCTGCTGAGTAAGCAGAAAGTATTTTACCGCATTTATAATATAGTCCAGTACGGACATCTCGTCTGCTCTCAGGCTTATGAGTGCAAAGCATATAGTCGCCGCCGCAGGTATCACGTTCCAGAAATTTGCAAATACAGTAACCGAAACGATGATTCCTGCACAGATGATTATGAAGTCTCTTACAGACCAGAACCACAGTTTTACGCTTGCTCTCAGGTTTTCGGGATATATATATGATCTCATACTGCACCTCCTTACGTTGCTGTTTTGGCAGCTGTCTTTATAAGTCCTACGGCTCTCGATCCCATATTAACTGCATGACCTACTGCCATAACATTTACCTTGGTTGAGGTATCAAGTCCGTACATCTGAGCTATACGAGGTACCTCGTTAGCCGACAGGCATATACCAGCTGCCAGTATAGGGTGGTCAGGACATGTCAGCAGTCCGAGGAATAATATTGTTGTTTGCAGGAATGCAGTTAAGCATGTAGCTATGACCTGCTTGCACCAAGATACGAAACCGTCAGTATATCCTCTTGGTATGCTGAACATATATAGCGATCCTACAGCTATCTGACACAGGAGGATACCGCCGCGCTTTATATTTGCAAATACGACTTTAATCGTACAGTAGCCGAAAAGAATTATAAAAAACAGGTTCAGCAGAGATACATCGGCTCTGAATGCTTCTAAGGCTTCCAGTCCGGCACTCGTCAGTGTAGCTGTTCTGCCCTGTATCATTGCTCCTATAAGGTCTATTGCAAAGGTATTCTGTAGAGCGACGCAAAATGAGTACAGTCGCTGTGGAACTACTGTAAAGAGAGAACACGCAAAAAAGCCTTTCAGCACGTTC
>JAFYGE010000081.1 GCA_017543335.1 Ruminococcus sp.
CGATGACCCTCTGTCCTTACGGACATCTCCCTGTACTACAGGGAGTAACCCCACTGTGTGGGGAGATGTCACGAAGTGACAAAGGGGACGTGGCGGTTAGCCTATTATCCCTTTGGTCAGGTCAAGGGCTGACAGCCCTTGCGGGGTGTGGTGCAAAGCCCCACATATAGCCGACAAACGCTCCGCAAGGGGTGAAGAGGGGGACGCCCTGCACGAGAGGGCAACCCCTAAAGAATTAATACTTTTTCGACAAGAAAAAGCCGCTTGAAAAATTTTTCAAGCGGCTTTTTTAACTATTAATTATAGATCAGTTCTGTCCTGTACCAGTGCTTGGACGAGCTGAAACCTTAGCGAATTCACCTGTAGAACCAACATTTTCAACTGTCATAGCATTTGAATCATAGTAGAACCAGAGGAGAATAGCAGCAAGACCAGGGTTGTCCTTAGCATTGATATGGAAGTGGATAGTGTCGCCCTGCTTACAGCTTACGTTATCACCGTATACTACGAATCCGCTTTCAGAAGAAACATCGACCTTCTGAACGCTTCCGTTACCTACAGTGATCGTACCGTTGATGATCTTATCAGGATCGATAGTAACACCGTCGATAGAAGAGAAGTCAGTAACGATAGAGATAGGGTAGTCACCGTCAGGGATATTGTCCTTGATCTTGAACTGAACATCAATGAATTCGTTATTGAAAACGAAGTTCTTGTTCTTGGAGATGTCGACCCAGAGAACGTACTGACCCTGAGAGTTGCTCTTGTAATCGGAAACATCAGGAGCAGATGCAATTGAAGTAACAGGAACGTACTCAGTTACAGGCTGACCTCCAGCCTCTGTTACAGCCTCGCCCTGTGCATTTGTTACAGGAACAGCTTCGGTTACAGGCTGACCGTTATCATCCACTACTTCTTTTACTCCGCCTGAAGTTTTAGGGGAAGTATCGATAGAAGACGGGTCAGGACCGTCAAGACTCATTCCGCCCTCGCTGGAAACACCGCTGTTTCCGAGAGAACCGGACTGTACTGGGAATATGATAGGGTTACCCTTTTCATTTGTGATCGCTTCAATGCTGACATCTTCTTTTTCTTCGTTTGCATTGTTTTGATTCTGAGTGCTGTCATTGTTGTTATTATTATCTTCAACTGTTTTATCTGATTCGCCGGTGGAATCGTCAGTAGAGTAATTTTTTTCAGAGCTGCTGCTGCTGGACTTAGAGGAACATCCAGTTACAGATGCAAAAGCAAAGCAGGTAAGAAGTGCAAGTGCGATCAATCTTCTTTTTAAAGTGTTCATTTAAGATTTTCCTTTCGTAAATGGAGCGTGCTTCTCCGTTTTCTTATACATATTATACACAAGACATCGTTTTTTGTCAAGCGACATTGAGAAATGTTATCATTTGTTCGACAAAGTCTCATGCATTGAACATTAACATTTCACTAAATTTTCACTTAGTCTGAAAAGCTTTATTTAGCCTTTTCCGGCGACCTTTTCAGCAAGAAAAGTCTGCCGCTGAACGGCGGTATATTCATGTCGATATGGTCATCATAAACGCTGAATTCTGTTGAGCCGTCCGGAGTAGTACCGCTGTAGAGCTGGTTGTCGGAATCAAGGAGAAGTCTGACATCAAAGCCTTTGCCAATGGAAACAGAATAGTCGGACTGATACCAGTCTGAGAAATTCAGTACAGCGAGTATATCGCCGTCAGCACTTTTTCTGCGGATAGCGTATATACAGCGGTCGGTGGAATTGCAGTCCTCCCACATAAAGTTGGTCGGGTCATAATCATAGTGGAGTGCATTATATTTCAGATAGATGTGATTAAGAGCTTTTACATACTCACGGAAAGAGTCATGCAGAGGATATTTGAGCATATCCCAGTCCTGCTCACGCTTTTCGTCCCATTCACGCAGCTGAGCAAGTTCGTTTCCCATGAAATTGAGCTTTTTTCCGGGGTGAGCTATCATGTACATATACAAAGCTCTTGCCTGCGGAAATTTTTCAGGGTACTGACCGTTCATTTTCTGAGCTATGGTAGCTTTTCCGTGAACTACTTCATCGTGAGAGAAGGGGAGTATGAACTTCTCGTTGTAGAAATACAGCATAGAGAAGGTGAGCTTATGGTAGTCCCTTGTGCGGTACATGGGAGCACTCTGGAAATATTCAAGGGTATCGTGCATCCAGCCGAGGTCCCACTTGTAATCGAAACCAAGACCGCCGTCGAAAACAGGAGCGGTGACTTTGGGGTAAGATGAGGAATCTTCAGCGGAAATAATAGCCGAAGGATGTCTTGCTTTCAGACCGCAGTTCATAGACTTCAGAAATTCTATAGCAATGCGGTTCTCGCCACGATATTCCTGACCATTCCAGTATATCATATTTCTGATAGCGTCCATTCTGAGACCGTCAAAGTGGTAGATGCTCAGCCAGTAGTTGGCAGCGGACTGGATAAAGCTGCGGACTTCACCTTTAGAGTGCATGAAATTGCGGCTTCCCCATTCGTTGTAGGTAGCTTCGTCATCGGGGAATTCGTATAGTCTTGTACCGTCGTATTCAGTGAGGGCATAGTGGTCGACCGCAAAGTGTACAGGAACAAAATCAACTATAACACCAATGCCTTTTTTGTGACATATATCGACAAATTCCATGAGCTGTCGGGGAGTGCCGTATCTTGAAGTAGGGGAGAAGAAGCCTGTACTCTGGTAGCCCCATGATTCATCGCAAGGGTGCTCGCTGAGGGGCATAAGTTCGATGAAGTTATAGCCGTATTCAAGAGCGTAATCGGCTATCTGCTCAGCTATTTCGGCATAGTTGTACCAGCCTTCCTGAGCTGTTATCTCATCGGAAGTGAGAGTTGAAATATCATCGCTTTCAGTCGGAACAGGAGCTTTTCTTCTCCATGAACCGAGGTGGACTTCGTATATATTCATAGGCTTGTCTCGGCAGTCAGTACGTTTGCTGAGCCAGTCGCTGTCGGAGAAACGGAAACCATTAAGACTCCGTATCACGGAGCAAGTTCCGGGACGCACTTCCATACCGAATCCATACGGGTCGCAGTGGTCGATGAAATTACCTTTTCTGTCGTATATCCTGTACTTATAACGCATACCTTCCTTAGCTTCGGGAATGATAATTTCATAGAAATTTCCGTCAGCAACAGGGGACATAGGCTGGTCCTGCCAGCTGTTGAAATCGCCTACTACAGCGACTTTAGAAGCATTAGGAGCATAGGTGCGGAAGACAGTACCGCTGTTTGAGACATGAGCACCGAGGTACTCATAAGCGTCAAATATCTCACCTTTATAAAAACCATAAATATCCATAGGGAACCTCCTGAATGTAAATTTTTCTGCGGAGATTGACATGAGTCGAAAAAATATTGTATAATAATATTATATGATCGGCGTAACACATTTTCAACAGTCATTTTTAAACATTAGTCTAATAAGCGACACTTATCTAAAATTGTCGCAGTATGGAGGCAGCACAAAATGGATATACGTATAGAAAGGACACGCAGAAGCATAATAAATGCATTTTTACAGCTTCGTTCAAGGAAGTCGCTTGAAAAGATAACGGTCAAGGAGCTCGCTGCTCTTGCGGAGATAAATAAAGCGACTTTTTATCTGCATTATCATGATGTATATGATCTTTCGGAAAATCTTGAACGTGAGGCAGTACAGTCAACGCTCAGGAGCATTCCTCACCCGGAGGATATACTTACTGATATGAAGAGCTTCATTCATCAGCTCGGTGACGCCTTTGTTGCTAACGAGCAGCTCATAAAGATTCTTTTTGAGGGCAACAGAAGTGCGAGTTTTGCGGCTGTATTTGAGGAGGAGCTTATAAAGGTCATCCGTGATGTTGACCCGGAATATGAGCCAAAACAAGAAAATCGTATGATAATGACATATATGATCTACGGCGGATATTATACCTATTTCAAATACTGTGATATGGGTATAAAGACGGTACTTGAACTTATGGAAAAGCTCTCAGGCGGCATAATGAGCCTTTATGAGTGATTTTCCGGCAGCAAAAGTTAAAATTCGGTACATCCTATTGACAAAATCCGGTGTATAAAGTATAATAATCTCAGTGGAGTCAGAAGCTCTGCGAATATTATGTTATAGGGGGGAACAGAATTGGCAAAAAATAATGCTGGTGACAAAGAGTTGGAGAAGATCTATAAAGAGCTTCGTGATGCAAACCTCAGTTCAGGCAGTAAATACGGTACCAGCCATTCCAGCAGTGACCGTAATGAAGGTGGGGACCTTTTGAAGTTTTTTGTTGGTCTGCTAATGCTTGGCGGCGGATTATTTATGATATTCAATAATCTCACCGTTTCGAGTACTTGGGGCGGAGGAGGATATTTCTTCCATATAGGTTCGTTCCATCTTCCGAATGGTATGATAATGCTTCCTATGATAGCCGGTATCGGAATGTTATTCCTTATGGACAGGAAGATATTTGGCTGGATAGTGCTGAGTATTGGAGTATTGATAGTTCTTTTGAGCGTTCTGCTTACGACAAGACTGCACTGGAGATCCACCTCAGCTTATGTATTTGTAATAATGTTTGGTATGGTAGCCGCAGGTGCCGGAATGGTACTGAAGGAGCTGTTCCGAAAAAGGTAGATGATATTATTAATGCCGCACTGAATGTGCGGCATTTTTGTTTAAAATAAAAGAGGGGGAATCGTCCCCCTCAAATATTATTACATAGATTTAACGAGTTTTTCAAAGCGTTCCATAGCTTCGATAGTACGCTGTCTGTCGCCAAAAGCAGTAAGTCTGAACCAGCCTTCACCGTTCTTACCGAATCCTACACCCGGAGTACCTACAACTGCTATTTTTTCAAGCATGAGATCGAAGAAATCCCAGCTCTTCATATCAGCCGGACACTTGAACCAGATATATGGTGAGTTGATACCGCCTGTAAACTTAACGCCAAGACGTGTCATAGTGTCAGCTATGATACGAGCATTTTCCTGATAATAGGCAATATTCTCATGTATCTGACGAAGTCCCTCTTCTGTGAATACAGCAGCTGCTGCACACTGTACAGGGTAGGAGACACCGTTGAATTTGCTTCCCTGTCTTCTTCCCCATATCTGAGCGAGTGAGACTTCAGTGCCGTCACTTGCCTTGACTATGAGTGATTCAGGTATAACTGTATAACCGCAACGCATACCTGTAAATCCGGCAGTTTTAGAAAGTGAGCACATTTCGATAGCACATTCTTTAGCTCCTTCAATACAGTAAATACTTCTTGGTATATCCGGATCGGTAATGAAAGCTTCATAAGCCGAATCATAGATGATAACGGCATTATTTTTATTAGCGTAGTCTATCCAGACTTTAAGCTGCTCGGCAGTATATACAGAGCCGGTAGGGTTATTAGGTGAGCAGAGATAGATTATATCAGCGTGGATATTGAAGTCCGGCATAGCTGCGAAGCCGTTTTCTTCATTTGAATCAGCGTAGATTATTTTTCTGCCGTTCATGAGGTTAGAGTCCACATAAACCGGATATGCCGGATCAGTAACGAGGATGATATTATCATTTCCGAAAATATCAACAATGTTACCGCAGTCGGCTTTAGCACCGTCGTTTATTCTTATTTCGGACGCAGCGACATCAGCTCCGAAACTCTTATAGTAGTTTGAGACTGCTTCCCTCAGGAAGTCGTAACCTGCACCGCTGTCCTCGTAGCCTTTGAAAGTCTCTTTTACCCCCATTTCGTCGCAGCCCTTTTTCATAGCGTCAATAACTACAGGTGCGATAGGGAGTGTGACATCACCGATACCCATACGGATGATGTCAGCGTCGGGGTTAGCCTCTTTAAAAGCGGCTATTTTCTTTGCGATATTTATAAAAAGATAATTCTTTTCGAGTTTGAGAAAATTTTCATTTAACTGCGGCATACAACATACTCCTTTGCACTGTTTATATATTCATCGTCTACAGTTCCGTCACAGATAAATTCTGCCGGACCTTCCATGATTACTGTTTCGTCAGAGTTATAAGTGATAGCGAGGTCACCGCCTCTGAGGTGTATCAGTATTTTTTCGTCGTGTCTGCAAATACCGTTAAGGACTGCGGCAACTGCACTTGCACAAGCACCTGTACCGCAGGCAAAAGTTTCTCCGCTTCCACGCTCCCACACTCTCATTTTAAGAGTATGATCGTTGATAACTTCGATAAATTCAGTATTGACACGATTCGGAAAAAGCTCATGATTCTCAAAATGAGGACCGATTTTTTCAAGGTCAAGAGAATCAATATTATCAGTAAAAATGACTGAATGGGGATTTCCCATTGAAACGCAGGTCATATTGTATATCTGTCCGTTTACCTCAACAGGCTGATCGATAAAACGTTCAAGCTTACTGTTTACCGGTATATCCTTTGGTACAAGTATAGCCCTGCCCATATCAACAGTGACCGATTCAACTTTTCCGTCGATGATATTCAGTTTAAGGATCTTTATTCCCGAATTGGTTTCGAGAGTAATGTTTGTTTTTTCGGTAAGACCTTTTTCGTAAACGTACTTTCCGATGCAGCGGGTAGCATTTCCGCACATCATAGCCTCAGAGCCGTCCGCATTGAATATTCTCATGCGGAAATCGGCAATATCTGAAGGCATTATGAGCACAAGACCGTCCGAGCCGATGCCCTTTCTGACATCGCTGAGTACAACAGAGACTTTTTCAGGCTCTGCAACTTTTTCCTCAAAGCAGTTTATGTAAATATAGTCGTTACCGATGCCGTGCATTTTTGTAAATTTCATAATTATCATCTCCCATTGTGACTCATAATGGGAGAGCAGTAACATACCGTGATAACGCTGCTAACACGTTTACGGTCTATCAGAGAAGAACTATACCGCTTTCAGCACATTTCTTTACCATATCCTCAGGCCATACAGAGGACTGTACCTCACCGATATGAGCTTTTTCAAGGAGAAGCATACAAAGTCTTGACTGACCGATACCGCCGCCTATAGTGAGCGGAAGAGTACCGTCAGCGATCATCTGGTGGTATTTATACTGCATTCTGTCCTCAGCACCGCATTCTGCGAGCTGTTTTTTAAGGGAAGTCTCGTCAACACGGATGCCCATTGAAGATATTTCAAGAGCACGTCCGAGAACGTCGTTCCAGAAGAAGATATCACCGTTGAGTGACCAGTCATCGTAGTCCGGAGCTCTGCCGTCGTGTTTTTCACCGCTTGCGAGCTTGCCGCCTATCTGCATGATGAAAACAGTACCGTGCTCCTTAGTGATGAGGTCTTCACGCTCTTTCGGAGTTTTATCCGGATACATATCTTCAAGCTCCTGAGTAGTTACGAAGAACACTTCGTCAGTTATCTTATCAGCGAGCACAGGGTATCTGTGGCTGACCTTACGCTTTGTGTAGACCACTGCCTTTACAACGTTCTTGACAGTTTCTTTGAGATAATCTAAAGTACGCTTATCACGGGTGATGACCTTTTCCCAGTCCCACTGATCAACGAATATAGAGTGTACGTTATCTGTATCGTCATCACGGCGGATAGCGTTCATATCAGTGTAAATGCCCTCGCCGGGTTCATATCCGTAGCGATAGAGAGCCATTCTTTTCCACTTTGCAAGTGACTGTACTACTTCTGCCTTGCCTTCGATCTCTTTAATATCGAAGTCGACTTTTCTCTCAACGCCGTTGAGATCGTCGTTGATACCGCTGCCCTGTCTTACGATAAGGGGAGCGGAAACACGGTCAAGTGTGAGCACGATAGAAAGTGCCTGCTGGAAGATGTCCTTGATGTACTTGATTGCGTGTTGAGTTTCTCTCAGTGTGAGTGAGGACTTATAGCCCTCAGGTATGTAGAGCGATCTTGACATACAAATCATTCCTTTACTGTAAATTTATAAAAAGAACAGCACCATTGATGTTCTTTTTTACTGAGTTTTAGCCGTAATTACTTTCTTGCGGCGATATAGAAACGGTGTATCCTGCCGCTTACGAAACCATTTTTTCTGATCTCTTTTTCGGCGGCAAGGAGCCGTTCAAAACATTTTTCAACTGAGAAATCCTTGAATTCCCATGAGATTATTTTTGCGAACCAGACAAGTGCTCCGGTGTCATAGAACTTTATCGGACGAAAAGCTTCATTCTGTTCAATAATATCAAATCCGGCATTTTTCAGAGCGGAAGCCTGATGAATGAGGTCATGCTCCGGAAAAGCAACAGGGGAGTCCGGCAGTAACATCTCGACCAGTTCACGGTCATTGAGGCAGCCTACCTGCTGAGTGAGGAACAGTCCGCCTTTTTTCAATATGCGGAGTAATTCGTTCACGTTATATGAGCCGTGTCTGTTGATTATGAGGTCGAAGTATTCATCCGGAAACGGCATATTGCCGTAGTCGGTGACTTCGTGAATATCAATACCGAGCGGTACTAATTTTTTTCTGCAAAGTTCAGCATTTGGAGGATAGCCCTCTGTAGCACTTGTTAGTTCATAAGGATGACCGAGAGACAGGAGAAATTCTCCGCCTCCGGTATCAATATCGAGTATACGGTCGGTATCCTTTTTGTAGTGAGCTATACGCTCAGGAAACGACCATGGCAGCTCATCTTCTTCTGATGAGAAGCGAGCATCTATGTGGCTGAAATCCCAGCCGTTTATGTGAGCTGAAAGTTCTTCTTTCAGCCAGTATTCTTTTAATTCCTGTATATTCATGATAACTACTCCTTTATAATTTTGATTTTAAAAGGTGCAGTTAACTGATAACGGTAATAAGCCCGATACGGTCTGTTATCAGATTCCGAACTGCACCGGGCAGTTATCTCGCATTATCACCATATTATTCTCCTGAAATTATCTTATAGAGCCAACAGTTCTTGGGAAGAGTATAACGTCACGGATATTAGCCATACCTGTTGTGTACATGATAAGACGCTCAAATCCGAGACCGAAACCACCGTGAGGAACTGAACCGAACTTACGGAGATCAAGGTAATCTGAGTAGAGGTCGAGGTTCATATTTCTCTCGTTCATAGCAGTAATGAGCTTATCGTAGTCATATTCTCTCTCGCTTCCTCCGATTATTTCACCGACACCGGGAACGAGGAGGTCAACAGCAGCAACAGTTTTGCCGTCCGGATTCTGCTTCATGTAGAAGGACTTTATCTCCTTTGGATAATCTGTAACGAAAACAGCCTTTTTGAAGACCTTTTCGGAGATATATCTTTCGTGTTCTGTCTGGAGGTCGCAGCCCCATTCTACAGGGTAAACGAAGTTCTCACCGGATTCCTGAAGGAGCTTTATAGCCTCAGTGTAAGTAACTCTTGCGAAGTCGTGTGAGATAAGCTCTTCAAGACGAGCTTTAAGACCTTTTTCAAAGTGAGCGTCGAAGAAAGCGATCTCGTCCGGACACTTTTCAAGGAGCTGACCGATAACGAATTTAAGCATATTCTCAGCTATCTCGATAACGTCATCGAGCTCAGCGAAAGCTACCTCTGGTTCGATGTGCCAGAATTCAGCAAGGTGTTTAGGAGTATTGGAGTTCTCGGCTCTGAAAGAAGGACCGAAAGTATATATCTTACCCATAGCCATAGCAGCCATTTCGCCCTCAAGCTGACCTGAAACTGAAAGACCGGCTTTTCTGCCGAAGAAGTCGTTTGCGTAGTACTCTTCTTCTGACTTGAATTCAGTAGTGTAACCGTTTGTAGTTACCTGGAACATTTCACCTGCACCCTCGCAGTCACTTCCTGTGATGAGCGGAGTATTTACATATACATAATTTTCGTTCTGGAAGAAAGTATGTATAGCCTGAGCGAGAACTGAGCGAACTCTCCATACAGCATTGAAAGTATTTGTTCTGCCTCTGAGGTGAGGGATAGTACGGAGAAATTCAAGTGTATGACCCTTTTTCTGGAGCGGGTAATCTGTAGGAGCGTCACCGAGGATAGTAATATTCTCAGGAGTTGTATTTATTTCCACAGTATTGTTTCTGCCCTCAACGACATTTCCGATAACTTTAAGGGACATACCGACTCTTGGTTCTTTATAGTCAGAGCCTTCACCTTTTTCAACTACGACCTGTATATTTTTAAGGGAAGTACCGTCGTTGAGTTCAACGAAGGCAACGCTCTTGGAGTTTCTTGATGTACGTACCCAGCCGCAGACTGTAACGGACTGACCAATGTACTCCTTTGAGGATATAATGTTTTTAACGTCAATGTGTTTCATAATATTCGTTCCTTTCAGAAAATATTCAGGACGAAGAAATACAAAAAGCCCCCGTCCTATACAGGACGGGAGCATATTACCCGTGGTGCCACCTGAATTATCGCAAAAGCGATCACTTTTGAGCCGCTGTAACGTGCGGAACACGGCTCGCTTACTAAGGCATGATACCTTTTCAGTCTGCTGCTCGGGAGTGTTATTCAAAACGGGACGAATATGCGGCTCACACCTTATCCGCACTCTCTGAAAAACGTTATCCGAATCTACTTCTCTCCGTCAATGCATTTTTATTGTTTGTATTATAGCACTAATTTATTTGATTGTCAATAGGTAATTGAAAAAATATATCACAGGAAAAGCATACTCATACCGTGTTCACGGGCATATTTTTCTGCTTTTTTGCGATTTATCTGTTTAAGGACTCTTATTGTCTGCTTGTGACCTTTTTTAACTTCATCAGTAGTGATATTCTCGTTATCGAACTCAGCGATATGGATATTGTGGAGGTTCTCACATCCGGTGAAAGCGTCCTCTTTGATGTCCTTGGTCTGATAGCTGATACGGAGTTCTGAAAGGTTCTGACAACCATAGAAAGCCCAGCTGCAAATAGTTTTGACAGTGTATGGGATGTCTATATTTGCGAGCGATCTGCACCATGAAAAAGCACTTTCACCAATGGATATAACTGAATTGGAGATAGTTATCTTTTTAAGGCTGTAGCACTCAGAGAATGCAGCGTTGCCGATCATATCAACTGACCCCGGTATAACAACACGTCTAAGGCGTTTGCAAGAGAAGAAAGAAAGGTCATTTATTCTTTGCAGGTATGCCGGAAGGACAATATTTTCAAGAGAATTGCAGCGTCCGAAAGCACCTTTGCCGATAGTCTTTACGGAAGGCGGCAGGTTGAGTTCTTTAAGTCTCTGACATTTCAGGAAAGCGTTTTCGCCTATGAAGTCGAGATTATTTGAGAAAACTACTTCTTCAAGAGCAAAGCAGTGACAGAAAGCGAATTTTTCAATACGTTTAACGCTGTCCGGCAGAACGACTTTTTTGAGTGTTTCATTTCCACGGAAAGCGTAGCGTCCGATAGTAGTTATCGAATCAGGGATAATGATAGCTTCTGTAGTGCCTATGTACTTTACGAGAGTACCGGTTTTTTTGTTGATAGCCATGTTGTTGATGTCATCGATGACAACATCGGCGTCGTTGAGCATATCATTAAGGTCACCGCTGTCACCGTCGTCAACACTTTTGGGAGAAGACGATTTATGGCGTGAAGATTTTTTTTCAACCTTCTTTTCGGAAGCGTGTCTGCGTTCAGCTTTAACTTCCTTTTTCTCTTTCTTTTCAGCAGGGGACTTTAGCTCAGGCTTTACTGAGACTTTCTTTTCTTCCTTTTTCTCCTCCTTAACAGGAGCAGGTTTTACCTCAGCCTTAGGAGCTTCTTTTTTCTCCTCCTTTACAGGAGCAGGCTTTACCTCAGCCTTAGGAGCTTCCTTTTTCTCTTCTTTAACAGGAGCAGGCTTTACCTCAGCCTTAGGAGCTTCCTTTTTCTCCTCCTTAACAGGAGCAGGCTTTACCTCAGCTTTAGGAGCTTCTTTTTTCTCCTCCTTAACAGGAGTCGGCTTTGCATCAGCCTTAGGAGCTTCCTTTTTCTCTTCCTTGACAGGAGCAGGCTTTACCTCAGCCTTAGGAGCTTCCTTTTTCTCTTCTTTAACGGGAGCAGGC
>JAFYGE010000082.1 GCA_017543335.1 Ruminococcus sp.
AGCATAGCCAGGTTGGTCTTACCGCAAGCTGAGGGGAATGCAGCAGTGATGTACTTGATCTCGCCGTCGGGCTTCTTAACGCCCAGGATGAGCATATGCTCAGCCATCCAGCCCTCATTCTTACCCTGGAAGGAAGCGATACGCAGAGCGAAGCACTTCTTGCCGAGGAGAACGTTTCCGCCGTAAGCAGAGTTGATAGACCAGATAGTGTTGTCCTCAGGGAACTGAACGATGTATCTCTCGTCAGGGTTAACGTCAGCCTTTGAGTGCAGACCTCTTACGAAATCGTCAGAAACATCACCCAGGTTCTTGAAAGCGTCAGCGCCCATTCTTGTCATGATGTTCATGTTGAGAACAACGTAGATAGAATCAGTAACCTCTACACCTACCTTAGCAAGAGGAGAACCGATAGGGCCCATAGAATAAGGGATAACGTACATTGTTCTGCCGTCCATAACGCCGTCATAGAGCTTGGAGAGCTTAGCGTACATTTCCTTGGGGTCGCACCAGTTGTTAGTCGGGCCAGCATCTTCCTTGTTTCTTGTGCAGATGAAAGTTCTGTCCTCAACACGGGCAACGTCGTTAGCACGAGTTCTGTGGTAGAGGCAGTTAGGATACTTTTCCTGATTGAGCTTGTACATTTTGTCCCAGCTGTCATCCGGAAGAGAAGTTACCTCTTCGATGAGAGCATCGATCTGCTCTTTTGAACCGTCGATCCAAACAACCTTATCAGGCTTGCAGAGAGAGGTCATTTCGTCGACCCACTTTAAAACGTTGGGATTCTTTGTCAGTGACATTGTATTATACCTCCTAATAAAATTATCAATAAAAAAGCTTATCATACTTATTATAAAGTTATGATGCATTAATACAACTGAAAAAATCAATTATATCGCTGTTATTATTATATAATATTTTTGCAGACCTGTCAATAGCGGTCTGAGATAAAATGGCTTAGCAAATTCGGCATATCAATATATAATGGGAGTTAGCATTAGCTTCACGAAACGCAAAAATAAACATAGTTGAAAGAGAAAAATAATGTTATTATTGACTATGACATAAAATTAACGATCTTGCATGAAAAATCATTGACACATGGCTAATAACAGGGGATAATTATAGTTTTATATAACTATGTGAAGCATATTGATGTCTGATATAGTAGTATGCATAGTTGTATAAGTGCTGTTAAGATGATATGCCGACAGATTTATGTAATTGAACAGTATAATAATATGAAGAGAAAGATGTAAATTATGATACTGATTCTTTTGCAAACAAATATGTGTAATATGCATAAAAGTTGGTTGGGAGATTTGCACAATACATTCAAATGCAAATTGTTGAAAATATAGAATTTTGCGAAAATGATAAATTTGTGCAGATATAAGCTTGAAATATGTGCAAGATGTGGTATAATATTTTTATGAAAAATAAAATTATATTGAGGGGGCAATGCCGATGAAAAAGAAAATTATCACTATTGAACGTCAGTATGGAAGCGGTGGAAGTGTTATCGGAAAATTGACCGCAGAGAAGCTCGGCGTAAATTGCTACAACAGACAGATACTTGAAATGACTGCTAAAGAGTGCGGAATATCTCCGGAGTACCTTGAAACTGCGGAGGAAAATGTACCGACAAGCTTTTTATATTCACTGCTGCTTTCGGCTAATCCTGCACGTTCTATGGAGGACAGTCTTCCGCTTTCAGATAAGGTGTTCCTTATGGAGAGCAGAATAATAAATGAAATTGCTGAAAAAGAAGAGAGCTTCGTTCTTGTAGGAAGATGCGGAAGCTATGTGCTTGAAGATAAAGGCTGTTTCAGCGTTTATATTTACGCTGACCCTGAGTACAGGATACAGCGTGCAATAAAAGATTATGAGATACCGGAGAGAAAAGCTGAGTCGATAATGAAAAAAGCCGATAAACGCCGTGAGACTTTCTATAATGTTAACACAGGTAAACTTTGGCAGGATAAGGACGGCTACGCTCTGTGTCTTAATAGTGCTGAACTTGGCGATGAGCTCTGTGCAGAGATAATTGTAAGAGCTTATCAGGAATATAACTCAAAACATTAACGTTTTTTACCTCTATAAAAAGAGTCTTGCTTTTGCTGCAAGGCTCTTTTTGTATATAGTGGTAAGAAATGGGAAACATATTTCTGAAAACTGAAGGAGGTATGTAAATGTTTGTAGTACTTATCCGGTCTCTGATACTCTATATTCTGGTCATATTTGCGGTCAGACTTATGGGGAAAAGACAGCTTGGCGAGCTTCAGCCGTCAGAGTTGGTAATAACTATACTCATCTCTAATATCGCAACATTGCCGATAGAGGATGTGAATATACCCGTTATAGTCGGAGTAACTCCGATACTTGCACTGGTATGCTTTGAAGTGCTGATGTCCGGACTTACGCTGAAATTCCCGAAGTTCAGGCGATTAGTTTCGGGAAGTCCTAAAATAATCATACACAATGGGATAGTCGACCAGAAGGTCATGAACGAGCTGAGATTTTCCGTTGACGATCTTGTTTCTGCTATGCGTGGAAAGGACGTTTTCGACATAAGCAAAGTTCAGTTTGCTATTGTTGAGACTAACGGAAGCTTCTCGGTCATGAAAAAGAGGGAGGATGATATGCCGAAACTCAGCGATATAGGTATTTATGTCCAAAACAGCGATCCGCCTCAGCTCATAGTAGCTGACGGAAAAATGATAACTCCTGCGATCGATTTTCTTGGGTCAAGCACAGAAGCGGTAAGGAAAGTACTTTCGGGAATAGGCGTGAAGTTGGAGCAAGTTATGATAATGACCGCTGACAGCGGCGGAAAATGCTACATTGCGAGAAAAAGCGGCGGTTCACCATATATAATAGAAGGAGCAAAGTTATGACGAGAATGATAATGAGCGGATGTATACTGGTCACGCTTCTGGTAATGAGTATTTTTTCGAGCGTGACTGTCGACCGTAACTGCCGTGAAATAGAGCGGAGTACCGAAAATATATGGGAGCTTTATACGTCCGGAGACATTCAGGGAGCTAAAGATGAAGCGTCCGGACTTGAAACTCGCTGGGAGAAAATTCACGGCAGGTATGCTGTGCTTGTCAATAACGGAAGGCTCAATGAAATGGACAGGGTGATATCAAGGATATATTACCTTGTAGAGAATGACAGCAGGGAGCTGCACTCTGAACTTACCGAGCTTGAACATATCTCAAAAGGGCTCAGAGCCGGCGAAACACCAAAGTTAATGAGTATATTTTAATTAAATTACCATGATGTACGGATGTGTATGGGATTATTTAAGGCAATACCGCACAAAGATTGTGCTGAAGATGTGCCGTGAGATTTTTCGTCAGATTGTATAGAAATTCCGCAGGCATACTGGTCTGTCGGTCAGCCCCTCTGTCAGCTTCGCTGACACCTCCCCCACCCGGGGAGACCACGTATGTCAAGGGATTTCTGTGCAAGATGACGGAAAATATCCAAGCAGATTCAGTACAAAGACGTCAGGCGGTCTTTGTGCGGTGTTGCCTTAACAAAATGTAACTGGTATGTTTTGCAAAAAATTTGCATAAAACCACTTGAAAAAAGCGGCAAATGGTGGTATGATATAGCAGGCTGACATTTTCAGCTCAATGATCATGCTTTTACAAAATGAAAGGACGTTGACACATGGAAAAGATAATCAAAGCCTGCGTGTCCATACTGCCTGAATCACTTCAGAAGATATATTATAAATATGAAGAAAAGTGGCTGTATATTTTATTTGGCGGACTTACCACATTGATCTCGATTATCACAAAATTGCTGGTATTCGGAGCTGTGCCGGGTGAACCTAAATGGGAGAGCACTGCCGGTGTTGTAATATCATGGATATGTGCGGTGACCTTTGCGTTTTTTACTAATAAAAAATATGTTTTCAAAAACGAGACCCATACTGCTCAGGAGTTCAGAAAAGTATTTCTTTCATTCTATGGAGCAAGAGTAGCAACACTTGTTATGGAGTGGGTGATCTTCCTTGTATGCTGTGATTGGCTCGGTATAAACAAGACTCTGATAACATTTTTCAGTCAGGTATTTATCTTTGTTGCAAACTATGTACTCAGTAAACTTTTCGTGTTCAAGAACAAGGAAAATGACGGAGTGAAAGAATGACCAAAACTATATTAATAGGTAACAAAAAAATCGAGCGGACAGCGGCACTTGCTCCTATGGCTGGAGTTGCTGACCGTGCTTACCGCCTTATGTGCAAAGAGTACGGAGCAGCTTATGTTGTAAGTGAAATGGTTTCTGCGAAAGGTATATGCTACAGCGACCGTAAAACTGCGGAGCTGTGTACTGTGACCGGTGCCGAAAGACCTATGGCTATACAGCTTTTTGGCAGCGAACCTGAGTTCATGGCAAAAGCTGTGGACATAGTACTGCGGTACGAGCCTGATATTATTGACATAAATATGGGATGTCCCGTGCCGAAAGTGGTGAATACCGGTGCAGGTTCGGCACTTATGAAAGATGTTGACCTTGCAGCTCAGATAACAGAGGCGGCAGTAAAAGCTGCGGGAGCTGTGCCTGTGACCGTAAAAATAAGAAGCGGCTGGAGCAAGGATAGTCTTAATGCTCCGCTAATGTCGAAGGCAGTCGAGAATGCCGGTGCAGCAGCAGTTGCTGTTCACGGAAGAACAAGGGATCAGTTCTATAGCGGAGAGGCTGATCTTGAAGTAATAAAGTCGGTCAAGGAGACGGTCAATATTCCCGTAATAGGCAACGGAGATGTCAAGGACCTTGCTTCTTGTCTGAAAATGTATGAGCATACCGGATGTGACCTCGTTATGATAGGCAGAGGAAGCTACGGAAATCCATTTGTGTTCGCTGAAATAGCGGCTCATTTCAAAGGTGAGGACTACTCTCCGCCTGATGTCGACGAGAAAATGAGAGTAATGCTCAGACACATTCGCATGATACTGGAAATAAGCGAAAAATCGGAGGAACTTGCTATGCACGAAGCCCGAAAACACGCTGCATGGTATATGAACGGCTACTACGGTTCGGCAAAATTCCGTGGCAGATGCTACCAGTTATCATCTTACGCCGAAGCAGAGGCTCTTGCAGAAGAATTTGCGGAGCTTCAGCATTCAAGAGGTTTGTAGAACAACGATATTTATTTCACAAAAATATGATGTTTTTTGTTAAATAGATATTAGTGTACAAAATCATAGATAAAACTTTGTAAAAAAAGCACAAAACTCCACTTGCCTTTAAAGCAATTTTTCAGAATTGCCCTTATTATCGTCGTTTTATGAGATTAAATGTTGATGATAAGTATACAACGCAAAGTAATTATGACCAAGTTTCATACAATTTGTAATTGCAAAATGAAAAAATGTATGTTATAATTATTTTAATGGGAAGTGGGATTTTAATTAAAAATAAAATCACACGAACAGGAGATATGTAAATGAAATTAAGAAAAGGAAGAGCTTTGGCAGCATTAGCTGCATTGGCTGTATTAGTCGTTTCAGGAGCAAGCTGCGGTTCTCACGTTGTCGGAACGGGAGATATGAGCAGCGATGTATCACAGACTGACCCTTCAGCTGCTGCTGATGATACAACTGCATCATCTGAGGAAGCTACCGCTGAGGCAACGACAGAATCACAAGGTGAAGATCAGGTCGTACACGTAGTTGCTGCCGGAGATAATCTGATACACTATTCAGTATTTAAAGCTGCTGAATCATATGCTCAGAACGGCGAGAAATATGATTTCAAACCTATATATGAGAATATGAAATACATCATAGAATCGGCTGATATTGCTGTACTTAATCAGGAGACTATAATTTCCGAAAGCAACCCTGTAAGAGGTGCTGACGGAGGAGCTTTATTGTTCAACTCTCCGCCGGAAGTCGCTGATGCAGTTATCGACCTCGGATTTGATGTGTTCACTATGGCTAACAATCACCTTCTTGATTTCGGTGAATCAGCTCTTGAAGAATCCATTAATTTCTGGAACAAAAAAGCAAAAGAAAATAACCTTACCGTTCTCGGTGCTTACTTAAATGAAGAGGATGCAAATAACATCAGGATCCGTGAAGTAAACGGAGTTAAAGTAGCGTTCCTTGCATATGCTGAGCATATCAACGGCTTCTCGTTCAGCGAAGGCTCGCCGCTCAGAGTTGTGATGAACAGCGAAGAGGACGTTATCGAGCGTCAGATAAAAGAAGCTAAACAGAAGGCTGATGCTGTTATCGTTGCTGCCCACTGGGGCGTTGAGGATACTCACCTCGTTTCAGAAGACAGAATTGAACTCGCTAAAAAAATGGTCAACTGGGGAGCTGATGTTATCCTCGGATGCCATACACATACTGCCGAGACTATGGAGTGGATACCACGAGAAGACGGAACAAAAGGTTTCGTTTATTACTCAATGGGAAATTTCATATGTGCTCAGACTGATAACTTTAACCTTGTTGGTGAAATACCGGAATTCGATATTGTCAAAGACAGCAGCACCAATCAGGTACACCTTGAAAATGTAAGCTGTAGTCCAAGCATCGTTCACTATGACGACGGCAATTTTTCAAACATCAGAATATACCCTTACAGCAAGTATACACCAGAGCTTGCAGCAAGTCACGGTATCCCGTATGCGGTGCCAAGAGGCAATTATCCGGACTTCAGCTGGGACATTATAAATCAGATAATCAATGACAATTTTCCTGAAGAATTCAGACGCTTAGATAGATAATGAAATCTGTTCACAATTTGTTCATAAATGTGCTTTACAGGGAGTTTTAAAGGAAATATGGCATTGTGCAAAGCGTTCAAAAAAGTAATCTGCTGTTTATATAAAATACCAAAAACAATATAAACCTATTTACTTTTTTATAAGGACGTTATATAATGAATTCAAGAATAAATATAGATTTGGGATCATTTATCTCATCACGGCAGTGTGATGCGTCTTGAGCATCATAAAACACTGAAGTGCAGGGCAGATCTACGTTTGCAGACACTATCTGCGGCGTGATTCGTAACAGCGTGAACATATGTCAGTTACGTGTTTCGCCGGAGACTGTGGAAGCAGACCGCTTGTGCCTTGTCTGTATGACAGAGCAGAAGTGGATCCGTCCTCTGCATCACAGTTTCATGATGCAACTGCGGCTTAACTGCTGCATTCCAAGACATGTTATAATTAAAGGGGCACCCCGTTCCTTTGTTATATAACATCAATAAAAGAAGGAGGAAAATTTTAATGAAGACAAAAAAGGTAGTCGTGGGAGCAATAGCTGCAACGATGCTTTCACTTTCCGTATGCCCGATCGCTCCGGCAGCAGCTGCTGGCGAAACAGTGCAGATATCCGTTAGTAAGGCTGAGGCTGAAGCAGGAAAGCAGTTCACAGTAGATGTTTCTTTAGCTGACATCCCATCCACAGGCATTGCAACTCTTGATTTTGCTATCGAGTTCGATAACAAGGTTATCACAATCGATGAGGTAAAAGTAGGTGCAAGTGCAAAAACAGGTGCTGATTCAGCAGACTCAACTGGTGAAGTTCCGGTATTCGACAGTGCTGTATACAATGATGAGGGATTTGTTGAATTATTGTGGACAACCGGTCTTGATGATTCATCTTACTACATGAAGAAGGACGGTGTATTTTGTACTATCACTGGTACAGTCGCAAGCACAGCGGCTGAGGGTAAGGTAGCTGACCTTAAGGTAGTTCCAAGTAAGCGTAACCTTAATCCTGATTCCAGCGATAAGATCACAAGCATCTCATGCGGTTACTTTAACGGCGACGAAAAGGTCTCCTATACTGTTAAGGCTAATGATGGCAGTGTTACTGTAGGTTCAGAAGATAAGTTCCCTCGCGGCGATGCAAATTGCAGCGGTGAAGTTAAGATGAACGATGCAGTTCTTATCATGCAGATGGTTGCAAATGCTGATGCATATGGAACTGAAGGTACAGATAGCACACATATCACTGAAAAGGGATATAAACTTGCTGACGTAGCCGGCGGTGATAACGACAAGGGCGGCGATGGTGTTACATCAAGAGACGCTCTCCGTATTCAGGAATACCTTATCGGCAAAGTTACAGAACTTTGATTTCCCTAATGATTATCTGATTTGTCCCCCTTACAAAGGAATACAAACCCAATAAAAAGTTAGTAATAGGCTAAAAACCTAAAGAAAGGAATTATTACAAATGAGAAAGTTTATTTCTGCAGTTACATCCGCTGCGATGGCTGCAACAATGGTAAGCTCACTCGCTCCTGTTGCCGTAGTAAACGCAGCAGACGCTACAAAGGGCTTTTCTATTCAGACTTATTCAGAAGCTGATTCCAAGTATGCTAAGGACGGAAGCAATGTAACAGTTTCTGCTGCAGATATCGCTGCTGGCGATGTTGTTATTCCTTGTGCAGTATATCTTGATGAGGCTACAGCAAGCTCAGAAGCTATTTCAATCCAGCTTTCTGTTAACGGACCAGATGCAAAGAACGTTAAGTTCAATATGTACACTGATATCGGTGATATACTCACAGAGGATCCTTACTTCTCATCAGCTAAGTCATTCACAGTTGGCGGTTCAGCTGTAAGCTCTGAGAATCCTGTAACATTTGCAGGTTCAGCAGCTGGCGGCACTTTCATTGCTGCTGGTATGAACGTTCCAGCTTGTAAGCAGGGCCTTAAGGCTGCAAACATTGAGAACTACTACATCGGTTACTCATGGACATCAAATGGTAAGGAATATAAGTGGTCTGGAAGCAAGTCCACAGATTTCCCTGTATTCGTTTTCGACGTAACAATCCCTAAGGGAGCAGCTGCTGGCGATTACTCAATCGACTTCCTTACATATGATACATCTAAGGATGGCAACGGTAACTCTGCTACAATGATCGAAACAACTAAGACTTCTGATTTCAAGGGCAGATATACAAAGGGCGATGGCAACCTCAATCTCACAAACATGAGCATCAAGGTCGGCGAAGGTCAGTCTCAGCCTACAACATCATCCACAATAAAGCCAACTGAAACAACAACATCTACAACTAAGCCAGTTACACCACCGAGCGATAAGGATGTTGACTTCGACTTCGGTAACTGGACAGCTAAGCCAGGCGATACAGTTGAAGTTCCTGTAATGATCGACTCTCACGGTAACGTAGTTATCTCTGTAGACTGTGAGCTCGCATTTGATTCACCACTTGAGCTCGTTGCTATCTCTGATGTTGCTCCAGCATTCAAAAATGCTGCTGTAACAGGCGATCCAACAACAAAGTGCCTCAACTTTGCAAGCATGACAGGTGCTGGTAAGGGCCGTGTTCCTTCAACAACAGCTCCTGCATTCACACTTACATACAAGGTTCCTGAGAACTGCCCAGCTGGCACATACAATATCGGTTTCGGCAGCAAGTGTGATGTAAATGAAGATAACAGCGAGAAGCTCTACTCTGTAGGCAAGCTCAATGGTGTTATCACAGTTGGTGGTCCAACTCAGACAACATCATCCACAACAAAGCCAACTCAAACAACAACATCAACAACTAAGCCTGTGGGCGATAAGGACGTTGACTTCGACTTCGGCGATTGGACAGCTAAGCCAGGCGATACAGTTGAAGTTCCTGTAATGATCGACTCTCACGGTAACGTAGTTATCTCTGTAGACTGTGAGCTCGCATTCGATTCACCACTTGAGCTTACTGCTATCTCAGACGTTGCTCCAGCATTCAAGAATGCTGCTGTAACAGGCGATCCAACAACAAAGTGCCTCAACTTTGCAAGCATGACAGGTGCTGGTAAGGGCCGTGTTCCTGCAACAGATTCTCCAGCATTCACACTTACATTCAAGGTTCCTGAGAACTGCCCAGCTGGCGATTACAATATCGGCTTCGGTACAAAGTGTGATGTAAACGAAGACAACAGCGAGAAGCTCTACACTGTAGGCAAGCTCAACGGTGTTATCCACGTTGGTGACATAACAACATCCACAACAACAGTAACAACAACACAGTCAACTTCTACAACTACTGTTACATCTACAACTACTCCTCCAGATAACAAGAAGGTTCCAGACTGGGGCGATACAAACTGCGACGGTTCTGTAAAGGTTAACGACGTTGTAATCCTCAACAGATTCCTCAACAGCACAATGGATCTTACAGATCAGGGTAAGGTTAACGCTGACTGCTACAATCCACAGGATCCAAAGGGCGGTGCAGTAGATCCAGCTAAGGTTGATCTTACAATGGCTGATTCTGATTCAATTCTCCAGAGATGCGTTCACCTCATTGAACTCCCTGTTGTTAAGTAATCCGAATTATAACTAAATAGAGCGTAATGCTCGGAAAGGAAATGCACTGATGAAGAAACTGCTTTCTGCAGTTACATCCGTTGTCATGGGCTTATCGCTCATGACAAGTGCATTTGCTTCGTCAGTTAGTGCTGCGGGCAGTTATACTGCTACGCAGCCTAATGTTAGTATGGGCGAAGTGAAGGGTGTTTCTGCAAATAGAAACGCATCAGCCGCAGATGTTGTATTTGATTTCGGATCATGGGATGCTAAACCTGGCGATACTGTTGAAGTACCGGTAATGATCAACTCAAATGGCAATGTAGTTATCTCTGTAGACTGTGAGATAGCTATGGATTCACCTCTTGAGCTTATTGGCATCTCCGATGTTGCTCCGGCATTCAGAAATGCTGCAGTAACAGGCGATCCAGCAACAAAGTGTCTCAACTTTGCAAGTATGACAGGACAGGGCAAGGGTCGTGTACCTTCTACAACAGCACCTGCGTTCACACTTACATTCAAGGTTCCTGAAAAATGTGAGGCTGGCGATTATCATATCGGATTCGGCAGCAAGTGCGATGTAAACGAAGATAACAGCGAAAAGCTCTACAAAGTAGGCGAGCTCAACGGCGTTATCCACGTAGGCTCCGAACCGGTAACCTCCACATCCGCAACAACAACCAAAACAAATACTTCTACTACAACTAAAGTAACTACAGTAACTCCTCCCGTTCAGGGCGGAGCTTCATGGGTTATACCTACTGTAAAGGCTAAGGCTGGAGAAGAAGTTAAAGTACAGGTCCTCGTAAAGGACTCCGATATTGAGGTAGCTGGTGCTACATTCAAGATCGATGCAAAGGCTCCTGTAGAGTATAAGTCTGCAACAGGCTCTGATGCATACAAATCAACAATCGTACCTAACCCAACTGATAAGGAGTTCGGCTTCGGAAAACTCGGCGGCGAAGGAGTTAAGGCTGCTGAAGGTTCTACACTCATCGAACTCACATACAACGTACCCAGTGGCACTGCTGCAGGTACATATCCTTTAAAGTGGTCTGATGTTATTGTCAGCGATACTGACGGAAACGAGATCCAGGATAAGATCCAGTTAGTAGACGGTGCGATCGAAGTAGAAACAGTAACTTTCGACGGCGATATTGCTTGGGTACTGGACAAGGTAACAGCAGCTCCTGGCGAAAAGGTAACTGTTAAGGCTGTAGTTTCTGACCCTGAGAACTCTAAGCTCCCAGTAGCTGGTGCTCAGTTCAAGTTAGAAGCTAAGTCTCCTATCAAATATTCATCCGTAAGCGGTTCTGATGCATATGGTGCAACAATTGTACCAAATGATGCAATCAATGAGTTCGGTTTCGCTGTAAGGTCTGGCGAGGGTACTGAGTCCAAGGACGGAGCTGTAGTGGCTTCATTCGAGTTCACTGTTCCTGCAAACTGTGCTCCGGGAGTATATCCTGTAACATGGGCTGATACTTTCATCAGCGATACAAACGGTAATGAACTTACAAGTGTTTCATTTGTAGACGGTTCTATTACTGTTAAGAGTGACGTTGAAGGCGATGTTTCATGGGTTATCCCACAGGTTGAAGCTAAGCCTGGCGACGTTGTAACAATGGAAGTTGAAGTAGCAGACAGCTCATCACCAGCTCTTGCTGTAGCAGGTGCAGAGTTCACAATTGATGCTAAGACTCCTATTGAATATGTATCTGCAAGCGGCTCTGACGCTTACAGTGCAACAATCGTTCCAAACAATAAGTCCAAGGAATTTGGATTCGCTGTTAAGTCCGGCGACGGAAAGGCAGCAGAAGACGGTGCAAAGGTTATCGTACTTACATATAAAGTACCTGAGGACTGTGCAACTGGTAAATATCCTGTAACTTGGTCAAACGCTTTCATCAGCGATACTAACGGCGGTGATATCACTGACAAAGTAAATCTCGTTGATGGCCTTATCAATGTTGTTGTAGATACTACAACATCATCCACAGTACCTACAACTACTACAACTACAGTTACTGTTCCGGACGGTTCTATCTACTGGGATATCGATACTGTAGAGGCTAAACCTGGTGATACAGTTGCAGTCAAGGTAGTTGTAAACGATCCTAAGAATGTTAAGCTTCCTATAAGCGGAGCTCAGCTCACAATCACACCAGCAGCTCCTATCGAGTATGCAAAGGTAAGTGATTCAACAGATGCTTATAAGTCAGCAATCGTTCCAAACCCAGTTTCAAATGAATTCGGCTTTGCTGTAGCTTCAGGCGAAGGTGTTGGTGCTGCTGACGGTGCAGTTGTTATGACCCTTTATTATAAGGTACCAGAAGACTGTGCAGCTGGAACATATCCGATAACTGGCAGCGATAAGTTCATCTCTTCAACAGACGGTCTTGATATGTCAGACAGTATAATCGTAAGAGACGGTGCTATCAAGGTTATCGGACCAACAACTACAACAACTCTTCCAAAGGGTAAGATCGCATGGGAGATCCAGACAGTAAAGGCTAAACCTGGTGAAACAGTAACAGTCGATGTACTCGTTAAGGATCCAAATGCAGCTAAGCTTCCAATAGCTGGCGGA
>JAFYGE010000083.1 GCA_017543335.1 Ruminococcus sp.
ACTGGTGAGTGTGCAGATGCAATAGCTGATGGCAGGTCCAATATAAATGCAGTTGCAAAGCGGTATGGGATAGATGTTATTGCAGTAGATGTCGGTATATCCGGAGAAGTCAGAAGCGAGCGTGTTATAGATAAAAAAATAGCCTATGGTACGAAAAATATTGTCTGCGGACCGGCAATGACGTTGGAGCAAGCTATAAAAGCTGTCATAACAGGTATAGACATAGCAGGCGAATTAAAGTCCAAAGGATATAAATTAATAATAACCGGTGAAATGGGGATAGGGAACACAACTCCGGCATCGGCTATAGCCTCGGTACTTCTTGAAAAAGATGTCAGGGAGGTTACCGGAAGAGGTGCTGGACTTACTTCTGAGGGACTTGAAAGAAAGGTATCTGCAATAGAAAAAGCAATAAAGATCAACAGACCGGAAAAAAATGAACCTTTAGAATTGCTCAGCAAAATCGGCGGATACGAGATAGCTGCTATGACCGGTTTGTTTTTAGGCGGAGCATATTACCATGTTCCTGTCATAATTGACGGTGTAATATCGGCAGCATCGGCAGCTATAGCATATAAGATAGAACCTGTATCAGCCGAGTATATGCTGGCAAGTCACTGTTCGGAGGAGCCGGCTTCTCTGGGATTCCTAAAAATGATAGGAGCAAGACCTGTGATAGATGCCGGACTGCGGCTTGGAGAGGGTACAGGAGGAGCTCTGCTGACTGCTCTGCTTGACGGAGCAATTGCACTCTATAATAATTCACACAAATTTGAAGATACAGGAATAGAAAGGTATGTGCCACTGAAATGACAGTAATGATAACAGGCGGTTCAAAGTGCGGCAAATCCAGCTTTGCGGAGAGGATATTCGATAATATAAAAAGCAGTAAGATATATCTGGCAACGATGAAGCCCTACGGCGAAGAAGCTGAGAAAGCAATAGAACGTCACAGGATATTAAGAGCCGGAAAAGGATTTGAAACAATAGAAAAGTACACAGACATATCTGAACTTACTTTTGATAATATGGATTCTGTATTGCTTGAATGTATAGGGAATCTTCTTGCTAATGAGATGTTCAGAAACGAAGAAATAGAATTATGTGCTGACAAAATAGCTGATGAAATAAAGCAGATAAGTACGAAAGTAAATAACTTAGTCATCGTAACAAATCAGGTAGGAAGTGACGGTATGGATTATCAGGAAGGCACGGAGCTGTATATTAGCGAAATGGGAAAACTGAATCAGAAAATAGCATCTATTGCTGATACAGTCATTGAGTGTGTGTACGGAATACCGGTGATATTAAAAGGAGAAAAGCCATGTTGAAGTCACTTTTTTCAGCCTTTTTGATGTATTCAAGAATACCGGCTCCGCAGGTCGAGTGGAAAGAAGAAAACCGCCGCTATGCACTTGGCTTTTTCCCGCTGATAGGAGCTGTTATATGTGCAATGGAGATATTGTGGTATAAATTGGCTGATTATTTATCGGCAGGAGCTTTTCTTTATTCCGCTATAGCAGTATTTTTACCTGTCCTTGTTACAGGCGGAATACATATCGACGGTTTTTGCGATGTAACAGATGCAAGAGCTTCATATGCAGATACTAAAAAGCGGCTTGAAATACTATCTGACCCACATATAGGTTCATTTGCGGTGATAAATTTAAGTATGTATTTTTTAATTCAGACTGCTTTGTTTTCACAGGTGAGCCGATTATCAGATGTAATAACAATAGGTATTGGATATGTACTGTCAAGGGCACTAAGTGGATTTTCGGCTATTACATTCAAGTCAGCAAAAAAAGAGGGGACTTTGCAAAGTTTTGTGCTTCCGTCACACAGGAAAATAACATTGGCAATGGAAGTATTTTATATAGTCCTTTCGTTTTTGTTAATGAGCTGTTTCGGAGTAGTGCGAGGAGCTTTGTGTTTGATAGCAGCTCTGGCTGTACTTTTTTACTGTAAGAAAACAGCTTACAGAGACTTTGGAGGTATAACCGGAGATGTTTGCGGTTGGTTCTTACAGTTATGTGAGTTATTTATTCTCGCAGCTGTAGTATTTTATGATCTGATAACGGAGGTCGTTTTATGATAATGATAACAGGCGGAGCATATCAGGGCAAAAAAGCATATGCAGCTGAACGCTTCGGACTTAGTCCGGAAGAAATGATCGACGGGACGTATTGCGGGTACACTGAGCTGATAAATGCTAAATGTGTGTATAATTATCATGAGTTTATAAAAAAATTGCTGAAGAATGGTGAGGATGCTGTTCAGTATACGACAGAGCTTTGTGATAATAATAGCGGATTAATAGTTATAATGGATGAAATAGGCAGCGGTATAATACCGCTTGACCGTGAAGAAAGGTCGTGGAGGGAAGTCACAGGAAGATGCGGATGTATAATTGCAGAGCGTTCTGATGAAGTTATTCGCATGATATGCGGTATACCTGAAATGATAAAGGGCGGAAAAAAATGAAGATCACATTTATACGTCATGGAGCTACAAAGGGGAATCTGGAGAAAAGATACATAGGTACGACTAATGAAGAACTGTGTCCGGAGGGGATAAGTGAGCTTAACAAGCTGGATATCACACAAAGCGAGGTCATAATAGTAAGTCCTATGAAAAGGTGCATACAGACTGCGGAGCTTCTTTTTCCGGCAAGTAAATATATAGTTTGCCGTGAACTGAGAGAATGTGATTTCGGCAGATTTGAGGGTAAAAATTATATTGAGCTTACCGGTGATGCTGAATATCAGGCATGGATCGACAGCGGAGGCAAGAAATGTTTTCCGGACGGAGAATCTCCCGAAATTTTCAAGCAAAGGTGCATATCAGCTTTTGATGATATAGTGAAGAAATACAACGATAAAAAAAGCATGGCTTTTGTAGTTCACGGAGGAACTATCATGTCGATACTTGAAAAATATGGGTATCCTGAACGTGACTACTACGACTGGAACGTAAAAAACGGTCATGGCTGGACAGGTGATTTTGACGGAAGAAGAATAAATATATCGGAGAAAATATGAAATTAATACTTTTGATAATACCGCTTATAGCAGGTTTCCTGATAGATGCTGTAGTTGGCGACCCCTATTGGATTCCGCACCCTATCAGGTCAATTGGGAAACTTATATCATATATGGAAAAAATAACACGAGAAAAATTTGATGATCTGAAAAAAGGCGGAGTATTTCTTGGCTTGACTGTAGTGACCTTATCAACCATGATACCGGCAGCGATATTGTTCATATGTTACCGCATAAGCATATATCTTGGAATAGCCGCAGAGACTGTAATGTGCAGCTATATGCTTGCCGGAAGATGCCTGATGAACGAGAGTATGAAAGTATGCCGTGAAGCTGAAAAAGGTGATATTGAGTCAGCAAGAAAAGCAGTATCAATGATAGTCGGACGTGATACAGCTGTTCTTGACAAAAGCGGTATAGTAAAAGCCGCTGTGGAGACTGTAGCAGAAAACACCTCAGACGGAGTAACGGCTCCGATGTTTTACATGGGAATCGGCGGTGCGTCAGCTGGATTTTTTTATAAAGCAGTCAATACAATGGACTCGATGATAGGTTATAAAAACGAAAAGTACGCTGACATAGGGCGATTTGCAGCCAAATTGGACGACATACTGAACTATATACCGTCACGTCTGACCGCTTTGCTTATGATAGCTGTTTGTCCTTTTCTTGGGTATGACAGTAGAAACGCATGGAGAATATGGAAGCGTGACAGACGAAATCATGCGAGTCCGAATTCAGCTCAGACCGAATCAGTTTGTGCAGGAGCTCTGCATCTTCGTTTAGCCGGAGATGCATGGTATTTTGGAGAATTGCATAAAAAGCCATATATAGGTGATGACGACAGAGCAATTGAACCTGATGACATAAGAAAAGCAAATAAGCTTATGTATTGCACTTCAATATTGATGCTTATTATATCAGTCGCAATAAGAGCAGTTATCATAGGAGGCATAATTTTATGATACAGGAACACGGCGGAAATATTTACGGACAGAGCAGTGGTATCATAGATTTTTCAGCCAATATCAATCCATTGGGAATGCCTGCAAAAGTAAAAAAAGCTGTTATAGAGTCCATAGAAAAGAGTGATATATATCCAGACCCTGACTGTGTAAGGTTAAGGAAATGTATATCAAGCTATGAAGAAGTTCCATGTGAAAAAATCGTATGCGGTAACGGAGCTGCTGACCTGATATATAGGATAGTCAGTGCATTGAAGCCGAAAGAAGCTTTGGTAACAGCACCAACATTCGGGGAGTACCGAAAAGCACTGTCAGAATACGGGTGTAAAATAAGCGAGTATTTACTATACGAGGATAATGATTTTATTGTGGACTCAAAGATAGTCTCGTGCATAACTGACAGGACTGATATTCTGTTTTTATGCAATCCTAATAATCCTACAGGCAAGCTGATACCGTGTGAAGTAATGGAAACGATAGCTGAACGCTGCATCGAAACCGGCACGATACTTGTATCAGATGAGTGTTTTATTGGATTTACAGGCAAGGAAGATACACGTAGTCTAAAAAAATATTTTAACGCCAATTGTATTGTACTGAAAGCTTTTACGAAGCTTTTTGCCTGTGCCGGACTAAGAGCAGGATATGCTGTTTTCGGCAGCAGTAAGCTTGCTGAAAAAGTAAGAAGTACCGGACAATACTGGAGTGTTTCAATTCCGGCTCAGGTGGCTGGTATAGCTGCATTTCAGTGTGACGGCTTTACTGAAAGGACTATAGAATATATATGTGCTGAGAGAAAATTTCTTGAAGAAGAACTCGGAAAATGCGGTATACGATTCTTTAGCTCCGAAGCAAACTATATTCTTATAAAAAGTTTTGCCGGACTTGATGATATGCTTCTTAATAGTGGGATAATGATAAGAAACTGCGAGAATTACAGCGGACTTTCCAAAGGATTTTACCGCATTGCTGTCAGGACTCATTCCGAAAATTTGAGTTTAATAGAAGCTATAAAAAAATTAGTATATGGAGGAATTAATAATGCTACAGATATATTGCGGTGACGGTAAAGGAAAAACAACTGCTTCGGTCGGACTTGCAGTGCGAGCCGCCGGAGCCGGTAAAAAAATCGGATTCTTTCAATTCCTGAAAGACGGAAGTTCGTCGGAGATAAACGTTTTGAAGCAAATCAAAGGAATTCAAATAGAGTTCTGCGAGAAGTGCAGTAAGTTTCTGTTTCAGATGAATGAGAGTGAACTTGATGAGGTGAAGAGCCGACAGAATGAGATGCTCAGAAAAGCGTTGGATATGCTTGAAAATGGAGATATAGAACTTCTGATATTTGACGAATTTGCAGCAGCTTATAATAAAAATACCCTTGACCGTGAGCTCGCAGATAAAGTGATATTTGAACATAAAAATGATTCTGAAATAATTCTTACCGGACGTGAACCTGACAAAAAGTTTATTGAATCAGCTGATTATGTCAGCGAGATAGCAGCGGTTAAACATCCATATAAAAACGGTGTTACAGCTCGAAAGGGCATAGAATATTAAAAAACAGCCTCATACGCTCAGGTATGAGGCTGTTGATCTTAGCATCTTATTTTGCTTTTGATCTCTGGAATACTTTTACAACTTCAACTATAGGAACGATAACTGCCGCAAGGAGGAATGCAGTAAGATATTCGCTTCCGGAAAGAGAAACGAGTGAGAACACTCCTCTGAGTGCTGGGACGAGAAGTATAGGGATAGTAAGTACAAAAGTGAGTATTATTGCAGCTGTGAGGAATTTATTATGCTTTTCCATTGTGAAGATAGAGCCTTTAAGACTTCTCATATTCCATGCATGGAACATTTCACAAGCGGAGAGTGTAATGAATGCCATAGTTGTTCCTGCTTCTGATGAAGACTGATAGCCAATAACATAAGAGATTATGGTCAAAGCAGCGATAATAGTACCCTGCCAGAGAAGATTTATGCCGAGACCGTCGGAGAAGATGTGAGAATTACTGCTTCTTGGCTTGCGGTTCATTATACCGTGTTCAGCGGACTCCATACCGAGTGCGACAGCAGGGAAGCAGTCGGAAACGAGGTTGATCCAGAGAAGGTGTACCGGACTAAAGATAACGAATGAACCGTCTGTAAGGGCTCCGAGACCGATTGTAGCTATAAGGATACATATAACTTCGCTGAGGTTGCTTGAAAGAAGGAACTGAATAGCCTTACGGATATTGTCGTATATTCTTCGACCTTCTTCAACAGCACCTACGATAGTTGCGAAGTTATCGTCTGTAAGAACCATATCAGCAACATTCTTTGTAACGTCTGTACCTGTGATACCCATTCCTACACCGATATCAGCGGATTTGATTGACGGAGCATCATTTACACCGTCACCGGTCATAGCAGTAGTCATCTGCTTTTTACGCCATGCATTTACGATACGGACTTTATGCTCAGGCTGAACACGGGCATAAACGCTGTAATTCTGAACTGTTGCATCAAATTCATCATCAGGTATCTTGCTGAGTTCAGCACCTGTAAGAGCTTTTTGACCCTCATCAAGTATTCCGAGTTCTTTAGCAATAGCAACGGCAGTATCTCTGTGGTCACCGGTAATCATTACAGGACGTATTCCGGCTGTACGACAAAGACCAATAGCGTCTTTTACCTCAGGACGAACAGGGTCTATCATACCGGTCATACCGATATAGATAAGGTCGTGTTCGATAGATTCCGGAGAAGTATCCTCCGGCATAGAATCAAATGTGCGGTAAGCAGCCATAAGAACACGGAGAGCTTTGTCAGCCATTTCCTTATTTCTGCGTAAAATTTCCATTCTGTCCGACTCCGTCATAGTGCGTACATCGCCGTCAGTGAGAATATGAGTACATTTTCTGAGCACTTCATCCGGAGCACCCTTAGTGTACTGGATATATCCGTCTGGAGTTTTGTGAATGGTAGACATCATCTTTCTCATGGAATCAAAAGGAGCTTCACCGACACGAGGAGTTTCTTTCTCCATTTCGTATTTTTTCAAACCGCACTTGTGAGCGTATGCAACAAGAGCAGCTTCTGTAGGCTCACCTGTAACTGTATCATCTGAGTTGAGTACAGCATCACAGCAAAGCCCCATAGCTTTTGCAAGGAGCTGAACATCGTCAGTATTCTCCTGAACTACGGTCATTTTGTTCTGAGTAAGAGTACCTGTCTTATCACTGCATATTACCTGAGCACATCCGAGTGCTTCAACAGCGGTAAGACGGCGGATCACAGCACCACGTTTGGACATATTTGTAACGCCGATAGAAAGTACGACTGTAACAACAGCTGCAAGACCTTCAGGTATAGCTGCAACAGCAAGGCTGACAGCGATCATGAATGAATCCAGGAATCCCGGAAGAGTTATTGAGCCGTCTTTAACGAGCATCTGAACGATGTTGAGTCCGAGAATGAAAACGCAGATTCCAAGAACAGCAAAAGAGAGTATCTTACTTAACTGAGTAAGGCTTTTCTGGAGCGGAGTCTGGTCGTCTTCTGCATTAGCGATAGCACCTGCTATTTTACCCATTTCAGTTTTCATACCGGTAGCAGTAACAACTGCTTCAGCACGTCCGTAAGCTATGCTGCTGCCCATATAGAGCATATTTTTACGGTCACCGAGCGGCACTTCTTCGCCTGTAAGAGTATCACTTGCCTTATCAGACGGGACGCTCTCACCGGTAAGGGCAGATTCTTCTGCTTTAAGAGCAGCTGCTTCAAGGATTCGGCAGTCGGCAGGTACATTGTCTCCAGCTTCGAGAGTGATAACATCACCCGGAACAAGGTCTGAGCTGTGTACAACAACAAGCTCGCCTGAACGGTAGACCTTACTCTGTGCAGCACTCATCGCCTGTAGAGCTTCAATAGCGGATTCAGCTTTGTTTTCCTGATATACACCGAGAACAGCATTTGCTATAACGACGAAAAGAATTATGAAAACGTCAGCATCGAGCTTGCCCTCTGAAATGATACCTGTTATAGCTGAGATGACAGCTGCTGCAAGCAGGACAAGTATCATAGGATTTTTAAACTGTTCGATAAACCTTTGCATGAGCGTAGGCTTAGGCGGTTCATCAAGTTTGTTTTTACCCACTTCATTTAGTCTTTTAGCTGCTTCTTCAGCGGTCAGACCGTTTTTTGTACTTTTTACATCTTCAAGTACTTTGTCAGTTGATTCAAGATAATACTTCATAAAAATAATCCCTCCGATTTGTATTATCACATATAAATAAAACATATAAATTTTATCACTTTACGGCGGTCATGTCAAGTATAAATTAGTTATAAAACGGAAAAAATAGCATTTTTTACAAGGATTTTACATTTGATACTATTACAAGTGAAAAAATTTGACCACTGCCTGATACAGTGGTCAAATTTAGGGGGAGTTTTATTCGTGGAAAAAGTAAGGGAGTGCGTCGTAGATATAGTGTCTTACATTTCCCCACCAATGGTTTCTTCCGTTAGCTAAAAGGAAGTAGAAATTACCTTTGGAGAAATCAGATGTGTAGATAAACTCTGATCTTGTTTTCATGTCTTCGATCTGAGGCTTCATATTTGGGTATGCCAGATCGTCCGAACCTGTAGCACAGAAGATGAAATACTCATTTGTTTTAAGACCGAGACTGTTTATCTCTTTGGTCAGGGTGTTGATACCCTCCCAGTTATCGCCGCTGAGTGGCATAATGTACTGAACTATGTCGAGGCAGTGGTCAGCAACACACCATGCAGAGAGAGAACCCATTGAGAATCCGCCGTAAGCACGGTGACTTCTTGAAGCTTTAAGTCCGGCATCCGTTGTGGACTCAGCATAGGTTGAGTACTTGCCCTCAACGAAAGGAACTACGCTCTGTCTGAACTCGTTATAGAACGTTCCGGCTTCGCACTTATTAAATGTAGGAGTTACAACGATGATCGGTTCAAGTTCGCCGTTCATAATCATGTGGTCGAGGATATTATTCATCTTGACATCGCTGCTGAAAATAGTGTTCTCATTTTCTCCGCCGCCGTGCATGAGGTAGAAGATGTTATATTTCTTGCTGGAGTCATATCCGTATGGGAGGTACACGTTGAGTGAGTTAGTACCATTTATGCCGTTATAAGTCTCCTTGACTATCTTTCCAGCCTGTGAGCACGGCTCAAGGTATTTGCTTGGAGCTTCGCTGAACTGGAGAGCTGAATTATAATTAAACGGCTTTTTTTCTGGTTCCGGAGCTACATATACAGGAAATACCTTTATTTTTCCGAGTAAGTACTGGTTGAGCAGTACGAGGTCATTAACTTCAAATTCTCCGCTTTTATCAACGTCCGCAGCGATTTGATAGTAGCTGCTGCTGAAACCTTTGACAAGACCTCTCCTTGCAAGAGCAAGATCGAAACCATCTATAATGCCGTCACAGTTTACGTCGCCCTGAATGATTGTGGGAGCTGCACCTGAACCTTTAATTACAGTATCTGCAACTGCACCGACAGCATCATCTATATAGAAGTTGCTTGTGCCTTCAGCAGTTTCAACGTAAAGATTGAGTTCTGTTGCACCGGCAGGGATCTCAAAATGAGTATTTGCAAGCTGAATCCATTCGCCCTTTACAGCTGTTCCTTTAGCTACTTTATCGTAGTGAACAGTACCCTCAGTATCTTTGTACTGCATAGTTAAATAGAAAAGCTGAGAATTAGGACCGTCAAAATACATTGCATTTGTACTGAAGCTGTAAGCTTCGCCTGCTTTAAAAGCGGAATTCAGCGGAAGATTTACGCCATTCCATGCAGCAGTTCTGTCCTGAACAAGGAGAGCTTCTTTACCCTCATAAGCGGTACGGCCGCTTGTCATAACGCTTGCAGCACCTCTTCCTGCCCAGCTTCCGGTGTCACCTTCAAAAGTGTTATGGAAGTAGTAACCGTTTTCGTCGGGTTCGATTATATGTCCGCCCTTACCGTGTACAGCTTTACTTCCGTTAGAACCGTTCCAAGCAGTACGGTCGTACTCAAAGAAGTCAATATCAGCGTAACCTCCGGTAGATTTAGTAGGATAGCTGTAGATAGCACTTCTATAGCCTGTGAATAATTTAAGGTCATAAGTCATTGAAAGCTCTTCGCCGAGCTTAGTCCAGTTACTTCCGTCATAGGAGTAGTAGAAATTAGCTTTATCAATATTGTTTGATGAACTCTTATCTGAGTTTACATTGCTGAACTTAAAGTCAACTTTCAGGTATACTTCGTTACCGCTGAGGTCTTTTTCAGCTATTTTTTTATCGGAGCTTGTTGCAACATCCGAGCCGCCGTTCTTGGACATATAGATCTTCTTTGCACCGCTGTCGGTAACATAAACACCAATATTTCCGAAATTGAGCTGAAAAGCGGAAAGACCTGCGTGGTCGCCCGGTTTCATGCCTTTAGTATCAAGCTTTATGTAACTGCTGCAAGCCGGACCTTCTGTTCTCATTGTAAGAGTGTTTCTTGCATTGAGAATGTGGTTTGCCATATTATTGTTATGCAGTCTGAGCCAGCCGTCACGTTCTGTAACTGACCATGATTTGTTATCCGGATTGTGGTTCCACTGCCATTCAAGAGCGAGGTCATTGGATGTGTAAGAGAAATCGTCATCGCCGGCAAGGTCAGAGCCTGTATAAGTTCCGTCCATAGTAAGAGTTATCGGAGCTTTTCCGTTAACGCCCATCATTGGCCAGTCATTCTGCCATGTTACCGGAACGAGTGAAGGTACACGTCCGACAGCACCGTGATCCTGAAAGACCATAGCGTACCATTTACCGTCAGGAGTGTCGACGATACCGCCCTGTGCAAGACCGCTTCCGTAAGAGCCAAGACCGGATTCCAGAACAGTTTTGCTCTCGTAGTTACCAAGAAGACTCTTTGAACGGTAGCAGAGTTCAAGACGTCCATGACCGCTCGGCCAAGCAATTATGAATATGTAGTAATAATCGCCGATCTTCTGTATATGTGAGCCCTCACCTGCAACATAACCCTGTATATTGGTTTTGAAGAGAGTTTTATCAACTCCGCCCTGCTTGAAACCGGTCATATCTGAGTTAAGCTCTTTGATTTTTATTTCACCGCCGCCGTATACGAGATAATTTCTTCCGTCATCATCGAATAGCAGTGAAGCGTCGTGATACATACCATTCAGTTCAGTGCGAGTCCATGTACCGTTTTCTATATCGTCAGTTTTGTATATGTAAGATTTTCCGGTACCGTAGCTTCCGAAAAATACATAGAAATGTCCGTTATGGTATCTGAGACTTGCTGCCCACTGACCGTGAGAATAGTCGTGTTTACCGTTTTTCAGATTTTGAACATCTCCGTCAGCGAGAGTGTCATAAACGTAGTTACATATCTCCCATGAGGCGAGGTCCTTTGACTTCATTATAGGAGCTCCCGGACTAAAATACATTGTTGTACTTACCATGTAGTAAGTATCACCTACACGTATAACATCATTATCCGGAACATCTGACCATATAATAGGATTATTGACAGTAAAAGCAGCATCAGCCTGCATAGAAGGCTGTAATTTGAGCTGAGTACCTATACTCATAAATGATATAGCCGCAGCGAGAGTACCCGCAGCAACACGTCCAAAAAATTTCATAGAAAATCCTCCTTGCTGTAATAAATAAATTTCCTCAAAACTATTCTATATTTTTTGTTACAGAAAGACAACTCATAAAATGAAGATAAGGTGCACATTTTGAATATGTATGAATTTTTTTATTTTATTAATACTTGCAGAAAATATTCAAAATGTGGTATAATAGATGTGATAATCTGTTAAGGAGAACGCTTATGGATAATAAAAAAATAAATAGAATGAAGGAACTCAATAAACTGCTCGCTGAAGCAGCAGATGCATATTATAATACCGGAGTCGAAATAATGTCGGACCATAGATATGATGAGCTCTATGACGAACTGGCAGCACTTGAGAAAGAGACAGGTGTTATACTTAGCGGCAGCCGTACTCAGAATGTCGGATATGAAGTTTCATCATCACTTAATAAAGTCAGACACACCTCCAGAATGCTTTCGCTTGAAAAGACAAAGAGCATCGACGAGCTTACAGGCTGGCTCGGTGAAAATAAGGGATTTCTGAGCTGGAAGCTCGACGGACTTACATTGGTACTTACCTATGACGACGGAAAACTCTCGCAGGCGGTCACAAGAGGAAACGGTGAAGTAGGGGAGGATATAACAGCAAATGCACGTCATATAATCGGCATACCTGCACAGATAGCTTTTAAAGGTCATCTTGTAGTAAGAGGCGAGTCGCTTATGAAGTACAAGGATTTTGAAAGGGTGAATGCTGAGATAGAGGACGGTGCGAAGTATAAAAATCCGAGAAATCTCTGTGTAGGAACTGTCAGAAACCTTGATTCACGCATTACCGCTGAGAGAAATATCAATTTCTTTGCTTTTAATCTTGTATCAGCTGACGGATATGAAGAAAATTCATTCGCCGAACGTCTTAAATGGCTCGATTCACAGGGATTCCAGACTGTATATGGCGTAACCGTAAATAAAGACGACCTCGCTGAAAATGTCAAGAAATTTGAAAGCGATATTTCTGACAATGAATTTCCGTCCGACGGACTTGTGCTGATGCTTGATGATGTGGCATATGGTTTAAGTCTTGGCGAGACTTCTCATGCTCCGAGAAACGGTATGGCATTTAAGTGGAGGGACGAAACTGCTGAGACTAAGCTTCTTGAAGTGGAGTGGTCTGCAAGCAGGACAGGTCTGCTGAATCCTGTTGCGATATTCGAGCCTGTAGAGCTTGAAGGAACTACAGTTTCAAGGGCATCCGTACACAATCTGAGCATCGTAAAAGAGCTTAAACTTGGTCTGGGAGACACGATCAGCGTTTTCAAAGCTAATATGATAATACCTCAGGTACTTGAAAATCTAACTTGTTCTGACACGCTGGAGATACCGGAGGTATGTCCGGTATGCGACAAAAAAACAGAGGTGAAGGTCTCAGATGACGACGTTGAGACTCTGATTTGTACAAATCCGGAATGTGCTGCAAAACATATAGGTCGCTTTGAGCATTTTGTACAGCGTGATGCCATGAATATAGTCGGAATGTCAACCGCTACTATCGAGACTTTCATAAGTGAGGGATTCATAAGAGAGTTCAGCGACTTCTATCACCTTGACCGCTACAAGGAAAAAATAATGACTCTTGAAGGCTTTGGCGAGCGTTCTTACAATAAGATGACGGAAGCAATAGAAGCATCGAGACATACCGAGCTCAGCAGAGTACTATATGCTCTGGGAATCCCTAATATAGGCAGAGCTGCTTCAAGACTGATATGCAGTCAGTACCCTTCAGCAGATGAAATCGAGAAGCTTACTACAGATGAACTTCTGATGATTGACGGTATAGGGGACGTGCTTGCAAGTGAGTATGTAAAGTATTTCAGTAACGCAGATAAGCTCCGTGAATATCATGACCTTATGGCTGAGCTTACCATAGAAAAAGAGGAAGAAGTAAACAGCAGTTCCGGAATTGCCGGAAAAGCGTTCGTTATCACAGGTTCAGTCCATATATGGAAGAATCGTAACGAACTGAAAGCGTTTATCGAAAGCAACGGCGGCAAGGTTGTGTCGGCAGTATCATCAAAAACCGACTATCTTATCAATAACGATTCGCAGTCAAATTCAACTAAGAATAAGACCGCTAAATCATTGGACATACCGATAATAACGGAAGAAGAATTTCAGTTAATGGTATAAAAGAAAACTCCGCAGATCGCATCAGCGAAAAGCGGAGTTTAATTTTTATCTTGCTATTACTTTTCTTCGGAGCAGTATACTGTCAAAACCGTCGATGATGCCGTCACTGTTCAGATCAGCAGCAAAGGATTGTTCACTTGTCAGGTCAGTTTTCCTTAGCAGATATTTTTGCAGGAGAACAAGGTCAGCTATATTGACGCTATTATCTGCGTTAATATCGCCTATCATCTTTGAAAGCTCACCATATATCTCCATTTCAGCAATATTACAGCAGTATACATCGTCACCGTTTACGCCGTTATTAGGTTTTCCTTCCGGAACCTGATAGCGTATATATCTTGCCTGAGTATTTTCAGGAGCATAAATATACTGTGCAGATGCATCAGGAACTTGATCTACTGTGCCTAATTTTTTCCAGTTGATACCGTCAGTTGATACCATGAACTGACCGTCGAGCATACGATATTCATAGCTCTTTCTCGCAGTATAGGAAATAGCCTTGATATTGTAAAGTCCGCCGAGATCAGCCTGTATCCAGCCGTCTCCAACACCGTCAAAATAAGTAGAAGCATTTCCGTCGAAAGCCTTAGTGTAATTGGTGGATTCGTTATCTTTCCAAGACGAACTACCTGATACAGAAGCAGGGGATATCTTTTTCAGATCAGCCATAGCTGACGGAATTCCATAAAGCTCGATCTCTGCCACATTACAGCAGTACGAACTATCATTATTAACTCCATTTGAAGGAGTACCGCCGGGAACTGTATATCTTACATATCTGACTTTTTTGTTTCCGGACAGCTTATTAACATAGTTCATACCATATGAAGGAGTTGCAGAAATTGTGTAAGCAGTGGTCCAGTCAGTACCGTTTTCCGAGAACTGGAAGTAACCGTCAGGCATACGGAATTCGTAACCGCTTCTTGGACAGTAGCCGATAGCAGTTATATCGTAAAGTTTTCCGAGATCAGCCTGTACCCAACCCTGACTAAGACCGTCGAAGTATGTTGAGTTTTTGCCGTCAAAAGCCATTTTAAAGCTTGTAGATGAGTCGCTTTTCCATGAATCAGAACCGGTAAGCATAGAGCTGTTGACATCGATTTTATTGCCGAGTTCAGCACTGCCTGTAACGTTATTGATAACGAAAGTAGTAATTGAGTTAGGGGCAAGTGAAACTTTTAGAGTGCTGCCGGATATAGCGGTATTTCCGATATCCTTCCAGTTTTCGTACAAGCTTGTACGTGTAGCAGATGCGTAAGCACCAACTGAATTGAATCCTGAGAGATCAAAGCTCATGTCAGAAGCAGAGCCGGATTTGTTGAGAGCTATAATAACAACTTTATGAGAATCAGGATCATAAGCAGCTAAAGTAGAGCCTGATGAACGGAGCATTATCATTCCCGGACGGATATAACGTGTAAACTGTCCGAATGAGTAATATTTTTTAGTGAGTACGATATTATTTTTGTCATGGTCAGCAACAGCAAGTCCCCAGAAACCGCCGGCTGTATTTACCATACCGCCGTCCTTGTTGCCGTTATATCCTACAGAAGAAATGTGACTGTCTATTACCTGCCATAAGATCCATGCTGAGCAGTTAAGACCATTGCAGTCAGTAATGATCCTGTCGGCGAGCCAGAGACCGGACGCCATTTCACCCGCATTGCTTCCGGCAGTACCATTTCCGTCGACCTCACTCATCCAGAGATTTTTTTCGGCTGAGATAGCAAGTTCTTTAAGCTGTGAACGCTGACTTCCGCCGTATGTATGAGTGTCGATACGTCCGAGAGCGTTTTTAGCCTCGTTCGATAATTTATTATACGATGTGATCTGAGTATCTATGGAGGTTTCGTCAGTGCCGGAGATTATAACATCACCCATACCTTTAGCCTTCATAGCTTTCTGGAGCTCTACTATCATAGTGGATTCAGACGAACCCTGATCGAAGTGACAGCCTTCCTGTTTTTTGCTGTAAGCTCCCCAGAAATTAGTATACGGTTCATTCACAGGCTCGACGCTCTGTATATCGATGCCCCAGTCATTTTTATAGTGATAGCAGACTTCTGCGAGGTAAGCAGCAAAGTCGTCGTACTGGTCGTCTTTGAGGTTGTTTTTATTCGGATCTGTGCCGCCGGTGCTACATCCGCTTTTTGTCATATAGTACGGAGGAGAGTTTGAGAACATCTCGACTATCATATCATCTCCGGCAGCTTTTATTGCACGTTTCAGAACATTTCGCTGATTGTAGTCGGCAGACCAGTCGTAAGTTACAACACCATTCTGATATTTAGTGTAACCGGGCATATTGGAGTCTGTACGAGTAATATGCTTATGACTTGGGTCATCGCCGCCGCCGATATTAAATCTTGCGATATTCAGTCGAAGACCGTTATCACCGAAAAATGTATCGGCACACTGCTGTGCGAGACTATCAGAATAGCCTACACGGTTTGCCCACCAGCACAGGGAAGTTCCCCAGCCTTCAAAAACTCCGTTGTTGATCTCATACTTGTTCAGCGGTGAAATAACAACGTTGACAGCTGCCTCTGTTTTTATCGGCTTTGGACTAAGTGGAGCACAAGAAAGTGCGATACAAGCCGAGACCAATGCAGAAGCAAAACGTTTTAGTGTTTTCACAATGATCATCCCCTTAAAATTATTTGTATTGATATACAAAAATATTTTTATGTGACTAAATTGTATCATATATTATTAACAGTTGTCAAGTGTGAAAAAATAAAAGTCAGAAATAAATGTGATCTTACTCCTTAACAATGATTGACGCAGTGTCAGAAATATGATATAATGAATGCGGAGCATTCATTATAAATGATTAAAAAGCCCTTTGCAGATACGTGCTGCAAGACAGCACTCCCTGCAAATCGGGCAATTATATCATAACGCTTCGCTTTTATGATATAACCAAACCAATTTCACACTGAGTACCACCAAGTCACACTGAGTCACACAAAAATCCCGATTCCACGGAGCTTTTTGATGGTAGAAAGCCCCAAAACAGCGCAACTGCGCTATTTTGAAAATTCAAGCATTTTGAAGATTTTTGGTAGAAACTTGGTAGAAAGCCAACGGTAAAAAAGTTGGTAGAAACTTGGTAGATGCCGAAAACAGCCTAAAAACGGTAGAAAGCCTGTTGACAAAGCAAACTGAATAATGGACAATAGCGGACGGTGTTTAATAACAGAAGCGCTGTCCGCTATTTTTATGCCCAAAAATTGAATATTGCACATCGCTTCTCACTGAGCCTGTATGCAAGCAGGTCGCTGAGGAGCTTTTTTTATTTCAGATGAACTATGTCAAGGAGGTCTTTCTATGCCGAACCCTACTGAGATCAGTCTGCTCAATTACAACTTTGAAGCCAAAGCCTGTAATGAACTGCTGACGGCTATGCTCAACCATTCAGACTTTGACTACGTTACGGTCG
>JAFYGE010000004.1 GCA_017543335.1 Ruminococcus sp.
CTTGCGAGGTATCCTGCGGCTGTTGCCGGCATCAGAACAGCATACTGCTTTTCACGGGTAAACACGAACATTCCTGCGTAAACGATGATGAACAGCGGTATTACTGTATATATCGATACATGATAGCATCCGAAAACCGCTACAGGGATTATAGACACCCATTTTTTATCCGGATTCTTGTCGTCTGTTATGAAGTACATGAAAGCTGCCGGAAGAAGTGCGAGGAATATCTCTGTAAGAGAGGATTTGGCTACCCAGATAACTACCGGAGCAAATGCTGCTGCCATACAGGCACAGAAGGAAGTCCACTCCTTGAGCTTTATATTGCGGCATATAAAGTAAACAAGGAATATAAGGCATATATAGAATATCGTTTCAATATCCTGCATATGGTCGATACCGAAGATCGTTCCCCACATCGCAAGGAAAGCAGAGTAGGTAGGTATACCATGTATAACTCCGGCTACCGGACTGTCTTCAGTTCCCTTTATCGATACCGGAAAATTTTCACTTTGTATATCATAGCCTTTCAGGTGATTATAGACTGCACTTGAATAAGCATCCTTTTGTTCTTTGGTATCAAGTTCATGGTATTCGCTGAAATCTTTTACCTTTTTAGTATTTCCATGTATGAACATTATTGCCTGAGTCTGATATACACCCTCATCCTGTCCCATGCCGAAATACTCGTTCTTCACAGATACAAACGGAACAGCAAGCAATGATACTATTATAGGTATGAGCACCGGCTTTACCGAGAAATCACAGGTTATGAGCTTTTTCGACTTGAATCGCTCGGTCTTTCGCTTGAAAACTATAGCTCCGAGTACCAGCAGGTCAAGTATCGCTGCACAAGCTGCTGCACGGAAAACAGTATATTTATCTATGAAGAAAAGTCCCATGCTCGAAAAGACGTGGGAAAAGAGCCACATGAGTACGCCAAGGACTGTTTCCTCTATGAAGTTTTTATTCCTGTACCATATCACAGTGCTCAGGACGGAAAAAAGAACTCCGCAAACGCAGGTAAACACAAACAGCATTATATAAACTCACTCCTAACAAATTCCATTGATAAGTCCGCTGAATTTCTTTATTATAACGTCCCAGCGGTAATTTTTTTCGATATAATCCCTGGCATTTTCACGCATTATGCCGTATTCCTTCTCGTGGGAGAAGATATAATCGACTATACCTTCAAATTCAAAGTAATTCATATAGTAAAGTCCGCCGTTGCTTTTCAGACAGTGACCTTTGAGTACTTCGCATATGCCGTTTACTATTACCGGTACAGAAAGAGTCATTGCTTCAAGTACCGATATGGACAGACTTTCAAATTTTGACGGGAGAACAAGTGCTTTAGCTCCGGAAATACCGCTGAACTTGTCCTCTTCGCTGACAAATCCCAGCATAACAATGTCCTCGTGTCTTGGTATCTCGCATACAGGCTTGCCCATAAGGACTAATTTCAGCTTGCTTTCGGGACGGCGTTTCTTGTACTCCATAAAGTATTTAAACATCATAGGGCAGTCCTTTCCCTCGTCAATACGTCCGACGTAAATGAGGTAATCGCCCTCTATGCCGAATTTCTCACGGAAAGCTTTCTCATCCGGCTCACATGGAATATCCACACCTGTTCCCATTACCTGACAAGGGATATTCTCAGTATGGAAAAGTCCCTGAACGAGAGCTTTTTCCTCATCAGTGAGGAACACGTAAGCCTTTGGCTTGCGGAAAATAGTCTCAAAGCTCTTGAAATGGATGAAAGGTTCTTCGTGAGCAGTCGGGATGAATATGGATTTTTCAGCGACCTCCGGCATACCCATTACAGTAAGGTAATAGAGATAGGTCACGAAGATGAAAGCGTCGTAATTGTCCTTATTTTCACGGATATAGTCAATAGCGGCAGGGCAGTTCGGTCCCTGTTTTTCAAACCACACTTTTTCATCAGCTTCGTCAGCCTGACCTGCGGAAAGTTTCGCAAGATAAGCTCCGTTATATTCATTGAAGTCCTTTGCACGGCAGGTTACTACCGGAAAACGTCTTACGTGGACCCCGTTTATATCTTCCTCATTAGCTTTATAGTGATTTTCCCATGTTGTATAGTCAAGGGATTTTGTGGTGATGACATCCACCTGAAATTCGCCTATGAGCCTTTCAGCGATAAGTCTTGTATAGTATTCCGAACCGCCGTTCACTTCCAGACCATAACGCTGATTTACCAATGCTATTCTTTTCATTATTCGATCTCTCCGGAAATGTCTTGGAAAAATTTCTTATATTTATCGACGATAATATCCCAGTCGAAATTATCGTTTACGTATTTTTTACCGTTGCTTCCCATAAGCCAAGCGGTGTCCTTATGTTCGGTGATGTAGTCGGTACAGCCCTCGAACTCGAAGTAGTTGCCGAAATACAGACCTCCGTTGGACTCTGACACAAAGTTGCGTGTTACAGCACAGTCCTCGTGAACAAGTACAGGTCTTCCGCAGAGCCAGCTCTCCATGATGACCAGCGAGAAGCTCTCGTTTTTAGAGGGCTGACAGAGGAACTCTGCCGCTCCCTGAGCGTTATACTTATCCTGACGGTCAACGAAACCGAGGTCTAATATCCTGCCGTTATCGACAAGCTCCTTTGGAAGCTCTATTTCTCCGCCGCCGATGAGAACGAGTCTCAGGTCGGTATCACGGCGTTTTATATACTCAGAGAAGTACTTCACAAGAGTATGGACATTCTTTCCCTCGTCCTTGCGTCCGGCATAGAGTATGAACTGCTCCTTCACGCCGTATTTCTCACGAAAAGCGGTCGGGTCGGGGACTATATCGGTGTCCATACCGATTCCCATTACTATAGTTTTCGTGCCGCTTCCGGAGAATCCGTAAAGACGCTCTGCAAGCTCAGCTTCCGGACGTGCATTGAACACCATTCCGGCAGTTTTCGGGAAAAGCTCCTTGAACCGGCTCATATAAGCGTAAGCCTCATCGTGGAAGCATGGGATGAGCACTGATTTATGCGGAAGTATCTTAGCTCCGTTATAGGTAGTTCCGAACATATACGGTATGAAGACGAACAAGGAGTAGTCCTCACAGTGTTCGCTCATATAGTTATAGAGGTCGGGACTGTTTACCATTTCGCTGAGGAAAACGTCCTCCTCCTCCGGACTTACCGGAGCTTTGCTCATAAGCTTTGCATTTACAGCATCGAAGGCTGCGGTATCTCTTTTTCTGACTTTGAATCGCCTTATAGTGATGCCGTTAACGGTCTTGTCGAGACCCTCTTTATAGTAATTCTGACTCCAGTCCGCACCGAATTCCTTGACGCAGGTAGTCAGTATCTCAAGGGACACTCCGGCACTGTGCAGATGACCGGTAACCTCACGAAGCTCCATTTCCGCACCGCCGGGGATGCCGTCGGCATACCACGGGATAACAAATCCTATTTTCTTCATTATATCCTACTCTTTTCCGTTTATCTTCCGATAAAACCTTTAAGCTGTTTCTCAAAAATATCTCTTATGCGGTCGTATGAGAAGTCCTCAAGTCTTTTACGCTGACCGGCGAGTATCTGTTCTCTGAGCGGTTCATCTTTCAGCACACGGTCGATAACTCTTGAAACGAATATCGGGTCGTTGTCGTCAAGGAGAACTCCGCATCCGCCGAGCGTATCCGATATAGCACTTGTATCATAGGCTATTATCGGTACATTGAAGAACATCGCCTCTGCAAGAGGAACACAGAATCCCTCGTGCTCGCTCATACAGACAAAAGCGTCAGCAAGACTGTACCATGCAAGTATCTCGCTGAACTTTATATGACCTGTAAAGATGACATCGTCGCTCAGTCCGAGGGCGGCAGTATATTTCACAAGTCTCTGATAGTAGTTTTCCATACCTGTGTATGAGCCTACGAGTATAAGGCGTGAATCCGGATTCAGTCTCTTGTACTGATAAAAAGCTCTGATAACGTTCTCCTGCTTTTTGTTAGGAGCTATTCTTCCGACAAAAATAAGATTCTTTTTGCCGTCATCGTACTTTTTCATCAGAGCCTTGTCCGGAGCCTGCTTATAGTCCTCGAACTTTATAAGTATCGGTCTTACGTCTATCGGACAGACATAACCCATACGTACAAGCTCCGCCTTGTTATAGGCAGAGTCCGCAAGACAGTACTCGACCTTGTCTTTAAGGTAGTCGACCCCCTTATAGCCGTACTCAGTAAGTGATGTAGCGGCAGTACTGTATGGGCGGAAGAACTCCGGAGGGGTTATGTTATGGTAGACCATTATTTTCCGGCACTTATACTGTTCGAGCTTAAAAGTAAGCTCAGTGCCGGTAGATTTATGGTAAATAAGTATATCGTCCGGTTTAAGACCCTTTAGCTTATCTATGTTTTTTGCAGTATCTGCGGGCAGTCTTTTGTCGATATTTTCCGCATATATATCGGTATCATAGCCCATTGCGGCGATAGCACCTTTCAGAGCGATAGTGTCATTTCCGATGGCATCGCCGAAAGACATTGTTGGCAGAAGCTGTATTACTCTCATGCTTCGTCCTGCTTTCCGAGTGCTTCACGGAGAGCTGTATTCTCACGTTCAAGGGCGGAAAGACGGTTCAGAAGCTCCTTCTGAGCAAGTTCAAGAGTCTCGATGCGGTTTTCAAGCTCGCTGTTATCCTGAGCCTGAGGCTGTGAGTTGATAGAGCCACGGAAGGTATTCAGCACGCTTACTGTATTTGCGTTGAATTCATTCTGCTCGAACACAACAGGCTCTACATAGAACTTCATAAGCTTGCGGAGCACCTTTTTGATGAACACCTTTATTGAGCTTCCGGCAAGAGGCTTATATGGCTGGATATAGTAATGTGCGTTCATATGAGCGAGAGCCTCATCCGCATCGGAAAGTGTAGCATTTCCCTCACGGGTGACCTGTACAGGCTTGCTGTACGGAACATCCTCGAAGCTGAGCATATCCGGAGTAAGTCCTTTTTCTCTTATGTCACGCTTTATCTGTGCCATTATCTCTTCAATGTTAATATTTTCCATTTTATTATCCTTTCAAACTATTTTACGGCAACGACAGCATAATCCTGACTGCCGTAGAGCAGCTCTGAGACCTGTTTCATAGCCTTATTGAATTCTTCCGTATTCTCTCCGCCTGCGACTTTAAGTTCAGGTATCTCATAAGGCGGACGGCTTGCATCGGTATAAATTATCTCGATACTGCGGAAACCGGCTTTTTCGAGGTAGTATTTCATAGTAAGAGGGTGTACCGGTTTTATATGTGAAGGGTCGATATAGAATGCGTTGGTATATATTGCAAGTGAAGTCGGGTTCGGAGTTTCCAAGATTATGCATCCTCCGTCTGTGAGCTTCTCATAGGCAGTATTGCAGAGGCGGATTATCTCATGCGGCTGAAGGTGCTCAACGACCTGTCCGACAAAAATTCCGTCTACATTTTCCTGCTTTGCGAGATATTCGGAACCGTCGCCGCAAGCGGCTTTAAGTCCCTTCATATTGCAGTAATCGGCGTAAGGCTCATAGATGTCCACGCCGCAGGCATTTATGCCGTTATCCTGCATGAGCGAGAGGAATTCTCCTCTGCCGCAGCCTATATCGATAACATTTTTCTTGTCTTTGAAGTATTTTAAATAGAAAGCCTGAGCTTTTTTGATGCTGTCTATAGAGCCACGGAAGTGATTTTCAAAATCAAAATAATCTATGCTTTCGTAATCAGAGTCGTTATTTTCAGCTTTCACCGTTACGGGAGCTGCTGCTGTCTCGGACTGCTGCACTGTCTGCACAGCCGCCGGAGCGTTTTTCAGCTTCTTTTCAATGCCCGAAAGCTTCAGTTTCAGGAATTCATCGTCTGCCGAGAGCTTTTCCAGAGCCGCATTGTTGTTCCTGAGGTTGACACTTATATTATCAAGTTCATCTTTAAGGAAAGCAACTCCCCTGCGGTTATCCTCGATGACTGCACCGTGTGTTGCGAAAAGTGCGTTCATCTGGTCGAGCGATGCCTGTATAGCAGAGAGGTCTTTGCAGATATTGTTTATCTGTTCCTGTTTTTCGTTGAGGTCAGCGTCAACCGCTTCAAAACCGTCGATAACAGCTGAGAACAAACGATTGCGAAGCTTTGCCTTGAATCCGCCGGCTTCTTTAAGATTATTTATAAAATTTCTGATATTGCTCATTGATATTTCCTTCCGTTAAATGCTCCAGTTATGAGTGATACGAGCGATCCCCACATCACCTGCTGCAGAGATCATTTCTATGGTGTATGCTTCACGGTAATAGTCAACAGGGATGCCATCACCGGTCTCTATAGCGAAATCTATAAGGTATTCTCCGGGCAGCAGTCCGACTTTTTCGAGAGTTATCTCAGCTGCACCGTTTTTATCAAGGTCAAATTCCGGATGCTTGTCTATTCTCGTGTTAGTACCGTAGCACTGAACTCCGTCACGGTTGAAAATGCCGATACCGAAAACAGCGTCTTTTACAGTTTCTTTGACCGTATAGTCAAGGCGGAATTTTATATCCTCACCTGTACGGAAAATACGCTGTTCAGCACCGTCGGAAGTGAAAGCTTTTATCCTCTTTATGCGGGCAGCACCGCTTCCCCAGCGTTTTTTCTCCTCCGGAGTTTCTTCCGCTTCGGTATTTTCCTCTGTCTCCTGCTCGCTTCCGGACTTTTCTTCCTCTTCCTGCTGATTTTTTTCTTCAAGCTCTTTACGGGTACTTTCCTGTAATTTCTGTCCCATAAAGTCGAGATATTCGAGGTCTATCTCTTTCGGCGGACCTTCTGCACGGATAAGACCTTCGTGTATCCATATTGAGCGGTCACATATCTGCTCTATCTGTCCGAGGGAGTGTGACACGATAACTATAGTAGTACCGTGGGACTTTATTTCTTTGAGCTTATTGAAGCACTTCGCCTGAAAGTTTGCATCTCCGACAGCAAGTATCTCGTCTATGAGGAGTATATCCGCATCGACATTGATCGCTACTGAGAATGCGAGTCTCATATACATACCGGATGAGTAAGTTCTTACCGGATTATCGATGAATTCTTCGAGTTCAGAGAAGTCGACGATGTCTTTCAGACGTGCGTCTATCTCCTTTTTGGTAAGACCGAATATAGAAGCGTTAGTGTAGATATTTTCTCGTCCGCTCATATCCGGATGAAAGCCTGCACCAAGCTCGATAAGACTTGAAACTCTGCCGTTCATGGTGATACTTCCGGTATCTGGGTACATTATTTTGGTCAGCAGTTTCAGAGTTGTGCTCTTACCGCAGCCGTTATGACCGATAAGACCGACAGCCTCGCCTTTTTTCACCTGAAAGCTTATTCCACGAAGCACTTTTCTTTCTTCATATCTGCTGCGTTTGCGGAACAGCAGTCTTTCTTTAAGCTGAGAGCCTTTATCAAGGAACACCTTGAAGCTCTTGGTTATATTATTTACATCTATTGCGATTTCATTCTGAGCCATTACAGTTCCTCCGCAAAATGCCGCTGGAGCTTATTGAATACCAGACAGCCGATAATGAGAAAAGCTACTCCCAGACCTGAGGCAAAAAACAGAGTTGACAGGTCCGGCATTGCCTTGTTATAGAGCACAGTTCTGTAGCACTCGATGACATGGGTCATGGGGTTCAGGTTGAAGAAAGGCATCAGCCTGTCGGGAACTATGGATTTATCGTACATAATAGGTGTCATATACATCCACATCATTGAGAGTATTCCGAGGATATGTTCAAGGTCTCTGAAATAAACCGTTACGGCTGATGTCAGCAGAGCCATACCCAGTGCCATTACGTACTCAACGCCCATGATTATAGGCAGGGTCAGCAGGGCGGCGAAGTTTATCCCGACTCCCGTGACTATTATTACCGCAAATATGACTATGAAACACAGCAGCATATTTACAAAGCAGCTCGTAACATAGGATATCGGTATGACCATACGTGGAAAGTATATCTTCTTTATCAGGTCTTTCTGAGCGACAACGGATGAAGCTCCCACCGTGATTGACGATGAGAAGAATATCCACGGTATCAGTGCTACGAAAAGGTAGAGGTAATAGCGGTCGATATTAGCTTTCAGGATGTAAGAGAAAACTACGGTATAGACCACAAGCTGTAAAAGCGGGTTGATGAAAGTCCACAGGAATCCCAGGACTGAACCTTTGTATCTGCCTCGAAGGTCTTTTTTTACGAGGCTGACTATCATTTGTCTGTATGCATACAATTCTTTTATGGTGTTCATTTATATCTCCTTAAAATAAGCACAATTTTCCATTGTATCTTTTAATTATATCACAGGCAATATACACTGTCAAGGGTGATAATGCCGAAAAATCACGACATTCCGGCGAAAAACTGGTGCTTTGGCTATAACGAAAAAAGCCTTTCTGTTCAAAATACAGAAAGACTTTTTGTGGATCTTCATTACTTATGATACTTTCCGCCTGTTGAGATCTGGAACGAGCGGTATATTTGTTCAAGGAGCATAACTCTTGCGAGCTGGTGAGGGAATGTCATTTTAGACATAGAAAGCCTGAGAGTTCCCATTGACTTTATCTCCGGGTCAAGACCGAACGAGCTTCCTATTATAAAGGTGACAGTACTTGTCCCCTCAACACCGGCAGAGCTTATTTTCTCCGATAATTCCGGACTTGTAAGCTGTTTGCCCTCTATGCACATTGGGATTATCATACCTTTGGCAAAGCGTTTTATCTGTTCGGCTTCTTTTTTCAGAGCAGCAGCTATCTCCTTTTCGGACGGAGCGTCGCTCAGACGGCACTCATCAAGCTCATGCAGTTCAAATGTACAGAATCTTGAAAGTCTCTTTATGTACTCTGCACAGGCATTTCTGAGGTAGTCCTCTTTAAGTTTGCCAATGACAATAAGATTTATGTTCATCAGAAAATAACAGCTCCTCCCTGAGTTTCCACCGGAGCAACTCCGAGCAGGTAGTCCTTGCAGCGAGTGTACTGCGGAAGGCTGTTCTGCACAGTACTGTCTGCAATATGCGGACGGTTATTGTCCTGACTGAGATGTCCGAGTATAAAATGGGTAGTTCCACGTTCAATAAGTCTGCCTACCTGCACAGCACAGTCGTCATTCGAGAGATGACCGTTAGGCGACAGTATACGCTCTTTAAGGTACAGCGGATACGGTCCTGTACGGAGCATATTGTCGTCATAGTTAGCTTCTATGAGCACGAGCCGGCAGCCTGTAAGAGCCATATCGACTTCCGGAGTAACGTGTCCGAGGTCAGTGCAAACGGCACAGTGCTTATCATCAGAAGTATGTATCCTGTATCCGCAGCTCTGTATGGTGTCATGAGGTGTATTGAAGCAGCTCACTTCACAGTCTGCACAAGCTATCGACTTGCCTGTCATATCTATCACAGGCGATATGGGAGCTATCTTTCCGGTATCACTGAGCCGCTGGAGAGTTCGTTTTTGTCCGTATACCGGCAGACCGGTCTTTTTTGTCAGCATAGCGAGACCGGCTATGTGGTCGGAGTGTTCGTGTGTTATGAATACAGCCTGAACAGCCGACAGAGGTATATTGTTCACGTCAAGTGCTTCGGAAAGCCTTTTGAAGCTCACTCCGCAGTCTATGAGTATTCCGCCTTTTTCAGTTCCGATGAAAGTGGAATTGCCCTTGCTGGAGCTGAAAAGAGGGTATATTCTTGCCATTTATGATTCTCCGTTCCTGAAACTATCAGCCTATCTTGTTTATCTCAGTACCCTGACGAGTTTCTTTTACCTCATATCCGAGGGCAGCTATCTTATCACGGAGCTCATCAGCAAGTGCGAAATTCTTGTCTTTACGTGCAGCCTTACGCTGTTCAACAAGCTCCATGACCTCAGCAGGAATATCGGATGAAGCTCCATTTGCGGCATTTGCCTTTTCTGTAGCTTTCTTGATAAGGTCAAGTCCGAGCACCTTGTCGAATTCAGCGATGAGATTGAGCTTTGTGGAGGCATTTGCCTTTGATTTGAGCACATCGTGCAAAGCAGTTACAGCGAGTGAAGTATTTATATCGTTGCCGAGTGCTTCGTCGAAGGACTTGTAAAGTCTGTCGTACTCAGCTGTGTCTATCTCTGCCGGAGCTTCCTTTGTCAGCGGAGCTATCTTGTCTATGAGCTTATTGAATGATACAACTGCGTTATCGAGGTTCTCCCAAGAGAATACAAGTGACTTTCTGTAGTGTGAGTTGAGGCAGAAGAAACGATATACCAGTGGGTCATAGCCTTTTTCTTCAAGAAGCGATACTGTAAGGAACTCTCCCTTGCTCTTGCTCATTTTGCCGGAATTGGTGTTGAGGTGGTGTACATGGAACCAGTAATTGCACCATTCGTGACCAAGATATGCTTCAGACTGAGCTATCTCGTTGGTATGGTGAGGGAAAGCGTTGTCGATACCGCCGCAGTGGATGTCGAGGTACTCACCGAGGTTCTTCATACTGATGCATGAGCACTCGATATGCCAGCCGGGGTAACCAACTCCCCACGGACTTTCCCATTTAAGCTCCTGATCGTCGAATTTTGACTTTGTGAACCAGAGTACAAAGTCAGCTTTATTACGCTTGTTTCCGTCAGCTTCAACACCCTCACGCACTCCGACTTCGAGGTCTTCCTCGTTGAAATCTCCGAAAACGTAGTACTTATCGAGCTTTGAGGTGTCGAAATAGATATTTCCGCCGGCTTCGTAAGCGTAGCCTTTTTCCATGAGTGAGGATATAACTCGGATAAATTCATCGATATAAGTAGTTGCAGGAACTACTACATCCGGAGTTTTTATATTGAGCTTTTTGCAGTCATTGAAGAAAGCGTCTGTATAGAACTTAGCTATCTCCATTACTGTCTTATGCTCACGCTTGGCACCCTTGAGCATCTTGTCGTCACCTGTATCGCCGTCGCTTGTAAGGTGACCAACATCAGTGATGTTCATAACACGCTTGACGTCAAGACCGGTGAATCGGAGATATTTTTCAAGAATGTCCTCCATTATGTAGCTTCTGAGGTTTCCGATGTGAGCGTAGTGATACACTGTAGGTCCGCAGGTGTACATACTTACCTTGCCTGCTTCTCTTGGGACGAAGTCCTCTTTTTTATGTGAAAGTGAATTATATAACTGCATTGTCATTTCTCCTTATAAATGTTGTAAACGCCTCAGAAGTCCCAAATATCGGGCGGAGCGTTTTTTATTTTGAGCTTCGAGAAGTACCCGAACATCACAAGAAATTCCGGTATCATTCTCAGACCGTCGTTATAATATGCGGACATACGCATTTTTTCGTCCGATATATTTTTATATTTTGGCGGACAGAAAAAATTCCAGTCCGCATTATTGCTGTTGAAGTGTATGCGGAAGTAATTTTCCACATTCAGATCCTGCTGACCGCAGAGCATCAGAAGTATGCTATGCTCACCGGCTTCTTCTGCCGGAGCGACCAAAGCAGTCTCGCCGTCATAGGATACAGCGGCTATAAGCGGAGCATCAGTCCTTACCGCCTCGTTTATGGCATCTGCTGAAGGGTATTTTATAATATCCATAATATCCCCCCTGACCGTCAGATGCCTGCACCCTGAGTAAGGTCTGCGATCTCTTTTTTGAGCTCAGCGATCTCAAGCTGCATACGGCAGAATTCAATATCAACAGGGTCCGGAATGTTGACCTGATCGATGTCCTGAGTAACGATATGTTCAGGTGCTTTGCTTGTTTCGGTCTTCTTTACGACCCTTGCCGGAACTCCCACAGCGGTAGAATTATCCGGCACCGGGTGGAGCACTACTGCATTTGCCGCTATCTTTACGTTATTGCCGACTTTAAACGGTCCGAGCACTTTTGCTCCTGCACCTACAAGAACATTGTTTCCGAGTGTAGGGTGACGCTTGCCCTTGTCCTTACCTGTACCGCCGAGAGTTACTCCCTGATATATAAGGCAGTTATCGCCGATAACCGTTGTTTCACCTATTACAACACCCATGCCGTGGTCGATGAACAGACCCTTGCCGATGCGGGCACCGGGATGTATCTCTATACCGGTCTTTTTTCTGGCTCTCTGAGAAATTATCCTTGCGATAGTGTACATCTCATTTTTATAGAACCAATGAGCTATACGGTAACTTCTTATAGCTTTCAGAGTCGGATAAGTCAATAATATCTCCAGAGCATTTCTTGCAGCAGGGTCACGCTCTTTTATCAGCTTAATATCTCGTCTGATCTGTTTAAACAGCATAGGTATCTCCTTTCATGTGGGGAGCAATAAAAAACCTCCGGAGCCGAAAAAGCTCCGGAGGTGCAGTTTGCACGGTCCCACTCCGATTTATTACTCATTGACCCGTAACGAGGGATACGCCGGAGAATACTTGCCGCTGAAAAGCGGTTTCCTCGCCGGAGCTGACAGCCGCACTTCACATATCCCGTCTGCACCGTCACACCGCCCCGATGCTCTCTGAAAGACTAAAGATAAGCTACTCTGACTGCTACGCCTTTAATATAACCTATAACATATTATATACCAAAGCTATCGGTTTTGTCAAGAGTCTTGAAGGATTCATTTTTCTGCCGGAAGAAATCATTTTTTCACACGGCAGAGACTTGCCTCTCCGGAGCCGAGATGTCTTATCTCGCCGTCGGGGAGTTCTATCATGAGATTTGCATTATTATCTATCCCAAGTGCATTGCCGACCAAAGTTTCTCCGCCGACATTAGCTGTTATGAGTTTGCCGGTAAGGTACTCTCTGCGGCGGTATTCAAACAGGAATTCATGACTTTCTATCTTGTCCAGCCAGTATTCAAGTCTGTTGAGCACTTCTGCACAAAGCTCATTGCGGTCGACTGCAATGCCTGTCTCGTCCTCAATGGAAGTAGCTATAGATGAAAGCTCCTCCGGCATCACGTCTTTGACACTGCGGACATTTATGCCTATACCTATTACCGCCATATCCAGAGACTTCATTTCAAGTCCGAGCGATGCCTCTGTAAGTATTCCGCATATCTTGCGTTCGTTCATGTACAGGTCGTTTACCCACTTTATCTGCACTTCTCTGTCGATGAGCTTTTCAACAGCTTCTGCAACGGCTACTGCGGCTGTTGAGGTGATAAACCCTGCGTCCTCCAGATTTATTTCCGGACGTATTATTATACTCATATAAAGTCCCGTACCGGAAGGCGAAACGAAAGTCCTGCCGAGTCTGCCTCTGCCCATAGTCTGTTTTTCCGCAATTATAACAGTCCCGTGAGCAGCTCCTGCTGTTCCCATTTCCTTAGCGGCTGAATTTGTGGAGTCTATCTCGTCATATACCTTTATGCTTTTTCCGAGAGACTTTGCAGTCAGTTTTGCGGAAATGAACTTCTCCGAAAGACGGTTATTATCAGCCGAAAGACGATACCCCTTTGAGGTCACTGATTCTATCGAATATCCGTCGGCTTCAAGCGACTTTACCGCTTTCCATACCGCATTTCTGCTTACTCCGAGCTTACCGGCAAGTGCCGCACCGGATGAGTAACTGTCTTTATTTTCTGCGAGAGTCTTTAAAAGAGCTTCTTTCACACTCATATTTCTGTCCCCATTTTTACCTGTATATTTTATCATAAGTATACAAAAAAGGCAATAGGAAACTGTAATGCATTTTTATTGAGACATAAAACCTGTAAAAAACATATTACCATTTTTTGTCATATTGTCCATTTTTTGGCATTTCTATTGCATATTTGTAAGCTATGTGTTATAATTATACTGATTTTATATACTTGTTAATTATATACTTTAAGTCTTATATATTCAGGAGGTCTTTTCTGAATGAATAATCTAAAGAAAATGTTTTCATTCAAAACGGTTTATTCCGAAAACAAAACCTTTCTCGTTTTTTCTATCGGAAGAAAAGAAGAGATAAATTATTCACAGGTACAAATGCTTGAAAGTGATACTTTCCGCAGCTATTTCCTGCCTTTTCAATGCACTAAAACTGCCAGCACAAATAAAATCAGTTTCAATATAAGCGGTCTTACTTCACTATCAGAATACCTTAAAACTGAAATGAAACAGGAACAGTATTTTGAAATGATTGCCGGTATCCAGAAGATCATTTCTTTCTGCCAGAAATCCTATCTTTCCTACGATAACCTGATATGTGACCCTAAATATATGTACTATCACAATACCCTTAAAAGGATCATGATGATATATATACCGCTAAAAAATCCGCACTACGTCTGTGATAATATCCCCAAATGCCTTAAAAAGCTCCACAATACTGCTAAAAGCGTTATAATCACTGACGGCAACTACATGAATAAATACGAAAACTATCTTGCCCGATTCACAAATTCCGGAAACAAAAAAGGTACAAACTCTTTTTCACCTGATTCACTGCTGCATTTCTTCAACGAAAATGACGTAATAAACAGCAATAATCCTCCGCCTGCTCCTGTAAACTATGAACCGGAGCCTGTACCGGCACAGAACGATTTCTCTATAAACAGCCAGATAATACCTGTTATCCCATCCGGAGAGCTCAATAACGATATACGCTCGCAAATGACCGGTCAGCAGGAACGCTTCGACTCTGATATTGAGAGGACTTCCAGTGCAACTGTAGTAAGGTCACGCAGAGATGAAGTCTCACTCACAGACCAGTCCGGAAATAAATTCGTTCTCCGCAACTTCCCGTTCACTATCGGCAGAAGCCGTGATAAAGACTTGGTTATCCCACAGAATACAGTTTCCGGTAACCATGCAACCATAACTTCCGAAAACGGCAGATACTTCATAAAAGACCATTCCTCCAACGGTACATACCTCAACGACGAAAACAACAAGATATCATACTGCGAGATAAACAACGGCGATAAGCTTTTCTTCGACAGCTTCTGCTACCTGTTCTCAGTCGTAAAGGCAAACAGCGGCAATGAGGAAGATGATTCTTCAAGAACTGTAATGGTTTCAAGAAGACGACAGCCTGAACAGCAGCAGCAGCCTGCTCCGGAAGCTCAGGCAGTCCAGTCTGCTCCGGAACCTAATGAAGTTCCTGCCGTTCAGGAAGCTCCGGAATCCCAGAAAGCTCTTGCTTACCTCAAACGTATCTACGATGACCGTTTCATACGTATAATGCAGTATCCTTTCAGGGATGACGAGATCCCCGGCGTTACCTTCTTTACTGAGGTCGTTAACAACCGTACTGCTATATTCCTTGAAAATGTCTCCTGCGGCACACTTGTATTTGAAAACGCTCTCGTCGCAAAAGGAACAACAGTCGAGATCTTCTCAGGCTGTACATTATTCATAGACTGTGTAAAGTATACTTTCATAATCGAAAACTGATACAGGAGCCAACAGTATGTTTATTTATTCTTATGTCACTACTGAGGGAATTGTCAAGAAAGTAAATCAGGATGCTCTTATGATAAAAGTAGCCCGCCTTCACGGAAAAGAGATACTGTTCGCCGCAGTCTGCGACGGTATCGGAGGTCTTTCCGGCGGAGAGGATGCAAGCTCCTGCGTAATAAAGTCTGTGTCCGACTGGTTCGAGACAGAGTGTGCGGAGCTCATAAAAAACGACAGCGATATACTCGAAATAAGAACAAGCCTCGATGAAAGACTTCATAAGATCAATGACGCTATAAACGATGAATGTGCAAGAGGACGGGAAATGGGTACTACATTCACTTCTCTCCTTATAGATATGATCCACAATTCTGTACTTGTTGCCCATGTCGGTGATACAAGACTTTACAGGATATACGATAAAAAGCTTGAGATCATCACCTCTGACCATTCAATTGTTGCAGAAGAAGTAAGAAGAGGCATCATCTCAGCGGAATCTGCAAGATTCGATAAGCGTCAGAACCAGATAACCAACTGCATCGGTGCAGGAGAAACAGGCAGAATATACGATTTTGCCATACAGTCCCCTGAGCAGAACTGCGTTTATATGCTCTGCTCTGACGGATTCAGAAAAATGGTATCACCGGAGGAACTGCATCAGACTCTTATGCCTTCGGCAAATCCGGATCAGAACGCTCTGCATTCTTCCCTGAATCACCTCCTGAGCCTTAATATCGACCGAAAAGAAAGCGATAATATAACCGCTCTTGCAGTAATTCTTAAAGGAGATCGATAAAAGATGAGCACAAAAGCCAGACTTTTGGCAAATCGCTATGAAATAGAAAAAATTGCTGGTCGTGGCGGTACATCCGTTGTCTATAAAGCATACGATCTTCAGGCTGAAAGAGCCGTAAGAGCTATCAAAGAGATCAGCAAATCAAAATACGAAGAATACGATATGGCTAAGCAGGAATCAGCTCTCATAAAAGAACTCTATGAGGCTGACCAGTCTAACGCTTTCTTCCCGAATATCATCCACCGTTTTGAAACTGACCACTACTTCTATATCGTTCAGGACTTCCTTGACGGCGAATCTATGGGATATATGCTCGAAGCAGGTCCTATGCCGTATAAAATGTTCATTGAGGCGGCTAAACAGATATGCTCTTTCATGAAGTTCTTCCACAGCACCGGACGTGTCCACAGCGATATGAAACCGGAAAATATCATGGTGCTTAAACCCGGAAAGACCATGCTCGATAACGATGCGAAGATCAAGCTGAAATTCATAGATTTCGGTACAGCTATACGTAATGCTACCGGTGTTACCGGATATACTCCGGAATACGCCGCTCCGGAGCAATACCGCCAGTCTGAACTCGATGAACGTACCGATATTTTCAATATGGGTGCGACCTTCTTCCACATGATACAGGGAAGAAAACCACTTAAAGTCCACAGCGATAACCGTATGCTCACAACTCAGGAAAGATTCAAGTTCGATAAGAATGTGAGTGCGGATATAAAGAGGATAATCCTCAAATGCGTTGCCGAAGACCCGAATAAACGCTACCGCTCGTGCGACGCTTTATACAGAGACCTCTGCCGTGTTGAAAGACACTCAAATATCCGCTGGCTCTCTCTTTCAGCTTCACTCTGTATACTCTGTTTTGTCGCTGCCGGAATATCCTCGCATATGGCAAATAAGCTCGACAGACAAAACATAGCGGAAAAATACGCCTCCAACGTCAACAAAGGCAACTACGCCGAAGCCATAAAGCTCGATCATACCAACAGGGACGATATTTACTCTAAACTCATTCAGGACTTCACTCAGGACAGTAAACTCGACCATGATGAGGATAATTTCATAATCAATGAGATAAAAAGTCCGGATTCTATAAAGTCAAGCGACAGCAATTACGGTAAATGTATGTATGAGATAGCCAACGCTTACTGGCTTTATTATCTTCCTTTCGACGACAGTTCAAAAGAACATACCGAGCTTGAACTCGAAAAAGCAAGAATAAATGCCTCTTATGAATGGTTTGAAAAAGCTGTTTCCAGCAGCGACCTCAAAGAATCTATGCCGGACGCTTATAAACGTGCCCAGATATTCCTTAACATAGGAAAATTCTACATAGATATAGACCGCATGGAAAAAGAGGGTACTGACAGCTCGGAATTCTATACCGAAATGTGGGACAATGTCGAAGAAATGTCAAAATATATTGATGAATCCAACGAAGTGGTCAGCGTGCGTGTTTGCCAGACTCTTATGAGCCTTATTTCAAGGTATTCATCAAAGTTCCACCAGAACGGTGTTGAATTCAGAAGTCAGGAAAAAATAATCGATAAAATAAACAAAAAAGTCTATCTCAACGGCGAAATAAACTACAACAACGATTACGCAAGAAGTCTTGCGGAAAGCTTTGATATAGAGGCTGTGAGACTAAAGCTTGAGATGGCTTACGCTGATGAATAAGGTGAGATAAATGGATTCTAATACATGGCGTAATATATCTTATATACTTCTTATATCCGGTATCGTCTTTCTGATACTGACCATTATTCTGGCTATTAAATTTCAGCTGCTATCTATGATAAAAGCTGAACTTAACCATAAAAAGAAAAAGACAAACTCAGATAACAGAGATTACTTTGAATATGTTGAAAACAAAAACAGAAACAATATCGAAGCTATCTCCGGCTCTGAACGTACAGGCTTCACTGAAAAAACAACAGCCGCAAGAAAAGCTGTTCCGCCGCCGGTAGTTGATGAAACTCCGGCAACGGTAGTTATATCGTCGGCAAAGAAAAAAGTGCAGCCTGCTAACATCGCCGCTACAGTTTTGACCAGACGAAATACTGAGCAGGATGAAAATGAATTCATAATAACCGAAAATATCATCGTTATACACGGTGATCCCGACATCGTTTCTGTCTGATATACCGCAAACAGAAACTCGCTTATCAAATCATATATCACTTAAAGGGTGGGTGTATTTATTTATGGAGCAAAAAAAACATATGCTTAGAAAGACCGCTGCTTTTGCTGCTGCACTTTCTTTTCTGTCTGCAACCAATCTGAACATATTGAATTCAGCTGCTGAATCATCAACTGTTAAAAAGCAGGCAATAGCTTCAACTGTAAAGGAGCTTAACAATAATGTGTCATCTGCACAGTCAGAGCAGACCCCAAGTGCAGGCACTACAAAATCTACTACTACTACAACAACTACTACCAGCACAACTACCACTACAACAACTACTGTACCGGTCACAAAGTCGGCTGAAATTCATGTAGATATTGATGTAAACGGCGATTTCAACACTAAAAATAATACTATAAATAATCTTACAGATCATTATGCATCAGAACTGCAAAAAAATATTGCAGGTTTATCACCATATATTTCTGTCGGCACAAAAAGCAGCTCATGGATTGGCTATCCTCATGATACTGTCACCATTACTTATCCTGAAAAACTTGAAGGCACAATTAAGAATAGGATAAACAATTTAAAGGTCGAAAAAATTGAGAATGAAACATATTATGCATACGGATATAGCATTGAACATGAACAGTGGGAGTATAAACGCTATTATAAACTTGACGACCATTCTGATTATGTAAGCTTTAATATCCCTAACACTAATTTAAAGATAAAAGATAATGTCTCTTATGTCAGCGAGGACTATGAATTTTCAAACAACTCTTTCACTGTCGAAAAAAGAGAATATTATCTTGATGATTTCCACGGTATAAAACCGACCGGAAAAGTTACACTAAATTACCTGACTATAAATCTTAACGGAAAAGACCATAAGGTAAAGGCAGCAAAAGTTACTATCAATATAAACCTTAAAAACTGCAACATTGACAATAAAGATAAAATGACCTATACATTTGAGTGGCAGGAATTAGGCTCGAAATATGTCACTATAACAGCTGATAATGCCAACAATCTTATTATAAATGATAAATGGGATAATCCTACTAAACTAAACGGAAATAATGTTACTGCCTCACTTTTTGACTTAATAAAAAAATATACCGATTACTATGCAGACACAAATACCGATCCGCTGCCTAAAAATGGTGATATCACCTTTAATATTTACGCATCACCAAGCGAGATAGGTGCTCAGCGTATATTCCAGAATAGTAAAGGTGTAGAAGATACTTCATTAGAAGATACATATTCCTACAAGGTCAATCAGAATGACAAGATAACCGTTCCATATGTTGTTAACAAAAAAGGAAAAAATTACTACTTAACGAGAGAAAGATCATATATCCTCAAAAATGTCAACCTACCAGACACCGGTGAAGATTCTCCAAATCGTGAATATCTTTCATCAGAAACTTTTTCGGCGACAGAAATATGCAGCAATTTATTTTCAAATGACAGCCAAAGCTACTGTACTATAGATGCTCACGAGGATAAAAACAACTTTTTTGTTGAACTCCAATACAGAGAATTCCCGGATACAGAAAGTATAGATTCTGATCCTCTGATAGAGTTATTCGCAAACAGTCTGAACGGTACTATCAATGATGATGTTATCTTCGCAAAAAGACCTGCTCCGACCGGTGATGATAATAAAAGAACAATATCTTTAAATCTTCCGGGATATGCCGGTCATGAAATAATAATAGTGGACGATGACAATAACAGCTCATCTGTAACGGTAAAGGCTGATGCAACTGATGCTGCTGTCGGAAAAGCTGTATATGAAGTTAAGGACGATACTAAATTCGTAAAAGTTGTCCTCGTAAAGAAGATCGGCAATAAAGACGTTCCTGTCGATACTCAGCCTTTCTTCGTCTACTTCGATGACCACCAGCCTGAAATTAAAATAAAAAACAATCCTAATAAATGGTCAAATGAAAATAATTACAAAATCGATTTCACTGTAAATGATGAGGACGACCTCTCTTCTGTGCATCCGCTTTTCTATGCAGATGCAGAAAAAATAAAGAAGCTCGAAGAACTAAAAGCTATCAAATATATCAGCATCCTCGAACAAAAAGGCCGTTCTGACGATCCGCTGATAACCTATGAGCATAGATTCAATATCCCTGACGGTATAGATGATACGGTAGGTCAATATACTTTATCTGAAGCAGCATCTCAGGAAGGTAAAAATGAACTCAATGTAAAGCTCATAAAGCAGCTCGACGAAGACGAAAAGCCATATTTTACTGCCGAATTTTCTATGGCAGACAGTGAAGCCAAAGGTTACAGAGGTCATGTATATATCTATGCAGCATCTGATTCCGGTATCCCTGAAAGCTTTGTGACCTCGGACAAAAAAACAGAACAGCAGGTAATGATCGATATCGCTGCCCCTACAGTTACAAGCATAACCGCAGCTGTTGAAGATAGTGACGAAAACATAGAAAAATATATAGAAAACGGTAAGAATATCAAGATAAAAGCTATAGCGACAGATAAATATGAAGACTATCCATACTGCGGTGTTGATAAGATAACCTATCACTTCAATGGTCAGGATATTATTAAAGAAAAAGATAAAATTAATGAAGAAGCAAGATTTATTGTCAACACCGATAACTGTAACGATATTATAACGATAACAGCAAGTGACGGTGTCGGAAATTCTGATGTTTTCTATTACTGCAATGATCCGGAAAACGGTAATGTTACAAAGGATATATCAAAAGCTGAAAGAATAGTAGTTGATAACATTTCTCCTGCAAAGCCGGAATTAAAGGCAAAAAATGCCGATTACTCAGATAATGGCAAAAACTGGTATAAAGAATATACAAATATACTCATCAAAGCAGAGGATGAAGGCGAAACCGCAAATATTTCAAACATAGCTGAACTCAGATTCATTTTCAATAACATTGAAAAGAACATCACTGCTGCTGAACTTTGTGATCCGGATAATAACGGTTTCTCTTCAGCTGATATACTTGTAAGTGAACTCGCAAAAGAGGATTCCTGCTATCTGCACTTTGTTCAGGATGAAAATAACAGCTCAAGATACCTGCCATACCTCAGAGACAATAATTATCCTTCAGTAAATATCAAGCTCACCGATTCTCCTATTGATATTTATAATGACGGAAAATTTGAGTTGAAAATGAAGACCGTGGATAATGCCAAAAACGAAAGCGAATTTTCTTCTATAGAATTCTTTATCGATAATAACGCTCCGACTTCCGACGGAATTTTTGAAAAGGGAAATGAAGAACACAGCGAAAATGTTGACGGCTCGATACATATGTATAAATACGGTACTTTCAGCAACCACAGAATACAGATAAAAGTCCCTGTTTCTGACGGTCAGGGTACTGTACCTACATCAGGCTACCGTGACGCCTGCCTCACAGTAATCAAAAAAGACGGCTCTCAGGTATCATTCTTCTCTAAGAGATTTGACCATGATTCCGTTATCTTTGAACTGCCGGATACTCTGAATGAAAACGAAGTTTTCTCCGGCACTATGGAAATGTACGTTACCGATAATGTCGGAAACCGCTCAGTTTCAACTAAACTTGTATCACCTGAGCCTGACAGCAGCGAAGTTCTCATACTCGAAAGAGTTGCTCCTGTTATCCCTGATGCTCCTGAGCTGAAAGGCAATGACCGCTATATAAACAGCGAAGGTCAGATATGGTTCAGCAGTGACATTACTCTAAACTATAATATTTCCGATGCTGATTCAGGTCTTGCAAGAGTGAATATAGTGAGAACTCATGAGGGCGAAGCTCCTGAAGCTCATCTGACTAATGAGTATATCCACAAAGCTGTTATCACACAGAGCAATGTCCATACTGCATCTACTGCTGACGGCAAAGACGGAAAATTCGACTTCAATGTCTACGCAGAGGACAACGCAGGCAACCGCTCGGAAAATTCATTCACTGTATATAAGGATACTTCAACACCTTATATTTACTCGTTCAGCTTCTCAGGACTTGTAAAGAACAGCGACAGCGAGATATGGTTCAATAAAGCTCCGGCTAAATACGGACACTTCCATAACAGCGATTATATAATGACCGTAACTGTAAAAGATGACCTCGGAGCAAGCTCCGGTATAAAGAATATTTACTGCGAGCTCTATAATGATGACGGTTCATTGTTCAGGTCTTATGTATTCGATGCTTCATCATTCAGAAGTACAGGCGAGGCTGATACCTATTCTGCTGATTTCATAGTACCTGAGGGATTCAAGGGCGATATAAGAGCATGGGCTGTCGATAATGTAGCTCATGAATCACAGAAAGCTTCACCTAACGGATTTATCTCAGAGAACAAAAATAATCACGATAACGCTTCATACAGCCATGTGACTATAACTCTGCCTTCAACTGCAAAACGTGATACAAGCGGCAGACCTCTCTATAATCAGAACGTTGAAGCTAAGATAGAGATCACCGATCTGCACTCCGGTATCGAGCAGATACGCTGGAGAACTTCCGATTCTCAGAACTGGATGGACCTTAGAATAGACGCTAACGGAAATATCAGCGGAAACACTGAGGGCTGGGAAATACAGAAAAACGACAGGAATATCATCCAGAGCATTTCTAAAAATATCATCGTATCAAAAGATGCTAACGACGATTTCATTCAGGTCGCTATGAAGGATAATTCCCAGAATATATCCGAAGCAGAGGCAAGATTCAGCATTGATAAGCATAAGCCTGTCATAGCAGTTTCCGGAATCGAAAAGTCGGATCAGGTAAAATATTACAACACCCATAAAACTGCTCATGTTGTTATTTCTGAGCGAAATTTCGATTCTCCTTCTGTAAACGGAACTGTAGATACAAGATTTGCTGACGATAATAGTACTGATAAGAATTCAGACCAGTTCAGACATACAAGAGACCTTCCATTCAATTCCGACGGACGTTACAACCTTAACATAACTGATACTGACCTCGCAGGAAATACCTCAGATACCTATGCATCCGGTACATTCGTTATCGATACTATTGCTCCGAAAGCATCTGTAACTGTAAGAAAAGACGACGGAGTCATAGTTGCAAACGGAAAGAATACCTACATTGAAAGTCCGGCACAGGCAACTGTAGTTATCGATGAAGTTAATTTCGACCCGAATCTCGTCAGCATAACCATAAACGGCAAAGCGTTCGCACCAAGCGGTTGGAGCGGTACAAATTCTCATTCCGCTTCTATTCCTGTAAGCTACTTTACAAATGACGGCTCATACACTATCTCTGTATCCGGTAAGGACCTCGCAGGAAATACTCTGAAAACTACTGCCGTTTCGTTTACTGTAGATAAAAAAGAGCCTGAAATAAATATCACAGGCGTATCCTCAGCTAATAAGGACACTGTTGCTCCTGTTGTCAATATCAAGGACAGCAACCTTGATTCTCAGAACGTAAAAGTATACAGAAATGGTCAGCCGCTGAAGCTCACTACAGAAAATAACGGTCAGACAGCTAAATACGATGTCGACGGCAGCGGCAGCTTCATCACTGCTAACTGGGTAGAGGAAAAGGACAACAAGGATATCAAAAAGAAACTCGTATTCGATAACTTCCCGACTGATGAGGTTTTCGACGGCTCTTACAGAATTGAAGTTGAAACTGCTGATAAAGCTGAAAACACATCTTCTGAAAAGCTCGAATTTACTGTAAACAGACACGGCTCTGTATTTGCGGTGCAGAATGCGGAGGATATAAACGGAAAATATCTCAATAAAGCTCCAACTATCGTCATAACAGAGCGAAATGTAGACAAGCATAACTCCGATTCTGAAATAATCATAATAGTCGATAAGGGCTCAAATACAGTAAAGCTCACAGGCAGTCAGTATGAAGTTTCCGAGCCTGTAGCTTTATCGGATAATTCAGGATATGAGTACACATACACTATCCTTCCGGAAGTATTCGATCAGGACCTTAACTACAACATCTCTATACAGTCAGTCGACGCTGCCGGAAATAAGAACGTAAGCTCCGGAAGAGGTGCTGAGGTAAGCTTTGACCTCGATACTCAGGAACCTGAGTTCAAGTGCGACGGTCTCTCGGATAAAGCGGAATTCAGAGAATCCGAAAAGGAATTCAGAATCAATGTAAACGAGAGAATAAAGCATATCAAAGTTACTACAAGCAGCGACGAAGTTCTTCTTGATATAGATCCGGAAGACGGAGAAAACAGCTATGTATTCAAGATACCGGCTTCAAACAGCTCCCGTGACCTTACTATAGAACTTACAGACCTCGCCGGCAATACTACCGTAAAAACATACAGCGATCTGCTTATTACAGAAAATGTCGCTCTTTATATGATGCATAAATCATGGGTAAAGATCACCGGTATATCAGTACTCGCAGGTCTTGGTGCAATAGGCGGACTGCTGTTCGTAAGAAAAAAGAGAAAGAATAGATGATACAGGTGATATAATGTTAAATTTCAATAAACTGAAAAATAAAGAAATGATTACCGGACATGATGTCGGAAAATTGATAATCTGCAATGATATATATTCATATGCCGTACAGTCCGGAGCCGATCAGTACAAGGAATTTACCCCTGTAACTCAGGAAGAACTGGATGTACTCATAGATAGGATAGATACCTATGAGGAGGCAGATATACTTGAATGCTATGTGCAGCTGCAAAATTTTATCAAATATGCTCAGGCTATGTCATATGCTTACAATCAGCAGGCACAGAACGGCTTCTGCCGTCTGCTGATGTATATGACTCAGGCACAGCAGGTAGAACACGCAAGACGTATGATAGAGCTTCTGCCTATGATAATGACCAACTCACAGTTCAGCGAAATGAAAAATCCCGGTGAACTCGCAAGACTAAGGGGAGTGGCTGTCGTTGCGGACAGCTTCCCGTGCCGTCCTAAGTGCCTTGATGCTGACGACCACTTCATCGAACCGGAAATAGACTGCTTCCAGGAAATGATGAGCCTTGAACATTCGGAAACTATGGAAAATAAAATAGCTTATTTCCGCAACGACCTCATGCTTAAAGGTCTGGAGTATCAGAATGCCTATAATAAGCTGTTCGAGCTTATCGCAGAAAGAATAGATATACCTGAGTTCACGGTCTTCTGTACCGATACCGGCGAGATCATTAAACAGATCGAAGAATTCAATGCTCAACGTGCTGATATGGAAAACGAGATCTCCGGTGAAGGTGAAGAATACGAAAATAAAAAAAGAATACTGAAAAAAGTGTTCATGCCTATCGACCTGAATGAAATAAGAATAACGGAAGAAGCTGTAAAAAAAGTCAGAGAAAAGCTCGACGATATTAGAATATTCCGTACTTCTGTAAATGACCTTGTAAAGCTTCTCCTGCCTGATAGGAGGACATGATGGGATACACAAAAGGTATCGACGGAACTTCATCGACCATCGGACAAGTTCTTGAAACTAATCTACAAGTAAATTCGGTTTCAAGAAATGCCTTTCGTATCATGAAGCAGTCCTCTGCTATGAACAAACTTTCAACTTTGAAAATAACAAAGAAAATGGCTTCCGGTACGGAAGATGAAGTTTGCATAGAAAAAGACAATCTGAAAATATCATTTGAAAATCTCGCCGGTCTTGGAAACGGACTAAAAACTACTACTCACCGGCTCGCAGATGCACTTATGATAAAATTCACGGAACTCGGCTCAAAAGAACAGATAGTAACTCTTTCGCTCGACGAGTATATGAGACTTTGTGAGCTGAAAAATACTACAGAGATGCGAAAGCAGGTAAACTCCGACCTGAAAACGCTCCTCAATATGCGTGTAAGCTTCCAGAAATCTTCAAACAGAGAACAGAGTATGCAGGACATCAGATTGTGTACCAATGTGAAGATAAAAAATAATATCATCTTCTTCACCTTCAGCGACGAATTCTTCATTATTATGAAGACTATGCCGGTGATGCCTTATCCGGAAAAACTATTCAGGATAAATCTGAAAAAGAATCCTAACAGCTATTACTTCCTGAAAAAAATTTCCGAGCATAAGAAGATGAACTATTTCAAGAAAAATGCCGATACTCTCAGCGTGAAAACTCTGCTGAGCTGTACTCCGGAGCTTCCCTCCTACGACGAGGTCGTCAATACCGACAGAGCTGTGGGAAGACGCATTATCGAACCGTTTGAAAGAGATATGAATGAGCTTTCTGACATCCTCAGGTGGGAATACTGCCACTCAAACGGCACTAAACTAAGCGACGATGAGCTCGTTAATTTCAATTACCACATCTTCTATGGACTGCTCATCAAGATAAAATGGCGTGAATATCCTAAGCTTGAACGCAAGAAAAACAAAGTATCAAAAAGCAAATAAGCTGTAAAGAACCTGTCAGCATGGCGTATCCGAAAGGCTTAGAACCTGTCTTCACAAGTAAGGTTCTTATCGCTGCTGACAGATTTATTTTTGTGAAAGGAGCTCTTATGAATAAAATAATAGTTCAGGTCTATCTTCCTGCAAACGGAAAGACCTATGATATAAGACTTCCCGAAGATATGTATGTCCACGATGCTGCGGACATACTCGGCGACCTTTTTGCCGATGCTGCAAAAGGTCTTTACTGCAAGGGCGATGTAAATATACTCTGCTTCCTTGATAAGGGTGAAAGTCTTCCTCAGGACAAGACTCTTAAAGAACTTAATATCTGCAACCGTACAAAATTAATGTTCGTATAATTCAATGTAAAGGAGTGAGATAATGCTTCTTATTACTTTTTTGCAGAACGAATTTATAAACACAACTGTTCTGCCCGATAAGAAAAAAGGTCACTATAAACTCAATCACGGCATAAGCAGCCTGACAGAGGATATAAATATCGACGGTATCGACAATAAATGGATAATATCCGGCGGTACGGAATACAGCATATACCGCTATTCAGATGACGATAATGCCGAGCTCGTACAGCAGGCTGAGCTGACAAGTGACGATGTGCTTACTATAGATATTGCCGGTACAAGATGTATCCTTATAGTCGAGACTATAAAAGATGAGAAAAACCGCTTCAATAAAATATGCTTCAATAATCCTTCTTCTCAGAAATTCAGTATCGGAAAGAAAAGCGACAACGATATAGTCCTCGATGATACATATATATCCGGTTATCATGCTCTTATATCCAAAGAAAACGGAGTATGGAAGGTCACCGACCGTCAGAGCAGAAACGGTACTTATGTAAACAACCGCAGAATAGACGGTGAACACGAGCTTAATATCGGTGATGTAGTTTTCATCGTCGGATATAAATTCATAATCTGTGCCGACTTCATAGCCGCTAATATCGATTTCGATAAGAACGTAAAAGGAAGCGGTCTGAGCAAAGTTGTATTCCCTAAATTTGTACGTCCGGTCAAGAAAAGCGAAAGTCATGACGACTATTTCTACAGAACTGTCGACCTCGGAGAAAAAGCTCCGGAGCTGCCTGAAATAAAGCTTCTTCCGCCTGAGCATATGCATAAGCTTGACGAACAGCCTGCTATACTCAGTATGGGACCTGCAATGACAATGAGCACTGCTACAGTCCTCGTATCCGGTTACTCCGGTCTTGCCGCATATTACCGTGGCACAAATATATCCTATGTAGTACCTTCTTTTATCATGGCAGGAAGCATGGTGCTTTCATCTATGATGTGGCCTAATCTCCTTAGAAAACGCCGCAAAAAGGTACAGAAGAAAAACGAAGCTCAGCGTATAAAAGAATATCAGGACTATATCATGGACCTGAGAGCTGCTGTAAACGTAATGCTCGATAACGAAAAAGAGTACCTATGCAAAAAATCACTCACCGCAGAGCAGTGCCTGACAAGAGTAATAAACCATGACCGTTTCCTGTGGAGCAAAAGTATCAACGATGAAGATTTCCTCAGTGCTGCAATAGGTACCGGAAAAAAAGAATCCCAAATAACGGTAAAGTACACCGAAGATGCTGACACTTTCTTCAAGGACGACCTGCGTTATGACATGATGCAGTTTGCTCACGATGAAAGGATACTCTACGATGTGCCGATAACTATATCGCTCAATAAGGGCTGCATATGCGGTATCAGCGGAGAAAAAACTGCTGCATATGACCTCATCAAAGAGATAGTAGTACAGCTTACTTCACTGTACTCATATGACGAGCTGAAGCTCATCTTCATTTGCGGTGAGGACGAGGCTGAAAAATGGGACTATGTAAAGTGGCTTCCGCATACATGGAACAGCGAAAACTCTTTCAGATACTTCTCATCCTCTGCCGATGAACTGAAAGAACTTGCTGCCGAGCTTGAAAAAGAGATCGATAACCGTATGACTCACCCACAGAATGATTTCCCGAAAATGCTCGTTATCGCCTCTAACAAAAAATATATGGACAGCCTTGATATCATGTCCGTGATAATGAAGAACAGAGAATCACTGAATATAAGCATACTTACAGCGTTCGGAATGTACAACTATAACAATTCAAATATCATAATAGAGATATCCGCCGAGGGTGCTAAGGTCTATGACCGCAAAAACAGCGATGTATCTGAATTCAAGCCATATACAGTGCCTACTGCATTTGATTCACCTGTTATAAACTTTGAAAATTATCTCGATTCTATATCAAATATAAAGCTCGATATAACCAACGAAAAATATCAGCTCCCTAAGATGATAACATTCCTTGATATGTTCAAGGTATCTAAAGTAGAGCATCTGAACAGCCTTACAAGGTGGGCTGAGAACAATCCTATAAAGTCGCTTAAAACTGAGATAGGTGCATCACCGTCCGGTGACGTTTTCTTCATCGATATGCACGAAAAATATCACGGTCCTCACGGTCTTATAGCCGGTACTACAGGTTCAGGTAAGAGTGAATCTATCATCACCGTGATACTCTCACTTGCAGTAAACTACAGTCCGGAGGAAGTCGCATTCGTTATCGTCGACTACAAGGGCGGCGGTCTTGCCGACGCTTTCAACGATGTCAAAGAAGAAGTTATAGACGGCAAAACAGTTGAGGTAAGCTATAAGCTCCCGCACGTTGTGGGCACTGTTACAAACCTCGACGGCTCAACTATCGAAAGAGCCTGCATATCCATTGAGACTGAGATCAAACGCCGTCAGATACTTTTCAAGAAAGCACGTAAGATCTCCAACGAAGGTACTATGGATATTTACAAGTATCAGCAGCTCAGACGTGAAGGTGCCGACCTCGAAGTGCTCCCTCACCTATTTATAGTTTGCGACGAGTTTGCTGAGCTCAAAGCCGACAGAAGCGACTTCATGGACCTTCTCGTAAGTGCGGCACGTATCGGACGAAGCCTCGGTGTACACCTCATACTCGCTACACAGAAGCCGGACAGCGTTGTAAGCCCTCAGATATGGAGTAACTCACGTTTCAAGATATGTCTTAAAGTTCAGGGAAAAGAGGACAGTAAGGCTGTTATCCAGTGCCCTGACGCTGCCGAAATATCCACTACAGGACGTTTCTTCTTCCAAGTTGGATACAACGAAGTTTTCAGCATGGGACAGTCTGCATGGTGCGGTGCAGATTATATCGAAGCAGAAGATTTTGTCAAGAGTGATATAGAGTCCGCTGAGGTCATAGGCAATACCGGAAATATCATTTACGAAAAAGTGAGAAAACCCGAAATAAAAGTAAACAAGAACAAGCGTACAGTTTCTCAGCTCATAGCTGTAAGAAATTACCTTATAGATATTGCAAAGGATATAGATGTAAGACCACTATGGCTCGACCCTATCCCTGCGAAGCTCTCTCTCAAAGCACTCTACAGCGAGCTCGGCGAGCGTAAATACAGGGACAATTACGTGCCGCTTGACCCTGTTATCGGTAAGCGTGACGACCTGTACAACCGTATTCAGGAGATAATGACAGTGCCGTTCTCTGAGAAAGGAAATCTCATAATTTACGGAGCTGCCGGAAGCGGACTTGATATGTTCTTCATTTCCTTTGTTTACTCTCTCATCTATGCCTATAATGCAGAACAGGTAAATATCTATATACTTGATTTTGATGCAGGATTCCTTAAAGTATACGACAAAGCTCCGCAGGTCGGAGATGTTGTGCTCGCAGAAGAAGAGGAGGACGTAAAGAACATTATAAGCTCCGTAAGTGATGAGATAAACAGAAGAAGCAAGCTCTTCTCGGAGTACAGAGGTGAATATTCAGAATACTGCAAGTACTCCGGAAGCACTCTGCCTAACATCGTGCTCATCCTCAACAACTACACTGCCTTCATGGAGAAATTCAACGAGGCAATAACATCTCAGCTTATATTCATCGCAAGAGAAGGCGTTAAAAGAGGTATATATGTCGTTATCGGAACTCCTTCTATAAATACCAATTTCCGCCTGAGACAGTATATCCAGCAGACTTTTATGCTGAAAATGAACGATGTAAACGATTATGTCGGAGTACTCGGACGTACCGGCGGTATCACTCCTTCCGACTGTGCAGGAAGTGGTATCGTCAAAGAGAGCGATATAACATATAAATTCCAGACCGCCGATATTTTCGATATTATCCCTTCAGATGACGAATCCGACGAAGTTATCCTCGATTCCGCTAAGGAGATAAGAGACCTCTGCGAGAACATCAATAGAAACTGGAACGGCAGGTCCGCACAGTCATACAAGCAAATAGAGGTCAACGCTGAAAATGTACTTTCCGAAAGCATATCATGGAAAAACGTACCGCTCGGAACAGTAGATGAGACCGTCTTTACCTATGATATGAGCGATAAGTACATAACATTTGTCTCATCTGTTTCTGAAAATCAGCTTACACGTTTTGCCGGATATATCACAAAGGCTCTTGCTAAGGACGACTCTATATCTGTAGTTCTGCTCGACAGCTCCGGAGAACTAAGACCGGATGAAGATGTAAATTATAAGTATTACTCAACAGTTGAGGAGTTCAATGAATGGAACAAATTCTACAAAGCAGATGCCGAAGCAAGATGCAGTAAACTGATAAGAAATGAACAGGGCGAGATAGTCATGAGCGAGGACGCTAAACACGTATACGTCGTGATAAACTCCTTCCAGAAAGCTTCAAAAATAGCCGATCTCAACGTAACATTCAATAACTTCAAACTCATTATCAACGAACTTCCTGAGGTACACTACCACTATGTTATCCTTGACACTGAAAATAATATGAACGCCGACAGAGGTGCGTATGTTCATATCGTCAAAAACCTTGAAGATATTACTTCTCTTGAGAATTTTGACACTGAAAATAACAGAGAATGGTTCGATGCTTCAGGTATATGGCTCGGCGGAAGCTTATCCCAAAACGGATTATTTACTATTGAAAACTCACTTCCTATGCTGACAGAAAGTGAAGCAGTTTTAATAAGAAATAAGAACGCTGAGAAGAAATTCCGTTATTTCGGATGAAAAAATGGTGGATTTTCACAGCAAAAAGAGTGGATTATCTCAGCAATAAAAAGGGTAAAAAACAGCAAAAAAATTTTTTAGCCTCAAAATTTGCAGATATACCGTGAATAATTGGGCATCCAAAATTTAAAATAACTAAAATTTTAACTCGTGCATTTTTAAAATACCCCAAAATGCAAATGTGGTATAATGTATTCAACAAAGCAAGAGATGCTTTGAAAACGATCAAATTTATTTATTAATAGGAGGAATTTAAAATGGCAGGCAATTCAATTCGTTACAGTGAAGGTACAGATTCCATCATAAACACTGCAGCAGCTATCTCTGAGCTCGGAGATGAATTTTTCAACGAGTACACACAGCTTTACAACTTAGTTGAAGGCGAGCTTTCAAACGTTTGGAAGGGCGAAGACTCTGACGCTTTCAAGAACAAGGTTAACGAAGAAAAGCGTTACTTTGAAACAATGAGAGACATCATCAACGAGTATGCTACTTTCCTTCGTAACACAGCTAATGCTCACGAAGCTCGTATGGAAGACAGCAGAAGCCAGGTTGATTCAAACTGTGCTTTTGATTGATCTTAACTCAGACACAAGTAACTGAATTATAATAGAATAATCGTTTTTTAGGAGGAATATTACCATGGCTAACAAAGAATTGTTCGTAAACCCAGAAGAAATCAGAAGCTGCTCTAATCAGCTCACTACTTACGCTGATCAGATGAAAGATACTCTTGACAACCTCGTTGTAAAGATGGACAGCACAGAGGCTTTATATCAGGCACAGAGTGCTACAGATATGAGAGACAAATTCACAGAGCTCAAGCCTCAGTTTGAAAAGTTCACAGCTTACGTTAAGAAGGTAGCTACATACCTCATTCAGAACGTTGCAGAGCCTGCTGAAGTAACAGACCAGGTTGCTTCTCAGAATGTTGCAAACATAAAGAAGCCTCTCTAATAAAAACTCATGATACAGTATGCCGGATACGGTCATTTAACCGAAATAAAATGACTGTTCCGGCAAAATCAACAATTAAATATTTAAAGGTGGTTTAAGATGATATTTAAACGTGTAATATCAGCGATGACTGGTGCCGCCTTGCTTACATCTTATATGTCCGTTCTTTCCGGATGCAGCTTGAAGGAATTCTTCAACAATTCCAGCTCAAGCACATCAGAGTCCAAAGCTGATGACGGAGTTCTCACAAACGGTGAGTGGCTTTCAATGGTCAATGATGCATTCGGTATGCAGGTCGACGAAGAAGCAGAAGACGGTGAACTTGATGCAGCAAGGGATTGGGGAGTTATCGGTGAAAGTGAAGAAATCGACAAGAATGCTCCTGTAGATGATAAATTCGTTACCACTACTTTGATGAGAGCAGCCGGATTTGCTGATGAGAATTCTACTGACGAAGAGGTCATCAATGCCGCTATCGAACACGGCGTTCTGAAAGATCCAAATACTCCTCTCACTGACCCTGAAGCAGCTGCTGAGTCTCTTATCAAAACTCAGGACGAATGGGCTAGTCAGGAATTTGAAGAGCATCGTAACGTTGAACTCGTAGAAGGAGTTCAGAACTTTGACGAAAAACTGAAAACTACAGATTTTGAGATCAAAGACGATTTTATCGTACTCCCGACAGAGTACGCTCAGACTCTTACCAAAGACAGCGTATTTATCCTTCCTAAGGATGATGAAACCGGCAAGGGCGGTGCCTATAAGGTAGTTGCTACTGTTGATAACGGCAACGGCACAACAAATGTTAAGGGAGTTGCTGCTAAGCCAGAGGAAGTTTACTCAAAACTTGATATTTCCGGTAGATTCGACGCTGATCTTAGCTCTTTTGAACCAGCAAATGATCCAAGAATAACTGTCTATAATGGACAGTCTACAGGCGTATCTTATAACGAACCTAATAATTTTTCTATTAAACCTTTAAGCTATACCGGCTATGATAATGATGAAGGAATCAAGGAAATGGCATCTGTTGGTGTTAAATCTATCGATTTCGGAATCGATCTAGGCGAAGGTATGAAAATTAACGCAACTGTTCGTGATATTTCACTTAATACAGATGTTGACTGGGATTTCGGTGTATTCTCAGGACTTGATATAAACAGAGTATATATGGCTCTTGATTATACTTCTGAGGTGTCGATCGAACAGGAACTCTTTAATGCTGATCCTGATGAAAAGCTTCAATGGGAAAAATTCCTTGCAAGAAAATACGTTGACGAACCGGAAATTGAACTTGGTAAAGTCGCTGTATATATCTGCCCGGGAATATCTGTAAATTTCAGAGTTAAATTCTCCCTTGAAGCAAGCGGAAAACTTACACTCTCTCTTGCTACTACAAATACAAAGGGATTTGAACTTAAAGGTTCAAACTTCCGTTCTATAAACAAGACATCCAAGAGTGCTGAAATAGTACTTTCTGGTGAAGCTGGTGCTTACATGACTTTGACTCTCGCTTTAAGTCTTGATTATGTTATCGGAGTATTAGACCTTCTCAGCCTTAACCTCAAGCTTGGTCCTACAGCTAAGGCAGAAGCTAAGATACACTCTCAGGAAGGCAAAGACGATATGCTGTGTCTGGATATCGGAGTTACATTTAAGATCGAACTTAAACTGATACTAATGGAACAGATAATGGAAGCCTTTGATCTGGACGCTTCATTGACGCTGATAGATGAGGATCTTCCACTCTGGACACGACATTTTGAGAACCTGAAGCAAGTTCCTAAGTGTACAGCTGATGAAGAGGCTACTACAGAAGCTGTAGAAACAACAACTATCCCTGTAGGCAGCTTTGAGTTAGCTGATGCATATGTTTCCCTCGAAGTAGGTCAGTCAGGAAGAATCGGAGTTAAATCACTTCCTTCCGGAACTTCTGTAAATGACCTCGTATGGTCTTCAAGCGATACATCCAAGGTAACTGTTGACCAGAACGGTAATATACAGGCAGTTTCAGGCGGTACTGTCAGCATCACAGTTAAAACTAAGGATGGAAAGAGTACAAGAACCTGTGCTGTTAACGTAAAATCAAAAGTTAACCTCGCAGACAATGCAGGACAAAATAATTCAGTACAGCTTTTAGCTGCATGATATAGTTTTTTGATCGGAAGCTCGTTTCGGGCTTCCGATTTTTTATTGCTTCAGATCGCACCTTTTTATATCACAGCCGGAGTAATAATGTTCAAGTATCTCACGCCAGTTTTTGCCGTCCTTAGCCATAGCGTCCGCACCGTACTGACTCATGCCGACGCCGTGACCGAAACCTCTTGTAGTGAAAACAGCCTCATCGCCCTCGAATCTGACATCAAAACAGGCGGAGCGTAAGGTAAGGGCTGAGCGGAGTTCGCTTCCCGATACCGTCCTGTCACCGGCAGAAACTGTGAGAACGGTACCGGAATCCGAAACATCCCCGACTTTTATCCACGAGCTTATATCGTCACCAAGCTTTATATCCGGAAAAGCTGTTTCAAGCTTATTTTCCAGTACTTCCCTGTTATAGCGTATCTCGTCCATATATTTTGGGGCAGAGCGGTCATAGCTGCTGTCAACGGGGACAAGATAGTCTACAGAAGCTCCCCACGCATTTTCCGCACTCTCCGTCTTGCCGGAAGACATAGAGTGGAATGCAGAGATTATCGGTTCGTCATTATACATTATTATATAGTCGAGCACCTCGTCGGCTGCATCTGATATTTTTTTATAATTCGGCTCAAAATTATCTCCGAAGAACTGCTTTGCCTGTTCCTCAGTAAAATAGCCCTGATATTTCGAGGTATCGTTTGAGAAATCAGCACCTTTCAGCTCAGAAGTCGGAGAAGCTTTTTCCCTCATACGCTGTCTTTCTGCATATGTATGAGCTGCAACCGCCTGTGCTTTGAGAGCTTCCTCGCTGAAAGATGCCGGCATCTCCGCACATACAGCTCCTATGACGTATTCTCTTACCGGAACTTCAATTACCTCTCCGGACGCCATATCAAGCACTTTATATGGTTCATCTGTTACTGTGCCTGCGGTTTCCTCAGGCTCGTCCGGAGCTTCTTCTGCCGCCTCCGTGACCGCCCTTTCCTCCGCTTCTGACGGTATGTCTGCCTTGCCTGAAAAATAGACCGGTATCGCCGGAAGTACTGCCGCTGCGGCAGAAAGTATAAGAACTGTAGAAAAATACTGTTTCATTGTTTACCTCCATTAGTCTTTTTTTAACTCGATTTCATTTGACATAGCACAAAATATGGTGTATAATTATTAGTGTATATTTTCAGAGGAGAGTGATTGTGATGCCATCATATATTTCAGGTGCCAATATTACAGATTTATGCAGGGAACTGGCAGAAAATTCCGTTGTCGATCCCACATTGTACGATAAATATCATATAAAAAGAGGACTCAGAAACAGTGACGGTACAGGTGTAAAAGCCGGTATAACCAAAATATGTAACGTTCATGGCTACGTTATCAACGAAGGTGAGGTAGAGCCTATCCCCGGACAGCTGATATACAGAGGCTACAGCATCAATGATCTCGTTGAAAATGTTGAAAAGGAAGACCGCTATGGCTACGAAGAAACTGCGTTTCTCCTGCTTTTCGGTCACCTCCCTACAGAAGAGGAGCTTAAAACCTTTACTACTTACATATCATTGAAGAGAGACCTCCCTAACGGTTTCGTCGAGGACATGATACTCAAAGCTCCTTCAAAGAACATAATGAACAAGCTCGCACGTTCTGTACTCGCACTTTATTCCTACGATGATGAATGTGAGTCAAAAGGACTTGAAAATGAGATGCGTACAGCTATAAGCCTTACCGCAAAACTTCCGGTCATAATGGCTAACGCTTATCAGGTAAAAAGACGTGTATTCGATAACGCAAGCATGATAATGCATCCTATAAACTACGAGGAGAATACCGCTCAGTGTATCCTTTCTCTGCTTCGTCCGGACAGACAGTACACAAAGGATGAAGCTCAGATGCTCGACCGTCTGCTCATGCTTCAGGCTGAACACGGCGGCGGAAATAACTCCACATTTACCTGCCGTGTCCTCACATCTTCCGGTACAGACCCATACTCAGCATATTCATCTGCAATATGCTCACTTAAAGGACCTCGTCACGGCGGTGCAAATCATCAGGTAATAAATATGCTCGATAACTTCAAGGCTAACATAAAGCATTGGGAAAATGAGGGCGAAGTTGCTGACTATATGCGTCGTGTAATAAGGAAGGAAGCTAACGACGGCTCCGGACTTATCTACGGTATGGGTCATGCAGTATATACTATCTCTGATCCTCGTGCAGTTATCCTGAAAAAGAAGGCTTTCGAGCTCGCTAAGGGCAAGGAGATAGAAGCTGAATTCAGACTTCTCGATACCGTTGAAAGACTTACTCCGGAGATATTCAAGGAAGTCAAGGGAAGCACAAAGGCTATGTGTGCTAATGTTGATATGTACTCCGGACTTGTATACCGTATGCTCGGTATACCTGATGAACTCTTTACACCGCTCTTTGCTGTTGCACGTATGGCAGGCTGGGCTGCTCATCGTATGGAAGAGATCCTTACAAGCAACAGAATAATCCGTCCTGCTTATAAGGCTATAGCTAAGGAAAAGGACTACGTTAAACTCAGCGACAGAAAGTAATTTCTGATAACGATATTTCTGAACAGGAGGAACAATGCGTTTAAAATATCTCAGCCTTGCAGCGGCAGTTACGACTTTTTCACTCAGCAGCTGTTCCTTCGGTTCTAATATAGACAATCTTATGACTCCGCCGAAGCTGAGTGTCGAACAGGAACAGATATATAAGGCTCTTACAGAAGGAAATAATACCTCTATCAGCCTTAAATACCCTAAATCCGGAAAGTACCTCTCGGCTTTCATCATCGAGGACCTCGACGGTGACGGCGGCAGCGAAGCTATTGTTTTCTACGAACATAACGGTATCGTTGCCGAGGAAAATTCTCTGCGTCTGAATATCCTCGATCAGGAGGACGGAAAATGGCGTTCTATCGGTGAGACCTCTGTTGCCGGTACAGAGATCGAAAAGGTCATGATCTCTAAACTCGGAACAAATAACAGAGTTAACATAATAATAGGAAGCAGTCTCATAAACCGCTCTGAGAAAAATGTCACTGTCTATACCTATGACAGCGAAGAGGGTACTATCGACTCCGATTTCTCTCAGGCTTACGCTTTCATAGACGTCACAGACCTCGACAGCGATAACGAAAATGAATTTCTTCTGCTGACCGGTGCATCAAACAGTGCTCCGGCAACAGCCTCGGTGTATGAACTCGATGAAAACGGCAGATATATTTGCTTCCCTATCGAACTAAGCGGAAGCTTCACCGAATTCAACAGCCTTACCTACGGTAATATCGGCGGCGGCAGAAACGGTCTGTGCATCGACGAGCTTTCTGGTACGGGTGCTATACAGACCGATATGATATATATGAACGATTCTCAGCTGTATAAGGTGTTCAATACTCCGGACGAAGCTGCGGCTACACTGCGTCCGGCAGGCTACAGCTCGGCTGATATAGATAACGACGGTACTATAGAGATACCGCTTCAGACCATAGCTCCCGGATACGATAACGTTCCGGAAAGCGAACAGATGAGCATAACTCAGTGGAAGGTACTCAACAAGGATAACCGCCTCGTACAGAAATATTCTTCCTATTACAGTGTATCTAACGGATATACTTTCATTTTTCCGGAAAGGTGGCACAATAATGTCACCGTAAGGCGGGATGCTGTAAACGACGAGATAGTGTTCTGTGAGTACTCCGACGGAGAGGTCGGAGAAGAGCTTATGAGAATATTCTGTGCGGATGACGCTCCGTCCCGTGAGGACAGACTCTTCAACGGTTATATGCTCATGGGAACTAAAGGCGGCACCTCCTATCTTGCCTATATCCCTCAGCACAATAAAAATGACGTGCCCCTTGCTCCGACTGCCGGTGAAGCCGCTGTCGGATTCAAGCTTATATAAATTTACCTGACCTGAAAAGGAGTGAATGATAATGAAACGTATACTTATATGCGAGGACGAAGCTACTATCCGTGAATTCGTAGTCATAAACCTCAAAAGAGCCGGCTATGATGTAGTCGATGTAGACTGCGGCGAGGCTGCCCTCAAAACCTTTGAGGACGAACACGGTAACTTCGATATCGTACTTCTCGATATAATGATGCCGGGTATCGACGGATTCACGGTATGCAAAAAAATAAGAGAAAAAAGCTCTACTATCGGAATAATAATGCTCACAGCAAGAACTCAGGAAATGGACAAGGTCAGCGGACTTATGATAGGTGCTGATGACTACATCACAAAGCCTTTCTCACCGTCAGAGCTAACAGCCCGTGTCGACGCTATTTACCGCAGAGTCTGCATGAGCTTCATAAAGAACGAAAAACAGTCCGTTATAGAATCCGGACCTTTCGTGCTCAACCTGAAAAGCCGTACCGTTACCAAAAACGGCACTCCTATCGAACTTACTCAGGTTGAATATCAGATACTCGAATTCTTCATGAATAACAAAAATACCGCCCTCGACAGAGCAAGTATACTAAATCATATATGGGGCGAAAGCTACTACGGCGACGATAAGATAGTCGACGTTAATATCCGAAGGATAAGAATGAAAATTGAAGAAGAGCCTTCAAGTCCTAAATATATCATCACGATATGGGGCTATGGCTATAAATGGAATGACGCTCAGTAATGGCTAAAAAAAGTATAACCAAACGCTGGATAGTGAACAATCTCGGCGTTATCATACTCGCACTCATCGTCATAGAAATGGCGATAATCTATGCGATACAGACCTATTTCTACAGCTCAGCCAAACAATACCTTTTCTCTAAAATAAATGCGGTAACAAGCGTGCTGAGTCTCCATTCGCAGGATAATTCAACGAATTTCTCCGCAGAAATGAGAAATATGCTTGAGACCTTCAACGAAAAGGATAAGATCGAGCTTATGGCTATCAACTCAAAGGGAAGAGTTGTACTTACTTCCTCCGGATTCTCTCCGGATTCCGATATGCCTATGCCCGATTACGAAGAGGCTATGGCTGAGGGAGAAGGCTCGTATATAGGCAAACTCGACGGCAGCAGCGAAAAAATACTCGCTGTTTCTGTCCCTATCTCGACCCTCAACAGCGAATACAGCTCCGTAAGAATGGTAATATCTCTGAAAGAGATAGACGATACCATTAAAACGTATGCAATTATAGTAACGCTCATCTCAGTTGTGATAATTGTCATCATCATCTCTACCGGACTCTATTTCGCAGGCTCTATCGTAAAACCTATAAGACAGATAAGCGGTATCGCCCGAAAATTCGCTATGGGTGACTTCTCTGTCCGCATAAAGAACAACAGCAACGATGAGATAGGCGACCTCTGTACCGCTATAAACCATATGGCGGACGAGCTCTCTAATGCGGAAGCTATGAAAAATGAGTTCATCTCCTCTGTTTCACACGAGCTCAGAACACCTCTGACTGCTATAAAAGGCTGGGCAGAAACACTAATGGTGGACGGCGGCGAAGACCCTGATACCATGAAAAAAGGTGTCGGAGTTATTGTTAATGAAACAGAACGTCTTTCCCAAATGGTAGAGGAGCTTCTCGACTTCTCACGTATGCAGAGCGGTCATTTCACTCTTCAGGAAGCTAATATGGACATCCTCGCTGAGCTTGGCGACGCTGTGCTCATATACAGCGACAAGGCTAAGCGTGAGGAAAAAAGTATCATATACCACGAACCGGAAATGCTGCCTTTCGTTTACGGCGATAAAAACCGTATACGTCAGGTCTTCATAAATGTCATAGATAACGCTATAAAATACTCGTCTCCCGGTGATACGATAACTATAGATACCTATGAACAGGATGACAAAATAATCGTATCTGTTGCAGATACGGGATGCGGCATCAAGGAATCAGACCTCGCTAAAGTTAAAACTAAATTCTATAAAGCAAACCACACCCGCCGTGGTTCAGGTATCGGACTGGCTGTGGCGGATGAGATAATCGCAATGCACGGCGGAAATATGGACATCGCCAGTGAAGGTGAAGGCAAGGGTACTACCGTGACCATAACCCTTCCGGCTAAGAAAGATAACTGAAAAGCCGTGCAGTACAGTACATAATAAACACAAGCGAAATCAGGAGAAACTATGAGCAAAAACAATAACGATCCACAGTGCTGTGAAAAATTCAAATCAAAGATCGGCGGACAGGCTCTTATAGAAGGTATAATGATGCTTGGTCCTAACACCGGAGCTATGGCTTGCCGAATGCCGGACGGCTCTATAGACCTCGAAACATGGGAGGAAAATAACGGAAAAAATGCTCCGTGGTATAAAAAAACTCCGCTGATAAGAGGCTGCACAAACTTTGTAACATCCCTTGCTAAAGGCTATAAGTACATGATGAAATCAGCTGATAAACAGCTGGCTGCCGAGCTTAAATCTCAGGAAGAAGAGGAAAAGAAAAAGGAATCCGAAAATGCTGAGGACGCTCCTGAGACAAATGCCGCAGAAGAAAAGTCCAAAGCTCCGGAAAAATCTGATAAAAAAGGCGAAAAAGAGGGCTCCGGATACGATATATTCATGTACATAGGTATCGTTGTGGGAGTTGTCCTCGCTATAGGACTTTTCGTGTTCCTGCCAAAATGGATAGTCGGATTTATTCCGGGTATCAAGGAAAAAAGAATACTCCGCTCTATAGTTGAGGGAGTTGTGAAAATTGCGATATTTGTAGGATATATGGCTCTGGTAAGTCTGGCAAAGGACATAAAGCGTCAGTATATGTATCACGGTGCAGAGCACAAAACTATCGCCTGCCATGAAGCTGAACTTCCGCTGACTGTGGAAAATGTCCGCAAACAGACAAGATTCCATAAAAGATGCGGTACAAGCTTTATATTCATCGTTCTTCTGGTGAGCATATTCGTTATGTGCTTCGTACCATTCACTGTTACATGGCAGAGAATAGTCGCATCACTCATCCTTCTTCCGCTTGTCGTAGGCATTTCCTATGAGTGCATCCGCCTCGCCGGAAATAAGGACAATCTCTTTACAAGAATCCTTTCTGCACCCGGTCTTGCTATGCAGAGAATAACCACTAAAGAACCGGATGACAGTATGATAGAAATTGCTATCGCAGCCCTTACTCCATGTATCCCGAAGGATAAGGAGGAGGACAAGTGGTAAACCGAAGTCAGCTTTTTTCTGAATGCCGTACCGCTCTTGAAAACAGCGGTATAGATACGGCTCATTTTGATACTCTATGTATCTTTCAGGATATGCTGGCAGATAAAAATCCGCTTTTCAAACCGCAGGAATCAGTTCCGGATGATGCCGAAAAACGCATCCGTGAGCTTATTAAAAAACGCAGCGAAGGCTATCCGCTGCAATATCTGCTCGGAGAATGGGAGTTCTACGGATACCCCATAAAAGTCGGTGAGGGAGTGCTGATACCACGTCCCGATACCGAAACTCTCGTAGATCAGGTACTGGAGATATGCCGAAAAAACGGTATGACCGCTCCAAAAATCGCCGACCTGTGCAGCGGAAGCGGATGTATCGCTATCGCATTGAAAAAGCAGCTCCCCTCTGCTGAGGTGTACTCCGTAGAGCTTTCGGATAAGGCTCTTGGCTACCTCAGAGAGAACATAAAGCTGAACAATGCGGACATAACCGTGATAGAGGGAGATGTGCTGAAAAAAGAGACACAGCAGCAGCTCTCACACCTCGACATTATCGTGAGCAACCCGCCTTACCTGACCGGCGAGGAAATGCGTGAGCTTCAGGCAGAAGTCTCTCATGAACCCGGTCTTGCACTTTTCGGCGGAAACGACGGTCTTGGTTTTTACCGTGCTATCACAGAGTTGTGGAGAAAATCGCTTAAACTTGGCGGATATATCGCCTATGAATTTGGTGAAGACCAGCATGAGGCAGTAAAAAAGATACTTACTGCAAATTCATTTGATAATATACAGTTCTGCCGTGACGGCGGAGGGATAATAAGAACAGCAGCAGCACAGAAAATAGCAGACGGTATTCCGAGATTTATCGATATCTCAATGCAGTGCGGCTGACCATATGGAGGGATAGTTAATGGCAAAAAAAGAACTTGCTAAAAAAGCTACCGTGGTGCGTGTTACCACTAAAGAGGATAAAAAGTCGGCTTTGGACGGTGCTCTGAAACAGATAGAGAAAAAATACGGTGCAGGAGCTGTAATGCGTCTTGGTCAGACAAAGGCTCTCAACGTTGATGCTATACCTACAGGCTCTATGACACTTGATATGGCTCTGGGTATCGGCGGTGTTCCGAGAGGACGTATCGTTGAGATATACGGACCTGAAAGCTCCGGTAAGACCACAGTTGCACTTTCAATAATAGCTCAGGCACAGAAAATGGACGGCGAAGTCGCTTTTATAGACGTTGAGCACGCTCTTGACCCTGTTTACGCTAAAGCACTTGGAGTAAATATCGATAACCTCCTCGTTTCTCAGCCGGACAGCGGTGAACAGGCTCTCGAAATTGCTGAGGCACTTATCCGCTCCGGTGCTATCGACGTAATAGTACTCGACTCAATTGCCGCTATGACTACCCGTGCTGAAATAGACGGCGAAATGGGAGACCTTCACGTAGGTCAGCTCGCAAGACTTATGTCACAGGCTATGAGAAAGCTCACAGCAGCTATCTCAAAGTCCAACTGCGTAGCTATTTTCATAAATCAGGTACGTGAGAAGATAGGCGTCATGTATGGCAACCCTGAGACTACTCCGGGCGGAAGAGCTTTGAAATTCTATGCATCTGTCCGTATCGAGGTAAGAAAGGGCGAGGTAATAAAGTCCGGCAACGAGATAATCGGTGCTGATACAAAGTGTAAGGTCGTAAAGAACAAGGTAGCTCCGCCATTCAAGGAGTGCCATTTCGATATGATGTACGGTCAGGGAATCTCCAGAACAGGCGAAGTCCTCGACCTTGCCGTGGAACTCGACATAATCAAGAAGGGCGGCTCGTGGTTCAGCTATAAAGACCAGAAACTCGGTCAGGGACGTGATAACGTCAAGGAGCTTCTCAAAAACGACGAGGCTCTCATGAAAGAGATAGAGGAGCAGATACTTGCTCGTAAAGATGAGATATTAAATGCTCCCGTAAAGAAGGACAAAAAAGCTAAGGATGCGGCTGATGATAGTACTTCCGGAGAAGAAATCACTGAGAAGCCTGCATCATCCGACGACATCCTTGCTGATATAGATGAGGATTTTGAGGAGTTTACTCCTGCTGAAGAATAATGGAGATAACCTCTCTTACCAGATACAAAGGCTCTACATTTGAGGTCGAGCTGGACTATCAGCGAAAAATATATCTTCACGCCGATATTATCCACGACCATTCACTGCGTCAGGGCACTCAGCTTGAACGTGATGAACTTAAAAGGATAATATACGCTTCTAACTTCCGGCGAGCTTATCAGAGGGCTCTGTATCTGCTCGACTACAGAGATCACTCAAGAAAAGAGATGTACGATAAGCTCATAGACACCTATAAGAGCGAGGCACTTTGCTCTGCGGTGCTTGATAAGCTGGAAGAAAACCGCTTTATCGATGACGAAAGATATGCCGAGAATATGGCGAGAAAGCTCGTAGTTTCAAAGAGATTCGGCAGACGCAGAGCTCTCCGTGAGCTTGTGCAGAAAGGCATCGGCCGCTTTACCGCTGAGGACGCTTTAGCTGAGTATGACGATACTTTCTCTGAAAATCTCAGCGAAATGCTCGAAACAAAGTACTCACGCTATCTCGGCGACCCTACTGACAGAAAATCAATAGAAAAAGTAAAAAGCTCACTTGTACGGTACGGCTACAGCTTTGATGAAATAAACCGTGCCGTAAAGGGATATTTTGAAAATATGGAAAGATGATGGAGGAACAACAAATGCCTATAAAGGTTGGAATGGTTTCACTTGGCTGCTCTAAGAATCTTGTGGATTCCGAGAGAATGCTCTTCAAACTCAAAAGCAGAGGGTATCAGCTGGTAACAGAACCCGGACTTGCTGATGTTGCAGTAGTCAATACCTGCGGCTTTATAAAGTCGGCTAAGGAAGAAGCTATAGAAACTATACTTGAACTTGGAAAGCTGAAAGAAGACGGAACTCTCAAAAAAATCATTATCACCGGCTGCCTTGTCGAGAGATACAAGGAAGAAACTGCCGAGCTTTTTCCGGAGGCTGATGCCGTTATCGGAATAGGCAATAACAAGGACATTATTGACGTTCTCGACCATGTCCTTGCCGGTGAAAAATATATAAACTTCGCTCCTAAGCTCGACGCTGAGCTTACCGGCGAGAGAATAATATCAACTCTGCCTTTCTTTACCTATCTTAAAGTAGCGGAGGGATGCAGTAACTGCTGCACCTACTGTGCTATACCTATGATAAGAGGTAAATTCCGCAGCGTTCCTATGGATGATGTGGTAAAAGAAGCTGAATTCCTTGCTGAACACGGTGTTACTGAGCTTGTTGTTATAGCTCAGGATACTTCCAGATACGGTGAGGATATTGAAGGCAGCTCACAGCTCCCTGAGCTTCTCAGAAGGCTCTGCAAAATAGACGGCCTTAAATGGATAAGAACTCTCTACTGCTACCCTGAGCGTATCACTGACGAGCTCCTTGATACTATCGCTTCTGAGGAAAAACTGGTCAAGTACCTTGAAATCCCTATCCAGCACTGCGACGGCGATATACTCCAGAGAATGAACCGCTGGGGTGATGAAGAAAAACTCGAAGCTCTGTTCAGCCATATCCGTGAGAAGATTCCGGGAGTAGTCCTGCGTACTACCCTTATTACCGGCTTCCCGGGCGAAACTGAGGAGCAGTTCAATAAGCTCGCAGAATTTATACAGCGTGTCCGCTTTGACAGACTCGGATGCTTTGCTTACTCCCGTGAGGAGGGTACTAAGTCTTACGATTTCCCTGACCAGATAGACGAAGAAACTGCTGCTCACAGAGCTGATATAATAATGGAACAGCAGATGCTCATAAGTGCTGAAAATAACGAAAAGCTCCTCGGCAAAGAGTTTGAAGCCGTTGTTGAGGGCTTTGATAAATTCGGAGAGTGCTGGTTCGGAAGAACTGTTCTCGATGCTCCGGATATTGACGGAAAAGTATTCTTCACATCATCTGAACCGCTTGAAATAGGAAGCTATGTAAAGATCCGCATAAGCGATACACTTGATTATGACCTGATAGGAGAGGTGATAGAATAATGAATCTTCCAAATAAGCTTACATTGTTAAGAGTGCTTCTGATACCATTCTTCCTGCTGTTTATGTATATCGATATCCCGTTCCATTACGGACTTGCTCTGATACTCTTTGCAGCAGCATCGATTACAGATGCACTCGACGGAAAAATCGCAAGAAAACATAATCTTGTAACTAATTTCGGCAAATTCCTCGACCCTCTTGCTGATAAGGTGCTGGTCATCTCAGCTCTTACTGTGTTCGTAGAGAACAAGGACGTAAGAATGAGTGCTATACCGCTCATTATCATAATCGCAAGAGAATTCATGGTATCCGGTCTGAGACTTCTTGCTGCTGACAGCGGAATAGTCGTTGCAGCCGGTATCTGGGGAAAGCTGAAAACCGCATTCACAATGGTGACTATAGTCGGTATACTCTTCTGGCTCTGCATCTACCACGACTTCGACCTTGGTATCTCATGCTCAGTAAAGGATGCTGTAGAAAAAGTCATCGAACCTGTTCTTATATGGATATCCACAGCACTGACTATCATTTCAGGTGCTATATACCTCAAAGGATATTGGCACCTAATTGATTCAGATAAGTAAGAACCACTGTCTTCACAAGTGAGCTGATCGGTTCTTCAGGCAAAATTTCGTTGAAGACAGGTTCTAAGTCCCCGACCTTTGAAGGAGGTTAAAAATGAAACACTGTGCCGGACAGATAAAATATCTGGTTGCTATCAAAGAACTCATGGATGTGGACGAATATGTCCGCTGCGTAAACATCTCAAGACATCTTGGAGTCTCAAGACCAAGCGTCAGCAAAATGCTTCGCTGCCTTGCCAATTCCGGACTTGTTTATGAGGATTTCTGCAACAGCGTTGTCCTTACACCAGAAGGCGAAAAAGCTGTAAGGGATATATTCTCATCCTATAAAGAAGTGTACACCTTCTTCCATAACTTCCTGAAGCTTCCGGAACATGAAGCTCACGAAGAAGCTATAAAGTTCATTACGGATTTCCCGAAAGAGACCTGTGAACGTCTTAAAGTTCTTGTAAAAAGAACTCTCAAAAAGAAAGCATAAGAAAAACTCTCCTTTCAGTTGATTTGAAAGGAGAGTTTTTCTTAGTATTTATATCCATATGCATCATATAATATAGAGCTTATAGCAGCATCTATCTGCATTTGGTCAGACTGCAATGCAAGAAGAAGCTCACGAGAGTTTCCTGATTTATCTTTGAACCTTTGTCTGTTCCCGTTTCTGTCAGTAATATCGAGTATTCCGAACTGGTCATAGAGCTCATATTCCATGAAAGAACCGTCCTTATAGTATACTCTTAATATGAATCCACCGCCTTCAAATCCGATTTCTTCGTATTCATCTGAAAGCTCAAAACTGTCTACCATGTCAAGATTTCTATCGGACTGTTCTTTATCACAGTTTATCCAGAAGGAAAAACGCTCTTTTAAAAACGCATTACCATATTTTACATAGGCTATATCCGGATCACCGGCATAAGAATAATCTTTAAGAACCTGAAACAATCCATCCTCTAAACTATAATAGTATTCAAACGGCAAAACAGTTTCATCAGGATATGTTTGATCTGTCACTGTTTGTTCAGTCTCATCTGTTTCAGTTGTGGTTACTATTACCGATGAAGTAGTTTCAGTTAACACAGCAGGAGTTGTTGAAGCTTTAGTGGTCGTGATATTTTTGCTGCTGACTGTAGTTTCAACTACTTTATCATTTTTTCTGTTCTCATAGGTAATAGACGTGCTTACTATTGCAGCTTCATTCATCTGAGTAGTAGTCTCAGGCGGAACTATCAAATTATCATCTCCGTCATTATTGTTGTTTTTTTCGTTATAGAAGTGAATAAGCATAGCCGCAGTTATCACCGTTGCCGCAGCTGCACCTATAACAGCTGTCCGTATAAGACGTATCTTTGCTCTATAGCTTATTACAGACACTGTTGCAGCTTCATTAATAAGCTCGTCATCAATATTTTCAAGTCCCTTATCAAGCAATTCTTTTTTCATATCATAAACTCTCCTTTTCAAGAAATTTCCGCAATTTCTCCCTCATACGGAATAATATCTGCTTTACAGAGCTTTCGCTCAACAGATATTTCTCAGAGATTTCCTGCACTGAATCATAGTACCAGTATCTGCGTATAAACACTATCCTGTCACGCTGTTTCTGAGTACGGAGAAAACGAGATATTATTTCTCCAAGCTCTTTTGCGTCACATATATCCTCAACATTTTCGTCGGAAGAGATACAATCCGCAAGCTCATCCAAAGAAACAAGCACCTCAGGATTTCTCTTCTTTGCGTTGTTATACTCATACTTTTTTAAAGCAAGATTACGCATTATTCGGCAAATAAATGCAGGGAAATATTTAGGCTTATGCGAAGGCATGGAATTCCATGCAGCAAGGTAGGTATCATTAAGACATTCCTCTGAATCAGAATGGTCTTTAAGGATGTTATCTGCAATATGCAAACAAAGAGACTTATATTTTATATCAGTCTCAGATATAGCTCTTTCGGAACGTTCCCAGAACAGATCTATTATCTCATTATCTTCCACACTGTTCCCCCCTTCATAAATATAATACGGAATTGTATTATACAGGTTACAAATTAATTATTACTCACAAAGCTAAACTTTGTCAAGAGAAAAACCGCTCCTGCCATTTCTGACAGGAGCGGTTTTCCGCTAAGGAGGTTTGGTATTTATTTGCGAAGACAACTTGAGTTAATACATCCGCTCCGCTCTGAAATGGGAAGGGAGTTTTTGGGCGAAGCGGATAGGAGTGAGGAAAATTAAGCCTGCTCACTAAGGAGAATAGAAGCTCTGCTCTGTATCATTTCAGCAGCAGCCTGAGCTGTTTTTTCTCCGGCAAAATAAGCCTTGGTTTCTTCCTTCAATATATTGTAAATATCTATTGGAAGATCGCTCATGATATAATCTATATTCTTTACATAGTCTATAAGACTATTCTTTTCCTCTTCTGTAAGAGGCGGTATAATTATCTCTTTATCACCGACATATGAAGAACGGTCGTATTCTTCTTTCTTACCTTTGTCATCTATGGAGTAATCCTTTTTAGTGGAGTCGTCAGCTTTTTTCTCAAAAGCAGAAATTAATGAAGGGAATGCCCCGTATAAATCTTCATTCTGTGCTTCTTCATTAAAGAATGTCTTTAAGAATTTCCAGCACTCCTCCTTTGCAGGTGAATCTTTAAGTATAGAATAATAATTTGAAGCCTGTACAACGCCGCCATTACCATTTCCGGAAGTAGGGAAGCCAACTAAAGATATATCTTCATTAAAAATAACTTTTTTCAATTCGTTATAGCCTTTAAGGTCGCAAAGATCCCATGTATAAAGCATTGCTTTATCATTGATGTATTTAAGCTGATCTTCTTTATCAAATTTTTCCCATTCTTCGGCAGTAAAGTTGTCGATATCCAATTGACTGATTAAAGACTTTTCCGGAAATTGATTGCAGAATTCAAGTATTTCTACAAACTCAGGATCGTCGAAACTGCAAGTACCTTTATCAGTGTCGATAAATTTATTATCTGCTGAATACATTAATATATCAAATACACTCTCTTTTGAATCATCATCTGTAAGCTGAGCACCCTTAGGGAGTTTTTCATAAGCTGCTTTTATATCTTCAAAAGTCCAGCCCTGCTTATTAGCATATTTGCTCTTGCAGACCATAGTCATAGCGTAGAATGAAGGAACAAATCCTACGAGCTTTCCGTCTGATTCACCTATTCTAAGGGCAGAAGGCATTATCTTATCTTTTGTTATTTCAGGATCATTTTCCATTAATTCGTAAAGATCGACTAATGCATCTTTTTTAGCAAGCAATTTAAGAGTGCTCCTTGAATTTATTATCATCATATCAGGAGCTTTACCGGCAATAATATCCTTTTTAAGCTGTTCTTCGCCTGTATTTGAAATGCAATTATCTTCCTTACTGTAATCGTTGTATTTCTCGTAATCTACGAGCTTTATGCGATAATCTTTGCTTGACTTGTTATAATCAGTTACCTTCTGTACTATATCATCAGAAGAGTTCATAACTGCTAATGTAATTACTTTTGTATCTTTGAGTTCAGCTGCATCACGCATTGTAAGTCGGCTGATCTTATTATCCTCATCAAAAATTATAAAATCGCCGTTCTGTAGAGGTATGATATTACTAACTTTGTTTCCATTGATGTCGGAATCGACCCAGTTTAATACTTCTTCTGCCTTACCGTCTTTTATTTTCAATATACCGTTATTATTTTTAGCATAGATCGTATCAGGTTCGCTGCTTATGAGCTCATGTACACCATTTTCAATATCGGTTACATCTATAGGTTCGCCCTCTGCTTCTAAAGTACTGCTGTTATATTTATATATTCTCAATTTTTTGTCTTCATCGTATTTCAGAATATCTATCATGCCGCTTTCGTCTACTATCATGCTGTTGATGCTGCTATTCTCCTGAAGCTTCTGATCTTTTATTACTTTTCCGGACTTATCCATAATTATTACATATGAAGAAGAATTTATAAGTATATTTCCGTCATTAAGAGCGTCAATGCTATATACGCTCCACCACTCTTCATCTTCTGTATATTTCTTCACATCAAGCTCTTTAGCTTCAACTGTCACATTGCCGCTTAAATCAAAGGTATACATCTTATAGTACTGTTTTGCAGCCTTTTCCATAGCCTCAAAATCATATTTATCGTAATCAAAATCAGGGTCTTCATAGTCCGGCAATTTAAAGTCACCGTAGTCTGTTATGTGAGCCAGAACAGTGATATTACCGTCATTTCCGGCAGTAAACACAGGTGTTACATAACCATTTTTAGGTTTTTCTATTTTAAGATCTAATTCTTTTGCACTGGACATATCCTTGTCGATCAGATAGTATTTATCCTCATCGTCCTTGCGGCCTGCTACAAGCACCTCTCCTGAACTGCTTAAATACTTTATTTCATCGATATAATTAATATCAAGAGTAAGATCGATGTCTACCGAACGATAGGAGTTATGGATAAGCTGGTCTGCTGTCTGGAGTTCTTTAGCTTGTGTGGATTTTCCGCATGATACTGCTGTTGTACCTATAGCCATAGCTGAGGCGATTACTGAGATCCTTTTTAATAAATTCTTTTTCATGATAAATTCCTTTCTATAATTCTTTCTTTTGTTATTTATTCCGGACTCTGTCCGGAGTTTTTCTGATGTTCTTCAAACGTTGCCATAGTCTGTCTGTTTTTATAGCTATGGCACGCTTGATATGTGGCTTTTTGCGTCTGTAGTTTCTTGCAAGAAGGAAGATGAACCACGCCGCAGTAAGCAGTGGTATCATCATAATGATCCTTCTTGCAAAAAATATATATGAAAGACGGAATTCGGCAACTCTGGAAGCATTCTCCCAGAACGGATAAGCTACCGAATCGTCTATTATCGTTGACTTATAAAGCTTACTGAAATTCTTCGCCATTTTCTTAGGCTCGAATCTGCCTGTATTCCGGACTATTTTCATAGTCTTATCCTTGACATAAGTCTCTTTGAACAATTCCTCGACGTAGTTTATAGCAAAGTTTTCAACAGGGTCTGGTATAATAAGTTCATAACAGGTGACCTTTGAAAAATTATCCTGTTTATTGGTTTTAGGCAGTTCACTATCCTCATACATACTGTCACTCATAGTGAAGTCAGCCGAAGCATCAGAGCCTTTTATAAGTCCGGCAGACTCATAGGATACATAAGCCATAGGCTTGCTTCCGATGCATTTTTTCTCCGGCTCAGTCGAGGGAGTTTCTATAACTCCCGAAATATACATCTTGACATCGTTTATGTATATATTCATCCCGACTACATTATCTGAACCATAAAGCTGCCATGCAAGCTCACGGTCTATTACAGCACCGTCCTTCATAATGTCATCATCATCGAAAAAGCATCCGTCAAGCAGTCTGAATTCGTGAAACAGGAAGAAATCTCCGCCGACCGCCGTAACATCAGCTTCGGCTTTACGCTCCATATCGCACCCGACTCTTTCCACTCCCAGCGGTGCACTGTATGCCTGAGTTATCCAGCGGTGTTCTCCGCTGAAATCATATGAAGCATCCACGAGCTTATTCTGTATCTGATAAAAGGTAGTTTTTGCATTGTTTATATTAAAATCAGCTTCATTTGAAATGAAACAGCTTATCTGTGAAAAAGACTCGTCACTGTCGCCTTTCCAGCGTTCAGCAGCATAATTATAGTACTGAGACTTCGCAAGAGCATTCCCACGCATCGTAAGTACCCTCGCACTCAGCAAAGCTGCGGCATTAACAGCGGCGATAATAATATATCGCTTCTTGATCTTATATCTCATAAAGCGGCACCGCCTTACTTATCTTTCATACGAACCTGATCGCCCGGAGATATAGATCTGCTCGATTCGGTGATAACGTAAGTACCCTGAGAGATATTGCCCTGAACCGCCTTTGATACTTCGTCGGCAGCCAGTACGTCAACCTTCACTTTCTCGGCAAAATAGCGATTCCCAAGAGGTGAATTCTTTGATTTCAGAGTAAGCACAAAATCTCCGTCGTCACCCTTTCTCACCGCACTCTTCGGCACTATAGCGTCATATGTACCTGAGCCGCATGGTATGGATACTTCAAGCTGTGACCCTACCTCAACTTCGCCTGTTACATCAAATACCAGCATCTTATTCTTAGAACCGGATGTTGTATCAGCCTTTATCTCCTTGAGAGTCGCTTCGGTAGTGCCGCTCCAGTTGTTGAGCACCTCAGCTTTTACTCCTACTTTTATCTTTCTTGCTTTTTCCGGATCAACACCGTTTACTTTAAGTGTATATCCCTCATCAGCAAGGTCTACCATTGCAAGAATCTCGCCCTCAGTTACATCAGCGTCCGGCTGAGCTATTATTTCTCGCACGATACCGTCATACTTTGCTTTCAGCTCAACTTTGCCGGTATTTTTCTTCAGATTCTTTATTTCAGCCTTCTGAGCTTCTATACTTTTCTTCTTAGCCTCCATATCGAGTGCATTCTTTTTGCCTGTTACAGCGTCCTCAGCCTGAGCGTCAGCAAGAGCTGCCACAGCATCATCAAGAGCTGCCTGCTTTTCGTTTACGTCATCAACGTATGATTCATAGGACTCCGCTTCACTGCTCATATTACTCTCATAAGCTGCAACTCTGTCTGAGACAGGCTCTAATTCTTCTTCAATGCCCATAAGCTGGTCTGTGAGATTATTTCTGAGAGCCTCCTTAATGCTGTTATAATGCTCGGATTCCTTATCTCTTGCGGCACGTTTTTTCTCCGCATCATTGTAAGCTGAGTTTACTATATCTGCTCCTGCACCATTAGCAACCGCCTGTGTATAGTTAGCATAGGCATTGCTGTAGTCATCGGCAGCTTTCATGTATCTGTTATAGGCACTCGCAACGGAATTTGTATATTCCGGAGCAGCAGTTGAAAGGTCATCAGTATCAAGAGCACTTATAGTCGCCGAAAGCTTCTCCTTTATGCCCTGAAGTCTTCTTTCCTCGGACTTGTCAGAGCTGTACTGCTCTTTTTCCTGAGCTGCATCAGACTGCATACTGTAAGCCTTGTCACGCTTTTTTATAGCAGCATCAAGAGCTGCTCTTGCGTCCTTAACAGCCTTTTTTTCCTCTTTGAAGCTGTTTGGAGTATCAAGCAGAGCTTTTTCGTATTCAAGCTCAGTTTCCTGTAAAGCTTTTTCAGCTTCTTTAAGGGTCGCATCAGATTCTGCTGTAAGAGTGAAGAGTACATCGTCCTTTTTTATTTCCTGACCCTTTTTAATATTTATAGAAACAATGGTCATTGCTTTTTCTGCCTTGACCTCATATGTCTGATTTGATTCAACTATACCGCTTCCTCTTACACGCTCTGTAAGCTTTCCGGAATTCACGGCCTCAGTGGATATTTCCGGCAGATGCCTGTTCATTATAGTGTTCGAGAAAAATGTGAGTATAAGCATTCCTGCAAGAAAGATTATAAGCAGAGTTTTTATTATCTCTCGTTTTCTTATCGGGGAACGTTCTTCTTTTTCAGTATTTTTTATATTGATTTTTTCGTTCATTGTATTCTCCTCCTTATCAGCCTTTTATACCGCCGGCATAGGTTATGCCCTCTACGAGGTAATCCTCGCCATACAGGAACATCAGAATCGTCGGTATCATGTACACAACGCCTACCGCAAATGCAAGTCCCACATCGCCGGTATTGACCTGTGAAAGGAACACTGAAAGCGGATGCATTTCTGAGTTTTTCATGAGTACCAGCGGCTGTTCTACCATATTCCAATAATCTATAAACACCAACATTCCTATCGATACAAGAGCACTCTTGCAGAGCGGAAGGTATATCTTTGTCATTATCTGAAATTCTCCTGCACCGTCAAGCTTCGCCGCTTCAACGTATGATATTGGTATTCTCCGCATTACCTTTGTAAGCAGGAAGATGCTGAACGGTGAGAATATGCTCGGCAGCAATACAGCTCTCCTCGACCACATCATGCAGAATACATTCAGCGGAGCGGCGGCTCCCTTAAATACTAATTTCTCAGATGTTTCCAGCATACCAAAGTGGTCGGCAACAAGGTAATTAGGTACAAGAGTTACCTGATAAGGCATCAGCATCAGTATTATGTAAGCAAAGAAAATTATGCTCTTTATCTTTCCCGGATACCTTGCAAATCCATAGGACGTTACTACTGCAAGCATCAGCTGAAACAGTGTTATCGGTACTGTAAGTATTACCGAATTCCAGAATTTCAGAAGATAATCTGAATTAAGTATCAGTACCGACTTGTACTGCGAAATAGTGACCTTATCCGGAATGAATTTCAGGTTAACGTCCTTTGAAATAACAACATTTTCTTCACCGCTCATATTGTTGAACATCGCACCGTAATTGGCTGATATTTCTTTGGATGTCATGAATGAGTTTGCAATGGTCAGCACTGTGGGAAGAATGAACAAAACTGCACAAAGGAATACAAATACTGCAAGTGCTATATCTATAGGTCTGTATTTCTCTTTCTTCATCAGTTCTCCACATCCTTTCCGAAAAAGCTCTCAGCAATCAGGAGAACCGCTATTACCACTATCATCACAAGCGAGAATAATACCGCAGCAGCTGATAATTTCTGATAATCAAGACTCTGGAACGTGTTGTTCATAAAGTGCTGGAGCATATACAGCTTCGCAGGATAATTTCCGGTAAGAAGATACACTTCACGGAATATCTTGAACGAGTTGATAAGAGAAAGTATGAAAACGAAAAGTATAGTCGGAGAAAGATACCTCAGCTTTATGTGTACGAATTTGTAGAATGTGCTTGCTCCCTCAAGATCGGCTACTTCTATTATATCTTTAGGAATACTGCAAAGAGCTGACATATAGAGTATCATATTATACCCCAGATTCTTCCATAAGAACATCAGTATTATAACTACCTGTCCCTTTGAAGTTTTAAGCCAGTCTACAGGCTCTCCGCCGAACATCTCCACTATCTGGTTGACTGTACCATGATTATGGAAAAGCACCTGCCATACAAGCACTACAGATGCTGTCGGCACCATTAGCGGACTTAGAAAGAAAGTTCTTACAAGACTTTTTCCCGGTATCTTCCTTTCAAGCATCACCGCAAGCATCAGTGAAAGCACGGTCGCAAGTGGAACTGCTATACCTGTGAATATCGCCGTATTCTTTGCAGCTGTCTTAAATGCCATATTATCCATCAGCTTTGAGTAGTTCTCTGTACCGACATACTCCTTGCTGATAGCATTATTAATAGTCGAGTAATAAACAACTATAATAAATGGGATTATAAAGAAAATAAGCACTCCGATAATGCTCGGTATAAGACAGGCATTGCTGAATAATCGCTCACGCCGTCTGCCGCACTGATTTCCTGACCTTCTCCTTATCAAATGTATCACACCTCTTGCTCTGTATTTTATATCTGCTATCCTGAATCTTTCTTTAATACATATCACAGACTCTGAAAATGATCTTCATATATTAGTGTCCTGAAAACGTAAAAAAGACGATGCTGAAAAATATTTTTTTATTTTAACTTTAGCTCCTGTTTTTGTCCTGAGTTCTCTAATACTATAATCTATTGATAATTCATTGTCAATGGATTTTGCAGTTATTTTGCATTTTGCTTATCACATTTTTGATTTTTTTCCTTTTTATTTCTTTTTGCTGTCAGCAATATTGTTTTTATATCTCATTTCTTTTGTAGACAATAATTATTATACTGTCCCTTTATTACATTACGATGACTTCTGCATAACAAAAACGTCATTTTTCTATCCTTCATTGTGTTTTAAAAGCCGAATATAGCAATTGTCACTTAGTAAATCAAATATCAGAGCTTTTTTTGTGAATTGTGACTTTTTTTGTTTTCAGCTATTGACAAACCAGCTTTTTTGTGGTAGAATATTTACTGTTGAAACGACATGCGGGTGTAGTTCAATGGTAGAATTCCAGCCTTCCAAGCTGGTTACGTGGGTTCGATTCCCATCACCCGCTCCATTTTAATTTTAGCAGCTTTGGCTGCTGATTTTATCTATGCGCCTTTAACTCAGCTGGATAGAGTAACTGCCTTCTAAGCAGTAAGCCGCTGGTTCGAATCCAGCAAGGCGCGCCATTCCGAAACTCTCCGTTATATACTCCTATTTAATGGAGAGCTTCCTTTTTATTTACCATATTGATGGTGGGTGTAGCTTAGCTGGTTAAAGCGTCGGATTGTGGTCCCGAAGACCGTGGGTTCGAATCCCATCTCCCACCCCAGAAGAACAGGCACTTTCGAGAGATTGGAAGTGCTTTTTTCGTTGTTTTCCTACATTTTTCCTACGCTATTTTGCGATACCTGCAAAATCAGGGACGAATAAAGGCAATAAAGAATCAGCAGAATAGTTCTTTCGTTCATCGGGCTGACGGTTCTTCTGTTAACGCGTCTTGACTAATATTTTATAGCTTGTTATAATATTATAAAAGATAAGGAGGTTCCTTATGTCAGATACAAGAGAACTACTGCCTGTTCTGCTTTCTGAGAAGAGCAGAAAAATCAAGGGCAGCATATACAATAGGATGCAGGTTGATTTCGCTTATAACTCCAACCACATCGAAGGCAGCAGACTTACCCACGATCAGACCAGATATATCTATGAGACTCGCACTATCGACGGTACTGTTCCTGTCAACGATGTATTTGAAGCGGCAAACCATTTCAGATGCTTCGACTATATCCTCGACACCGTCAATGAGCCTATAACTGAGGACTATATAAAGCAGCTCCACCGTATGCTCAAAAACGGCGTTATGGAGGATGACACGGATTATGCGGTTATCGGCGACTATAAGAAGTACCCAAACGAGGTAGGCGAGATAGAGACGGCCTTACCGGAAGATGTATCCGGTCTTGTGCAGAAACTGCTCCGCAAATACGAAAGCAAGCCTTCTCTCGATCTGTATGACGTTGCTGAGTTCCACGCAACATTCGAGAAGACACATCCCTTCTATGACGGAAACGGCCGTATAGGTAGGCTTCTGATGTTGAAACAGTGCCTTGCTAACAACATTGTACCTTTCTTCATCAACGAAGATGTCAAGCACTTCTACTATGTCGGACTAAAGGAGTGGCAGTCGGACGAGAAAAAAGAACGGTTGATAGATGTATTCCTGTCCATGCAGGACGATATGAAGGCTATCCTTGACTACTTCCGTATCGGCTATGATAAAACCGAGCTTACAGCAAGAGAACTCATAAACAAGCATATATAAAACTTTGTCCCCGCAGCTGCGGGGACTTTCATTTTTATTCATCATCATCGCCATTGAATAAGGCGGTGAAGCAGTTTGTGATATAGTCCATTTCAATTTTCTTAGCTGAATCATTGGTGTGAATGTACACGTTAAAAGTTGTGAGGGAGTCTTCATGACCTGCATAGTCCTATATCTGCTTCATTGTAAACGCCGTGTTATTAGCGAGAAGACTGATGTGGAAGTGCATTAGTACATGAAATTGTAGATGCGGCAGATTGTTTACGTTAAGTAACTTTCTGAACGGAACAGTCACTGAGTCAGGCATAATATGCGTACCTACGGCATTTACAAAAACAAAGTTCATACATCATTTGGTCATGATCATCTGTATACAGGTAATGAATCTATCAATCCTGCATCGTACTGCTGTATAGCAAGTGCGTCCATAGGTGTTATGCCGTCACCGGTATTATATACGTCAGCTTGTTTTATTGCTTCCTCACTTAGTGGATATTTGCTTGAATTGGCAATATACTGAAGTATAGCCAGAGCATCACCCAGATCAAGCTTACCGTTTCCGTTTACGTCACCTGACGGTACAAATTCTTCCTGCGATGCAACGTATGATGACATATCCTCGGGTTTGGCGTTGAATATGACATTTGCATTGAATATGCTGTCGTTAAAGTTAAATTCGCTTGTATAATAACTATTGCTTGATTTTACACTCTGTTTCTTCTTTAAAGCTTCCCATTCTTCTTCAGTACCGCCGTAATAAACTTTGCCTTCATTACTGAAAGTATCATTTATTACAACTCCAAATGTATAATTTGCAATTGTCTGTAAGCTACGTGGAATATATATTTCTTTTAAACTATTCCATTTTCCATCTGTAGGATTACCTTCCATTTTCGTAACACCTTCAGGAAAAACAAATGTTTCGAGCGAAGAGCAACCAGTGAAGCATCTGGATGGAATTGTTTCTACGGTGTTAGGAATGGATATTGTTTTTAAAGATGTACAATTCTCGAATGCATGTTTTCCGAGTTCTACAATGGATTTAGGAATATCTATGGATTCAAGTGAAATACAATTTTCGAAGCATTGAAATGGTATTATTTTTACATGATTAGGAATAGTAATATTTTTAAGTGAAGAACAGTTAAAAAATGCATTATTTCCAATTTCTTCAACTGTTTCAGGTATTTCTACTGTTTCTAATGATGTACACCCATTAAAACTGCCTTCTTCAATTATCTTAAGTTCTTCTGGTAATATAATTGTTTTAATGTTATTCATATTTCCGAATGTTCCAATAATTGTTTTTTCGTCATCCTTCAAAATGATTGTTTCTAATGAATCAGGAACATAATAATTAAAGAAAATACCGTGTAAATGTTTTGCAGGAGCATAACCTCCACAACTACATGTTGATATACTATTTAACATTTCTTCTACATTATAAATAGTAAGTTCTTCAAGACCTGTAGATTTATCAAAGATTTTGCTCAGGCTTCGGTTTGATACCATACCTTCCTCACAATTAATAATAGCTTTGGTTAATGATTTACAGTTTCCAAATTGTGCGGTTTCAAACGAAATCTCAGTCGGAAGCGATTTAATATTATCTGAAATTATAAGACTATTTATTCCTGTACCATAAAATGCTCCCGCACCTATTTCTTCGAGATATTGATAATCGCTTAAATCAAGTGCGCATTCAAGAGCAATACAACCTTTAAATGCATGACCGCCAATCTTTTTGATTGCAGGAGGTAGATCAATGGCTTTGTCTTTATTGGGTGAGCCTTCGTATGTTATGGATTTCAGGTTTGTACATCCGCTGAAGGCAAATGAATCTATTGTTTCAATAGTTGCCGGAAGAACTACTGTTTCAAGATTTTCGCAATCTTTAAAGAGGTTTGCTCCGATATTGGTAATAACTTGTCCATTGTCAGGATCAAGATCTTCAATTACAACCTCTTTCAGATTATTTTTAATTATATCATTTTTAGAAAGCTGATTACTTTTCATATTACC